>NZ_BAAAMY010000001.1:0-84393 GCF_039529515.1 Nocardioides lentus
GCCGCACCCGCAGCCGCGGTGACCATGACGACGGTCGCGAGGACCTTGGTGGAGGTGGAACGCGTGCCGGACTTGCCGGACTTGGCGGACTTGCTGGTCTTGGTGGCCTTGTGGCTCATGGCGCTGTCTCTTCCCTCGTGCGGGACCCGGCCCCCCCGGGTTCCCTGATGAGAAGAACTCTGCCGTTCAACCCTCAACGACCCCCACGGTCAAGACCCCGCGTACGACGGAGGTATCCGCAAGCCCCCGCCACGCTTCCTCAAGGAGTCCGCAACCCGCTGCGCCGCGGGCCCGCGGCCCGGTCCGCCACGTCGGCGTCGGAGCAGAAGCCGGTCCGTCGGCGCTTGAGGCAGAGCAGCCCCAGCAGGCGCCCGTCGGCGTCGACGACGGCGAGGCGTCGCTGCCCGCGGGCCTGCAGCTCGGCCAGCGCGGCGTCCGCGGGGACCGTCGGGTCCACGGTGCGGCCGGCGAGCCGGGCGACCCCGAGCGCGGGACGGTCGTCGGCCACCGCCTCGAGGTCGTCGCGGACGACCGTGCCGGCGAGACGGTCGCCGTCGACGAGCAGGACCATGTGCACGTGGCCGTCGTCGAGCACGGCGCGGGCCCGCCCCGCGGTCGCCGTCGCCGGGAGCCGCTTGGGGTCGGTCACCATCACGTCGGCGACCCGCACCCCGCTCTCGCTCCGCATGGTGTCCATGATGCCCCGTGGTCCCCGGGCCGCCGCCGGCCGGCGACCGCTCAGACCCGGCGGGCGGCGAGGAGCTTGTGGCTGCCGTCGCACCACGGCGCACGGGCGGAGGCGCCGCACCGGCACACCGCGGTGACGGGACGGGTCGAGCGGTGGACGGTGCCGTCCTCGTCGGTGAGCTCGACGTCGCCGTCGACCAGCAGCGGCCCTCCGGGGCAGGCCCGCAGGCGGCGGGGCGGGGTGGCGCTCACGCCGCCACCTCCCAGCGCTCGAGCAGGGCGAGGGCCGAGCGGGTCTCGAGGTCCAGGCAGGCCCAGGCGCCCATCACGACGTCCTCGACGAGGTCGGGCTCGGCGGCGACCAGCGCGCCGCACACCTCGCGGGCGGCGAGCTGCTCGTGCACGGCGTCGGCCTCCACGTGCTCGTCGTAGTAGGCGGCCATGGCGTCGGCGTAGCCCAGGCGGCGCAGGCCCGCCGCGAGGCGGCGCGACGGCAGCGAGCTCGTGGCCTCGAAGGCCGCGAAGTGCCCGACCGCGGCGCCGCGCAGCCGGCGGTGCAGGCCGAACAGGCTGAGCACGTTGTTCTGCTCGAGCGTCGAGAGGACCGCCTCGTCGACGAAGGCGCCGTACGACGCGTCGAGGCCGACCTCGCTCATGCCGGCGCGGAAGAGCTCCTGGTGGACGGCATCGGCGCGGCCGGCGCCGTACTCGTCGTACTGCACCTGCACGAGCGCCGCCTTGGGGGCGGCCGCGAGCCGCGGCACGACCCAGCTGGTCGGGTCGGCCTCCTTGAGGTGGTACAGCGAGCGCTGCCGCAGCAGGTCGTCGACCTGCTCGGGGGTCGCGCGGCGCTCGACGTGGCGGGCCAGCGACGGGCCCTCGTGCGTCTCGGCCATGGTGAACAGCGTCTCCGCGAGGTCCGCCGGGGCCGGGAGGTCGCCGGTCCAGGCCTGGGCGAAGCGCGTGCGCACCCGCTCCTCCAGCTCCCGCTCCAGGTCGTGGCGCACCCCGGCCAGGGCCGGGTGCCACTCCCACCGGTCGTCGACCGCGTCGAAGCCGCGGTAGTGCAGCTCGTGGAGGACCCACAGGCTCAGGGCCCGGTCCTCCTCGTCGGCGCCGCGCAGGGCGTCGCGCAGCGTGTCGGGCGCCGTCGGGGACGTGTCGGTCTCGGGAGCGCGGGCGAGCAGCGCGTGGAGCGCGTGCCCGAGGGGGCCGCGCGGGGTGGGGAGCCTCATCGGGGGGACCTTCCGGGGATCGTGGGGCCGGTCGCGGGAGCGGCCTGCATGGCGCGCGGGCGGGCGGACACCGGGCAGCAGCCGTCCCGACCGGGCGGCGAGGAGAGGAGCACGAGATGTCCGTACCCGTCACGGCGCCCGACACCGCACGAGCCGAGGAGGAGCCCGCCACCGTGGACTTCGGCGGCCTGGTGATCGAGCACGGCCCCGACGTCCTGCACCCGCGCGACTGGACGCGGCTGCAGTCGCTGTGGGCCGACGAGCTCCTCGACGACGCCCCGGAGGGACCGGTCCTGGAGCTGTGCACCGGGGCCGGCCACATCGGCCTCCTCCTCGCCCGGCTCTCGGGACGGGCGCTGGTCGCGGTCGACCGCGAGGCCGCCTGCTGCGCGACGGCGACCGCGAACGCCGCGCGCAACGGCCTGTCCGACCGGGTCGAGGTGCGCGAGGCGCCCTTCGAGTCGGCCCTGGCCGACGACGAGGTCTTCGCGCTCGCGCTGGCCGACCCGCCCTGGGTGCGCAGCGCCCAGGTCTCCGCGTTCCCGGAGGACCCGCTCGGCGCCATCGACGGCGGGCTCGACGGCCTGGACGTCGCCCGCGCCGCCGTGGCGGCCGTGCGCGGCCACCTCGCTCCCGGCGGCAGCCTGCTGGTGCAGCTCGGCGACGACCGCCAGGCCGACGCCCTGGCCCGCGAGGCGGACGCCGACGGCTGGCAGGCCGCGGGGCGTCGGCACGGGGAGCGCGGCCTGGTGCTGCGCCTGCGTCACCCGTAGCGGGGCGTGGCCCGGCCCGCTCCCGGACCGGGCCGCGGACCGGGTGGCGCGTCGCGGGGTGGGTACCGCCCGGCCATGGAGACCGACGTGACCCTCACCGTCGACGGGACGCCGCGGTCGGTGACCGTCGACACCCGCACGACGCTGCTCGACGCGCTGCGGGAGCGCCTGGGCGTGCACACCGTCAAGAAGGGCTGCGACCACGGCCAGTGCGGGTCCTGCACCGTGCTGCTCGACGGTCGCCGCCACCTGACCTGCCTGACCCTGGCGGTCGCCCAGGACGGCGCGGAGGTCGTCACGGCCGCCGGGCTCGGCGACGGCGACGCCCTGCACCCCGTCCAGGAGGCCTTCCTCGCGCACGACGGCTACCAGTGCGGCTACTGCACCCCGGGCCAGGTGTGCTCGGCCGTCGGGATGCTCGACGAGGTGAAGCAGGGCCACCCGAGCCACGTGACCGCCGACCTCGAGGAGGCGGTCGACCTCGCCGACGACGCGACCGACGAGGAGATCCGTGAGCGGATGAGCGGCAACCTGTGCCGCTGCGGCGCCTACCGCGGCATCGTCGACGCGATCCGCGAGTCCGCCGGCCTCCCGCCCCGCCAGCGCCCCGCCGACGAGCAGGCCGGGCGGACCGGGCAGGGGGCCCGCGCATGAGGGAGCTCGCCTACGTCCGCGCGACCGACGCCGCCGCGGCGGTCGCCGCGGTCGCCGCCGACCCCGACGCCCGCTTCCTCGGGGGCGGCACCAACCTGGTCGACCACCTCAAGCTGGGCGTCGCCACCCCGGGCAGCCTGGTGGACGTCAGCGGCCTGCCCCTGACCGACGTCGAGAGCACCCCCGACGCCGGACCCGACGGCGGGCTGCGGATCGGCGCCAACGTGCGCAACAGCGACCTCGCCGCCCACCCGCTGGTGCGCAGCGGGTTCCCCGGCGTGAGCCGGGCGCTGCTGGCCGGTGCGTCGGGCCAGATCCGCCACCAGGCGACCACCGGCGGCAACCTCCTGCAGCGCACGCGCTGCGTCTACTTCTCCGACGTGACCACGCCGTGCAACAAGCGCGAGCCCGGGTCGGGCTGCTCCGCGCTGGAGGGCTACGGCCGCTACAACGCGATCCTCGGCGCGTCCGAGGCCTGCGTGGCCACCCACCCCTCCGACCTCGCGGTCGCCCTGGCCGCGCTCGACGCGGTCGTCGTGGTGCTGGGCCCCGAGGGCGAGCGCCGCGTGCCGATCGGCGAGCTCCACCGCCTGCCCGGCCACCACCCGGAGACCGACACGACGCTCGCGCACGGCGAGCTGGTCACCCACGTCGAGCTGCCGGCCTCCGACCTGGCACGGCGCTCGACGTACGTGAAGGCCCGCGACCGCGCGTCGTACGCCTTCGCGCTGGTCTCCGCCGCCGCGGCGCTGGACCTCGACGCCGACGGCACCGTCCGCGACGTGCGCCTCGCCTGGGGCGGGGTCGCCCACGTCCCGTGGCGGGCCACCGCCGCCGAGGGCGTGCTCCGCGGCCGGGTGCTCGACGCCGCCGCGGTCCGCGACGCCGTCGACGCCGAGACCCGGCACGCCACCACGACCCCCGACACCGCCTACAAGCCCGCGATGCTGCGCGGCGTGACCACCGGCGCCCTGGCGGCGCTGGCCGGGAGGGACCTCGCATGACCGCCACCCCCGTCACCGCCCGCTCCATGGGCACCTCGCTCGCCCGGCAGGACGGCCGCGAGAAGGTCACCGGCCGCGCCGCGTACGCCGTGGAGCACGGGTTCGACGACGACCCCACCGCCGCGGACCCCCTGGTGGCCTGGCTCGTCACCTCGACGACCGCCCGCGGCCGCGTGGAGCGGGTCGACGCCCACGACGCGCTGGCCCACGCGGGCGTCCTCCGCGTGCTCGACCACACCTCCGCGCCGCGACTGGCGCGGACCGACGACGCCGAGCTGGCCGTCCTGCAGGACGACGTCATCCGCTTCCGGGGCCAGATCGTCGCCCTCGTGCTGGCCGAGACGGCCGAGGCGGCCCGCGAGGGCGCCCGGCTGGTCCGGGTCCACCAGGCGCCCGAGGCCGCACAGGTGACGATGGCCGACGGCGAGGCCTACGCCCCCGAGGCCGTCAACGCGGGCCACGAGCCCGACACCGACGACGGCGACCTCGACGCCGGGCTGGCCCGCGCGGCCGTGGTCGTCGACGAGACCTACTCCACGCCCCACGAGTTCAACAGCCCGATGGAGCCCCACGCGGTGACCGCGCACTACGACGGCGAGCGACTGTCGCTGTGGGACTCCACGCAGGCCGTGCACGGGGTCGCCTCGACCCTCGCCCCGATGCTCGGCCTCGACGTCTCCGCGATCCGCGTGCGGGCGCCGTACGTCGGGGGCGGGTTCGGCTCGAAGGGCCTGCCGCACGCCCCCGAGGTGGCCGCGGCCCTGGCCGCGATCGCGGTCGAGGGACGCCCGGTGCAGCTCGCCGTCACGCGTCAGCAGATGTTCGCGCTCACCGGCTACCGGACGCAGACGACCTCCCGCCTCCGGCTCGGCGCGGAGCCCGACGGCACGCTGGTCGCCGTCGGCCACGACGCCCGCAGCCAGACCTCGCGCTCGAAGGAGTTCGTCGAGCAGACCGCGACCGCGGCCCGCATGATGTACGCCGCGCCCCACCGCCGCACGACGCACCGCGTCGTGCCGCTCGACGTCGCCGTGCCGGCCTGGATGCGCGCCCCCGGCGAGATGCCCGGGATGTTCGCGCACGAGGTCGCGATGGACGAGCTCGCCGTCGCCTGCGGCGTCGACCCGGTCGAGCTGCGGGTGCGCAACGAGCCCGACGTCGACCCCGAGACCGGCAACCCCTTCAACAACCGGCGCCTCGTCGAGTGCCTCGAGCGCGGCGCCGCCCGCTTCGGCTGGGCGGACCGCGACCCCGCGCCCGGCACCCGTCTCGTCGGCGACTGGTGGGTGGGGACCGGCGTCGCGGCGTCGACCTACCCGGCGCTGTTCATGCCGGGCAACGCCGCCCGCGTCCGGGCGCTCGGCGAGGGCCGCTACGCCGTGGCCATCGGTGCCGTCGACATCGGCACCGGCGCGCGCACCGTGCTGACCCAGGTCGCGGCCGACGCCCTCGGCGTCGACCCGGCGGCGATCGAGCTCGCCGTCGCCGACACCGACCTGCCCGCGGCGACCGTCGCGGGCGGCTCCGCCGGCACCTCCTCGTGGGGGACGGCGATCGTCCAGAGCGCCCAGCGCTTCCGCGCCGACCACGGACGGAGCCCGGACGCCGGCGCGGAGACCACCGCGACGACGGAGGGCTACCCGGACATGGAGCGGTGGGCGCTGCACTCCTTCGGCGCCTGCTTCGCCGAGGTGCGGGTCCACCGCCACACCGGCGAGCTCCGCGTGCCGCGGCTGCTCGGGGTCTACTCGGTGGGGCGCGTCATCAACCCCACGACCGCACGCTCGCAGCTCCAGGGCGGGCTCGTGATGGGGCTGTCGGGGGCGCTGCACGAGGACGGGCACCGCGACCACCGCCACGGCCACGTCGTCACCCAGGACCTCGCGACCTACCACGTGGCCTCCCACGCCGACGTCGGCGACGTGGAGGCCGAGTGGCTCGACGAGGAGGACCCGCTCGCGACCCCGATGGGAAGCCGCGGGATCGGCGAGATCGGCATCGTCGGCACGGCCGCGGCCATCGTCAACGCCGCCTGGCACGCGACCGGCCGCCGGGTCCGCGACCTGCCGCTGACCGCGGACGCGTTCCTCGACTGAGGGCCGCCCGGACCTCTGGTCCGGTCGTCATCGGGTACTGGTCGGCACCGCACCACCCGATCCCGACCGAATGGACGACCTCTATGCCCAGCACGAACTCCGTCGTACGCAGCATGCACGACCTCGGCCTCGCCGCCTGGTTCGGCGGCACCCTGATGGGTGCGGTCGGCCTCAACGGCGCCGCCGCCGAGGCGAAGGACCCCACCGAGCGCCTCGCGCTGTCCTCGAAGGGCTGGGCCCGCTGGGCGCCGGTCAACGCGGCCGCCATCGGCGCCCACGTCATCGGGGGCGTCGGCCTCATCGGCGCCAACACGTCGCGCGTGGCCGCCCAGCCCGGCGCGAGGTCGAACACCGCCGTCAAGTCGGTGCTGACCGTCGCCGCGCTCGGCCTGACCGCCTACAGCGGCGTGCTCGGCAGGAAGGTCGCCGAGGGCGCCCACACCGGCGGTGCCGGCGCGACCGAGCCCTCCGCGTCGACCAGCAAGGAGACGGCCGACGCGCAGCGCCAGCTCAAGCTGGTCCAGTGGGCCCTGCCCGCCGTGACCGGCACGCTGGTCGTCCTCGGCGCCGTCCAGGGTGAGCAGCAGCGCCCGCAGCAGCTCGTCAAGGCGCAGCTCAGCCGGATCCCCGGGGTCTCCCGGGTCGGCTGAGCCCCGCCCCACCCGCACGGAGGGGACCGACGCCGCGAGGCGCCGGTCCCCTCCGTCGTGTGCGCGTCAGGTGAAGATGCTGACGCCGCCGGGGCCCACGAGCAGGCCGACGACGATGAGCACGGCGCCCCAGACGAGCTGCTTGCGCAGGAGGGCGAAGATGCCGGCCACCACGAGGATGACGGCGATGATCCAGAGCACGGTAGCCATGGTGGGCTCCCTTTCGTTGACCACTCGGTCGAGCACGGTCCGGTAGGACCGCACCGACCAACCTCCCACTCCGCGCCGCCGCTGCCCAGCCCCCGCACGACCGGTCCGACTTCGGGGTACCGCCGCGCCGAGGACCGTCCGGGTCCTCCCGACCAGCGAGGTGACGAGCGATGGCGAAGGACGACGGCGGCCACCGGCCCCCGAAGGGCGTGCAGGAGACCGGGCAGCGGGCGGTGCGCTGGATCGAGGAGGGCCGCGCGGGCAAGGGCTTCACCGACACGGGCACGCACCGCGCCCACCAGCTGGCCGACGGCGAGGCGCTGAGCGACGAGGAGGTGTCGAAGATGCAGGCGTACTTCAAGCGCCACTCCGTCGACAAGGACGCCGAGGGCTTCACGAGCGGGTCCGACGGCTTCCCGTCCCCCGGCCGGGTGGCGTGGGACGCCTGGGGTGGCGACGCCGGTGAGCGCTGGGTGAGGGGGATCGATGTCTGAGCCCGCGGACGGTGCCGGCGGTCGCGACCTCCCCGACGCCGCCGGTCATCAGCGACCCGACGGTGTGGGCGACGCGACGGTCGAGGCGCTCGGCTCGCTCTCCGAGGCCCTGGAGGCCGTCGAGGTCGCCCGCGGCGGCCTCTACGCCTTCCACCGGATGAGCGGCACCGCCGACCTCACCCTCGGCGAGGCCGTCGGCAAGCTGCGCAGCGCCGGGCACGACGACCTGGCCGACACCGTCGAGCGCGAGCTGGTCGGCCGCAACGTGCTGGCCGGCCGGTGGACCTTCCAGGTCGTCGAGGAGTACGACGACGGCTACTACGCGACGTTCCGGCGCCTGGAGCGCGAGGCCCGCGAGCAGCTCGTCGGCGGACGCCGGCACCTGTTCGAGGCCGAGATGAAGCAGCACCGCCGCTCCACGGGGCGCGTCCACCACGAGGCCGGCCCCGACGCGGTCGCGCCGGACGCCGCCGCCCCGCCCGCGGCGGGGTAGGCGTCACGCCCGCCCAGGCGGGTCGGGCGGGTCGGGCGGGTCGAGACAGGGCGTGCCTGACGAGCGCGGCCGACCACCGGGCCACGTGCGGGATCAGCCCGGCGGTCGTCCCGCGCCCGGCGCCTCGCGGTCGACCGGCGCCCAGCGGTCCACGTAGGCGGCCATCCGGGTCATCATCCCGCTGACGCGGGCCAGCGACGGCGGTCGCTGGTCCTGAGGGTCGAGCGGCGGCGGCGGGGCGTACTGACCCTGCGCGGCGGACGGGTCCACCGAGCGGGCGACCTCGGCGCAGACCCGCGCGGCGTCGCGCACGGCGGCCGCGTCGAGGGTCCACATGGTCTCGAAGACCCGGCCACGGTCGGCCACGTCCTCCTGGCCCGGCAGCTCCCAGGCGGTCAGGGCGACGGGGAACGCGAAGGAGTCCACGACGACCGCCCACTCCCGGACCATCGGCGCGTCCGGCGTCAGCGCCACCCGGCGCGGGGTCGTCGTCAGGTCGGACTGCTCGAAGTCGGCGAACACGGTCACCCCCGCGTTGGAGCGGGCCAGCTCGCGCCAGCGGGACGTGGCCGGCTTGTAGAACGACGCCTTCTGGAACGCACCCCACAGCACGGCGCGGTCGGCGAGGGCCACGACCTGGTCCTCGATGGCCCACGACATCGCCAGCAGCGTCGACTTGTGCATCCGGCTGACCTCGAGGTGCGGGTGGAGGTCCCGGAGCGTGGCGAACACCGACGGCGTCGTCGGCGCCGCGCGGCGTCGTACGTCGTCGATCGCCTGCTCCAGCCGCACCCCCGCGTCGCGACGCCGGACGACGTCGCGCACCTGCTCCACGTCGTGGGTGGTGTAGCGGCGGTGGCCGCCGGCGAGCCGGTGCGGGATCGGGAAGCCGTACCGCTGCTCCCACATGCGCAGCGCGGACGGTGTCAGCCCGGTGCGCTCGGCGAGGTCGCCGATCGACAGCGTCACCCCGACGGGCAGCTGGTCGACAGCGTCTCCGGGCATGCCTCGGTCAGCCGTCGTCGTCATGGACTCAGGGTAGCCAACGTCCACGGTGGAAGGAAAAGTTTGTAGAGGTTTAACCCCAGACCCCTGGTCAAACCTCCACACCCTTGTGGTTAACTTGCAGTTGTTGGAACTCGAACTACCTGGATCCGGCAACGAGGCCGGCCCCGACCCGGAAGGACACCACCGTGACGCTCACCGTCGACGCCCCCGAGGCCCGCGACATCTCCACCGCGCCCACCGTCACGCACTCCTCCGCGGGGACCACGACCTCCCGGGCCGCGACCCTGGGCTGGAGGTTCGGCTCCGACGCCGAGTTCGTGAACTCCGCCCAGCTGTCGACCGTCGAGGCGACCGTCCTCGGCATGAGCGCGCTGGGTGCGGACGTGTCCGCCATGCAGCGCGCGCTCCTCCTCCCCGAGGAGACCGTCGGCGACTTCCTGCGCAGCGCGTACCACGCCGTCGGCGCCTCCGACCGCACCCAGGCGCTGGCCTGGGCCGTGCGCGAGGGCCTGCTGACGCCCGTCGTCGACGACGGCTCCGTCGCCCTGCCGACCCGTCCGGGCGCTCCCGACGGTCAGGCCGCGTGAGCGGCCTGCGCACGGCGGCGGCGAGGCTGATCGCCCACCGCTACGCCCTGTCGGGCTCCGCCGTCATGCTCGTCGCCGCGATCGGCACCGTGCTCACCGGCTGAGGAGCCAGAGCCCGACCGCGACCGGCACGAGGCTGATCAGCAGCCAGGCCGACAGCGCGCGGCGGCGGTGGATGGCACGTGCGGTCGCGACGGCCATCCCCATGAACAACCCGGAGATCAGCACGAGACCGACCTGGGCGTAGAGCTCGCCGGCCAGCGTCACGGCCGCGATCACGAGCCCGACCACGAGGTGCACGATCGTGGTCACCACCAGGACCGAGAGCACCCACTGCTGGACCCGTTCGAGGCGCCTCTCCGCCTCCGGGTCCGGCGGGGGTGGCGGCGCGTCGAAGTCGATGAGGTGCCGCGCCTTGCGCGGTGGCGGCTTCTGCAGCGACCCGGCCATGTCCCTAGTGTCCCGCACCGATGGTGAGATCGACGACCAGCGACCGGTGGTCGCTGCCGCCGACCACCTCGGCCGCCGAGGCGACCACCCGCGGTGCGGGCGCACCGGGGGCCGACGGGGCGAGCAGCACGTGGTCGAGCTGCACCCGCGGCCGCCCCGCCGGGAAGGTCGCGTGCTGCGCCGCCGACTCCCAGCCGGACACCGCTGCGGGCACCGGGCCGGGGAGGTTGAGGTCGCCGAGCAGCACGACCGGCCCGGGCAGCGACGCGGCCCAGGTCGTGATCTCGCGCAGCTGGGCGACCGCGCGGGGCGGGCTGAAGGACAGGTGGGTGCTCACCACGGTGACCGGGCCCTCCGGGGTGCGCAGCGTCGCGGCCAGCGCGCCCCGCGGCTCGTCCGGCACCCACATCACACCCCCGGGCCCGACGACGAGCGGCAGCCGCAGCCGTGAGCCGCGCACGCGGCGCTCGTGCCAGGCCTCGACCGGGTGCCGGCTCACCAGCGCCACGCCGTACGACGGGCCCTCGGGCTCGCCGGGTCGCGTCGGGCGCCAGTCCGGCGTGCCCGGGCTGCCGTGGACGGTGGGCAGGAACCGCGCGCGGGTCGGGTCCACGACGCCGAGCGCCGCGGCGAGCGCGGCGGTCTGGTCGACGGCGCCGCTGCGGGGCAGCAGGTGGTCGACCTCCTGCACCCCGACGACGTCGGCGTCCAGCGTCGCGGCGGCCGCGGCCCAGGCGGCGACGTCGTGCCGTCCGGTGCCCCAGTCCCGCCCGGACGCGGCGTTGACGCTGGCCAGGCGGAACCTCACGCGACCATCCTCCCGCACCACCCCAGGGTCCCCCGGCGCCGCCCGTGGCGCTGGCGGCGTTGGGTACCGTCCGTCGTCATCCCTCCCCCGGCCCGGGAAGTCCTCCCCCATGACCCTCCTGCAGCAGCCGCCCGCCCAGCGGGCCACCGGTCCCACCGCCCACCTCACCGACGACGACGTCGCGGCCATCGGCCGCGCGCTCGACGAGGTCCGTGAGCAGGTGCTCGCCAGCCGCGGCGCCCGCGACGCGGCCTACATCCGGCGGGTGATCGCGGTCCAGCGCAGCCTCGAGCTCGGCGGCCGCGCGGTGCTGCTCGCCGGCCGCTGGCGACCGGCCTGGGTGCTCGGCACCGCGGCGCTCACCGTCGCCAAGATCCTGGACAACATGGAGATCGGGCACAACGTCCTCCACGGCCAGTGGGACTGGATGCGCGACCCCCGGATCAACTCCGCGACGTGGGACTGGGACCACGCGTCGCCGCCCGCGCAGTGGAAGAAGGCGCACAACGAGCAGCACCACGCCTTCACCAACATCCTCGGCAAGGACAACGACCTCGGCTACGGGATCCTCCGTGTCGACGAGGACCAGGAGTGGCGCACGCGCCACCTCGTCCAGCCGTTCTGGAACCTGGTGAACGCCTGCTTCTTCGAGTACGGCATCGCGCTGTACGACCTCGGCGTCGGCGACGAGCTGCGCGCCGGCGAGGGGTTCTCCGACGAGCTGCGCCGCGACGTGCGCGCCACGGCGCGCAAGGCCGCGCGGCAGGTCGCGAAGGACGTGGTCGTGCACCCGCTGCTGTCGGGTCCGGGGTGGCGGGCGACGCTGACCGCCAACCTGACCGCCTGCCTGCTCCGCAACCTGTGGAGCCACTCGGTGATCATGTGCGGCCACTTCCCCGAGGGGGTGGAGACCTTCGAGCACGAGACCGTGCCCGCCGAGGAGACGCGCGGCGAGTGGTACCTGCGCCAGATGCTCGGCTCGGCCAACATCTCCGGCTCGCCCGCGCTGCACCTGATGGCCGGCAACCTGTCGCACCAGATCGAGCACCACCTGTTCCCGGACCTGCCGAGCAACCGGTACCGGTCCATGTCGCCGCAGGTGCGCGCGGTCTTCGAGCGGTTCGGGCTGAGCTACCACTCCGCGCCGCTGCCCCAGCAGGTGGCGAGCGCGTGGCACAAGGTGTTCCGGCTCTCGCTGCCCAACGGGTGGCTGGCCTCGACGACGCCGCGGACGCTGCCCCGTCAGCTGCGCGACCTCGCCCGCCAGGCGCGGGCGTCACGCCGTCCGGTGCCCGCCACCGCCTGACGCCCGGGGGTCGGGGCCGCGGGCGCCGCCCCGGTCCCGCAGCCAGGCCTGCACCTCGCGGAGGTCGCGCAGCGGACCGAGGCGGGTCTCGACGACGACGGGCGGGAAGTCGGGTCGCGTGAGGAGCTCGGCCAGCGGGCCGTGGGTGTCGCCGACGAGATGGGCGACGGACTCGTCGGAGATCAGCTCCGGCACCGCGTCGAGGTCCTCGGCGACCTGCTCGCACTCGGCGGAGGAGAGCACCTCGAAGCGGCTGACCCGCGCGCCGATCACGGGCTCGACGACGCCGAGCGCGTTCATCGCCGCGAGGCGGGGCGTCGTGCCCTCGGCGCAGACCGTGATGCTCCAGGGCCGCTCGTCGCCGTCGACCACGACGGGGCCCGGGCCGAGCCTCGGCTCGTGCTCGACGCTCGGCTCGTGCGCGGCGAGGCGGGCGGTGAGGGCGTCGGCGCGCAGCGCGGGGGTGCGGTCGGCGGGCCACTCGAGGCGGACGACGTAGGTGACCATCGGGCTCCTGGTGTGCGGGGGCGGGCGGGCGGGGTCAGATCGGGACGCGCGGGAGGGTCAGGGTGACGGTGGTGCCGCGCCCGGGAGCGCTGTCGATGTCGACGCGGCCGTGGTGCTCGGCGGCGATCTCGCGGACCAGCGGCAGCCCGAGCCCGAGACCCCGCACGCTGCTGCCTCGGGCGGCGCTCGAGCGCCAGTAGGGGTCGAAGGCCCGGGCCACCTCGTCGGGGGTCATCCCCGCGCCGGTGTCGGCGACGAGGACCTCGACGTCGTCGGCGCGGGCACGGACGGTGACGTGGACGTGGCCGTCCGGCCCGGAGTACTTCAGCGCGTTGGCGACGAGGTTCTCGACCGCCTGCTCGATGCGGGCGTCCTCGACGTTCGCCCACTGCTGGTCCTCGGCGTCGAGCCGCAGCCGCGAGCCGGGCGGCGCCGTCGGGGGCCCGAAGGACTCGAGCACGCCACGGACGAGGTCGGTGACGTCGGTGGCCCGGAGCCCGTGGTGGCGTCGCCGGGGTGAGGTGTCGTGCACGCGTCCGATGCGGTCGACGAGCGAGTCGGCGCTCCGGCGGATCCGCTCGAGGCTCCGCACGGTCGCGGCGTCGGCGGGGTCGTCGGCGTCGAGGTCGTCGCCGAGGAGCTCGAGGTAGCCGAGGATCGCGGTCAGCGGCGTCCGCATCTCGTGGGCGACCGTGGCCGACACCCGCTCCCGCAGCTCCTGGGCCATGGCGAGCTCGGTGACGTCGTGCAGGACGACCAGGGTGCGCCACGACCCGGGGACGCCCTCGAGCCGGCGGGCGGTGGCGACCACGGCGACCTGGTCGCCGGGCGGCCCGAACCACTCGATCTCGCGCGACGGAGCCTCCCCGCGCACGGCACGCGGCACCACCTGGGCCTCTTCGGCCACACGCTCGGCGCGGTCGGCGCGCCACACCTCGGGCCCGGCGTGGGGCGGGGCGTCGAAGCGGAACCCCGCCGTGGCCGCGAGGGCCTCGGCGTGGTCGTTGACGAGGAGCACGCGCCGGCGGTCGTCGACGACGACCATCGCGACGTCGGCGGCGGCCACGACGCTCCGGGCGAGCTCGTGGGTCGCGGCGACCTCGGCCGCGGCGTGCTGCAGCTCGGCCGAGCACGCCCGGGCGAGGTCCTCGAGCGCGGCGAGGTCCTCCTCCGTCCACGCCCGGGGCTCGGTGTCGATCGCGCACAGCGAGCCGACCGCCCGGCCGGAGGCGTCGGTGAGCGGCCACCCGGCGTACCCGACGACGCCGAGGTCCGGGACCGCCAGGCTGTCGGCGAGGCGTGGGACCTCCCGGACGTCCTCGGCGACCAGCGGGGCGCCGTCGGCCACGACGTACCGGCACAGCGAGTGGGTCAGCGGCGTCTCCCGCGCGGCGAGCCACGGCTCGGGGAGGCCCAGGACCCCGGGGAAGACCTGGCGGTCCTCCTCCACGAGGGTCACGAGCGCCACCGGCACGCCGACGAAGCGCCGGACGAGCCGGGCGTAGTGGTCGAAGGAACGCCCTCCGACGTCGAACCCGCCGTCCCCGGACGACTGACCCTGCACGTGCACCTCCCCCACGTCCGGGCAGGACGTGGCACCGACCGCTGCGGCGTGCGGGCCCCCCGGCACCGCGACATGCGGCACGCACATGGTCGGGCAGGAGATTATCGGCTCCGGGCGCGCCTGTCAGCGGTACGACGACCAGCGAGAGCCGACCCGCCGCGAGCTCCCCCGGGACCGGTGGTCGAGCAGCGAGCGAACGCCGAGTCGGCGCGAGCTCCCCCGGGACCGGTGGTCGAGGTGCGAGGCCGTCCGCGGCCGAGCCACGAGGCCGGGCGAGCACCACCCACGGCCACGACACCCACGCCGCCCTCGACCGCGTCCTCGAGCGGGCGCGGGGGACCACCCGCACGCGGGCCGGCTGCTAGCGCAGGCTCCGCTTCCTGACGGCGATCGCGCCGCCCATGACGAGGGCGACGACCCCGAAGACGACGGAGATCTGCCAGCTGCCGGCGTCGGAGGTGTAGCGGAACGCGCCGATGACGAGGATCACCGCTCCCGCGGCGAGCATCAGCCAGGCGGGGGGCGTCCGACCGCCCTCGTCGGCGGGGTCCTGCGGGTCCTTCGGCACAGCCCCGACCGTACTGGTCAGGCCACGACCAGGCCGCGCTCGTCGTGCTCGACGTCGGGCCAGGGCCGGCGGGCCTCGGTCATCAGCTGCTCGACCACGGCGACGACCTCGTCGCCGACGGCGGCGATCCGCGGGACGTCCTCGGCCGCGCACCACTCGCCGACCCGACCCAGCCACGCGCGCACCCAGCCGGCGGGGTCGGCGACCATCGCGGGGTCGAACGTGCGGTCGCCGGGCTCGCCGTCACTCATCCGCGGGTGCCAGTGCATGCGGTCCGCGGCGCCGGGCGCGGACTCGAGCAGGTCCACCCGGACGGCGGCCGGTCCCAGCGTGAGCGCGGGCGAGGAGTAGATCGAGCCCGTGGTCGACCACCGCACCGGCCGCACCTCCAGCCGTACGCCGCGCTCCCGCACGTCGGGCTCGCCGGCGAGGGCGGGATCGGCGAAGTCGACCAGCGTGGCGGTGACGGCCGTGTCGACGAAGGTCCAGACGCGCTCCATGACTCCTTCCTAGCGCACCTCGACGCACCCGGTGCGCCGGTGCCACGCTCACGGGATGGCCGCCTACCTGATCTCGTTCCCCGCCTCCGCCATGGACGTCGCCCCCGAGGACCTGCCGGCCGTGGGCGAGGCGGCGCTCGCCGTCGTCCGCGAGGCGCAGGAGGCCGGCGTCCTGCTGTTCTCCGGTGGTCTGGACGACGAGGTCGCCCCGGCGCTCGTCGACGCCGACGGCACGGTCACCGCCGACCTCTACCCGGAGTCCGCGGACCTCGGCGGGGGGTTCTGCGTCCTGGAGCTGGAGTCGCGGGAACGGGCCCTCGCGTGGGCCGCCAAGCTCGCCGAGGCCTGCCGGTGCCCCCAGGAGCTCCGACGGTTCGGCCCCGGCTCACTCCCCTGACCCGACCCGCTCCCCCGCCGCCCGCAGCAACGCCAGGTTGAGCGGCAGGACGGCGACGCGGGGCTCCCCGAGGACCCCGAGCGCGCGCCCGGCGGTGTGGTCCGCGACCGCGTCGCGGACCTCGGTCTCCGACAGGCCCAGCGCCCGGGCGACCCGCGGCACCTGCAGCGCGGCGTACGCCGGGGAGACGTGGGGGTCGAGCCCCGACGCGGACGCGGTCACCGCGTCGGGCGGCACCCGGCTCTCCGGCACGCCCTCCCGCTCCGCGACCTCCGTACGACGCTCCCGCACCAGGGCGAGCAGCTCGGGCGAGCTCGGCCCGAGGTTGGAGCCGTAGGTCGCGAGGGTGTCGTAGCCGTCGCCGGCCGCCGAGGGCCGCGGCTGGAACAGCCGCTCGTCGTCGACGACCTGGCCGATCAGCTCGGAGCCCACCGCCTCGGCGGGGGAGTCGGCGCGACCGCCGTCGGCGGCGACCAGCGAGCCGTCCGCGCGCCAGGGCGCGACGACCTGGGCCACGCCGGTCACGGCGAGCGGGTAGACGACGCCGAGCAGCAGCGTCATCAGCAGCAGCACCCGCAGCCCGGCGAGGGCGTAGCGGGCCAGCGACAGCAGCGGGGTCACGGGGTCGAACGAGGTCACGGTGGTCCTCACAGTCCGGGCAGCAGGGAGACGACGAGGTCGAGGAGCTTGATCCCGGCGAACGGCGCGACCAGACCGCCGACGCCGTACACGAGCAGGTTGCGGCGCAGCAGGCTCTCCGCCGACGCCGGCCGGTAGCGCACGCCCCGCAGCGCCAGCGGGATCAGCGCGACGATCACCAGGGCGTTGAACACCACCGCCGAGACGATCGCCGAGCCGGGCGAGGACAGCCGCATCACGTTGAGCGCGTCGAGCTCGGGGAACGCGACGACGAACATCGCGGGCAGGATCGCAAAGTACTTCGCGACGTCGTTGGCCACCGAGAACGTCGTCAGCGCCCCGCGCGTGATGAGCAGCTGCTTGCCGATCTCCACGACGTCGATCAGCTTCGTCGGGTCGGAGTCGAGGTCGACCATGTTGCCGGCCTCCTTGGCCGCGGTCGTCCCGGTGTTCATCGCGACCCCCACGTCGGCCTGCGCGAGCGCGGGCGCGTCGTTCGTGCCGTCGCCGCACATGGCGACCATCCGGCCGCCCTCCTGCTCGGCACGGATCAGGGCCAGCTTGTCCTCCGGCGTCGCCTCCGCGAGGACGTCGTCGACGCCGGCCTCGGCCGCGATCGCGCGCGCGGTGACCTCGTTGTCGCCGGTGATCATCACGGTGCGGATCCCCATGGCCCGCATCTCCGCGAACCGCTCGACGATGCCGTCCTTGACCACGTCCTTCAGGTGCACCACGCCCAGCACGCGGGCGGGCTCCTCGCCGACGCGCTCGGCGACGACCAGCGGCGTGCCCCCGGAGGCGCTCACGTCCTGCACGAGGTCGTCGAGCTGCGCGGGCACCGCGCCGCCGGACTCCACCACCCAGGCGCGCACCGCCGACGCCGCCCCCTTGCGCGTGCGCCGACCGTCGAGGTCGATGCCGCTCATCCGCGTCGACGCGGAGAAGGCCACCAGCTCCGCCCCCGCGGGCACCCGCTCCCCGGGGGCGGCGCCGGCCCGGGCCGGGTCGACCAGCTCGACGATGCTGCGCCCCTCGGGCGTCTCGTCGGCCAGCGACGACGCGACCGCGGCGCGGGCCAGGTCCTCGGCACCGACGCCGTCGAGGGGCAACAGCTCGCTGGCACGCCGGTTGCCGAAGGTGATCGTGCCGGTCTTGTCGAGCAGCAGCACGTCGACGTCGCCGGCGGCCTCGACCGCGCGCCCGGACATCGCGAGCACGTTGCGGCGCACCAGCCGGTCCATGCCGGCGATGCCGATCGCTGAGAGCAGCGCCCCGATCGTCGTCGGGATCAGGCAGACCAGCAGCGCCACGAGCACCACCGCCGGCTGGGTGGCGTCGGAGTAGTCCGCGAACACCCAGAGCGAGCCCACCACCACGACGAAGACCACCGTCAGCGTCGCGAGCAGCACGTCGAGCGCGATCTCGTTGGGGGTGCGCTGACGCGCGGAGCCCTCGACGAGGCCGATCATGCGGTCGACGAAGGACTGCCCGGGCTCGGAGGAGATCCGCACCAGGATCCGGTCCGAGAGCACCGTGGTGCCGCCGGTGACCGCGCTGCGGTCACCGCCCGACTCGCGGATCACCGGCGCCGACTCCCCGGTCACCGCCGACTCGTCGACCGAGGCGACACCCTCGACCACGTCGCCGTCGCCGGGGATCCGCTGGCCGGCCTCGACCGCGACCACGTCGCCGACCCGCAGCGCGGTGCTCGGCACCTCCTCGAGCCGGGCCCCGGCGCCCTCCCCGACGACCCGGTACGCCGTGGTCTCGGTCTGCAGCGCGCGCAGGCTCGCGGCCTGCGCCTTGCCCCGCCCCTCGGCGACGGACTCCGCGAGCGTGCCGAACACGACGGTCAGCCACAGCCACACGGTGACCATCCAGCCGAGCACGCTCGGGTCGAGCACGGACAGCACGGTCGTGACGACGGCGCCGACCTCGACGACCAGCATCACCGGGGTGGCGAGCAGCTCGCGCGGGTCGAGCTTGCGCAGCGCGCCGGGCAGGGCGCCGCCGAGCTGGGCGGCGGTCAGGACGCTCATGACAGGGACTCCACGATCGGGCCGAGGGCGAGCACGGGCACGTAGGTCAGACCGACGAGCACCAGCGCGACCCCCGACAGCAGGGTGACGAAGAGGGGCGAGTGGGTGGGCAGGGTGCCGGCCCCCCGCGGCGAGCGTCCGGCGGCGGCGAACCGGCCCGCGAGCGCGAGCACGACGACGATCGGCACGAAGCGGCCGAGCAGCATGCACAGGCCCAGCAGCGTGTTCCAGAACGGCGTGCCCGACGTGAGCCCGCCGAACGCCGAGCCGTTGTTGTTGGACGCCGACGTCACGGCGTACACGGCCTCGGTCAGCCCGTGCGGCCCGCCCTCCTGCAACCCCGCCAGGCCGGCGGGCGCGCTGAGCGCGACGGCGCTGCCGACGAGCACCAGCACCGGGGTGAGCAGGACGTAGACCGCGACCAGGCTGATCTCGCGCTGCCCGATCCGCACGCCCAGGTACTCCGGGGTGCGCCCGACCATCAACCCGGACAGGAAGACGGTGACGACCGCGAGCATCAACATCCCGTACAGGCCGGACCCGACGCCGCCGGGCGCGATCTCCCCGAGCATCATCAGGAACAGGCTGATCCCGCCGCCCGGCGCGGTCAGCGAGTCGTGCATGGAGTTGACCGCCCCGGTCGAGGTGCCGGTCGTGACGGCCGCGAACAGCGCCGAGCCCGCCGTGCCGAAGCGGACCTCCTTGCCCTCCAGCGCGCCGCCGGCGAGCGTGGGCACCGCGCCCGGCCCGGCCATCTCGGCCCAGGTCAGCAGCCCCGCGGCGACGGTGAGCAGCAGCGCCATCACCGCGAGCACGGCGCCGCCCTGGCGGCGGTCGCGGACGATGATCCCGAACGCCCACGCCATCGCGAACGGCAGCAGCAGGATCAGGAACAGCTCCAGCAGGTTCGAGACCGGCGTCGGGTTCTCGTAGGGGTGCGCGGAGTTGACGTTGAAGAACCCGCCGCCGTTGGTGCCGAGCTCCTTGATCGCCTCCATGCTCGCGACCGGCCCGGTGACGTAGGCCTGCTCGCCGCCCGTGGCGGTGGCCGTGGTCGAGGGCGACGCGAGGTTCTGCACGACCCCGGTCAGCACGAGCAGCACCGCGGAGACCGCCGCGAACGGCAGGAGCACCCGGACGACGGTGCGGACCAGGTCGGTCCAGAAGTTGCCCACCCCCGACGCCCCGGTGCGCGCCAGGCCGCGCGCGAGGGCGGCGGCGACGGCCATCCCGGTCGCGGCGGACAGGAACTGCTGCACCGTCAGCCCGGTGGCCTGCACGAGGTGGCCGAGCGTGGTCTCCCCGGAGTACCACTGCCAGTTGGTGTTGGTGACGAAGCTGACGGCGGTGTTCCAGGCGCCGTCGGCGGGCACCGCCGCCATCCCGAGGCTCAGCGGCAGCAGGGGCTGCACGCGCGCGAGCCCGTACAGCAGCAGCACGCCCACCATCGAGAAGCCCAGCACCGACAGCGCGTAGGTGCGCCAGCGCTGGTCGGCGTCGGGGTCGAGGCGCAGCAGCCGGTAGGCGCCCCGCTCCACGGCGAGGTGCCGCTCGGAGGTGTAGGTGTGGGCCAGGAGACGGCCCACGGCGGGGACGGTCAGGGCGAGCAGCGCCACGAGCAGGGCCGCCTGGCCCAGCGCGGGCCAGACGCCGCTCACCGGTCGAGGACGCCGACGAGCACGGCGAGCAGCGCGAACGCCGCCACCGTGGTCAGCAGGAAGATCACATCGGTCACGGGCCCAGCCCACACCCGGGCGGCCCCCGCGACGACGGTCCTGACGCTTCCTTGACGGGGCCCGGCGGGATCTTGACGGGCCCGCCCGGTCTCAGCCGGCCAGCTGCTCGTCGAGGTCGAGCAGCGCGCCCTCGAGGACCTCGGTGAGCGCCGGGTGGATCCAGTACTGCGCCCGCGCGAGGCCGGCGACCGGCGTGCCGAGGGCCATCGCCTGCAGCAGCGGCTGGATCAGCACGGAGGCCTGCGGGCCGATCAGGTGCGCGCCGACCAGCAGCCCCGTGGCGCGGTCGGCCAGCAGCTTGACGACGTGGCCGGTGGCCTCGCCGTGGCGGTCGTCCTCCTCGAGGGCCCAGCCGTGGGCCGTGGCGCCGTACTCGGCGCGTCCGACCACGAGGTCGGCGACCTCCTCGCGCGCCTGCTCCTCGGTGAGCCCGGCCGCGGCGACCTGCGGGGAGGCGAACACGGCCTGCGGCACGAACCGGTGGTCGGTCTCGACG
Source organism: Nocardioides lentus (assembly GCF_039529515.1). Taxonomy (NCBI): domain Bacteria; kingdom Bacillati; phylum Actinomycetota; class Actinomycetes; order Propionibacteriales; family Nocardioidaceae; genus Nocardioides; species Nocardioides lentus. The sequence continues at coordinate 20,902 of NZ_BAAAMY010000001.1, forward strand.
GGCGCGTCCGGGTGCAGCAGGTTGTGCTGGACCACCCGCGCCTCGTGGTTGGCGACGTGCTTCAGCGGGAACGGGCTGCTGGCGTCCCCGAGGGCCCAGACGCCGTCGGCGGTCGCGCGCTGGTGGGCGTCGACGACGATCCGGCCGGCGTCGTCCACGTCGATCCCGGTGCCGTCGAGGTCGAGCCGGTCGCTGTTGGGCCGGCGGCCGGTCGCCAGCAGGAGCACGCCGACGGTCTCGGTCGACCCGTCGTCCAGGTGGAGCCGCAGCCCGTCCCCGCCGGCCCCGTCCCCCGCGGCCTCGACGCGGGTCAGCTGGGTGCCCAGGCGGACGTCCCAGCGCTCGGCGGCGCTGGCGGTGAACAGGTCGGCGACCTCGCGGTCCTGGGTGCTGAGCAGCCGCTCGGCGGACTCGACCTGCAGCACCTCGACGCCGAGCGAGTGGAAGACGTCGGCGAACTCGGAGCCGACGTAGCCGCCGCCGACCACGGCCATCCGCTGCGGCAGGGCGTCCAGGCGCATGATCGAGTCGCTGGTGTGGACGCAGCCGTGGTCCGCGCCGCCGAGCTCCTCGAGCCCGTCGATCGGCGGGACGACGGGCCGCGACCCGGTGGCGAGCACGACGCGGTCCGCGGTCAGGGTCCGCTCGCCGCCCGCCTCGAGGTCGACCGTCAGCGTGCGGGGGCCGGTGAAGCGCGCCTCGCCGACCACGACGTCGATGTTGTCGCGCTTCGCCTGGCCGTCGCGGCCGCCGGCGGCGTTCTCGTCGATGCGGCCCATGATCCGGTCGCGGATCGCGGGCCAGTCCGCCCCGTCGTACGACGTGCGGACGCCGAGGCGGGGGCCGTCGGCCGCCGTCGCCGCGACCTCCCCGGTGTGGGCGTACATCTTCGACGGGATGCAGCCCCGGTTGAGGCAGGTGCCGCCGAAGGGCCCGGCGTCGACGATGGCGATCCGCCAGTCGTCGAAGCGGTGGTCCGCGATCATGTTGCCCGAGCCGGCACCGACGATGACGAGGTCGTAGTCGCTCACCGCCCCAACGTAGACGAGCGACCCGAGCCGTCTGCGCCGTTCCGGCCCCCCACCCGCGGCGCCGCCGCTACGGTCTGCCGCATGGTCGACCGGTGGTCCCAGGCAGCCGCGCGCCAGGGGTGGATGGAGCAGCACGCCGAGGGCTCGGGCCCCGACCCGGCCCCCACCCCCGCCGAGGCCCTCGCCGACGCCCTCGTCGGGCTCGGCCTGGAGCCGCGGACGTGCCCGACGGGGGTGGTGGCACCCGTCGCGGCGGCCTCCCCCGGGGCCGGGCCCGCGGTCCTGCTGCGGGCCGACCCCGCGGGGGCCCACGCCGCCGCGCTCCTCGGCGCGGCCGCCGCGCTCGCGGAGGCACCGCCGGTCCGCGACGTGCTGCTCGTGTGGCGCACGCCCGGCGCCACCCGGCCCGACGACCGCGGCACGACCGGCCCGCTCGGCCCCGAGGAGGCGTTCGCCGTGCGGCTCGACCCGGACCGGCCCGCCGGGGAGGTCCACCTCCGGGCGGGCGCGACCACCGCGCACGGCGAGGGCTTCCGCGTCGCCTACCGCGCGGGCCGCGCGCCCGGCGGCGACGCCCTCCTCGCGGCCGGCGAGCTGGTGACGCGGCTGCGCTACTCGGTGGCCCAGCTCGCGCGCGACGAGCCCTGCGCGGCCACCGTGACCGCGGCCCGCGTCGGCGAGCCGGCCGACGCCGGGGGCCTGCCCCCCGTCGAGGGGCTGCTGCACGGCGTGATGCGGGCCCACTCGGAGCCCCAGCGCGAGGCCCTCCGCACCGAGGTCGACCGGCTGGCCCGCTGCACGGCGCTGGCCGTCGGGGTCGACGCCGAGGTCACGCTCACCGACGGCCCGGCGGCCGTCGTCAGCGACCCGGCGTACGTGACGCGGCTGCGGAGCGCGATCGGCGACGCGGCCCGGGTCGTGGAGCTCGACGGGCCGCTGCTCGTGGCCGACGACCTCGCGCGCCTGCTCGACGGACGTCGCGGCGCCCTGGCCGTCGTCGGCACCGGCGGGCCGGCGGCGCCGGCCGGGACCCTCGGTCCCGCGCTGGTCACGGCGGCGGCGCTCCACCTGCTCGCCGCCGACGGTCTCCCGCCGGCCTAGACGCCGCCCGCGCCGACCTCCGGGCCGGCTCGCGGGCCGGTGCGCGGGTCGATCCGCGCGCCGGGGTACGCCGTGCTGGCCGCGGCGAGGGCGTTGGCACGCCGCGCGGCGTCGGGCAGGGACGCGCCCGCCGCGAGCTCGCGGGCCAGGCAGCCGCAGAACACGTCGCCCGCGCCGCTCGCGTCCACCGTCGCCACGCTCTCGCCCGCCACGACGACCGGGGCGGCGCCCGGGCCCGGGAAGCACAGGGCGCCCTCGGCGCCCAGGGTGACCACGACGCCGCCGGCGTGGCCGAGCGCGGCGACCCCGTCGGCGACCTCGGCCGCGGTGCGCGGCTCGGAGCGGCCGGCGAGGCGGCCGAGCTCGCTGCGGTTGGGGACGAGCACGTCCACGCTCGGCAGCAGGGCCCGGACGGGACCCGGGTCGTCGGGCATCGGCGCGGGATTGAGCACGACGGTCCCGGTGGCGGCGCGGGCCGCCGCGACGACCGCGGGCAGCGGGACCTCCAGCTGCAGCAGCAGCACCGCCGGGGCGAGGGCGGCGACGGCGCCCGCCGTCTCCTCGGCGCCGAGCGAGGCGTTGGCGCCGGGGTCGACGACGATCGTGTTCTCACCCGCCGCGTCGACGACGAGGACGGCGACCCCGGTGGGGGTCCCGGCGCGGCGCACCACCCCGGAGACCTCGACGCCGGCGTCGCGCAGCGCCGCCAGGGCGCGATCACCCGCCCCGTCGTCCCCGACGGCACCGATCATCGCGACCTCGGCGCCGAGCACGGCCGCGGCCGCCGCCTGGTTGGCTCCCTTGCCGCCGGGCGCCGCGCGCCGAGGACGGGCCGTCAACGTCGTCTCCCCCGGCGCCGGGAGCGCCCGGACGTCGAGGGTGGTGTCCTCGTTGAGGGACCCGACGACGCAGACGGTGCCGCTCACCGGCCGGGTCGGCTCAGGCGTGGCCGGAGGAGGCGCCGGGGCCCTCGGCCTCGAAGGCGTCGGAGTCGGGCTCGACCGCGTGCTCGGCCTCGGCCTCGTCGATGCGCACGCCCGCGATCGGGTCGCCACCGCTGGTGCCGGCGTCCTCGTGGTCGGTGCCGGTGGCGTCGGTGGGGCCCGCGTCGGCGCGGGGGGTCTCGTCGGGGGTGCTCATGTCCCCAACCTAGGACCCACCCGGGCGCGCCCCCGCGGCCGCGTCCAGCAGGGCCACCGCCTGGCTGGCGATCTCCCACTCCTCGTCGGTCGGCACCACGAGCACCGCGACGGGCGCGCCGTCCGGCGAGATCCGCGCGGCCCACCCCGGACCGGGCCGCTCGGTGACGTTGCGGTGGGCGTCGACCTCGATGCCGAGGTGCGCCAGCCCGTCGAGCGCGCGGGCGCGGACCGCGAGGGAGTTCTCCCCCACCCCGCCGGTCAGCACGACGGCGTCGAGGCCGCCGAGCTGGGCCAGGTAGGCGCCGACGTAGGAGCGGATCCGGTGGCAGTAGACGTCGAGCGCGAGCTCGGCGTCCGCGTCACCGGCCTCGGCGGCGGCCACGACCCCCCGCATGTCGTTGTCGCCCGCGAGGCCGCGGAGCCCCGACGCGGCGTTGAGCTGACGCTCCACCTCGTCGGCGTCGAGGGACAGCTCGCGGCGGACGTGACCGAGGACGGCGGGGTCGAGGTCGCCCGAGCGCGAGCCCATGACGAGACCCTCGAGCGGGGTCAGGCCCATCGAGGTCGCGACCGACCGGCCGCCGTCGACCGCGGTGGCGGAGGCACCGTTGCCCAGGTGCAGGACGATCAGCCGGGTGTCGTCGACCGCGCGCCCGAGGGCCGCCGTCGCCGCCCGCGACACGAACGCGACGGACGTGCCGTGGAAGCCGTAGCGGCGGACGCCCGCCTCGCGCCAGGCGGCGGGCACGGCGTAGGTGTGGGCGGCGGGCGGCAGGGTCTGGTGGAAGGCGGTGTCGAAGACGGCCACGTGGGGCAGGTCGGCGAACGCCCGGCGGGCGGCCTCGAGCCCGACGGCGTTGGCGGGGTTGTGCAGCGGCGCGAGCGGGGCCAGCTCGTGGACGGCGGCGACCAGGTCGTCGTCGACGAGGACGGGCTCGGCGAAGCGCGTGCCGCCGTGGACGACGCGGTGGCCGACGGCCCGCAGGCCGACCCCGGCGAGGTCGGGGCCGTGGGTCGCGAACGCGTCGAGGGCCGCCGCGATCGCCGCCTCGTGGTCGGCGACCGGGACGTCGACCGCGTGGGTCGAGCCGTCGACGCGGTGCTCGACACGGCCGGTGGCCTCGCCGATGCGCTCGACCAGCCCGGAGGCCAGGACGGTGCCGTCGGCGGCGTCGACGACGCGGTACTTCAGCGACGACGAGCCGGTGTTGAGCACCAGCACCGGGGCGCTCATGCGTCCTGCCCCCGGCCCTGCGCCCGGCCCTCCTCCTGCTCCTGGGCCTGGATGGCCGTGATGGCCACGGTGCCGACGATGTCGCGGACGTCGGCGCCGCGGGACAGGTCGTTGACCGGCTTGGCCAGGCCCTGCAGCACGGGGCCGACCGCGACGGCACCGGCCGAGCGCTGCACGGCCTTGTAGGTGTTGTTGCCTGTGTTGAGGTCGGGGAAGACGAGCACGGTGGCGTGGCCCGCGACCGCGGAGTCCGGCAGCTTGGTCGCCGCCACCGCCTGGTCGATCGCCGCGTCGTACTGGATCGGGCCCTCGACCGGCAGGTCGGGCCGCCGCTCGCGCACCAGGCGCGTGGCCTCGGCGACCTTGTCGACGTCGCTGCCCGCGCCGGAGGTGCCGGTCGAGTAGGACAGCATCGCGACCCGCGGCTCGATCCCGAACGCCGCGGCCGTGGCCGCCGACGACACCGCGATGTCGGCGAGCTGGGTCGCGGTCGGGTCGGGGTTGATGGCGCAGTCGCCGTAGACCAGGACGCGGTCGGGCAGGCACATGAAGAACACCGACGACACCGTGGCGACCCCGGGCGGGGTGCGGATCACCTCGAGCGCGGGCCGCACGGTCGACGCCGTGGAGTGGGCGGCGCCCGAGACCATGCCGTCGACCAGGCCCGTCTCGACCATCAGCGTGCCGCAGTAGGACACGTCGACCACGAGCGCGCGGGCGTCGTCGAGGTCGACGCCGCGGTGGGCGCGCCGCTCGGCGTACAGGGACGCGAAGCGCTCGACCAGCTCGGGGTCGCGCGGGTCGACGACCTCCACCCCGGTGAGGTCGACGCCGACCTCGGCGGAGCGGGCGCGGACCTGCCGGGGGTCCCCGAGCAGGACCGGGGTCGCGACGCCCCGGCGCACGACGACCTCCGCGGCGCGCAGCACGCGCTCGTCGTCGCCCTCGGGCAGCACGATGCGCTGCAGCGCGGCGCCGGCCCGGTCGAGGATCTGGTGCTCGAACATCAGGGGGGTCACGGTCGCGCTCGGGGTGAGCGCCAGGCGGTCGAGCAGCGCGTCGGCGTCGACGTGGGCCGCGAAGAGCGCGGTGGCCGTCGCGACCTTGCGGGGCGAGTCGCGGGTGAGGCGGCCCCGCACGTCGTTGAGGACGGAGGTGGTGGCGTGGGTGCCGAGGTCGGTGGCGACGATCGGGGTCGTGGAGCCGAGGCCCTCGAGCAGCCGCCCGACCTGCGGCGGGAGCTCGAGCCCGCCGTTGAGGACGATGCCGGAGGTGCGTGGGAAGCCGTCGGACAGCTGCGCCATCAGCACGCCCAGGACGATCTCGGGGCGGTCGCCCGGGGTGACGACGACGGCACCCTCGAGGAGTCGGTCGAGCACGTGCGGCAGCGTCATCGCCGCGACCACGACACCCGTGACCTCGGTGGCGAGCAGCGCACCGTCGCCGCTGACGAGACGGCCGTCGCAGGCCGCCGCGAGCTCGCCCATCGAGGGTGCGCCCAGCAGGGGCTCGTCCGGGAGGGCGAAGCCGGGTGCGTCGCCGAGCGTGACGGCGGCGCGGGCCGCGGCGAGGGCCTCCTCGCCCCCGACGACGCGGTTGGCCACCACGCCGAGCAGCGTCGCGTGGTGGGCGCGCAGCTCCTCGGCGGTGACGCTCGCGAGCGTGGCGAGCTCGGCGGCGCCGAGCGCGGCCCCGCCCCGACCCGTGCCGCCCAGGGTCAGCAGCACCGGAGCGCCGAGGTTGGCGGCGACCTGGGCGTTGAACGCGAACTCGGCCGGGTTGCCGACGTCGGTGAAGTCGCTGCCGACGACCACGGTGGCGTCGCACTGCGCGGCCACCGCGTGGAACCGCTCGAGGATCCGCTCCATCGCGGCGCCCGGGTCGGCGTGGACCTCCTCGTAGGCCACGCCCGCGCACTCGTCGTACGACAGCGCGACGGCGTCGTGGGCGACGAGCAGGTCGAGCACGTAGTCGCGCCCGCCCGACCCGTCGGTGTCGGAGCCGGCGCGCACGACGGGCCGGAACACGCCGACACGCTCGACGCGACGCGAGAGCGCCTCCACCAGTCCGAGCGCGACGGTGGACTTGCCGGTCCAGCCCGTCGGCGCCGCGACGTAGACGGCGCTGGCGGGGCCGGCGCCCGCGGGACCGGCCCCGGGGCCGGCGCTCACGGGATCGGCGGTCACGGGACCAGGGCGATCTTGCCGCCCGGGTGCTGGCTCGCGAGGAACTCCGCGGCCTCGACGGCCTGCGTGAGCGGGTAGGTGCGGGCCATCGGCACCTCGAGGCGGCCCTCGCGGGCGAGCCGCACCAGCTCGACGCGGACGCCGTCGCGGTAGGCCTGGCTCGCGGGCATCCGGCCGGCGATCGCGCGGATCCCCTCGGCCTCGGCGCGCTCGAACGCGGCGATGGTGACGACGCGGTCCTTCGCGACGAGCGCGAGCGAGACGTCGAGGGCCTCGTCGGTGCCGACGCAGTCCAGGCCGGCGACGACCGCCCCGCCCGGGAGGTCGGCAGCCGCGTCGCGGACCCGCTGCTCGAGCCCCTCGCCGTACGTCACGGGGACGCCGCCGTAGCGACGCACCACCTCGTGGTTGACCTCGCTCGCGGTGCCGACCACGCGGACGCCCATGACGGCGGCCTGCTGGAGCACGCTGACGCCGACCGCCCCGGAGGCGCCGTGCACCAGGACGGTCTCGCCGGACCTGGCGCCCGTGACGTGGAGCATCTCGGCGGCGGTGCTGCCGGCGAGGAGGAGGTTGGCCGCCTGCTCGACGGGGATCTCGTCGGGGCGGTGCAGGACGTCCGCCGCGGGGACGGTCAGCTCGGTCGCCCAGCCGCCGGAGACGCGGAAGGCCAGCACCTCGTCGCCGACCGCGACCGCGCCGGTCACGATCTCGGTGTCCGGCCCGACGGCCGTGACGGTCCCGGCGACCTCGTAGCCGACCGGGCGGGGGAAGTCCGCCGGATCGCCACCGGCGACGTGCTTGTAGTCGGCCGGGTTCATGCCGGCTGCGGCCACCCGGATCGTGACCTCCCCGGTCCGCGGCACACGCGGGTCGTGGTCGGTCAGCTCGAAGACGCTCAGGTCTCCCGGTCGGGTCGCGATCCAGTGCTGGGCCATGCGAGGACAACCCTCCGCCGCACGGGCCTGTTCCGGACCGGCGCCTCGAGTCGGCCCGGTTGCGCACCGCCTCAGGGTCGAGTCGGCCCGGTTGCGCACCGCCTCGGGGTCGAGTCGGCCCGGTTGCGCACCGCCTCAGGGTCGAGTCGGCCCCGGTGCGCGCGTCGCGGTGACGGCGTACACCGGGTCGCCGCGGTAGCGGCCGGCCGGCGTACGCCGCTCGACCCGCGCCGGCGCGAAGCCCCCGGCGGCGGCCAGGTGGTCGGCGACCATCGCGCACCGGCCGGCGTCGTCGGTGGCCAGCCACGCGTGCACGGCCTTGGTCGGGAAGCACCGGTTCGAGAACGTGACGACCACGGGCGCCCCGGGTCGCAGCACCCGGGCGACCTCGGCCAGGACCGCCACCGGGTCGACGAGGTAGTCGATCGACACGCAGCAGAGCACCGCGTCGTACGACGCGTCGGCGAACGGCAGCGCCGGGTCGGCGTTGAGGTCGTGCACGACCCGCTCGTCGGCCATCGGGTTGGCGGCGAGCTCCTCGGCGTTGAGGCCCAGCACCGTGAGCCGCGCCGGTCTCCGGCGCAGGTGCGAGACCCACGACGACATCAGGTCCAGCACGTCCCCGTCGACGCCCAGCTCGTCGTACAGGTCGGAGACCGCCGCGATCGCGGCGTCGTCGAGGTGGGTGACGAAGCGCGGGACGCGGTAGAAGTCCGCGTCCGGGCCCGTGTCGTCACGGCTGAGGCGCATGGTCCGAGCGTGCCACGGCACGGCACGGGCGGGCGGACGTGGATCGTGGTGGATCGCTGCTCCTGAGGAGCACCGATCCACCACGATCCGTCCGACTGGCGGTGGCGGAGGGATTTGAACCCTCGGTGGGATCGCTCCCACAAACGCTTTCGAGGCGTTCTCCTTAGGCCGCTCGGACACGCCACCGCCGGTGAGGCTACCGGAGCGTGGGGACGGGCGCCCAACCGAGGTCGCCGCGCGGGGCGCTGTGTCGCGGGCCACACAGATGGTTCACTGCTCCGGTGACGGATCTCGGAGACACGCCCCCGCCCGGTCCCTCCCGCGGCCGCACGGACGTCGACCAGGCCTTCCTGGGCTCGGCGACGTACCGCAGCCTCGGGGAGCAGCAGCTCTCGCCACGGGAGGAGGCGTTCGAGAAGGCCCGTCGCACGGTCGGGCTCTTCCTGGCCCCCGCGGTGTCGGTCGTGTTCTGGTTCCTGCCGCTGTCGATGGACGACACGCAGCAGGGGCTGGCCGCGATCCTCCTGGGCGTGATCGTCCTGTGGATCACCGAGCCCGTCCCGATCCCGGTCGGCGGGTTCATCGGCATCGCCGCCATCGTCGTGCTCGGCGTCGCGCCGGCCGAGGACACGCTCGCGCCGTTCGGCTCCTCCACCGTCTTCACCTTCATCGGCGCCTTCATCCTCGCGCAGGCGATGCTCAAGCACGGCCTGGCGAAGCGGTTCGCGATGTTCGTGCTCAACCTGCCGGGCGTGGGGCGCTCGACGTTCCGGGTGATCATCGCCTTCGGGGCGATCACCGCCCTGCTCTCGGCGTTCGTGTCCAACACCGCCACCGTCGCCATGCTGCTGCCCACGGCGATCGGCATCCTCACCGTCATCGCCAAGCTCATGCAGTCCAAGGGGATCGTCGAGGACGACTTCGACCCGCTGCGCCTGCGCGTCGGCGTCGCGCTGATGCTCATGCTGGCGTACGGCGCGTCCGTCGGCGGCCTGCTGACCCCGGTCGGCTCCCCGCCCAACCTGATCGGTCGCGGCCTGATCGAGGAGGCCACCGGCGAGGCGATCAGCTTCCTCGACTGGATGCTGATGGCGCTGCCGATCTGCGCGCTGATGTTCGTCGCGCTGGCGATCATCCTGCTGCTCCTCAACAGGCCGGAGATCCGCGAGCTCGAGGGCGTCGAGGAGTACGTCCGCGAGGAGAAGGCCAAGCTGGGGAAGCTGACCGTCGCGGAGCGCAACACCCTCGTCGCCTTCGGGATCACCGTGACGCTGTGGATCTTCCCCGGCATCATCGCGCTGCTCTACACCACCGACTCCGCGATCTACGAGACGGTGAGCGGCCGGCTCAACGAGGGCGTCGTCGCCGTGCTGGGCGCCTCGCTGCTGTTCGTGCTGCCCACGAGCTGGAAGGACCGGGAGTACACGCTGCGCTGGTCCGACGCCGCCAAGATCGACTGGGGCACCGTCGTGCTGTTCGGCACCGGCATCATCTTCGGCTCCCTGCTGGAGTCGACCGGCCTCGCGCTCACCATCGGCGAGGGCTCCTTCGACCTGCTCGGGCTGACCAACGTCTTCGCCATCACGATCTTCGCCGCGATCCTGGCGATCGTGATCTCGGAGACCACCTCCAACACGGCCGCGGCCGCGGTGGTCGTCCCGATCATCATCCCGATCGCCCTGGCCGCCGACGTCAACCCGTTCGTGCCGGCGCTGGCGGCGACGTTCGCCGCGTCGTTCGGCTTCATGCTGCCGGTCTCGACGCCGCAGAACGCGATCGTCTACGGCTCCGGCGTCGTGCCGATCACGAAGATGATCCGCTCGGGCTTCTCCTTCGACATCATCGGCGCGATCCTCATCGTCCTGCTGCTGCCGGTGATGGTGGGCCTGCTCGGGCTGGGCGGCTAGACCGGCCCGGCCCGGTGGCCGTCGGGGTCGCGCCGGGTCGCGAAGAAGGCGTCGAGCACGCCGGCGCAGGTCTCGGCGAGCACGCCGGGGACGACCTCGGGTCGGTGGTTCAGGCGCCGGTCCCGCACCACGTCCCACAGGCTGCCGGCCGCGCCGGCGCGGTCGTCCCAGGCGCCGAGGACGACCCGGTCCACGCGGGCGAGGACGGCGGCGCCGGCACACATGGTGCAGGGCTCGAGCGTGACCACGAGCGTGCAGCCGGTCAGCCGCCACTCGCCGCGGGCGACGGCGGCCGCGCGCAGCGCGAGCACCTCGGCGTGGGCGGTGGGGTCGCCGTCCGCCTCGCGGCGGTTGTGGCCCCGGCCGACGACGGCGCCGGCGTCGTCGAGCACGACGGCGCCCACCGGCACGTCACCGGCCCGCCCGGCGAGGGCGGCCTCGGCGAGCGCCTCGCGCATCGCGTCTTCCCACACGGGGGCCAGTCTCGCGGACCACTACGCTGCGGGTCATGCGGACCCACGTCGTCGACCACCCGCTCGTCGCCCACAAGCTGACCACGCTGCGCGACGTACGCACGGACTCGCCGACCTTCCGGCGCCTCGCCGACGAGCTGGTGACGCTGCTGGCCTACGAGGCCACGCGCGACGTGCGGGTGCAGACCGTGCAGATCACCACCCCGGTCTCCCCCACGACCGGCGTCCGCCTCGCCGAGAAGCCGCTCGTCGTCCCCATCCTGCGGGCCGGCCTCGGGATGCTCGACGGGATGGTGCGGCTGCTGCCGACCGCGGAGGTCGGCTTCCTCGGGATGGTCCGCAACGAGGAGACCCTCGAGGCCGCGACGTACGCCGAGCGGCTGCCCGACGACCTGTCGGGACGCCAGTGCTACGTGCTCGACCCCATGCTCGCCACCGGCGGCACCCTCGCCGCGGCCATCCGCTTCCTCGTCGACCGCGGCGCCGACCACATCACCGCGATCTGCCTGCTCGCCGCACCCGAGGGCTGCGAGCGGCTCGAGCGCGACCTCGAGGGCGTCGACGTGCCGGTCACCGTCGTCACGGCCGCCATGGACGAGCGCCTCAACGAGGTCGGCTACATCGTCCCGGGCCTCGGTGACGCCGGCGACCGCCTGTACGGCGTGGCCCAGTAGGTCCGCGCGGCGCCCCGGCTCAGAGCGCCTTGACCCCCGCGAGCACGTCGGTGAGCGACTCGCGCGCGTCGCCGAAGAGCAGCATCGTGCCGGGCTGGTGCAGCAGCTCGTTCTCGATGCCGGCGAAGCCCGGGCGCATCGACCGCTTGAGGAACACCGTCTGACGCGCCTTGTCGGCGTCGAGGATCGGCATGCCGTAGATCGGTGACGCCTTCTCGGTGCGCGCCGCCGGGTTGACGACGTCGTTGGCGCCGACGACGAGGACCACGTCGGTGCGGGGGAACTCGCCGTTGATCCGGTCCATCTCGACCAGCTGCTCGTAGGGCACCTGCGCCTCGGCGAGCAGCACGTTCATGTGGCCGGGCATCCGGCCGGCGACCGGGTGGATGGCGTAGTCGACGCGCACCCCCCGCTCGTGGAGCACGTCGACCAGCTCGCGCAGGGTGTGCTGGGCCTGCGCGACGGCCAGCCCGTAGCCGGGGACCACGATCACGCGGTCGGCGTAGGCGAGCGTGATGGCGACGTCGTCGGCCGTGCCGGAGCGCACCGGACGGTCCGAGAGCGCCGTCGACCCGGCCGTGGAGCCGCCCCGCAGCGCGCCGAACAGGATCCCGGTGACCGGGCGACCCATCGCGCGGGCCATGAGCAGCGTCAGGAAGGTGCCGGAGGCGCCGACCAGCGTGCCGGCGACGAGCAGGACGGTGTTGCCGAGCAGCCAGCCGCCGCCCGCGACGGTCAGGCCGGTGAAGGCGTTGAGCAGGGAGATCACGATCGGCACGTCCGCCCCGCCGACGGGCAGCACGAGCAGGACGCCGAGCACGAGCCCGAGCAGGCCGAGCGCGAAGCCGAGCCACAGCGACTCCCCGCCGACGCTCAGCCAGACCGCCCCCGCCAGCGCGAGGACCACCACGACCACGGCGGCGACCGGCAGCCCCGGGAACACGACCGGGCGGGAGGTCATCAGCTCCTGCAGCTTGGCGAACGTGACCACCGACCCCGCGAAGGAGACGGCGCCGACAACGACCGTGAACGCCGTGATCGCCCAGGTGTCCCAGCCCAGGACGTCGCCGACCGGGAGGTAGGCGTGGAGCTCGACGAGCGCCACCAGCGCGGCGGCCCCGCCGCCGACGCCGTTGAACAGGGCCACCATCTGCGGCATCTGCGTCATGCGCACGACGCGGGCGCCGTACACGCCCAGACCGGCGCCGACCGCGATCGCGACCAGCATCAGGACGACGTGGTCGAGGTCGAGGTAGAGGAACGGCAGCGCGCAGGCGACGACCGCGGCGGCCGCACCGACGAGGTTGCCGGCGCGGGCGGTGCGCGGTCCCGAGAGGCCCTTGAGGGCCAGGATGAAGCCGACGGCGCAGAGCAGGTAGACCAGCTGCGCCCAGGTGGGGGTGGCGTCGAGGGTCACTGCTGCCCCCGCGGGGCGCTCGGGCCGGCCGGGGCGCCCCGGCCGGTCGGGCCGCCGGGGCCCGGTCGGCGCCGGGCGAACATCTGCAGCATCCGGTCGGTCACGACGAAGCCGCCGACCATGTTGACCGTCGCCAGCACGATCGCGACCAGGCCGAGCGCCACGAGGGCGGGCTCGCTCGTCGAGCCGGTGACGAGGACGGCGCCGAGCAGGATCACGCCGTGGATGGCGTTGGCCCCCGACATCAGCGGGGTGTGCAGCGTCGAGGAGACCTTGGAGATCACCTCGACCCCGACGAAGACGCTCAGCACGAGGATGGTCAGGAGCTCGATCACAGGGAACCGCCTTGGAGGGTGGCGCGGGTCGCCTCGTGGACGACCACGCCGCGGTGCACGACGCAGGAGGTGGCGACGATCTCGTCGTCGAAGTCGGGGGCGAAGCGCAGCGGCCCGCGCGTCGGCGCCGGCACCTCGACGACCCCGGCGCCCGGCTCGGGGGGCTCGTCGGGCCCGGGGTCGGTCTCCGGCTCGTGGGTGGTCATCAGGGTGACCAGCGCGAGGAGGTTCTGGGAGTACAGCCGGGAGGCGGGCTCGGGCATCTGGGCCGGGACGTTCTCGCCGCCCCAGACCTGCGCCTCGCCGATGCGCAGCACCCGGCCGGGCTCGGAGCCCTCGACGTTGCCGCCGGACTCCGCGGCGAGGTCGACGACGACCGAGCCGGGACCCATCTGCTCGACCATCGCGCGGGTGACCAGCAGCGGCGCGGGTCGGCCGGGCACGGCCGCGGTGGTGACCAGGGCGTCCGCCGCCGCGACGTACGGCGCGAGCAGCTCGCGCTGGCGCTCCGCGGTCTCGGCGTCGGCCGCGCGGGCGTAGCCGCCCTCGCCGGAGAGGTCCTCGAGGTCGAGCGTCACGGCCTCGGCGCCCATCGACGCGATCTCCTCGGCCGCGGCCGGGCGCACGTCGTACGCCTTGACCACGGCGCCGAGGCGCCGGCAGGTCGCGATCGCCTGGAGGCCGGCGACGCCGGCACCGAGGACGAGCACCTGGGCGGGCGGCACCGTGCCGGCGGCGGTCATGTTGAGTGGGAAGAACCGTCGCAGCAGGCCGGCGGCGACGATCGCGCTGCGGTAGCCGGCCACGAGGGCCTGCGACGACAGGGCGTCCATCGCCTGGGCCCGCGAGATCCGGGGCAGCAGCTCGACGGCCCAGGCGTCGACGCCGTGGTCGCGCAGCTCGGCGACGGTGTCGGTGGCCCCGACCGGCAGGAACGACACCAGCGCCGCCCCGCGCGGGATCCGGCGGACGGTGGCGGGCGCCGGCGGCTGCACGGCGAGCACCAGCTCGGCCGCCTCGAGCGCCTCCCCGGAGAGCGTCGCGCCCGCCGCGGCGTAGGCCTCGTCGGCGAAGCCGGCCGCCTCGCCGGCTCCGGGCTCGACAAGCACGTCGGCGCCGAGCGCGACCAGCCGCTCGGCGACCTCGGGCACGACGGCGACCCGTGTCTCCCCCCGGCGCGTCTCGCGCGCCACCCCGATCCTCACGCCCGTGTCCTCACGGTGCTGAACCTAGCCGCGATCACCGACGGCGGCGGGCGTCCCACGCGGCGCGGACCCCGGGGCGGGGCCGGCCGCTCAGTCGACGAGCAGCCCGGCCTCGCGGGCGAGCGCGGGCGCGAGGTCGAGGAGCTGGGCGTGGGTGACCGTGGCCCCGCGCAGCCCCGCGGGGGTGTCGACGGCGTCGAGGCGGGCGCCGCGCAGGTCGACGTCGACCAGGCCGGCGGCGCGCACGTCGAGGGTGCCGATCGTGCAGCCGTCGAGGGAGACCCGGGCCAGGCGCGCGTCGGCGAGGTCGAGCTCGCCGATCGTGCAGTCCTCCAGCACCAGGTCGGCGACCTCCGCGCCACGCAGGTTCAGGTAGTCGACCTTGCTCCCCGCGACGCGCAGCGAGGTGACCTTCGCGCCGTGCAGGCCGAGGGCGCCGACCCGGGAGCCGAGGACCTCGCTGTCACGCCAGGTCGACCCGGGCGCGAGGAGGTCGGGGGCGTCCAGCCGGTCCAGGCGCACGTCGAGGAGCCGGCAGCCCTCCCAGCGGGCACCGTCGGCGCGGAGGTCGACGAGCTCCGACTCCTGCCAGGTGACGCCGTCCAGGCGCCGCCCCGACAGGTCGGCGCCGACGACCCGGGCGCCGTCGAGGCCCGCGTCCCAGTCGACGTCGGCCGGGTCGCGCCCCTCGAGGCCGCCGAGCGACGGCGGCGTCGGTCGGGGGCGGCGGGGACCACGGCCCGCGGCGGCGGACCGGGCGTCGGCGGGTCGGGCGGGCGCCACGGCTCAGTCCTCGACGCGCAGCGGCAGGGAGGCGAGGACCTCGTGGCGCGGGCGCCCGCGGGGACCCTCGCCGAGGTGGGACGCGACGACCTCGACCTCGTCGGCGAGCCAGTCGGGCCCGGCGTACGCGTCGAGGAGGCGGACCCACGACGTCGCCTGCGCCGGGCGCGCGGAGCGGGCCACGGTGAGGTGGGGACGGAACGCCTGCCCGTCGACGCGTACGCCGGCCCGGGTGGCGGCCTGCCGCGTCACGGCGCTGAGGTCGGTGAGGTCGCCCGCGTCGCCGGCCAGGTCGGCCCACAGCACCTTCGCGCCGTCGGGGTGCGGGAACGCCCCGCCGCCGGCGACCGCGAGGGCGGGCGCCGCGCGGTGGGCGACGGCGTCGCCGACGCGCTCGACCAGCTCCTCCACGCGCCACTCGTCGACGTCGTCGGCGAAGGCGAGGGTCACGTGCCACTGCTCGCTCGCCGCCCAGCGCCAGCCCTCGGGCAGGGCGTCGCGGCGCGGCTCGAGGAACTCCTCGAGGTCGGCGACGGCCTCCTCGTCGGGGCGGACGGCCACGAAGATCCTCACGCCCGGTGACGGTAGCCGCCCTTGCCCGCTCGATATCGTGGCGGCCATGGCACGCAAGCTGGCGACGAGCGACGAGGTCGACCGCGACGGGATGCTGGAGTTCGTCCGGCCCCGTCACCACATGGTCCTGATCACGAGCCGCAAGGACGGCGCCCCCCAGTCCTCCCCCGTCACCGGCGGGGTCGACGACGAGGGCCGCATCGTGATCGCGACGTACCCGCAGCGGGCGAAGACCGCCAACGCCCGGCGCAACGAGAAGGCCAGCGTGCTGGTGCTCTCCGACGAGTTCGACGCCGCCTGGATCCAGGTCGACGGCGACGTCGAGGTGCTGGACGTCCCGGAGGCGATCGAGCCGCTGGTCGACTACTTCCGCGCCATCGCGGGCGAGCACAGCGACTGGGACGAGTACCGCCAGGCCATGCGCGACCAGGGCAAGTCGCTGATCCGCGTCACCCCGACCCGCTGGTCGCCCGTCGCCACCGGCGGCTTCCCGCCGGAGCTCGCCGACGACTGAGCGCCGAGTCGGCCCGGGTGCGCACGAAAACGGCGCCGAGTCGGCCCGGGTGCGCACAAGATCGGCGCCGAGTCGGCCCGGGTGCGCAGGTGGCGGGTCGGGTCAGGCCCCTCGTGAGGCCGGCGTCGTCCCGCACAGCACCCGGACGGCGAGGTCGGTCGTCGTCGTGACCCCGAGGTGGCCGGCCACGCGGGCCACCGCGTCCTCGGCCAGCGGCAGCGCGCCCGTCGAGCGTCGTACGTCGGGGGTGAGGCCGAGGTCGAGGTCGTCGCGCCCCGCCATCATCGAGCGGTTGAACTCGAACTGCTCCCGCGCCCCGTCGGCGACCAGCCGGCGCAGCACGCCCGCGCCGACCCGTCGGCCGTTGCGCTCGACGGCGAGCGAGTCGAGCGCCGCGACGAGGGTCGCGCCGCCGGCGTGCTCGACGTCCGCCCACACCGCCTGCATCGACCCCGCCGCCTCCAGCAGCAGCGCGGCCGCCTTCTCGCCGATGCCGGAGACCCCCGGCAGGTTGTCGCTGGCGTCGCCGCGCAGGGCCGCGTAGTCGAGGTAGTGGCCCGCCGGCACGCCGTACATGGTGAAGAGCTTGGCGGGGTCCAGGAGCGGGGAGGCGTGGATGCCGCCGTTGATGAGCCGCAGCACCTTCGTCGACTCCGAGATGTGGGCGAAGGCGTCACGGTCGGAGGTCACCACGACGCACTCCCAGCCCTCGCGGCGCGCCCACGTCGCGGCGGACGCGGTGACGTCGTCGGCCTCGAGGCCCGCCGGGGTGACGGTGTGCAGCCCCATCGCGTCGAGCATCGCCGCGGCGCGGTCGATCTGCTCGACCAGCTCGGGGTGCTTCTCGGCCCGGCCCGCCTTGTAGGCGCCGAACCGGTCCGCCCGCTCCGACGCGCGACGGTCGTCGAAGCCGAGCACCACCCGGTCGGGCGCGAACCGCTCCACCGCGTCCAGCACCTGCCGGAGCATCCCGTGCAGCGCCCACGCCGGGCGCCCGCCCCGGTCGCGCAGGTCCGAGGCGACCCGCGCGTGGTGCGCCCGGTGCAGCAGCGACGGCGCGTCGACCGCCAGCAGCAGCGGTGGCGGCGTGTCCCGGTCAGGGCCGGCGGCAGGGTCGGTCACGGGGGTCGTCATGGGGGTCGTCATGGGCTCGCACCGAGCCTAGGTCGCCACCCGACCGGCGGCGAGCCCGGTGGCGACGTGCGCATCCGGGCCGACTCGACGCCCCGACCGTGCGCATCCGGGCCGACTCGACGCCCCAACCGTGCGCATCCGGGCCGACTCGACGCCCCGACCGTGCGCATCCGGGCCGACTCGGCGCGACGGCGCGTCCACCGGGTGACGAGGGCAGGAACTGTTCGCCACGATGAGCGGGTACTACCCCTCGACCGCTAGTTTGATCGTTCAAAAGCCGGACGCCGGCCCGACTCGTAGGAGACGCACGTGGTGGAGAGCTGGCCGGGAGAGCCCTACCCGCTGGGGGCGACGTTCGACGGGAGCGGCACCAACTTCGCGCTGTTCAGCGAGGTGGCCGAGCGGGTCGAGCTGTGCCTGTTCGAGGTGTCGCCCGACGGCGAGCGCACCGAGACCCGCGTCGAGCTGACCGAGGTCGACGCCTACGTCTGGCACTGCTACCTGCCGACCGTGCAGCCGGGCCAGCGCTACGGCTACCGCGTCCACGGCCCCTGGGACCCCGCCAACGGGCTGCGCTGCAACCCCACCAAGCTGCTGCTGGACCCCTACGCCAAGGCCACGTACGCCGAGATCGACTGGGACCCGTCGCTGTTCGGCTACGACTTCGACGACCCCGACTCGCGCAACGACGAGGACTCCGGTCCCCACATGACGCTCGGCGTCGTCATCAACCCGTTCTTCGACTGGGAGGGCGACCGCGCCCCGCGCGTCCCCCTCAACGAGACGGTCATCTACGAGGCCCACGTCAAGGGCATGACGATCCAGCACCCCGAGGTGCCCGACGAGCAGAAGGGCACGTACGCCGGGCTGGCCCACCCCGCGGTCACCGACCACCTCCGGAAGCTCGGGGTGACGGCGATCGAGCTGATGCCGGTCCACCAGTTCGTGCAGGACAACACCCTGCTCGAGAAGGGCCTGCGCAACTACTGGGGCTACAACACCCTCGGCTTCTTCGCGCCGCACGCCGACTACGCCGCCACCGGCGACGCCGGCCACCAGGTGCAGGAGTTCAAGGCCCTGGTCAAGGCGATGCACACCGCGGGCATCGAGGTCATCCTCGACGTGGTCTACAACCACACCGCGGAGGGCAACCACCTCGGTCCGACCCTGAGCTTCAAGGGCATCGACAACCCGGCGTACTACCGCCTGGTCGAGGACGACCCGCAGTACTACATGGACTACACGGGCACGGGGAACTCCCTCAACGTGCGCCAGCCCCACTCGCTGCAGCTGATCATGGACTCGCTGCGCTACTGGGTCACCGAGATGCACGTCGACGGCTTCCGCTTCGACCTCGCCAGCGCCCTCGCGCGCGAGTTCTACGACGTGGACCGGCTCGCGACGTTCTTCGAGCTCGTGCAGCAGGACCCGGTCGTGAGCCAGGTCAAGCTCATCGCCGAGCCCTGGGACGTCGGCCCCGGCGGCTACCAGGTCGGCGGGTTCCCGCCCCAGTGGGCGGAGTGGAACGGCGCCTACCGCGACACCGTGCGCGACTTCTGGCGCGGCGAGCCCAGCCTGGGCGAGTTCGCCAGCCGCCTCGCCGGCTCCAGCGACTTCTACGAGCACTCCGGGCGCCGCCCGGTGGCGAGCATCAACTTCGTCACCGCCCACGACGGCTTCACGATGCGCGACCTCGTGTCCTACGTCGAGAAGCACAACGACGCCAACGGCGAGGACAACAACGACGGCGAGAGCCACAACCGCTCGCAGAACTTCGGCGTCGAGGGTCCCACCGACGACGCCGAGGTGCTGGCCCGGCGGGCCCGCGCGCAGCGCAACTTCCTCGCCACCCTGCTGCTCAGCCAGGGCGTGCCGATGATCCTGCACGGCGACGAGATGGGCCGGACCCAGGGCGGCAACAACAACACCTACGCCCAGGACTCCGAGATCGCGTGGATGGACTGGGAGGACGTCGACGGCCCCCTGGTCGAGTTCACCGCCGCCGTCACCAAGCTGCGCCACGACCACCCGACGTTCCGCCGCAAGCGGTTCTTCACCGGTGACGAGGTGCGCGTGCCGACCGGCGACGAGGGCGACCGCCTCAACGACATCGTCTGGCTGCACCTCGACGGGCGCCCGATGGAGGACGAGGACTGGCACGGCGAGGACCCCGCGCAGGCGCTGGGCATGTACCTGAACGGCCACGGCATCGCCGGCAAGGACGCCCGCGGCGGCACCATCACCGACGACCACTTCCTGCTGTACTTCAACGCCGACGGCGACGCCGAGATCGTCCTGCCGCCGGCCGAGTACGCCGACGGCTGGGACGTCGTGATCGACACCGCCGGCGACGCCACCGGCTCGACCGGGCTCGAGCCCGGCTCGACGCTGCCCATGTCCTCCTCCAGCCTGATGGTGCTGCGGGAGACCCAGCCCCCCGCGCCCGAGGTGGACCACTCCGTCGCCGCGTCCATCGCGGCCTACAACGACCGGGCGCAGCCCGTCAGCGAGGGATGATCGCGAGATGAGCACGGCCCCCACGTCGAGGTCGGGCGCGGCCGGCCGCGTGCCTGTCAGCACCTACCGGCTCCAGGTCACCGAGGCGTTCGACCTCACCGAGGCGACGCGGACCCTGACCTACCTGCACGACCTCGGCGTCGACTGGGTCTACCTGTCGCCGCTGCTGGCCGCGGAGCCGGGCTCCGACCACGGGTACGACGTGGTGGACCACCACCGCGTCGACGCCTCCCGCGGCGGGCTGCCCGGCCTGACCCGGCTCGCGGCCGAGGCGCGCCGCCTCGGCCTGGGCGTGCTGGTCGACATCGTCCCCAACCACGTCGGCGTGGCCACCCCGGCCGCCAACGACTGGTGGTGGGACCTGCTCACCCACGGACCGTCCTCGACGTACGCCGACGCGTTCGACGTGGACTGGACCGGCGGCGGGGACGACGAGGCCTCACGGGGGCGCCTCGTCGTCCCCGTCCTCGGCGACGACGACGTCGACGACTGGGGCGGGGCGCTGCGCCTCGAGGACGGCGAGATCCGCTACCACGACCACCGCTTCCCGGTGGCGCCCGGCACGCTCGTGGCCGGCGACGTCGAGGCCACCCACGCCGCGCAGCACTACCGCCTCGCCCTGTGGCGCGAGGCCGACCACGGGCTGAACTACCGCCGCTTCTTCGCGGTCAACACGCTGGCCGGGATCCGGGTCGAGGAGCGTCGCTGGTTCGACGCCTCCCACGAGCAGATCGGGCGCTGGTTCGCGGGCGAGGGGCGCGAGCCGCTCGTCGACGGCCTGCGGGTCGACCACCCGGACGGCCTGCGCGACCCCGAGGGCTACCTCGCGGACCTCGCCGCGCTCACCGGCGACGCCTACGTGCTCGTCGAGAAGATCCTCGAGGGCGTCGGGCCCGGCTCCGAGGAGCTGCCGGAGTCCTGGGCCACCGCCGGCACCACCGGCTACGACGCGATGGCGCTGGTCGACCGGCTGCTCGTCGACCCGGCCGGCGAGGAGCCGCTGACCGCCCTCGAGGCACGCCTCGCCGCGCGCCCCCACGACTGGGCGGCCATGGTCCACGGCACGAAGCGCACCGTCGCCGACACCATCCTCGGCTCCGAGGTCCGCCGGATCGTGCGCGAGCTGCGCGCCCACGGGGTCGGCGGGCACACCGACGAGGCCCTCGTCGACGCGGTCGCCGAGCTGCTCGCCTGCTTCGGCACCTACCGCTCCTACCTGCCCCACGGCGCCGAGCACCTCGCCGACGCGCACGCGGCCGCGCTGCGCCACCGGCCCGACCTCGACGACGTGCTCGAGACCGCGGTCGCGGTGCTCGGCGACGCCGACGCCCCGCCCGCGCTGCGCTTCCAGCAGACGAGCGGCATGGTGATGGCCAAGGGCGTCGAGGACTGCGCGTTCTACCGCACCTCGCGGCTCACCTCGCTGTGCGAGGTCGGCGGCGACCCGTCGGTGTGGTCCCTCACCACGGGCGACTTCCACGCCGTCATGGCCCGCCGCCTGCACGCCTGGCCCCACGCGATGGTCGCGGGGTCCACCCACGACACCAAGCGCGGCGAGGACGTGCGGGCCCGGATCTCGGTGCTCGCGGAGGTGCCGGCGACCTGGGAGCGGGCCCTGGACCGCCTGCTCGACCTGGTCCCCGTCCCCGACCCGTCGTTCGGCTCCCTGCTGTGGCAGGCGGTCCTCGGCGCGTGGCCGGGATCGCAGGACCCGGACACCCGGGAGCAGTACCGCGACCGCCTCCACGCCTACGCCGAGAAGGCGATGCGCGAGGCCGGCGACCGCACGCAGTGGACCGACGTCGACGCCGAGTACGAGGCCGCCGTCCACGCCTGCGTCGACGCGGCCTTCGACGACCGGCGGGTGCGCGCCGTCCTCGACGAGCTCCTCGAGGTCGTCGTCACCCCCGGCCAGTCCAACGCCCTCGCGGCCAAGCTGGTCTCGCTGACGATGCCCGGCGTCCCCGACGTCTACCAGGGCTCCGAGCTGTGGGAGCAGAGCCTCGTCGACCCCGACAACCGCCGGCCGGTCGACTACGCCGTGCGCCGCTCCGTGCTGGACGCGGTCGTTGCCGGCGTCCGGCCTCCGTGGGTGGGCGGTCGCGACGACTCCGGGGCCGCCAAGCTGCACCTCGTGCACGCCGCGCTGCACGCCCGCCGCGAGCACCCCGGGCTGTTCACCGCCTACGAGCCGCTGCTCGCCGAGGGTGACGCCGCCGACCACGTGGTCGCCTTCGACCGCGGTGGCGCCGTCACCGTGGCCACCCGGCTGCCCGTGGGCCTCGCCGAGCGCGGCGGCTGGGGCGACACCGTGCTGCGGCTGCCCGCCGGCGGCGTCACCGACGCGCTGACCGGACGGCGCTGGGACGGCGCGGTCCGCCTCGACGAACTGCTCGCGGCCTACCCCGTCGCGCTGCTGCTCCCCACCGACCACGCCGGGGAGGAGACCCGATGAGCCGCTTCGACGTCTGGGCCCCCGCGGCCGCCGCGGTCGACCTCGTCGTCGGCGACGACGCCGTGGCCCTCCGCCCCCGCGACGGCGGCTGGTGGACCCCCGACGGCCCCGACGGCGCGCCGGACCCGCGGGTGCCCGAGACCGGCGAGGTCGACTACGGCTACCGACTCGACGGCGCCGACACCGTGCTGCCCGACCCCCGCTCGCGGCGCCAGCCCGACGGCGTCCACGGCCGCTCGCGCACCGTCGAGCTCGACCCGGACGCCTGGACGGACGGCGCGTGGACCGGCCGCCAGCTCGCCGGGTCGGTGGTCTACGAGCTGCACGTCGGCACCTTCACCCCCGAGGGCACCCTCGACGCCGCCCTCGGCCGGCTCGACCACCTCCGCTCCATCGGCGTCGACCTCGTCGAGCTGATGCCCGTCAACTCCTTCGACGGCACCCACAACTGGGGCTACGACGGGGTCGGCTGGTTCGCCGTCGACGAGACGTACGGCGGGCCCGCGGCGTACCAGCGCTTCGTCGACGGCTGCCACGCGGCCGGCCTCGGCGTGGTCCAGGACGTCGTCTACAACCACCTCGGCCCCTCGGGCAACTACCTCCCGGCGTACGGGCCCTACCTCACGGAGGGCCGCACCACCTGGGGCGACGCGGTCAACCTCGACGCCGAGGGCTCGGGCGAGGTCCGCCGCTACGTGCTCGACAACGTCGCGATGTGGCTGCGCGACTACCACGTCGACGGACTGCGGCTCGACGCCGTGCACGCGCTGGTCGACTCCTCGCCGGTGCACCTGCTGGAGGAGATGGCGGTCGAGGTCGCCGCCCTGTCCGCGCACCAGCGCCGTCCGCTGACGCTGATCGCCGAGTCCGACCTCAACGACACCCGCATGGTCACCCCCCGTGAGGGCGGCGGCCGCGGCCTCGACGCGCAGTGGAGCGACGACTACCACCACGCCGTCCACGTCGCGCTGACCGGCGAGACCTCCGGCTACTACGCCGACTTCGAGCCGCTCTCGGCGCTGGCGAAGGTCTGCGAGCGCGGCTTCTTCCACGACGGCACCTACAGCTCCTTCCGCGAGGCCGACCACGGCCGGCCCGTCGACGTCGAGCACCTGCCGACCTGGCGGCTGGTGGTGGCCAACCAGAACCACGACCAGGTCGGCAACCGTGCCCGCGGCGACCGGCTCTCGGACCCCGCGCCCGGCCACCTCGACGACGACCGGCTCGCCCTCGCGGCGATGCTGACGCTCCTGGGGCCCTTCACCCCGATGCTCTGGCAGGGCGAGGAGTGGGCGGCGTCGACGCCGTTCGCGTTCTTCACCTCCCACACGGACCCCGAGATCGCCGAGGCCACCCGCCACGGCCGGATCGAGGAGTTCGCCAGGATGGGCTGGGACCCCGACACGGTCCCGGACCCGCAGGACCCGGCCACCTTCACGGCGAGCAAGCTCGACTGGTCCGAGGCCGAGGGCGGCCGTCACGCCGTCCTGCTCGCGCTCTACCGCCGACTCGCCGAGGTGCGCCGGTCGGTGCCGGCACTGACCGACCCCTCGTTCACCGCGGTGCGCGCGACGGCCGACGAGCGGACCCGCGTGTTCACCCTGGCGCGCCGCGACACGCTGCTGGTCGCCAACCTCGGGCACGAGCCCGCGACGCACCCGCTGCCCGCCGGAGGGTGGGACGTGCTGGTCACCACCCCGACCGCGCCCGGCGTCGCGGGGTCGGTCGTCGACCTCCCCGCGGGCACCGGCCTGCTCCTGCGCCGCACACCCGGGTCGGACTGAGTCGGGCGGAGGAGGTTTCCGCGCCGACCTGGCGGGTAGACGTGCTGGTGACCACCTCCGCGACACCCGAGGAGACCTCCGCCCATGACCGTCAGAGTCGGTGAGCAGCTCGACACCGCAGCCGGACAGATCGAGGACGCCGTCGCCGGGTCGCGCACCCGCACGATGAACCTCGCCGCCGCCACGGCCGAGGTCTTCGGCCACCCGACCCTGGCCTCCTGGGTCGACGCCGGCAAGCGGGGCGTGGAGTCGGCGATGCACGAGCTGGCGGCGGAGGCGACCACCAAGGCCGGCAGCCTGCGCGACACGCGCGTCGACTTCACCACGCAGGACACCGCGTCCGGGGCCGGGTTCGTCGGCCTGAGCGGGGCGGTGTGAGCGCGATGGAGGTCAAGGAGCTCGGCGAGACCGAGGACCCCACGCAGCTGGTGCCCGGTGAGCCCGGCCAGGTCCGCACCGCCGCCACGGCGTTCGGCGACGAGGGCCGCCACATGAACGCCGTCCACGACACGCTCGCGGGCGTGAGCGTGCCGCAGTGGGAGGGCCTCGCCGCCGACGCCTTCGACGCGACCTACCGCAGCTCGGTGCGGCCCTGGGCCGACATCGCCGACGACCTGCTCGAGGTCGAGACCAAGCTCGGCGACCACGCCGGAGTGCTGTCCTCCGCGCAGGACAAGGCCCGGCGCGCCATCGCCAAGTGGCGCGAGGGCGAGCAGGCCACCCAGCAGGCGCTGACCGCGCACAACGACGCGGTCGCCACCTACAACGCCGCCCTCGACCGGCCCGTCCCGACCATCGGCGGCGCCGGCCCGGCGTCCCTGCCGCCGCGGCCCGGCATCTTCCTCGACCCGGGCGTGGCGCTGCGGCAGGAGGCGCAGGAGCTGCTCGCCGAGGCCCGCGAGGACGTCGTCACCTCCGCGGAGACCGCCGGCGAGAGCGTCGGACGGCTGCCCGGGGCGATGACCGGCCCCGGCGGCGAGGACGACGAGGGCGGCTTCGGCGACACCACGACCACCGTCTCGGAGAACGAGGCCGACCCGACGTGGTCGTGGGAGGGCGGCTGGGGCGACGGTGCCGCGCAGAACACCGACACCGACGGCGACGGCGTCACCGACGACGTCGACCCCGACCTCGACGGCGACGGGCTCACCGACGTCGACGACTCCGACGTGCAGTCCGACGCGACCGAGCCCGGCGAGGACGACGACGGCCTCGGCGTCAGCGTCGACCTCGGCTCGGTCGAGGCCGGCGACTCCGTGTACGGCGCGGAGGGCAGCGTCACCGACCAGTACGGGCCGGTCACGGCCAACGCGCAGGGCGGCGTCCACGGCATCGGCTACGAGGCCGAGGCCGGCATGACGCTCGGCGAGGACGGCCTGCAGGCCAACGCGGGGGCCGCCGGCTACCTGGCGCAGGCGGAGGGCTCCGCGAGCCTGGCCGCCGGCCCGGTGGAGATCGGCGTCGAGGGCAACGCCATGGTCGGCGTCGAGGCCGGCGTCGACGCGGGCATCGGTCCCGACGGCGTCCACGCGGGCGGCGAGGCGTTCGTGGGTGCCCGCGGCGAGATCGGCGCCTCCGGCGAGGTCGGCGGCGTCGGTGTCGCCGGCACGGCCGAGGGCTGGGTCGGCGCCGGCGTGGAGGCCGACGTCAACGTCGGCATGAACGAGGACGGGTCGTTCACGATCGGCGGCTCGTTCGGCGCGGCGCTGGGCATCGGCGGCAGCCTCAGTGGTGAGATCACGATCGACCCGGGCGAGGTGGTCGACACCGTGCAGGACATCGGCGACGGCATCGGCGACGGCGTGGACGCCATCGGCGACGGACTCAGCGACGCGGGCGACGCCATGGGCGACGCCCTCGGCAGCATCTTCTGAGAAGGAGCACGACATGGACGACTTCCCCGTCCCGATCCGCTTCGACCTGCCCGCCCCGCAGTGGCGTGCGGTGCCGCCCGACTTCGGGGGGATCCGCAACGCGCTGTTCGTGGCGCTGCGCGACGACACCGAGGGCGACTACACCCCGGTGCTGTCCTTCAGCGGCGGCTGGCGCACCGACGACGCGACGATGGAGCAGATCGCCGACGAGTGCGTGATGCGGCTGCGCGAGGAGACCGGCGACGCCCGGCTCATGGACCGTCGCGCCGCCGGCACCGCGCAGTCCCCCGGCTACAGCCAGATCATCCAGTCGGTCGCGCAGATCGACGGCACCGAGTACGTCCTCGCCCGGCTGCAGGCCGTGCTCGGCCTGGTCGACCCCGAGCAGCCCCGGCGCCGCGCCGTCCTGGTCGTGAGCCTGACGAGCACCGGGGAGCAGGCGAAGGTCCTCGCGCCCGAGTTCGAGGCGCTCGTCAAGAGCCTGCGCGTCGACGAGTCGCGCCGGGCGGGCTGACCGACCCGGCCCGACCCGGCCCGACCCGGCCCGACCCGGCTCAGCCGAGGTTGCCGGTGAGGGCCAGGACCAGGGCCCACAGCCCGCCCAGCGCGGTGCCGACGGCGGCGAAGACCGCGACGTACAGCGCGATCTTCGCGCGGGTGTTCATCGTGCGCCTCAGGCCCATGCGCTGGGCCACGGTGTTGATCAGCTCGTTGCCCTCGCGGGAGTCGAAGGAGTAGTCGACGACGTTGGTGAAGCGGCCGGAGTCGTCGAAGGCCCACACCTTCTGCTTGCTGACCTGCACCGCCGTGCCGCCGGAGAACTCGGCGGCGAACTTCAGCGTCGGCCGGGGCACCCCGCCGCCGACGTCCGCGCCCGCCTGCCAGCGCACCTCGGCGGCCTTGTCGGTCACCGAGTAGGTGCCGCCGTCCTTGACCTTCACGTCCCAGCGCCACGTCTTCTTCAGCCCGTTGCGGTGGAACAGCGACCACCACCGCGCGTCCACCACGTCGATGTGCATCGAGAACCCCTCCGGGGTCTCGTCGACCACGGTGTAGGGCTGGTCCGCGATCGCGGTGCGGACCTCGGCGGCGAGCTGGGCAGCTGTCGTCATGGGCCGGAGCCTAGCCTCGGGGCGTGTCCCGGGCCCGCCACCTCTGCGCCGCCGTCGCCGTCGCGTCGGCCCTGCTGACGACCGCCTGCGGCGCCGGCGCGCCGACCGCGGACCCGGCCCCGAGCGCGTCCCCCGCGGCGTCCTCGTCGCCCGAGCCGACCACCGGGCCGTCCAGCGAGCCGTCCACCGAGCCCCGGCCCGCGCCCGGCAGCGTGCCGCCTCCGTGGCTCGGCACGCGGGTGCTGCCGGAGGGCCCGGACGGGTTCGGGGAGGTCCGCCCGACGCCGCCGGCGCTGCGGACGCGGGCGTTCACGCTGCCCGACACGATCGCTCCGCTGCCCGGACCCGGCTTCGCGAGCCGCGTGGTCGACCCCGTGCCCGCCCGGGTGCTGGAGCGGTCCACCTGGGAGCCCGGCTGCCCCGTGGCCGCCGACGACCTCGCCTGGGTGCGGGTGACCTTCGTCGGGTTCGACGACGCCCGCCACACCGGCGAGCTGCTCGTCGCCTCGGTGTGGGCCGACGACCTGGTCGGGGTCTTCCGGACGCTGTGGCGGGCCCGGTTCCCGCTCGAGGAGCTGCGGATCACCCGCGCCGACGAGCTCCACGTCCCGCCGACCGGCGACGGCAACGGCTCGGGCGCGTTCGTGTGCCGCGCCGTCACCGGCGGCACGTCGTACTCCGAGCACGCCTACGGCCGGGCGATCGACCTCAACCCGTTCCAGAACCCCTACCGGCGCGGCGACGTCGTCGTGCCCGAGCTCGCCTCCGCGTACCTCGACCGCTCCCGCGACGCCCCCGGCATGATCCGCCCCGACGGCGTCGTGGTCCGCGCCTTCGCCGCCATCGGCTGGCGGTGGGGCGGCGACTACACCTCGCTGGAGGACTACCAGCACTTCTCCTCGACCGGCGGCTGAGCCGCGTCCCGCCGGCCGGGGTCCGCCGTCCCGGCGGGACTCAGCGGTCGAGCTTGCGCACCCGGCGGCGCAGCTGCCAGATCCGCAGGGTGCCGGCGATGCCGGCGACGAGCAGGCCCGCGGCGAAGGCGATGAGCAGGGCGACCGCGAGGGGCGACTGGGCGGTGGCGCCGAAGTAGCTGACGTCGACGTCCTGGGTGTTCTGCAGGATGAAGACCGCGAGCAGCACCAGGACGACGACCATCAGCAGCAGGCCGACCCACAGGTGGCTGGTGCGGGTGCCCGACAGCGCCTCCTTGGCCGGGGCGCGGCGGTCGGCGGGCTCGCCCGCGCCGCTCCGCTCGTCGTACGACGGGTCCGCGGCGCCGGACGACGCGGGCGCCGGCGGGGGCGGCGGGGTGCCGGCGGGGCCGGTCGTGGGCGGGGTGGGGTCGCCGGCGGGGGCCGGGTCGTACTGGCTCATGGGCCCTCCTCGGGGTGCACTCCGACCCTAGTGGTCGCGACGGGGGCCCGGGGCCGTCCGGCGCGCGGGCACGAGACGGTTAGGGTGACCTAACACGAGACGAGGAGGCCAGGTGTCGCAGCCCGGGACGACGGCGGGCGGGACGCCCGGGGGCCGGTACGGCCGCACCCGACCCGCGCCGCCCCTTCCCCCGCCGGGCCCGCGTCCGACCACCGGCGACGCCCTGGTCCGCCGAACGCTCGCCCGCCAGTGGCGCCGTGTCCTCGGCGCCGCCACGCTGGCGAGCAGCTGGCAGGTCTGCGAGGCGATGGTGCCGGTGCTGATCGGCGTCGTCGTCGACCGCGCGGTCGCCACCGGCGACGTGGGCGCGGTGGTGGGGTGGGCGCTGGCGCTGTGCCTGCTGTTCGTGGTGCTGAGCTTCTCCTACCGGTTCGGCGCGTTCGTCGCGTTCCGCGCGATGCAGGAGGAGACCCACCGGGTCCGCGGCGAGATCTCCGCCCACGTCCTCGACGAGCGGGGCGCCCGCACCGGTCGCCTGCCCGGGGAGGTGCTCGCGCTCGCGACCGGCGACGCGGAGGCCGTCGCCACGGTCGTGCGCCAGCTCGTGTTCACCGCGGCCGGGGTGGTGGGGCTCGTGGCGAGCGCCGTGGTGCTGGTGCGCATCGACCCGCTGATCGCGCTCGTGGTGCTGCTGGGCGTGCCGGCCGTCCTGGCGGTCACCCAGCTGCTGGCGCCGCGCCTGGCCCGCCGCAGCGCCGCCGCGCAGGCCGCGGTCGCCGACACCACCGGGGTCGCGACCGACCTGGTCCGCGGCGTCCGGCCGCTGCGCGGCATCCGCGCGGAGGACGTCGTGCTCGGCCGCTACCGCCGCTCCAGCCGCGCCGCCGCCGACGCCGGCGTGGCGGCGGCCCGCTCCGAGGGCCTCGTGTACGGCGTCGCGACCGGCCTGTCGGGGCTGTTCCTCGCCGGCGTCGCGCTGCTGGCGGGCGCCCGCGCGCTCGACGGGCAGCTGAGCATCGGCGAGCTCGTGGCCGTCGTCGGCCTGGCCCAGTTCTTCGCGGAGCCGGTGCAGCTGCTGACCCGGCTGGTCGCCGAGCTGGCGCGCGCCCGTGCCTCGGCGGGTCGCGTCGTCGACCTGCTCGCGACCCCTCCGCTCGTGACCGGGGGCCTCCTCGACCCGCCGGGGACGGGCGCCCCGGAGGTCGTCCTCGACGACGTCAGCGTCGCGACCCTGCGCGGCGTCACCCTGCGCGCCGCCCCCGGGGCCCTGACCGCCGTCGTCACCGAGGACCCCGCGGACGCCGCGGCCCTCGGCGCCCTCCTGCGCGGGGAGACCCCGCCGGCCGCCGGCGCGCTCCGCCTCGACGGGACGCCGCTGGCCGACCTCACCCTGGTCGGGCGCCGCGAGCGGCTGCTGCTGGTGCCCCACCACGTCGACCTGCTCGAGGGCACGCTGCGCAGCAACGTCGACCCGCAGGGCCGGCTCGGCGCCGACGAGCTGGGCGCGGTGCTGGCCGCCTCCGCCGCCGACGACGTCGTCGACCTCGACCCCGCCGGCCTCGACCAGCCCGTCGCCGCCGACGGCACCACCCTGTCGGGCGGCCAGCGCCAGCGCCTGGCCCTCGCCCGCGCGCTCGCCGCCGACGCCCCCGGCCTGGTGCTGCACGACCCCACCACCGCCGTCGACGCCGTCACCGAGCACCGCATCGCCGAGGGCCTCGTCGCGCTGCGCCACCCCCGCACCCCCGGCCCCACGGGGCCGCGCACCACGCTGGTCCTGACCTCCAGCCCGGCCCTGCTCGCGCGCGCCGACCTCGTCGTGCACCTGCGCGGCGGCGAGGTCGCGGCCACCGGCACCCACGCCGACCTGCTCGACGACCCGGCGTACGCCGCGGCGGTGCTGCGGTGAGCGGGCCCCGGCCCGGCGCGCTGCCGACCTCGACGGGCGCCGAGGCGGCGCGCACGGCGCGGCGGCTCCTCGGCGGGCACCGGCGCGCGCTGGCCGTGAGCGCCGCGGCGTTCACCGTCGCGGGGCTGGCGGGCCTGGTGGCGCCGCTCGTGCTGGGCCGGATCGTGGACCTGGCCGAGTCCGGCGGCACCACCTCGTCGCTGGTCGTGGCGGCGGCGCTGATCGCGGTCGCCGCGGTCGTGGGGGCCGTGGCCACCACGGTCGCGGTGACCTGGCTGGCCCGGGCCGGCGAGCCCGCGCTGGCCGAGCTGCGCGAGGAGGTGCTGGACCGCGCCCTGCACCTCGACGCCGGCCGGCTCGAGGAGGCCGGCGCCGGGGACCTGCTGTCGCGGGTGGGCGACGACGTCCGCCTGGTGCAGGAGTCGCTGCGCGACGCCGTGCCGACCCTGATGACCTCGGTGGTCGCGATCGTCTTCACCGGCGCGGGGCTCTTCGCGCTGGACTGGCGCCTGGGCCTGGCCGGCCTCGGCGCGGTCCCGGCGTACGTGTGGGCGCTGCGGTGGTACCTGCCGCAGTCCGGCCCCCGCTACCGCGCCGAGCGCGAGGCCAACGGCGAGCGGGCCGAGGCGCTCGTGGTCGGCGTCCACGCCAGCGGCACGCTGCGCGCCCACGGCCTCGCCGCGGACCACCAGCGCCGCGTCGAGGCGGCCTCCTGGCGCGCGGCGTCGGTGGGGATCGACGTTGTCGGGCTGTTCACCCGCTTCGGCAACCGCACCAACCGCGCCGAGCTTGTCGGGCTGCTGCTGGTGCTCGTGGTCGGCTTCCTCGGGGTGCGGGCCGACGCGGTGACGGTCGGCGAGGTGACCGCGGCGGCGCTGCTCTTCCACCGGCTGTTCAACCCGGTGGGCGCCGTGGTCTTCCTCTTCGACGAGGTGCAGTCCGCCGGGGCCTCGCTGACCCGGCTCGTCGGGCTCGCCGAGATGCCCCGCCCGGCGGCCCCGGCGCCCCGGGCGGTGGCGGACGCGTCGCTGCGCCTGCGGGGGGTCGGCCACAGTTACCGCGAGGGCCGCCCGGTCCTCGTCGCGGTCGACGCGGACGTCGCCCCCGGCGAGCGGGTCGCCGTCGTCGGCGCGACCGGCGCCGGCAAGACCACCCTGGCCGCCATCGCCGCCGGTCACCTGCGACCCACCACCGGCACCGTCGAGCTCGGCGGCGTGCCCCTCGACGCCGCCCAGGCCGATGGTCGGCTGCCGGTCGCCGTGGTGACGCAGGAGGTCCACACGTACGCCGGGACCGTCCGCGACAACCTCACCCTCGCCGCCCCCGACGCCGACGACGCCCGCCTCGTCGCCGTGCTCGACGCGGTCGGGGCCCGCGGCTGGGTCGAGGCGCTGCCCGACGGCCTCGACACCGTCGTCGGGGACGGCGCCCACCCCCTGACCCCCGCCCAGGCCCAGCACCTCGCCCTGGCCCGGGTCCCCCTCGCCGACCCGCTCGTCGTCGTCCTCGACGAGGCCACCGCCGAGGCCGGCTCCGCCGGGGCCCGCGACCTCGAGCGCGCCGCGGCGTACGCCACCCGGGGCCGCACCACCCTCACCGTCGCCCACCGCCTCACCCAGGCCGCCGCCGCCGACCGCGTCTGGGTCATGGCCGACGGCCGGGTCGTCGAGTCCGGCACCCACGCCGACCTCGTCGCCGCCGGCGGCACCTACGCCGACCTCTGGGCCGCCTGGTCCCGCCGCTGATCCCGCCGCTGTCCCGCCGCGGTCCCGCCGCGGTCCCGCCGCGGTCCCGCCGTACGGCCCGCGCCGGATAGTCCCTGACGTACGGACCACCCCGGGGCCGCCGTACGGCCCGCGCCGGATAGTCCCTGACGTACGGACCACCCCGGGGCCGCCGTACGGCCCGCGCCGGATAGTCCCTGACGTACGGACCACGGATCGGGCGGTTTCGCGGTCAGAACGTCAGGGACTATCCCGCCGCCCCGGTCCACCCCGGTCCACCCCGGTCCACCCGAGCCGGCCGAGCCGCCCCTCCCGCGCCACCTCCGACGGCCCGGCGGGCATGGAGCGGGCCACGGACGGGCACACTGGGGACATGGCGGACTCACGGAACGTGCTGGTGGCCGGGGCGTCCGGGTTCGTGGGGCGGCGCCTCGTGCCGGCCCTGGTCGAGAAGGGCCACGAGGTGCGAGCGATGACCCGCCACCCCGAGACGTACGACGGGGCGGGCACGCCCGTGCGCGGCGACGTGTCGGAGCCCGACAGCCTGACCGAGCCGCTGGCCGGCGTGGACGTCGCCTACTACCTGGTGCACTCGCTGGACGCCAAGGACTTCGAGAAGAAGGACGCCGAGGCCGCGCGGACCTTCGGGCGGCTCGCGAAGGAGGCCGGCGTCGAGCAGATCGTCTACCTCGGCGGCCTCGGCACCGACGAGCAGGACCTCTCGCCCCACCTGCGGTCGCGCCGCGAGGTCGAGCGGCTCCTCGGCGAGGGCGGGGTGCCGGTCACGGTGCTGCGGGCCGCGATCATCGTCGGCCACGAGGGCATCTCCTGGGAGATCACCCGCCAGCTCGTCGACAAGCTCCCCGCGATGATCGCGCCGCGCTGGGTCAAGACCCGCACGCAGCCCATCTCGCTGGAGGACGTGGTGCGCTACCTCGTCGGCGTGGGCGGCAACCCCGACGCCGTGGGCCGCGTCTTCGAGATCGGCGGCCCCGACCAGATCGACTACCTCGACATGCTCCGCATCGCCTCGCGCGTCATCAAGGGCCACGCCCCGCCGATCGTGCCGGTCCCGATCCTCTCGCCGCGGCTGTCGTCGTACTGGCTCAGCCTGGTCACCGACGTCGACACCATGACCGCCCGCAACCTCGTCGACTCGATGGACACCGAGGTGCTGGTCACCGACGACTCCGTCCACGACGTCGTGCCGGGCGAGCCGATGTCCTACGAGGACGCGGTGCGCGTCGCCATCGACGACCGCCGCAAGGCCGGCCTGGACTGAGGTCCGGCGGGCCGCGTCACCGCCCGTTCACGTCGGGCCGCTACCCAGGCGGGATGAAGACCCGTCCCGAGCCGCCCTCCGGCCCCGCCCTGCTGCGACGGGCCCGGCTGGCCGTCGGCCTGCCGCTGCCCACCGCGCTCGGCGTCGCCCTGCTCGACGACGCCGACCCGGCGGCCGGCGCCGTCCTCGCGGTCTCCGGACTGGTCGACGGCGGAGCGGGGGCCGCCCACGCCGGAGCGCTCGCCGTGCTCCTCGAGGCCGCCGGCTACCTGGCGGTGGCGCCCTCGCTGCGCGCCGACGAGCACGCCGTGACCCACAGCAGCGCCACGACCCTCGTGCGGGCCGCGGGGGTCGGGGAGACGGTCGTCGCCCGCGGCGCGCTGGACCGGCGCACGCGCCGGCTGGCGTTCGTCACGGTCACCGCGACCGTCGGGGAGGACGTCGTGGCGCGGGCCGCCCTGGTGAAGTCCGTCGTCGCCCGGCCGCCTGACCTCACATCGGGAACAGCAGCGGCAGCGCGTAGAGCATCGAGGCCGACCACGTGACGTGGGTGATCATCGGCGCGAGGATGCCGCCGGTGACGCGGCGCTGCTGGCCGCAGACGAGGCCGATGACGATCGCGGCGAAGGCGAGCATCACGTTGCCGGTCAGCAGCGTCGCGAACGCGTAGACGACCGTCGTGATCAGCACCTTGCGCCCGCGCACCGCGTCGTAGAGGGCGCCGCGGAAGAACAGCTCCTCGGCGAGCCCGTTGACCACGGTGATGAACAGCAGCAGCGGCCCGGTGCCGGCGTCCGCGAAGGCGAGCACCGCCGTCACCGCGTCGTAGAGGAACGGGATCTCGCGCACGATCAGGCCGCCGACGACGAACACGCCGGCCAGGCCGAGCCCGATGGCCAGGGGCCACAGCAGCGGCCGCGGGCCGATGAAGCGGTCCCGGGGTCCGGCGTCGGGGCGCGTCTCGTCCGGGTGACGCGCCGGACCGGCGAGCCGCAGCGTGGCCCAGCCCTGCCGGCCGAGGTGCACGGGACCGGCGGCGAAGGCACCGATCGTCCAGACCAGGGCCAGCGCGAGCGTGACCAGGTAGAAGTTGGTGCCACCGGGCTCGAAGCGCAGCAGCGAGCCCAGCAGGACCGCCCCGATGACGGCGAACACCGCGGTGATCATCTGCTGGCGACGGGCGCTGCGGGTCGTCGTGCTCATGCGCGTACCTCCGAGAGGACCTCGTCGACCCAGGCGGGCACCAGCTGCGAGGCGGGGCCGTGGCGGGCGTCGGCGAAGTGGTGGGTGCCCTCGGAGGGCACGAGGTTGAGCTCGACGGTCCCCGCGCCGTGCGCCCGCGCGTACTGCACGAAGCCGGCGGCCGGGTAGACGGCGCCGGAGGTGCCGATCGAGCAGAACACCTCGGCGCGCTCGAGCGCGGCCTGGATCCGGTCCATGCCCAGCGGGACCTCGCCGAACCAGACGACGTCGGGGCGCAGGGCCGCGACCCCGCAGAGCGCGCACGGGCCCGCGGTGATCATCGGCCCCTCCCACGGGCAGCGGGCCCCGCACTCCGCGCACAGCGCCGACAGCAGCCGCCCGTGCATGTGGAGGACGGCGGTGGAGCCGCCCCGCTCGTGGAGGTCGTCGATGTTCTGGGTCACGAGCAGCAGGTCGGGGCCGAGGGCGCGCTCGAGCTCGGCGAGAGCGACGTGCGCCGGGTTGGGCTCGACGCCCGCCAGCGCGGCGCGGCGCGCGTCGTAGAAGCGGTGGACGGTCCCGGGGTCGGCGTCGAAGGCCTGCGGGGTCGCGACGTCCTCGACGCGGTGGCCCTCCCACAGACCGTCGGCGTCGCGGAAGGTGGGCACGCCGCTCTCCGCGGAGATCCCGGCGCCGGTCAGGACGACGACCCTCACGCCGCCTCCCGGGTGTGGACGGCGACCACGTAGCCCTCCGGGGCGACGGAGGCGCCGAGCCGGGTGGCGAGGTCCCAGCCGGCGAAGCGCTCCGCGAGCGTCAGGCCCGCGGCGGCGCAGGCGGCGTCCCAGTCCGCCAGCGGCGTCACCGGGCAGCCCTCGGGCAGGTGCTCGTCGTCGAGGCCGAACCCGGCGACCAGGAGCCCGCCCGGGACCACCGCGTCGCCGCACGCCGCGGCCAGCGCATCCAGCGAGCCCTCGTCGGCCAGGGGGACGACGTTGCCGGCGAGGAGGACCACGTCGACGCCGGTACCCAGCCCGGCGGCGTCCATGGCGCGTCCCAGCGCTGCGGCGTCGGCCAGGTCGACGTGGTCCCAGGCGAGCGCCGGGGCCTCGGCGCGGGCGACGGCGAGCATGTCGGCGTCGGCGTCGACCCCGGCCACGTCGTACCCCAGCTCCGCCAGCCGCACGGCGACCCGCCCGGTGCCGCAGCCGGCGTCGAGGACCCGCGCGGGCGGGGGCCGCAGCGCGGCCAGGAAGTCGGCCTCGCCGTGCACGGAGCCGCCCTCGCGAGCGATCGCGGAGAAGCGCTCGGCGTACGCCGCGGCGTACCCGGGACCGTTCTCGGCCCGGGCCACCGCGCGCCACCGCTCGCTCACGACGTCAGCCGTTCGACTCGGGGAGCACCTCGAAGGAGAAGTTCACCTGGGCGCCCTCGACCGAGGTCACCTCGACCTCGGTGTCGAGCTCGGTGCCGTCGGGCGCGGTCAGCACGCAGGTGAGCGTGGTGCCGACCTCGCCGCGCAGGTCCTCCGGGCAGGTCACGCCCTCGGGCTCCTCGCCCACCTGGTCGGCGACGCCGGAGGCGATCTGGTCGGCCAGGTCGTCGGCGGCGACCCGCGGCACGCGCAGCTCCTCGGGCACGGTGATGTCGAAGTCGGCCGTGTCGCCGTCGACGCCGGTGACCTCGACCGGCACGTCGTAGTCGGTGTCGTCGACCGTCACGGTGCAGGTGGTGGTCGCACCCTCCTCCGCGTCGAGGGGGTCGGGGCAGTCGGTGGCGTCGGGCGGTGCGCCTGCGCTGTCCTCGATGGCCGTCGCGACCTGGTCGGTGACGTCCTCGGAGTCGACGGTCGAGCCGCAGCCCGCCAGCACCCCGCCGAGCAGCAGGGTCCCGCCGAAGAGGGCCAAGCGGGTCCCGCGAGGCCGCCGGACGGTGCTCACGGCGCCCATCAGGAGGTCGGCTCGGTGGCGACCTCGAAGTTGAAGTTCACCTGCTCGCCCTCGACGGAGGTGACGTCGACGGCGACGTCGAACTCGGAGCCGTCGGTCGCGGTGAGCACGCAGGTGGTCGTCGCGCCCTCCTCGCCCTCGAGGTCGTCGGGGCAGGTGACGCCCTCGGGGGCCTCGCCGGTCTGCTCGGTGACCTCGTTGGTGATCTGCTCCTCGAGCGTGCCGGCGTCGACGGTGCCGGCGCCGCAGGAGGTCAGCAGCCCGAGGGCCGCGAGGCCACCCGCGAGGGTGACGGCCAGCCTGAGGGGCGACGAGACAGATCGGCGTACGGTCATGGGTCCTCCGTCGTGGGGCCGGGCCGGCGCCCGGCTGCGGTCAGTGTGCCTCACCCGCGGTTGATGGTGACCGCGAGCCCGACCAGGTGACCCAGGCGGGCCAGCTCGGAGTCGAGGAAGTCCGGACCGCCGCGCCGCCCGATCAGCACGGCCTGCTGGTCGTCGACCGGGGCACCGCAGCGGATGTCGACGTCGCCCTCGGCCTCCTCCAGGCGCTCGGCGCGGGTCAGGCCCGGCCAGGGCAGCTCGTCGGGGGCCGCGCCGGTGGCGTGGAGGACCCGGGCGCGGCCCGTGTCGCCGTCGGGGCGGATCCGGGCGGCCCAGTCGGCCCGGAAGGTCATCGGCAGCACGTCGACGAGCCGGTCCAGCGCGGCCGGCGGGTCGGCGGTGAGCTCCTCGACGGCCTCCAGGTCGAGGAACAGGTTGCCGCCCGCGGCGTACCGGCTGATCCAGATCACCTGCACCCCGTCGAGGGTGTTGCAGGCCGAGACGATGGAGTCCGGCATGTGGCCCGGCGCCATCTCGAGGAGCACGTCGTCGACCGCGTAGCCGTCGTCGCGGTGCTCGACGATCTCGATCGCGTCGATGTCGCCGCCGGCCTCACCGATCGCCGTCGCGACGCGGCCCAGCGACCCGGGCACGTCGGGCAGCTCCACGCGGAGCAGGAACGGCATGGCCCGAACCCTATCGGCGCCCGGCGTCGGCGGGCCCGTCCGCCGCCCGGGCCGTCCGCAGCCGCGCCGCCAGGCCGGTCGCCCGCTCGGCGCGCCGCTCGACCGCCGCCCGCACCGCGGCCCGGCTGCCGACAACCCGCAGGCGCCGCTCGGCGCGGGTCACGGCGGTGTAGAACAGCTCGCGCGTCAGCAGGGGCGAGTCCTCGCCGGGCAGCAGCACCGTGACCTCGGCGGCCTGGCTGCCCTGGGACTTGTGGACCGTCATCGCGTGCATCGTCTCCACGGCGTCGAGCCGCCCGGGCGAGACCTCCCGGCCGCCGGCGAAGAAGGCCCGTGGCCGGCCCGCGGTCGGCACGACGACGCCGGTCTCGCCGTTGTAGAGGTCGAGCGTGTAGTCGTTGCTGGTCACCAGCAGCGGGCGCCCGGCGTACCAGGGCCCGTACGACGGGGCGACGCCGCGCGCCTCGTCGTCCTCGGCGAGCCACAGCTCGACGCGGCGGTTCCAGGCCCCGACGCCCCAGGGGCCCTCCCGGTGGGCGCACAGCAGCCGGTGGGCGTCCAGACCCGCGAGCGCGCCGGCGACGTCGCCGTCGCGCGCCGCGCCGCGCACCCGCCGGGCGGCGCCGAGGCAGACCTCGTGCAGCTCCGCCGCGGCCCGTTCGGCGGCCTCCGGTCCGTCGGCGGCGTCGGGCAGCTCGACGAGGCTCACCTCGTCGTCCCCGGCGTCGAGCACCGCGAGCACGCCGTCCGCGTCGCCGCGGCGCAGGCGCTCGGAGAGCTCGTTGATGTGGCGGGTCGAGCGGTGGTTGACGGTCAGCGCGGCCACCGGCGAGCCAGAGGTGTCGGCGTGGGCGTCGACGAGGTCGCCCAGCACGGCACCGGCCCCGACGGAGGTCAGCTGCTGGGGGTCGCCGACGAGCAGCAGGCGGGTCCGGGGCCGGACCGCCTCCAGCAGCCGCCCCATCAGGGTGAGGTCGACCATCGAGGACTCGTCGACGACGACCACGTCGTGGCCCAGCCGGTTGCCGCGGTGGTGGCGGAAGCGGGTGGCGTTGTCGGGCCGCCAGCCCAGGAGCCGGTGGAGGGTGACGCCCGCCAGCGCCGGCAGCCGGTCGACCAGCGCGGCGGCGTCGCCGGCGCGCAGCCCGGCGAGCTCACCCGCGATCGCCTCCTCGAGCCGGGTCGCGGCCTTGCCGGTGGGGGCGGCGACCGCGATCGAGAGCCGCTCACCGCGGGCCGCGGCCTGGTCGGCCAGCAGGAGCAGGACCCGGGCGACGGTCGTGGTCTTCCCGGTGCCGGGGCCGCCGGTGAGGATCGTGGTGCGCGAGCGCACGGCGTGCTCGGCGGCGCGGCGCTGCTCGGCGCTGAAGTGCTCGCCGGCGACGGCCGCGACGGCCGCGGCGAGCCGGTCCTCGTCGACCTCCGGTGGCTCCTGGGCGGCGCGGCGGGCGAGGTCGTCGGCGACCTGGGCCTCGAGGCGGTGGTAGCGGTCGAGGTAGAGCAGCCCGTGCTCGTGGTGGAGCACCCCGGCGTCGACGAGGACCGAGCCGCGCACGGCCCGCGCCCACGCGGTCGGCTCCGGCCAGGGCGGCGCGGAGGTCGCGGGGGTCGCGGGGGTCGCGGGGGTCGAGGGGGTCGGACCGAGGTCCTCGGCGGGCGGGGCGGGAGCGGCCCCCGGCGCCGCGGCGAGGTCGAGGGCGACCGAGCCCCGTCGTACGGCGCGGACGGCGAGCGCGACGGCCAGCAGCACCGTCTCGTCGGTCTCCCCGCCGAGCGCGCCGACCCGGACCGCGACGTGGGTGTCGGCGGCGGTCAGCAGGCCGGCGCGGTTGAACGCCGCCAGCAGGCCCTCGGCGCGCAGCGCGAGCCGGTGGTCGGCGGCGTCGGTGGGCTCGAACAGCTCGGTCACGTCGGGTCCCCGTCCCCGGCGCCGGGGGCGCCGTCCAGCAGGTCGGACATGGCCTCGACCAGCGCGGCGGGCGGCCGCCACGCGAAGACGCCGCAGGGCTGGCCGTCGACCACGGGGGTCGCGGTCCCGCACATGCCGCGCAGGTAGAGGTAGAGCACGCCCCCGAGGTGGGTGGCGGGGTCGTAGCCGGGCTGTCGCCAGCGCAGGAAGCGGTGGAGCACGACGGCGTACAGCAGCGCCTGCAGCGGGTAGTCGGAGTGGGTCATCGCGGCCGCCAGCGCCGGCGGGGCGTAGCGGCCGGCGGTGGCCGGCTCGTCGAGCGGGCCGAGCCAGTTCGTCTTGTAGTCGACGACGAGGTAGCGCGGGCTCGCGGCGTCGCCGACGCGCAGCACCACGTCGACGGAGCCGGTGAGGTAGCCGCGCAGGCCCTGGTCGCCCAGCGGGCCGCGCAGCGTCGCGGCGTAGGGGCGCAGCGGGTCGTCGGCGGCGAGGTGCCGCTCCAGCAGCGGGGCGAGGTCGCCCAGCCGTACGTCGGACCTCGTCCCGGGCCTCCCGTCGGCGCCCGCGGCTCGGTCGCCGCCGGCCAGCGGCAGCTCGAACTCCATCTCGGCCAGCCGCTCGGCGAGGGGCAGCGCGCGCAGGGTGACGTCGTCGGCGGCGGGGCCCAGCGGGGTCTCGCCGACGGCCACGAGGGCGTCGACGAGCACCTCGACGTCGACGTCCACGGCCCAGCGGGCCCGCTGCTCGACCACGTGGCGCGTCAGCTCGGCGCGCCAGTCGCCGGCGGCCGGGTCGGCCAGCTCGAGGACCGCGTGGACCAGCGAGCCGAACGTCGCGCCGGTCGGCAGCGTCGCCATCGGCGAGACCGGGTCGTCGGCGAGCGCGACGGCCGGCAGCGCGGCGGGCAGGCCGGGGGCGTCCTCGTCGTCGCGGACGCCCACCTCCGGCTCGCTGCCGACGCCGGGACCGGCGAGGACCGGCGCAGGGGCGTCGCCCGCTGCGGCGCCCGGAGCGGCGCCCGCCCCCACGCCGACGGCGTCGAGCCGGCTCAGGGAGGAGTACGACGTGCGGCGCCACACCTGGTCGACGACCCGGGAGGCGCGGCGCACGGCCAGCGGGGGCGGGTCGCGCGGCACGAGCGGCGCCCCGGCGTCGGGATGGTCGGCGCGCTCGACGACCGGGCCGCCGGCGGCCTGCCAGGCGGCGAGCCGCTCGGCCATCTCGTCGTCGGGGGGCGGGGTGGGCCGGGTCCTCACCTCGACGGCGCCCGGCTCGCGCATCAGCAGCCGGTGCAGCGGCGAGGCGGCGGCGTTGGACGACGGCGCCCACCAGGCGACGACCTGCGACTGCGCGCGGGTCAGCGCGACGTACAGCAGCCGCAGCGACTCGCCCGCCTCCTCCTCGGCCCAGCGGGCCTGGTGGTCCGACCAGTGCGGTCCGCCGTTGCCGACGTTGCGGCAGCGCGTGCCGTCGGCGTCGTGGAAGAGGGGGCGGTCGGCCGGCGGCACCCACCGGTCGGCGACGGCGGGCAGGTAGACGACCGGGTACTCCAGGCCCTTCGACGCGTGGACCGTCACGAGCTGCACGGCGGCGGCGTCGGAGTCGAGGCGACGCGTGCGCTCGCTGCCCTTGCGCTCCCGGCCGAGGCGGACCTGCTCGCGCAGCCAGCCCAGCAGCGAGACCAGGCCGAGCCGCTCGACGAGAGCGGCCTCGTGGAGGGCCTCGCCGACGTGGCGCAGGTCGGTCAGCCGGCGCTCCCCGCCGACCTCGCCGAGCACCCGGGCGGGCAGGCCCTCGGCGGTCGCGGCCTCCCAGACGGCCGCCGCCCCGCGGACGCGGAGCAGCTCGGTCCAGCTGCGCAGCCGGTCGGCGACCGCGTCGGTGAGGTCGTCGCCCCCGGCGTCGAGGTCGGCCACGTCGTGGCCCAGGAAGCAGGTGAGGGCCGCGGCGCGGACCCGCGCGCTGCGGTGCGGCTGCTCGAGGCCCTCGAGCAGCACCAGCCACTCGGTGGCGGCCGCGGTGGCGAAGACGCTGCCGCCGCCGGCGATGACGGCGGGCACACCGACGGCGAGCAGCGCGTCGCGGGCGGTCGCGAGGTCGGCGTGGCGGTGGCTGACGACGGCCACGTCGCGGGCCTGGAGCGGCCGGCCGTCCCAGGTGGCCCCGGAGGTGAGCAGGCGGCGGACGTCGCGGGCGAGGTCGAGCGCGACGCGGGGCCGCACCTGCCGCACGGTCGGCAGGCCGTCGCGGCCGAGCGCGGTGAAGTCGGCGGTGCGCAGGGTCCGCAGCCGGAACGCCGGCAGCGGGGCGCCGTCGGCGCCCAGGATTCGCGACGTCCGGTGGTGGGCGGTGACGGGGCCGACCCGGATCCCGGCCCCCAGCTCGGCCCCGCCCAGCAGCACCTGCAGGCGCTCGAGGAGCGTGGCGTCGCTGCGGCGGTTCACGACGAGCGTGTGGTGGTGCTCGGCGGAGCCGGCGGCGGTGAGGTAGGTGGCGACGTCACCGCCGCGGAACGCGTAGATCGCCTGCTTCGGGTCGCCGATCAGCACCATCGTGGCGTGGCCCGAGAAGGCGCGGTCGAGCACGGCCCACTGCACGGGGTCGGTGTCCTGGAACTCGTCGACGAGCACCACCGACCAGCGCCGCCGCATCCGCTGGCGGGCCGCGCCGGCCTCGTCGGCGAGGGCGTCGGCCAGCCGCGAGAGCAGGTCGTCGTAGGACAGCACGCCGAGGCGGCGCTTGCGGCGGTCGACCTCGGCGCGCACGGCGTGGGCGAAGGCGACCTTGCGGCCCGGCACCGTGGTGCGCTCGGCGTCGGCGGGCTCGGGGCGGGCCTGCGGGTCGCCGACGACGTCGGTGGCGATCGCGAGCGCGGTCTCGTGGTCGAACGCCGGCGGCTCGGGGTCGTAGGCGAAGGCCCGCAGGTAGAGGTCGTCGGTGACCTCGCCGACGAGGTCGGAGAGGTCCTCGACCAGCCGGGCGGCCGGGTCGGTGTCGCCGGCCACGCCGAGCGAGTCGAGCACGAGCCGGCAGAACTGGTGGGTGGTCACGATCGTGGCCGCGTCGTACGACGCGAGCGCGGTGACGACGCGGCGGTGCGCGGCCCGGCGCCGCTCGCCGTCGAGCGTCCGGAGCAGGTCGACCAGCTCGGAGGCGGGCACCGGGTCGGGGCCGTCGGGCCCGGCCTCGGCGGCGGGGTCCTCGGAGAGCACCCGCTCGGCCTCGACCAGCTGGGCGCGGACCCGCTCGCGCAGCTCGCGGCTGGCGGCGCGCCCGAAGGTCACGACGAGCATGTCGTCGAGCGCGACCGCGCCCTCCGCGACCATCCGGGTGACGAGCGCGCCGATGGTCCAGGTCTTGCCGGTGCCGGCGCTGGCCTCGAGGAGCACGGTGCCGGTGGGCAGCGGACCGGTCACGTCGAACGGGGTGGGGGTGCTCACAGGGGTCGGACCTCCTCGTGCGCCAGCACGGGTTCCCAGAGCCGGGTCGCGGCGGACGCGAGACCGGCGTCGAGGAGCAGCTGCAGCGGGGCGCGCTCGCCCCAGACCCGCACGTGGGCGGCCTCGGCGTCCTCCTTCGGGAAGGAGCGCGGGTTGAAGGTGTCGGTGACCCACTCGCGGGACGCCTCGGCGGCGGGGTCGACGCGGGAGCCGGCCTGGCGGCGGGCGGCGGCGCGGGCCCAGGCCTCGCCGGTCGCGGCGGGCAGCGGCATCGGGGTGCGCAGCCCGAGGTCGCGCATCCGCACGAGGTCGGCGAGCAGCGGCAGCGCGCGGTCGTGCAGCGGGCCGGCGACCGCGCGGGTGGGGCCGCGGCGGGCGTCGCGGCCGACGGTGTGGGCGGTCCAGGGCCGCTCCGGGTCGGCGGCGCTGAGCGCCAGCAGGTCGACCCAGCCGGC
Organism: Nocardioides lentus; assembly: GCF_039529515.1. Taxonomy (NCBI): domain Bacteria; kingdom Bacillati; phylum Actinomycetota; class Actinomycetes; order Propionibacteriales; family Nocardioidaceae; genus Nocardioides; species Nocardioides lentus. The sequence continues at coordinate 64,277 of NZ_BAAAMY010000001.1, forward strand.
CAGGCGGTGGGTGGCCTTGAGCCGGGAGTAGCCCAGGCGCACCACGCGGTCGCCGTGGACGCCGCCGACGGTGCCGACCAGACGGCGGCCCGCCAGGTCGCCGCCGAGCTCGACGTCGACGTCCACCGCGTCGGGGCCGTCGGCGCGCAGCTCGGCGGTGCTGGTCCACAGCCGCAGGCAGTCGTCGACGATCTCGGCGAGCGAGGCCTCCCCCAGCTGGCCGGGCCCCAGCCGCCCGCCCAGCTGCTCGGCGGTGAACAGCGCCTGGGGGTCCGCGCCCGCGAGCAGCTCGCGCAGCAGGTGGTCGCCGACCTCCCAGCGCGAGAGCTGCTTGAGGGTCACCGGGATCGCGGTGGCGGGCTCGGCGACCTCGCGGGGCAGGGACACGTCGAGGCGCTGGCGCAGGAAGGTGCGCACGGGTCGGGTGACGAACTCGCGGAGGTCGTCGAGCGAGACCTCGGCGGCGGGCGGCAGCGCGGGGAGCGGCAGAGGCACGAGCGGACCGGGCTCGACGCGGTCGGTGACGAGCGCGCGCGCCCCGGCCAGGGCGCCGGTGTCGAAGGAGAACGGTCGCCGCGCCGGACCCTCGACGCCGTCGGCGGCCCACTCCGGCGGGTCGTCGCCGGGGGCGCCGGCCTTGAGGTTGCGGGCGTCGTGGGGCTGCAGCGGGTGGCGGGTGAGCACGTGGTCGCGCACCGCGGTCGCGCCGGTGCGGTCGGCCGCGTCGAGCAGCTCGCCGAGGGGGACCGCGGGCGGACGACGGGCGCCGGTGTGCTCGTCGGCGCCGGCGTAGGTGACCACCAGGTGCTCGCCGGCGGCGAGCACGGCGTCGAGGAGGAGCTGGCGGTCCTCGCCGCGGGCGTCGCGCTCGCCGGTGAGCGGACGCCGGGCGAGCACGTCGTCGCCGTCGGGCACGGCGGCGCGGGGGAAGACGTCGTCGTCGAGGCCGAGCAGGCAGACCACGCGGTGGGGCACCGAGCGCATCGGCGCCATGGTCGACACGGTCAGGGTGCCGGTGCGGAAGTTGGCGCGCGTGGGCCGGGCGGCCAGCCGGGTGCGGAGCATGGCGCGGGCGTCGGCGAGGCGGAGCTCCTCGGTGCCGTCGCCGCCGCGGGCGGCCCGGTCGAGCTCGCGCTCCAGCTCGGAGACCTGCCAGGCGTCGTCGCGCGCGACCTCGCCGAGCGCGGCGACCCCCCGTCGTACGGCGTCGGTCCAGGCGTGCGCGGGACCGGCGGCGGCGAGCTCGCGCAGGCAGCCGTCGAGGCGGTCGAGCAGCTCGGCGAGGCGGCCGGCCAGGTCGACCTCGCTGCTGCCGACGTCGTCGAGGGGCAGCCCGACCCCGAGGTGGGCGTGCTCGTCGCCGCTCATCGCGACCCCGAGGAGCACCCGGTCCAGGCCGGCGCGCCAGGTGTTGTGGCCGAAGCGGTCCATCGCCCACGCCGCGCGGGACTCCCGGTCCAGCCCCCAGCGCACCCCGGCGGCGTCGATCCACCGCTGCACCCGGTCGAGGTCGTCGTCGCCGAGCCGGAAGCGGCGGCGCACCACGTCGCTGGCCACGAGGTCGAGGACCTCGGTGGTCGTGACCCGGCTGCCGGAGAGCTCGAGGAGCCGGTCGGCGAGGGCCAGCAGCGGGTTGGTGCTGCCGAGGGAGCGGTCGGCGAGGCGCACGCGGAGCCGGTGGGCGGGGTGGTCGCCGCCCGCGACCGGGGCGCCGCCGGGCTCGGGGGCGCCCGCGCCGAGGCCGAACCCGGCCGAGACGAGCGGCGCGAACGTCTCGACGTCGGGGCACATCACCAGCACGTCGCGGGGCTCGAGGGTGGGGTCGTCCTCCATCAGCCCGACGAGCACCTCGCGCAGGACGTCGACCTGCCGCGACGCACCGTGGCAGGCGTGGACCTGCAGGCTGCGGTCGTCGGCGGCGAGCGGGCGGGCGGCCCGCTCGGCCGGGGTCGGGGCGCGGTCGGCGCGCAGGTCGGCCTGCAGCCGGCCCAGGAGCGTCGCCGGGGGCCCGCCCGGGGGCGCGGCGGCTCCGTCCGCGGGATCGACCGGCAGGGCGGGGCGACCGGCGAGCAGGGAGGCCAGCTCGCGGGCGTCGCGCCCCAGCGAGGCGAGCAGGGGGTGGCCGACGGGGGCCGCGGACTCCGCGTCGGCGCGCGGCACCGGGCGCCCGGCGCCGTCGGCGCGGGCGGTCTCCCAGCGGGCCGGGGAGGCGACCGGGAGCCACAGGTGGACCTCGCGGTGCTCGCCGAGGGCCTCGAGGAGCTCGATCTCGGTGACGGGCAGGCGCGTGTGGCCGAACAGCGACAGCCGCCCCGGCAGCGCGAGGCCCGGGTCGCCGGTCCGCAGACGGGCGAGCGTCTCGGCGTGGCGCAGGTCGGGGGCGGGGGCGTCGACGCGGGCGAGGACCCGGCGCCAGAGCTCGGCCTGCCAGGCGAGGTCGCCGTCGAGGGGACCGCCCGCCCCGTCGCCCTCGCCGGTCCGCCCGTCGCCGGGGCGGGTGCGCCAGTCGGTCACCAGCGAGGGCCGCTGCACGGCGTACGCGGCGAGGAGCCGGGCGAGGCGGTGGGCGACCGACCAGCGCCGCGCGCGACGCAGCTCGCCCTCCTCCCCCGGCACGCCGTGGCCGAGGTGGTCGGCGAGCGTCGCGCACCACGCCTCGCCGAGGGAGTCGTCGACCGCGGACAGCACGGGCCACACGAGGCGGTCGGGGTGCCAGGGGTCGTCGCGCTCGCGGTCGAGCAGCAGGGCCACCAAGGAGTGGGGCGCGAGGAACCGCACGCCCGCGCAGGCGCCGTCGCCCCCGCGCGGGCCCACGCCGAGCCGGTGGGAGAGCCGCTGGCCGAGCCAGCGCTCCACGCCGCGGGTCGGCACCACGACGACCTCCTGGGCGAACGGGTCCGCCAGCGGGGTCGCCAGCAGCCCGGCGAGACCGTCCGCGAGGGCGGCCGTCCCGGGGGCGTGGTGGACACCGAAGCTCACACGCCGACTCAATCACGCCCCACCGACACCGCCCGTCGCCTAGGGTGCGGCTGCCCCGTCGGGAGGGACCCGGCCGGCGCGAGGAGGTCCCGTGCGCGTCGCCGCTGTGCTGACCGGCCTCGCCGCGACCCTCGCCCTGGCCTCGCCCGCGACGGCCTCCCCTGCGACGACCTCCCCTGCGACGGGCAGCGCGGCCGGCACGACGGTGGGCGCGGCGACACCGGCCCCGGGCGCCGGGTGCGCCGCCGCACGCGAGCACACCGGGCCGTGGCGGATCACGTTCGTCGGGGACTCCATGACCCAGGGGCTGACCGGGTCGGCGACCTACCGCTACTGGACCTGGCGGGGCCTGCGGCGTGCGGGCGTCGACGCCGCGTTCGTCGGGCCGCGCTTCGTGACCAACGGCGCGCCCGCGGGGCTGGCGGCGGCGCGGACCTACGAGCACCCCGACCACGGGTTCGCCCGTCAGCTCGGCCACGCCGGGCGCTCGCGCGCGAAGTTCCCCACCCACCCCGACCCGCCCGAGCAGCTGGTGCGCCGTCTGCGCCCCGACCTCGTCGTGCTCCAGCTGGGCTACAACGACGTCAACGTCGCCGGCGTCACCGCCCGCGACGTGACCCGTCGTACGGCGGGGTTCGTGCGGGCGCTGTGGGCCACCGACGCCCGGCTCGGGCGGCCCCGCACGCTGGTCGTCCTCGGGCAGGTCCCGGAGGCCGGCCGCAGCCCCAAGCTGCCGCTGGCCGAGAAGAACGCCACCACCGAGCGCGCCAACCGGATGATCCGGGCGCGTCTCGCCCGGCCGTGCCTGGTCGAGGTCAACGGGCTGCGCGACGGCCTCGGCGCCGAGCGGGGCCCGGACTGGGACCCGGCCCGCCACACCTACGACGGCACCCACCCCAACGCCGTCGGCGAGACCCTGATGGCCCAGCGGATGCTCGACGCGATGCGCAGGCTCGGCGTGTTCGCCGGACGGGTCGACGTGGTGCGCCCGGGCGAGACCTGGGCGCCCGCGCCGGCCGTCGCCGGGAGCTCCCTGGGCGGGCGCCGGTGGCGCTTCGACCTGACCGACGAGCTCGCGCGCACCGGCTCGCAGCGCTGGCGGCTCACGGTCACGGGCCCCGAGGGCAACACGCGGAGCACCGACTGGCTCGAGACCCCGACGGCCGTGCTGCGGGTGCCGCGCGACTCGCGGGTCCGGGCGGTGGTGGGCCGCGGTCGCGCGCCCGGCCTGCCGATGGTCTCCGAGCCCGGTCCGGCCTGGCGCGTGCCCACGCCGGGGCTCACGCGGGACTGACGCGGGACTGACGCACGACGCCGTTCGGGCCGGTCAGCCCTGGCGGACCGCCGGGCCGAGGCGTCGCGCCCGGGGCGCCCAGTCCGAGGCCGACCCGCGCTGGGCGCGGGCGGTCACCCGCACCGGGCCGTCGGCGCCGCCGAGGCAGCCGGCCGGCACGCTGAAGGTGACCGGCGCGTCGGCGTCGAAGGTGTCCGCGCTCGCGCGGAACCCCGGGCAGCGCACCGCCCGGCCGCGGTCGCCCCACGACGAGATCCGTCGGACGCCGAGGACGTCGGAGTTGGGCTGGGCGAAGGCGCGGTACTCCGGACCCGGGCGGTCCGGGTCGGTCGACACGTACGCCGTGTAGGTGTCGCCGTCCCTCAGCGCACGGGCGTGCTTCACCGAGACCCGCAGCGTGGCGGCCCAGCGGACCGTGACGCGGGTGATGTCGGCGGCCCCGTCGCCACGGGCGTCGCCGAAGCTGCGGGACGCCGCGGAGGCGCCCGGCGCGGCTCCGAGGACCAGCACCACCGCGCTGAGCAGGGCGAGGACGGGCCCCAGGACTCGGCGGAGGAGGTGGGGGCGGGCGTGGCGGAGGGTGGCCATGACCCCAGGTTGGCGCAGGCCACCGACGTCGTCCACCGCCCCCCGTCGTCCGATCCGGGGGATCGTTAGGCACGAGCGTGCACCGTCGCCTAGCCTGGACGGCGGCCCCGGGACAACCCGACACGCCGTGGGCCGCCCGCAGGGTCGATCGGATCGCATGGGGAGGTGGGCATGGCCCGGCCGCAGGCTGCCGTGCGTCGTCGAGTGCCCCGCGCGGCGGTGGTCGCGACCGCCTTGAGCATCCTCCTGCTCGTCGTGGTGCTCGTCGAGGCCCGCAGCGCCTCCGAGCCGGTGCTGGTCCCGCAGGAGGCCCGGGTCAGCCCGGCCGCCGGCGGTGGCTGCCCGGTGCTGGACCCGGAGCGCCGCCCGGTGCGGATCATGTTCGTCGGCGACTCCATGACCCAGGGCCGCAGCGGCTCCGCCACCTACCGCTACTGGGTGTGGCGCGGCCTGACCGACCCCGTCGAGGACGGCGGCGCCGGTCGCGAGGACGTCGTCTTCGTCGGCCCGACGACGACGCTGAACGGCCCCGACGGCGCCTCGGCGTACGAGCACCTCGACCACGGCTTCGCCGACCAGCTCGAGCACGCCGGCTCGGCCGGGGCGACGTTCCCGAGCAGCCGCGAGCAGTTCCCCGCCGCGCGGCTGGTGCGCCAGGGGCGGCCCGACGTGATCGTGCTGCAGCTGGGCTACAACGACGCCAACGACCCGGACCTGACGCCCGCGGAGCTGGCCGAGCGGTTCACCTCCTACGTGGAGGCCGTGCGGGCCGTCGCGCCGGACACCCGTTTCGTGCTCGGCGAGATCCCGCCCGCGGAGGGCGCCCGCAGCACGCCGGAGGAGACCGCCGAGCGCAACCGCCGGACGGCCGAGGCGAACGCGCTCGTGGCCGAGCGCTGGGGCGGCTCGCCCTGCGCGGTGCAGGTCAACCGCCTGCGCGACGCCGACGACCCGGCCTGGGACCCGGTCGAGCACACCTACGACGGCGCCCACCCGGACCCCGCGGGCGAGACCCTGATGGCCGACCGGATGCTCGAGTCGCTGGGCCGGCTGGGCGTGTTCGCCGGCGAGGTGCACGTCTACGACGCCGACGAGGCCTGGGACCCGCGCCCCCGGCCCGAGGTCACGGCCACCGACGACGGCCGCGTGCGGGTCGCCTGGGCGAGCGAGAAGGACCGGCTGAGCGCGACCAGCCTGCAGCTGCTGGTCACCACCGACGGCGAGGAGCGCGAGACGCGCTTCTACACCGACGACGTGGTGACGCTCGACCTCGGTCCCGGCGAGCACGAGGTCCGCGCCGTGGTCGGCCGGGGCCTGCCCGGCCGCATGGTCAGCGAGCCCGGCGAGCCCGCGGTCGTCACCACGCGCTGAGGCCCGGGCGTCCGTGACGCCCGGGCCCCCGCGGGGTCGACCTCAGTCGTTGGTGGGCTTGCCCGAGTACGGCGAGGCGTTGGGCCCGGCCGTGCCCTCCTGGGGCTTCGAGCCCTCGACGCCGGTGGCGCCGTCGATGTTGTCGTCGTCCTCGGGGTGGGTCGGGTAGCCGGCGGTGGCCTGGTCGGGGTAGATCTCGCCGGAGTCGGCCAGGGACTCCGCGTCGGAGACCTGGCCCTCGGACTGCTGGGGGTCGCTCATGGCTCCCCGGTACCCAGGACGTCGATCCACTTCGCGCCGATCGTGGATCGGGCTGGGAGTCGGCGCCCGCGTTCCTTACCTTTCTCCCGCCGGGGAGCCTCCGGCGCCGGACGGGCAGCGGCCCCCGGGGGCCGTCGCGCATCGCGCGGCGGGTGGGTGGCGCAGGTCCCGACGAGCACGGGGCGGCGTCGGAGGCGCTCGGGTCCGTCGACCCGGCGCGACCTCCCGCCGTACCCCCGCCGAGTGGGCGCAACCTCCCGCCGTACCCCGCCGAGTGGGCGCAACTTCCCGGGAGCTCGCGCCGACTCGACCCACCGCACCGGGAGCTCGCGCCGACTGGCTCTCAGCGGAAGTCGCGGGAGCGGTGGCGGGCGGCGAGGGCGGCGCCGGCGTCGGGCTGGATCGACTCGAGGGGGTCGAGGCGGTCGGCGACCAGGTTGACCACGCCCTCCGAGCGCTCCAGGATCCCGCGGACGACGAGCCCGGCGGCGTGGGTGGCGACGCGGCGCTGGCGCTTCCACAGCCCCGGGGAGACGACGACGTTGAGCAGGCCGGTCTCGTCCTCGAGGTTCAGGAACGTCGTGCCGCTGGCCGTGCCGGGCCGCTGGCGGTGGGTGACCAGGCCGGCGACGACGAGCCGGCGGCCGGGCTGGTCGGTCCACAGGTCGGCGACGCTGCGGATCCCCGCGGCCCGCAGCCGGGGGCGCAGGTGGCCGAACGGGTGCCCCTCCGGCGAGACCCCCGTCGCCCAGAGGTCGGCCAGCGTCAGCTCGACGGCGTCCATCGCCGGCAGCGTCGGCGGCGGACCGGCGACCCGGATCCCCTCGAGGTGCTGCTCGGTCTCGGTGTGCCCGGCCGCCCACAGCGCCTCCCGGCGCCCCCATCCGGAGCCGTCGCCCCCCATGTCCTCGAACGCCCCCGCGGTGGCCAGCGCCTCCAGCTGCCCCGAGTCCAGGCCGGCCCGCCGCGAGAGGTCGACGAGGTCGGCGAAGGGCCGCTCGGCGCGGGCCGCGACGATCCGCTCGGCCACGTCGACCCCGATGCCCCGCACGGCGTCCAGCCCCTGCCGCACGGCGTACGCACCGTCGCGGCGGTGGGTGGGCGTCGGGTCCGGCGCGTCGGGGTCGTACGGCGTGGGCTCGGCGTCGCCGGCGACGCAGGCGTCGAGCCCGGTCGGGCCCGGCGTCCGGCCGGTGAGCAGCTCGAGGTCGGCGCGGGCAGCGGAGCGCAGCAGGTCGGGACGCAGCACCTCGACGCCGTGGCGGCGCGCGTCCTGGGTGAGGGTCTGCGGGGAGTAGAAGCCCATCGGCTGGGAGCGCAGCAGCCCGGCGAGGAACGCCGCGGGATAGTGCAGCTTGCACCACGAGCTGGCGTAGACGAGGACCGCGAAGGACAGGGAGTGCGACTCGGCGAAGCCGAAGTTCGCGAACGACAGGATCTGCGTGTAGACGCGGTCGGCGAGCTCGGGGGTCATGCCCTTGCGGAGCATCCCGGCGTACAGCGAGTCCTTGACGCGCTCGATCCGCTCGACCCCGCGCTTGGAGCCCATGGCGCGGCGCAGCAGGTCGGCCTCGTCGGCGGTGCAGTCGCCGAGCACCCGCGCCATCTCCATCAGCTGCTCCTGGAACAGCGGCACGCCCAGCGTGCGCCCCAGCACAGGCTCGAGCAGCGGGTGGGCGAAGGACACCTCCTCGACCCCGGTCGCGCGCCGGATGTAGGGGTGCACGGCGCCGCCCTGGATCGGGCCGGGGCGGATCAGCGCGATCTCGATGGCGAGGTCGTAGAAGCAGCGGGGCCGCAGCCGCGGCAGCGTGCCGATCTGGGCGCGGGACTCGACCTGGAAGACCCCGATCGAGTCCGCGCGACAGAGCATGTCGTAGACGGCCGGCTCCTCGCGCGGGATGTCGCGCAGCTCCCAGCGCTCGCCCAGGTGGCCGTCGATGATCTCGGTCATCTCCGCGATCGCGCCGAGCATCCCGAGGCCGAGCAGGTCGAACTTGACCAGCCCCATCCACTCGCAGGCGTCCTTGTCCCACTGCAGGACGGTCCGCTTCTCCATCCGCGCGTGCTCGATCGGGCAGACCTCGCCGATGGGGCGGCGGGTGAGGATCATGCCGCCGGAGTGGATGCCGAGGTGGCGTGGGGCTCCGAGGAACGCCTCCGCGAGCTCGAGCACCGGCGCGGGCACGTCGATGCCCGGGTCCTCCTCCGTGCCGCCCTCGGCGACCATCACCCGCGACCACGACGAGATCTGCTTGGACCACGCGTCCTGCTGGCCCGGGGAGTGCCCGAGCGCCTTCGCGGCGTCGCGGACGGCGGACTTGGGACGGTAGGTGATGACGTTGGCGACCTGCGCGGCGTTGTGACGGCCGTAGGTCTCGTAGACCCACTGGATGACCTCCTCGCGCCGGTTGGAGTCGAAGTCGACGTCGATGTCGGGCTCCTCGTCGCGGTGCACGGAGATGAACCGCTCGAACGGCAACCGGTAGAACACCGGGTCGATCACCGTGATCCCCAGCGCGTAGCAGACCGCCGAGCTCGCGGCGCTCCCCCGGCCCTGGCAGACGATCCCCTGGCTGCGCGCGAACGCGACGATGTCGTGGACGATCACGAAGTAGCCCGCGAAGTCCTTCTCCGCGATGACCGCCAGCTCGTGCTCGACGCGGTCGCGGGCGTCGGCCTCGAGCGGGCCCCCGGCGTAGGTGCGCTCGAAGCCGCGCTCGGTCAGCTCCCGCAGCCAGCTGGTGGCGGTGTGGCCGGCGGGGATGTTGCGGTCGGGCAGCCGCGGGGTGGCGCGCTGCAGGTCGAAGGCGCACTCGTCGGCCAGCGTCACGCTGCGGGCCACGGCGCCGGGGTGGCGGGCGAAGAGCCGCGCCATCTCGTCGCCCGAGCGCAGGTGCGCGGACGCCGACGGGGGCAGCCAGCCGTCCATCTCGGCGAGGCTGCGCCGGGCCCGTACGGCGGCCATCGCGGCGGCCAGCCGGCCGTCGGCGGGGCGGGCGTGGTGGACGTTGCCGGTGGCCACCGTCGGCAGCCCGGCCTCGCGGGCCAGCGCCTCGAGCGCGGCGTTGGTGGTGGCGTCGGTGGGCAGGCCGTGGTGGGAGAGCTCGACGGCGACGTGCTCGGCGCCGAAGCGCCTCGTCAGCTCGCGCAGCGCCTCGTCGGCGCGGCCGGCGTGGACGCCGCCGCCCGCGAGCGCCTGGCGGACGGTCCCCTTGCGGCAGCCGGTGAGCACCAGCCAGTGGCCACGGCCCCGCTCGGTCAGCTCGTCGAGGTCGTGCAGCGGGCGACCCTTCTCGTCGCCGCGCAGCTGCGCCTCGGTGATCGCGGCGGCGAGGCGGTGGTAGCCCTCGACCCCGCGGGCGAGCACGAGCAGGTGGCTGCCCTCGGGGTCCGGCACCCCGGTCTGCGCGGCGCTGAGGTCGAGGCTGAGCTCCGCGCCGTACACGGTCCGCAGCGGCCGCTGCCCCGCCGCCAGCAGGTCCTGCGCGGTCTCCGCGAACAGCGGCGCGCCGTAGAACCCGTCGTGGTCGGTGATCGCCAGGCCGTGCAGCCCCAGGCGCACCGCCTCGGCCGCGAGGTCGTCGGGCCCGCTCGCGCCGTCGAGGAAGCTGAAGCTCGAGTGGCAGTGCAGCTCGGCGTACGGCGTGCCGGTCGCGGTCTCCTGCGGGGGCCGGGTGGGCCCGGTCCCCGAGCGGCGCTTGCGGCGCGAGATGGGCGCCTCGACGTCGGGGGCGTCGGGCACCTCGGGCCGCGAGCCGTCGGAGAGCCGGCGCTCCAGCTCGCGCCACGGCATCGCCGGGTTCTCCCACCCCATGCCGCAAGACTAGCCGAACACCTGTTCGACCGAGGTGCTACTTGCCCAGGCGCCTCTCGGCGGCCCGGCGCGTCCGCCCTGCGGCCTTCGCCAGGTCCTTCGAGGACACGGAGCGGCCCGGTGCCGACGAGCGCTTCGTGCTGGCGCTCGGGGCGTCAGCCGCGCTCTTCGTCGTCGACGTCGTCATCCGCTTCCACCTCCGTGTCGCCATCCGTGGTCCCCGCCAGCTCCAGGTAGTCCGCCTCGGCCGCCTCGGCCGCACCGGCAATCAGCTCTGCATCCTCGTCCGTGGGTGCGCTGTTCACAAGGGTAGTGAGGGCGTTCCAGCCCATCAGCTGGCTGTAGGGGTCGGCATCCCTCGTCAGGTCCAGGGCCCACTCCGCCCGAGCCCACCACTGCGACCGCTCCCCCAGCCGCCGATCGATCCGCGCGCGTGAGCGAGCAGCCGCGTAGGCGATGAGAGCGGCCACCACCGCTGCGGCGCCGCCGAAGCCCGGCGAGAGGAAGAACTCCACGAACGCTGCCTACCGGCGAGCACCGACATCCCCGCCCCGGACCGTCAGGAGGCCGGCGTGCCCTCCATGAGGTCGCGGCCGTCGGCGGTGCGGGGGTGCTCGTCGATGGCCTCGACGGCCTCGGTGATCTCGGGCTCGACCTGCGGGCGGCGGTCGAGGTGGACCCCCGCGATCATGCAGCGCACGGAGCCCCCGGCGAGCTCGATGGTCGGGATGTCGACCGCGACGATCTCGCAGGACTCCTCGATCGCGGCGACCTGGTCGTCGCGCAGGCTGGCCCGGGCCCGGGCCGACATCACCATGACGTAGCGGCGCCGGCCCTCCGGCGTGCGGCCGCACAGCTCGACGGCGTTGCCGGCGAACTCCCGGACCTGCTCCTCGGTGATCTCCACGACCGTCCGGCCGTTGACGCTCAGGCGCTCGCGGACCTGCTCGCGGCGCTGCTCGTCGGGGATCATCCCGAGCGCGAAGAGGGCGACGTCCGTGCCGACGCAGCCGATGACGTTGGTGTGGTAGACCGGCACGCCCTGCGAGTCGACCGCCTCGAAGGCCATCGGCTCGTAGCCGAAGTCGGTGCAGAAGCGCTCCAGCACGTGGGTGTCGGCGCGGTGGCTGCGGGCGGCGTAGGCGACCCGGGAGACGTGGTCGAGGACCATCGCGCCGGTGCCCTCGAGGAAGATGCCGTCGCGCTCGAGGCCGGAGTAGTCGACGATCGTCTGGACCCGGTAGTCGGACTTCAGCATCTCCAGCACGTCGGCGCGGCGCTCGTGGCGGCGGTTGGAGGCGTACATCGGGTAGACCGCGACCTGGCCGCCGGCGTGGGTGGAGAGCCAGTTGTTGGGGAAGACGCTGTCGGGCCGGGTGTGGTCGGAGTCGGAGAAGACGTGCACCCGCACGCCCACCGCCCGCAGCGCGTCGGCGACGGCGTCCATCTCGGCCAGCGCCCGGGCGGCCGTGTCGTCCTCGCTCTGACCGGCCGGCGCGTCGGCCTGGAAGGCGTTGTCGGCGGCGGTCGCCGGGTTGGGCCGGAACCTCTCCGCCCGGACCAGGACGACTGCTGACGGGGCCTGCGCACTCACGCTGCGTGACGCTAGACCACCCCGGCGCGGCGCGACGATCGAGGTGCTCCGAGCGGAGGTCGAGCAGCTCGGACCGTGGCGGCGGGCCCTGTCACCCGGCGAGGATCGGGGGATGAGCATGGACCGACTGCTGGAGACCGTCCGCACCTTCGACGGCGTGCTGGAGCTCGCCCCGACCGAGGGCGGACCCTTCCCGGAGATCGCCTGGGGCGACCACTTCTTCTACTACGCCCCCGACGGGGAGGTGCCGACCCGCGAGCAGCCCTACGCGACGTTCGTGACGAAGGACTACCCCGACGACACCGCCTCGGACCTGGACGGCCCGGGCCGCTGGCGGCTGAACGTGCACGTCGGCGCCGCCGCGTTCACCGAGCTGACCGGCGAGGACCCGCGGGACGAGCCCGGGTCGCACGACTGGACCGCGACGGACGTCGTCGTGCCGCACCCCGTCTACCGCGCCCAGGGCTGGGTCTCGATCGTCTGCCCGGACCCCGCCCACGACGGTCTCGCCGTCGAGCTGGTGCGGCGGGCGCACGACGACGCGCGGCGGCGGGCGGAGCGCCGGCGGGCGTGAGGGCCGAGCACCCCGGCCGGCCCGGCGGCCGGGTCGGCCGTCGGTGTCGGTGCGGATGTCGGTGTCAGTCGTAGCCCGCCTCGGTCCACCAGTCGGCGCCGGCGAGGGACAGCAGCCAGGCGCGGCCGTCGACGCCGACGACCTGGAAGCGGGTGAGGCGGCGCCCGCCGTCCCACCAGGACTCCTCGACGGGCCAGGGGCCCGCCCAGGCGGCGACGGGCTGCCAGCCCTCGGCGGCGCAGGTGCGGAAGCGGCCGGGCACGCCGGTCATGGCGCCGCGGTCGTCGACGAGCACGGGCCGGCCGTCGTCGGTGAGGACCCCGGCGGGCCAGGGCTCGGGGAAGACGCGGGCCGGCGGCGGGTCGGGCAGGCGGCCGGGCCAGGGCAGGGTGCGGTCGCGCAGGGCGGTGGGGCGCTCGCCGTACGGGACCAGCGTCTGGCGGTCCGCGGGCCCGCGCCCGCCCTGGAGCACGGGGACGACGACGCCCTCGTGGCCGAGGATGCCCTGCACCTTCGCGAGCCCGCGGGCGACGCGCTCGTCGGTGGAGCCGCCCCACAGACCCTCGGCGTGGGCCCCCTCCGGCACGGCGACGACGGGCACGAACCGCACCAGCGTCACCGGCGAGCCGACCTGGGTGGCGGCGCGCCGGCCCTGCGCCCCGGTCCCCGCCCCGGAGGGGCCCGAGCCGCTGCGGGCGCCCCGGGTCGATCCGGACAGCTGCCAGTGGAGGCGGTCGACGAGGTCGGCGGCGCCGAAGACCCGGGGGTGCAGCCAGTCGCGGCCGACGGCGACGCCCGGGGCGTCCTCGACCTCCACCTCGACCCGCACCTCGGTGGCGGCCAGGCCGTGGTGGGCGAGTCCGGCGACGAAGGCGTCCGCCGTCCGACGGATGGAGAAGCAGAGCACCTCGACGGAGTCCACGGGCGGCTCGAAGACCTGCTCCCGGGCGAGCTCGGGGGGCGGGGTGCGGGCGCCGAGGTGGCCCACGCCGGTGCCCGCGCCGGACACGGCGCGGTGGAGCCAGGCGCCGTACGCGCCGAAGCGGGCGTGCACCGCGTCCGCCGGCAGCGCCGCGAGGTCGCCGAGGGTGCGCAGGCCGAGGCGGCGCAGCAGCGAGACGAGGTCGCCGGCGTCGGGCTGGGTGTCGACGACCTCGACGGGGAGGGCGGCGAGGTAGGCCGCGGACCCGCCGGGGGCGACCACCTCGCTCTCCTGCGGGGCGGCGCGGCGGGCGGCCTGCTCGGCGGTGAAGAGGTCGTCGGCGACGCCGACGCGGCAGTCCCAGGCGCCGGCGCCGACGACCTGCTCCGCGACGACCGCGCCGGCGTGGGCGTCCCCGCCGTAGAACACCCCGGGCGAGCGCAGCGCCAGCAGCCCCGGGCGCAGCGGCGCGACGCCGGGGCGCAGGTCCTCGACGGCGGCGAGCACGGGCTCGAAGGCCCGGGCGTCCCGGTCGGGCGCCGCGTCGAGCAGGCGGAGGTCGGGGCAGCCGGCCTGGGCGTCGCGCTTCCGCATCCCCCGTCGTACGCCGGTCCGTCGGGCCGCGGCGGTGCAGGCGCCGACCCGGCCGCGCTCGAGGACGGCGGCGGGCAGGCGACGCGCGGACTCGGCGGGCATCCCGGCCTCCCACAGCGCCGCGACGACCGGCCAGTCCGGGCACCACACGACCATCACGCGGGCGCCCATCAGCGGCGCACCGATGAGTCAGGCCGCCCCGCCGGGTCGGCCCCGGCATGGACGAGACCCTCGACTTCCACCCCACGGCCACGGCCATGGCGCGCGTGCTGGCCGGGATCCGCGACGACCAGCTGGGCGGGCCGACTCCCTGCCCGGCGTACACGGTCGCCGACCTGGCCGAGCACGTCACCGGGCTGACGGCGGCGTTCACCCACGCCGCGAGCAGGACCCCGCTCGACCCGAGCCTGCTGCGCGACGGTGACGGCGCCCAGCTGCCCGACGGGTGGCGCGAGCGGACCGCCGCGGACCTCGCCGGGCTGGCCGACGCCTGGGACGACCCGGCGGCCTACGAGGGCACGACCATGGCCGGGCCCGTCGAGATGCCGGGGCGCGAGGCGGGGCTGGTGGCGCTGGACGAGCTGGTCGTCCACGGCTGGGACCTGGCCCGGGCGACCGGCCAGGAGTGGGCGCCGGACGCGGCGGCGGTGGCGGCGTGCGCGGAGTTCGTGGCGTCCTTCGACGCACCGGCGAACGAGGACGGCGGGCTGTTCGGTCCGCCCGTCGCGGTCGGCGACGACGCGAGCGACCTGGACCGGCTGGTCGGGCTGACCGGCCGCGACCCGCGCTGGACGCCCCGGCACCACCGCCACTAGCCGGCCTCCGCGATCGGGCGGGCCGGCCGCAGCCCGGACCGCTCGACGGAGCGGTCGCGCCGGGCCGAGCCCTCGGCCGGAAACCACAGCGACGCCTCCTTCGCCGGCCCCGCGCCCCGTCGTACGACGAGGTCGACGTGGCGGCCGGCGAGGTGGCCGGCGCCGTGGTCGGGGCCGGTCCAGCGGACGCCGGTGGCGGCGAGACGGGCCTCGCAGCGGGGCCAGTCGCCCAGCGCGACCAGCGCGGCGGAGCGCTTGCGCAGGCGGGCGGCGAGCTTGGCCGCGGCGGCCTCGGAGACCCGCGGGGGTGGGCGCAGCACGACCAGCGGGGCGACGTCGACGAGCGCGGCGGTGACCTCGAGCCAGGACTCCCCGGGGTCGGGCACGAGGACCGTCCGCGCCAGGTCGACCCCGAGCGAGGCGAACGCCTCCGCCCCCAGGTCGCCCACCCCCACGACCGCCGTCCACGCCCCCTGCGCGGAGGGCCCCGCCATCATCAGCGCGGCCAGGCTCAGGCTGTCCACGGCGTACGACGAGCCGGCGCGCAGGCGCAGCAGCCCGGCCAGGGCGGGGTGCGTGGGCAGCTCGGCGCCGGTGCGCGACCCGGCCTGCTCCATGCCGCGGATGCGCTCCCGCAGCACGTCGAGGTCGGGGGCGGCGGTCACCCGTCCATGATCGAACGCGTGTTCGATTCCGTCAACCGGGTCGGCGCGTCGTACAGCGCGTCGCCCGCGACCGCCCACGACCGCCCGAGGTCACCCTGCCGGACCGCACCGACACCCCCCGCGGTGGTCGAGCGGGAGCGGGACCGGGGGCCGCACCTAGGCTGGCGCCGATGTCCGAGTCCTCCCCCTGCTGCGCCGGCGACGTCAGGGGCGGCATCACCGGCAGCGTCCCGGCCGCGGACCCCGCGCTGGACGCCGACCCCGCCGCCGGCCACGACCCCCGCCCCCTTCCCGAGCGCGCGGCGCCGCAACGCCGGGGCCTGCTGCCGATCGCGGGCGGGGCGTTCACGATGGGCGACCACTTCGGCGAGGGCTACCCCGCGGACGGCGAGCTGCCGCTGCACCCCGTCGAGCTCTCGCCGTACCTGATCGCGCCGACCCCGGTCACCAACGCGCAGTTCGCGACGTTCGTGAAGGCCTCCGGGTGGGTCACCGACGCCGAGGACCTGGGGGTCTCGGCGGTCTTCCACCTCGCGTACGCAGGGCAGCGCCGCCACGTGCTGCACCAGGTCGCCTCGACGCCGTGGTGGCTGGCCGTGCGCGGGGCCGACTGGCGCCACCCCGAGGGCCCCGACTCCGACGTCGCGACGCGCCAGAACCACCCCGTCGTCCACGTCTCGTGGCGCGACGCGCAGGCCTACTGCGCGTGGTCCGGCACCGTCCTGCCCACCGAGGCCCAGTGGGAGCACGCCGCCCGCGGCGGCCTCGACGGCGCCCGCTACCCCTGGGGCGACGAGCTCACCCCGCGCGGGCGGTGGCGCACCAACATCTGGCAGGGCACCTTCCCCACCACCAACACCCTCGACGACGGCCACCTCACCACCGCCCCGGTCAAGACCTACGCCCCCAACGGCCACGGCCTGCACCAGACCTCCGGCAACGTCTGGGAGTGGTGCGCGGACTGGTTCTCGCCCACCTGGTACGCCGAGTCGCCGCGCCGGGACCCCACCGGCCCCGACGCCCCCCGCGAGGGCGCCGAGCTGCGCGTCATGCGCGGCGGGTCCTACCTGTGCCACGCGTCGTACTGCCACCGCTACCGGGTCGCCGCCCGCTCCTCCAACGGCCCCGACGCCGCGGCCGCCAACATCGGCTTCCGGGTCGCCAACCCCCTCTGAGGTGGCACCGTCGGCGGGCTCGCCGCGACGGTGGCGTCGGGCTCGTCCAGGCCCTCCAGGTGGACGACGTGGGGACCTCCGTCCTCGGGAGACCTCGACGCCCACCCCAGCACCGACGCGCCCGCCCTGCCGGCGAGGACCACTCCCTCAGCGCTCGAGAGCCCCAGCCCGCCGGATCCCCCCGGAGTAGCGTCCTAGAGATGACCTTGAATCAGGTTCGACGCGGAAGCGGCAGTCCGTTGCTGATGGTGCACGGCCTGGGCGCAGGAACGCGGTCCTGGGATCCGATCGTCGAGGACCTGGCCGAGCACCGAGAGGTCATCGCTGTCGACCTGCCGGGGTTCGGTGAGACACCGGCGTTGGCCGGCGAGGTCTCGATCGCGAGCCTGACCGATTCCGTGACGGAGTTCATCCGCGAGCAGGGGCTGGACGGGGTCTCCACCGTGGGCCAGTCGATGGGTGGGCGCATCGTGCTCGAGCTCGCGCGGCGCGGGGTCGGCGGCGACACCGTGGCTCTGGACCCGGGCGGCTTCTGGAGCGACCGTGAGCAGGCCGTCTTCGGTGCGACGCTGCGGCCGTCGATCGCTCTGGTCCGTGCGCTTCGAGGCGCCCTCCCGTCGCTGCTCGGCAACCCGGCGGGCAGGACTCTCCTGCTGGCGCAGCTGTCCGCGCGGCCCTGGGCTCTCCCTCGCGACACGGTGCTGCCGGACGTGCTCGGGCTGGCGGACTCCCCGTCCACGCGCGACGCTCTGAACGCTCTGACGAAGGGCCCCAAGCAAGAGGGCGCCCCGGCGGGCACAGCGCCCGGCCGGGTCACGATCGGATGGGGTCGCCGTGACCTGGTGACCGTGCCGAGACAGGCCGCACGCGCCACGGAGCTGTTCCCGGACGCGGTGCTGCACTGGTTCGAGCGGTGCGGTCACTTCCCGCAGTGGGACTCCCCGCGTGAAGCGACGCGCCTGATCCTCGACAGCACCAGCTGAGATCGGTCGCACCTCCCTAGCCCGTCGCCTCGGCCGACCTGCCCAGCGCGACGACGACCGTCACCAGCTGGTCCGCGTCCAGGTCGAGCAACCGCTCCCAGGCGGTGTCGTCGAAGCCCGACACCGGGCAGGCCCGCAGCCCGAGGGCGGTGGCGGCGAGCAGCACCGCCTGCAGCGCGGCCCCGGCGTCGAGGTGCAGCGTCCGGTAGTGCCGCGCCGGGTAGCGCCCCGCTGCCGCGCGGAGGTCGGCCGTGAGCGCGAGCCACGCCGGCGCGCGGCCGGCGAAGGGCGGCTGGTCGAGCGACGCGGCGAGGTACGCCGTCGGGTCGCCGCGGCGGACCGGCACCAGCGACGCGACGGGCAGGCGCAGGTCGGCGCGGTGCACCCCGGTCAGCGGACCCTCCCGCGCCACGACGTACGCCGTGAGCGAGGGCAGGCCGCCCGCGCGGGGCGCCCGCGCCAGGCCGTGGTGGAGCGCCGCCCCCAGCTCGTCGAGGGATGGTGGGCCGCCGAAACGGTACGACGAGCGGCGCGCGGCGAGCACCGCGCCGACGTCCCCGCGGGGCGGGGCCGGCCGGGGCAGGGCGACCGGGGAGCCGTCGTCGCGCGGGGGCAGGTCGGCCAGGTCCGGGGTCCGCGGGGTCGCGGTGGCGTTGAGGACGCGGTGGACCTCGCGGGCCAGCCCGAGCCCCGGGTCGACCGCCGGGTCACCCACCGGGCCGCTCACCGGGGCGCTCACCGGGCGACGTACATCGGTCGTCCGGTCACGGGGTCGTCGACGACGACGGCGGGCAGGTCGAAGACGTCGAGCAGGGTCGCGGGCGTCAGGACCGCGTCCGGGGGGCCGTCGGCGCGCACCCGGCCCTCGCGCATCGCGACGAGGCGGTCGGCGTGGCGGGCGGCCTGGTTGAGGTCGTGGAGCACCATCACGACGGTCATCCCCTGCTCGTCGCGCAACCGCTCGACCAGCCGCATCAGGTCGAGCTGGTGGCGCACGTCCAGGGCCGTCGTCGGCTCGTCGAGCAGCAGCACCCCGGTCTCCTGCGCGAGCGTCATCGCGATCCAGACGCGCTGCCGCTCGCCGCCGGAGAGCGCCTCGAGGCGGCGGTCCGCGAGGTCCCCCAGGCCGGTCAGCGCCAGCGCCCGGTCGATCGCGCCGTCGTCGCGGCGCCGCAGCATGGCCCAGGCCCCGCGCTGCGGGAAGCGGCCCTGCTCGACCACCTCCCGCACCCGCGCCCCGGCGGGGGCCGCGGGCGTCTGCGGGAGCACCCCGAGTCGCCGGGCGATCGCGGTCGAGCCGAGCTCGCCGAGCGGCACGTCGTCGAGGCGGACGACGCCGCCCCTGGCCCGCAGCACCCGCGCGAGGGTCATCAGCAGCGTCGACTTGCCCGAGCCGTTGGGGCCGACGAGCGCGGTGATCGTGCCCGCCTCGATCGCGAGGTCCAGCGCGGGCACGACCACCCGGTCGCCGTGGCCCGCGACGAGTCCGTCGGCCGCCAGCACCGGGGGCAGGGCCGGGCCCGTCACGACCGGCCCTCGCGTCGCAGCAGGCCGATCAGCAGGGGCGCGCCGATCAGCGCGGTCACGGCCCCGACGGGCACACCGGACACGTCGGTGCCGACCCCAGGCAGGCGCAGCGAGACCGAGAACGCCGCGAGGTCGGCGGCGCTGAGCAGCAGCGCACCGGCCAGGGCGGCGACCGGGACCAGCCGCCGGTGGTCGGTGCCGACCGCGAGCCGCGCGACGTGGGGCGCGGCGAGCCCGACGAACGCCACCGCCCCCGCGGCCGCGATCGCGGCGCCCGCGGCGGCGACCGCGGCGAGGAGCACGACCGCCACCAGCGGTCCCGGCCGGGCGCCCAGCCCCACGGCCGTCGGCTCCCCTAGCGCCCAGAGGTTCAGCCAGGGCGCGAGCAGCCAGGCGAGCGGCAGCAGCACCAGCAGCCACGGCCACAGCAGCGCCCAGTCCTCGGGGGTGCGGGCGTTGAGCGAGCCGACCAGCCACCGCAGGACGGTGGCCAGCGGCGCGGAGTCGACCACCAGCAGCAGCGAGGTGGCTGCGGCGAGCACCGCGCCCAGCAGCACCCCGACGAGCGCGAACGAGCGCCGCCCCACGGCGTACAGGACCGCGCCGGTGACCAGGGCGCCGAGCAGCGCGGCCAGGTACGGCGAGGTCGGCCACCACAGCGACGACGCCACGACCGCGAACGCCGCGCCCGCACCCACACCGGTCGTCGAGGGCTCGGCCAGCGGGTTGCGGACGACGGCCTGCACGAGCACCCCGGAGACCGCGAGCAGGGCGCCCGCGCCGAGGCCGACGAGGACGCGGGGCAGGCGGTAGTCCAGGACGATGATCTCCGCGGCGGGGCTCGTCGTACGCCGCAGCAGGACGTCGACCACGTCGGCGGCGGGCAGCTCGGAGCGGCCGACCAGCAGGTGCGCGAGCACCAGCGCGACGCCCGCCACGGCGCCGAGGCCGAGCAGCG
>NZ_BAAAMY010000001.1:84446-93500 GCF_039529515.1 Nocardioides lentus
CGGGGCACCGGCCGGGGCGCGGGTGGGACTCACGCGGGCACCCCCGGCGGACGACCCGCGCCGCGGCGGGCCCGCAGCACGAGGACGAGCAGCGGGACGCCGACCAGGGTCGTGGCGACGCCGACGGGCACCTCGACGGGGTAGAGCAGGGTGCGGGAGGCGAGGTCGGCGAGCACGAGCAGGACGGCGCCGACCCAGACCGTGTGACCGAGGCTGCGGGTGGTGCGGGTGGAGCCGACGAGGCGTCGCGCGAGGTGGGGGGCGAGCAGCGCCACGAAGGCGACGGGTCCGCAGACGCTGGCGACGGCGGCCGCGAGCAGGGCCGCGGTGGCGACGGCGGCCAGGCGGGTGCGTCCGACGGCGACCCCGAGGCCGGCGGCGACGTCGTCGCCCAGCGTCATCGCCTCGACCCGGCGCCGGAGCAGGAGGGCCGCGACGGCGCCCGCCGCCAGCCAGGGCGCGACGGCCTCGACGTGCACCCAGCCGCGGGCGGCGAGGCTGCCGAGCAGGTAGCGGAACAGCGCGACCACGTCGCCCTGCGTGCCTAGCCCGACGACCGCGACGACCAGGCCGCCGCACGCGGCGGAGATCGCGGCCCCGACCAGCGCGACGTGGTCCGGGGAGCGGGTGGTGCGCAGCGCCGCGAGCACCACGGCCCCCGCGACCAGCGCGCCGAGGAGCGCCGCGGTGGGCAGCGCGGCGACGGCGACGTCGAGGCGCAGCACGACGATCGTCGCGGTCACCACCGCCGCGCCGGAGGACACGCCGAGCAGCTCGGGGCCGGCGATCGGGTTGCGCAGCACGTCCTGCAGCAGCAGCCCGGACAGGGCGAGCCCGCCGCCGGCGAGGACCGCGAGCACGACGCGCGGCGCGCGCACCTCGGTCACCAGCACGTGGCGCGGGTCGCCGGCATCGCCCATCGCCCGCAGCACCGCCGACGGGGTGAGCGCGGGCTCGCCGAGGCAGAGGCCCAGGGCGACGGCGCCGGCGGGGAGGAGCAGCGCGATACCGATGCGAATGATTATCATCTTGATCTCGATCTTCGACCACAGGAGCCACCGTGCGCAATCCGACCCCCGTCCGCCTCTCCGCCGGCGCCCTCGCCGCCCTGCTCGGCCTCGGGCCCCTCGCGGCCTGCGGAGCCGACGACACCACCGCCGACAACACCGCCGACAGCACCGCCGACACCGCCACCTCCGACCCGAGCCCGTCGGCGACCGGACCCGTGAGCGCGACCGACGACACCGGCGTCGAGGTCGCCCTCGACGAGCCGGCGTCGCGGATCGCCTGCCTGACGATGATCTGCGTCGACGCCCTGACCGAGGTCGGGCTCACCCCGGTCGCCTACCGCGAGCCGCTCGCGCTCGACGAGCGCTTCGCCGGCCCCGACGCGGACATGCGCGAGATCACCGGCGGCTTCGGCGAGGAGAACGTCGAGGACGTCGTGCTGTCCGAGCCGGACCTCGTGATCGGTCTCGCGGGCGCCCAGGACGGGCTGCGCGACGCCGTCGAGGCCGCCGCGCCGCTCTACCTCGTCGACCCGCGGTCGTGGGAGGACTCGGTGGCCTTCCTGCGCACCGTCGGCGACCTGACCGGCACCCGCGACGTCGCCGACGAGCGCGCCGAGGCCTTCGAGACGCTGGTCGAGGAGGCCGCCGCGGAGCGCAGCGACCTCACCACCCTGTCGATGTACGGCGAGCCCGGCAGCCTGGGCGTCGACTCCGTCGAGACCCCGGTCGGCTCCCTGCTGGCCGAGGTCGGCGACTACCCCTGGGAGGCGGGCGACGACCCGTTCGCCTCGATCGCCGTCGAGCAGATCGCCGAGGTCGACCCGGACGTCGTCTTCGCGCAGGCCTTCTCCGCCTCCGGCGGCGCCGAGCCGCTGGCCGAGCGTCTGGCGGCCGACCCGCAGTGGGCCGAGCTCACCGCGGCGCAGGAGGACCGGGTCGTCGAGGTCGAGGCGGAGCTGTGGGCGACCGGCCGCGGCACGATCTCGCTCACCGAGGTGCTCGGCACCGCGACGGAGGCGCTCGACCAGGCCCGGTGACGCCGCGATACTTGAGAACGATTCTCGTTTGCTGCTAGCCTCCGTGGCGCGTCACCACTCGGGGGCGCGCACCCAACAGAAGGAGATCACCGTGAACGAGTTCTTCTCCCCCCTCGCCCAGCGGGCCGTCGTCGCGCAGCACAGCGCGGGCCACTCCAACGCCCTGGTCGAGAACCCGTTCGACGAGGTCGAGGCCGTCGAGGCCGACTGATCCGGATCCGACCCCGCGGCCCCCGGGCCGCGGGGTCGGAACCCCTTCCCGAGGACCACGCCATGACCACCGTCTCCGCCCGCCTGCGCCCCGGCGTCCGTCTCCACGAGACCGCCGAGGGCCACGTCCTGCGCGTCGCCCGCGGCGAGGACCGTATGGACCACCAGGTCGACCTCGCGCCGAGCGAGGTCCACGCCCTGATGGACGCCCTCCTCGACGGCGGGGCCCCCGACGCCCCCGCGCCCCGCGCGGCTCTGGACTCCCTGGTCGCCGCCGGGCTCGTCGACCCCGCGCCCGCGGCGTACGACGTGCGGGGGGCGGGCCTGCTCGCCACCGCCGTGCGCGGGGCACTGGCGCGCGCCGGCGCCGCGCTCACGCCCGACGGCGAGACCGTCACCGCCCTCGACACCCCGCCGTACGCCGGTGAGGAGCCCGACCCCGTCCTCCGGCGGGGCGTGGTGTGCTGGCTCGACGACGACCTGGCGCTGCTCGCGCCGCCGGGCGTCCCGGCGGTCGACGTCGCCGCGCGCCGCCGCGCCGCGACCCGCCACCGCGACACCGACCCCCGCACCCGGCCGGTGCCCGGTGGCCGGTCGGTCACCGCCCCGACCCCGGCCGCCGGCCTCGAGCTGGCCGCGGCCGTCGTCGCCGCCGAGCTCGTCCGCGGCGAGCGCCCCGCCCACACCGCCGTCGTCGTCGACCTCGGCGCCCTCACCGTCACCCACCGCCCCGTCCTCCCCGTCCCACCCGCGCCCCGGTGACCCCGCCGCGCACGGTGGTCCCCGAGGTGGTCGAGCCGCCGCCTGAGGTGGTCGAGCAGCCCGCGAGCGCCAGCGAGCGCGCGGCGTCGAGACCGCCGACCCGTGAGGTGGTCGAGCAGCCCGCGAGCGCCAGCGAGCGCGCGGCGTCGAGACCGCCGACCCGTGAGGTGGTCGAGCCGCCGCCTGAGGTGGTCGAGCAGCCCGCGAGCGCCAGCGAGCGCGCGGCGTCGAGACCACCGACCACATCGCCCCTCCGCACCACCGTCACCGGACTGGCGACGTACGCCTGGCTCCCCCACTCCCCGTGGGCGGTGCTGGTCGCACGCACGCCGTACGGCGCCGCCGCCCACGCCGCGGAGGGGACGGCGTGGGCGGCGCGCGGGGTCGGGTTCGTGGTGCAGGACGTGCGCGGGCGCCACCGCTCCCCCGGCGACTTCGTCCCCTACGCCGAGGACCGGTACGACGACGGCCCGGCCCTGCTGGCGTGGGTGCGCGAGCGGGTGGCGGTGCCCGTGGTGCTCACCGGCACCAGCTACGGCGCGCACGCCGCCCTCGCCACCGCCAGCGCGCCCGGCGTCGAGCCGCCGGCCGGGGTGGTCGCGATGGTGCCCGCGCTCGGCCTCGGCGAGACCGCGCGCACCCGCGGCGGCGTGCTCCAGCTCGCCTCCCGGCTCGGGTGGTGGCTGGCCCACGACGTGCGCCGCCCCTGGTCGGACGTGCTCGCGGCCCGGCGCCACGACGCCGAGCGGGCCGCCGCGGTGGGGCGCCTGACCTGCCCGCTGCTGGCGGTCGGCGGCACCGACGACTTCTTCGCCCACGACACCCTCGACCTCGCCTCCGCCTGGGGCGGGCCCGCCCGGCTGGTCCTCGGCCCCTGGGACCACTCCCTGGCCGGCGCGCGCCGCGCCGAGCGCGTGCTGGCGTGGCTCGCCGACGTCCTCGCCGGGCGCCCGCCCGCCGGGGTCGAGACCGTGGACCGCGACGGCGTCGTCGGCCAGGACCGGCCGCCGCGCGCCGTCGTCCACCTCGACCCGGAGACCGCCGGCACCGCCGAGGAGGGCGACCAGTGGTGCGCCACCCTGCTGGCCGACGACCGACCCGTCGCGCACGGCGCGGCGCACGGCCCCCGGATCGAGCTCGGCCCCGTCGTGCTCACCGCCGCCGAGCGGTCCCGCCTGCGGGTGCGGCTGGGCACCGACGACTTCCCGCGCTACGCGCGCTCGCCGGGATCGCTCCGGCGACCCGACCGACGACCGCCCGTGCCCGACCACCGACTGGAGCTGCTCGCATGACGGCCACCGCGCCCGCCGTACCCCTGCCCGTGGACCACCTCGTCGACCCCGAGCTCGGGATCGTCACCGGCCTGCACCCGCTGGAGCCGATGCCCGGCCTGCCCTCGGCGTACGTCGGGGTGACGGCGGAGGTCGCGGACTCCCGCGTGCACGGCAACTGGCCGAGCGACCGGGTCTCGCTCGGCACGACGTTCGGCGACCCGGCCGGCGCCCGGATCGCGGCGATCGGGGAGGCCGTCGAGCGCTACTGCGGCAACCACGTGCCCGACGGACTGCTGCGCGGCACCGCCGCCGAGCTGGCCGCGCAGGGCCACCGGCTGCTCGGGCCCGAGGACCTGCGGTTCTTCGCGGACTGGCAGCACGCCCGGCCCGGGTTCCCCTTCGCCCGCTTCACCGACGACGTCGAGATCAGCTGGGTGACCGGGCACGGTGACGGAGGGCAGGGCGACGACGGGCCGGTGCTCGTGCCGGCGTCGTGGGCGCACCTCAACTGGCGCACCGGGTCCCGACGCTCCGACCCGTGGCTGCACCACGTCAACTACGCCGGCATCGCCACCGGCCAGGGCCTCGCCGACGCCACCCGGCGCGGCCTGCTCGAGCTGGTCGAGCGCGACGCGCTGTCGCTGTGGTGGCACCTCGACCTGCCCGCCGCCGGGATCGCCGTCGAGTCCGTGCCGGGTCTCGCCGAGCACCTCGCCGAGACCCGGCTGGAGGCGCACCTGCTGGCGCTGCCGAGCTGGTTCGGGGTGCCGGTGGTCGCGGCGGTCGTGGTCGATGCGGAGACCGGCATCGTCGCCGGCGGCTTCTCGGCCAAGCTCGACCCCGCCGAGACGGCGCGCAAGGCCGTGCTGGAGGCGATCCACAGCTGGGTCTTCACCCAGGGCCTGCTGGAGCCGGACGGGTGGGTGCACGACGCGATCGCGGCCGGGATCCTCTCCGCCGGGCTCTACCTGCCCCACCGGCCCGACCGCGACTACCTCGCCGTCACCGGGCCGCAGCAGGAGCGGGTCCGCGACCTCGGCGCGCAGGCGCAGGTGTGGCTGGACCCGGAGGTGCAGCGCCGGCTGCTGCCCCGCTTCACCGCGCCGCCGCGCACGGTCGGAGTCGACGACCTGCCGACACAGACCGAACCCGGCCTGCGGGCCGCGCTGGCCGAGGCGGGCCACGAGGTCGTGGTCTGCGACCTCACCACCCCCGACGTGGCCCTCACCCCGCTGCGGGTCGCCCGGGTGTGCGCCCGCGGCCTCGTGCCCAACGCCCCCGCCGCGTTCCCCTACTACGGCCTGCCGCGCTGGACCGAGGTCGCCGGCCGCCCGCCGACCCCGGAGAACCTCCTGCTGCTGCCGCCCCCGAGCCTGTGAGCGCCACGCCGTGAGCACCCGCCCCGCCACCGACGCCCGCGCGGACAGCGCGCTGGCCGACCCGACGTACCGCTGGTTCCTGGCCGCCCGCACCATCGCGATGGCCGGCAACGCGCTGACCCTGGTGGCGCTGCCGGTGCTGGTCTACCGCCTGACCGGGAGCGCCACCCTGACCGCGTTGGTCGCGGCGCTCGAGACCGCGCCGTACCTGCTGGTCGGGCTGCTCGCCGGCGCCCTGGTCGACCGCGCCCACCGCCGCCGCGTGCTGGTCACCAGCGCCACGGTCAGTGGGCTGGCGATGCTGACCGTGCCGCTGGCCGACGCCCTCGGCGTGCTCGGGGTCGGTCAGATCATGGTGGTGGCGGTGGTCGTGGCGACGTCGTTCGTGTTCGCGGACGCGGCCGGCTTCGGGGTGGTGCCGCAGATGGTCGGCCGGGCGCGGGTCGCGTCGGCGACCTCGACCCTGGTCAGTGTCGGCACGGCGATCGGCCTGGTCGGCCCGCTGGTCGGCGGCGTCCTGGTGACCGTCACCTCGCCCGCGCTGGTGCTGGGGATCGACGGCCTGGCCTACCTCGCCTGCGCCGCGGTGCTGGCGCGGCTGCGCTGGCCCGGCAGCGAGGAGCGTCCGGAGCGCGGTCCGGACCGTCGGCTGCGCGCCGAGGTCGCCGAGGGGCTGCGCTTCATCTGGGCGCTGCCCGTGGTCCGCTGGCTGACGCTGCTCGGCGCCGGCAACAGCCTCGCCGGCGGCGCCGTCGCGGGCCTGCTCGTCGTGGTCGGCGTCGAGCAGCTCGGCCTCGGTGTCGATTCCCCGCGCCTGGGGTGGCTGTTCGCCGCGGGCGCGGCCGGGACGTTCCTCGCCAGCCTCGCCCTGCCCCGCCTGCAGCGCCGCGTCGGCGTCGGCCTGATCACCACGGTCGGGTACGCCGTCGCCCTCGTCACCCTGCTCGGGCTCTCCTTCGCCACGTCGCTGGTGGTGGCACTGCCGCTGCTGGCGCTGCAGGGGTACGCCGCCACCACGCTCATCGTCAACGGCATCGTCGCCCGCCAGGTCGTCACCCCCGACCGCCTGCAGTCTCGCGTCAACACCACTGCCCGGCTCATCGCCTGGGGCGGCAGCCCGCTCGGCGCCGCCCTGGCTGGCGTCGTCGCCGGAGCCGTGGGTACGCCGTGGGCGCTTCGGGTTGCGGCGCTGGGGCTCGTGGTCAGCCTTGGTGGTGCGCTGGTCGTCGGGGTGTGGAGGTACCCCCGCGTTGTCAGGTTGGCCGCGCCAGCTGGAGGGTGAGTAGCAAAGGATCGCAGGCGTGATCCCGTTGTCGAGGACCCCACAGCCATCTCCTCCCGATTCGGGCGTGGGGGTTTCAGATCCCCCCTCGCGCACGTACAGGTGGGACGACCACCGCTGAAGGGCCGGGCCTTCGGATCCGGTCCGGTGATGCAGCTCTGGGCTGGGCTTCCCAACCGGCGTTGCTCGCCGCCTGGTCGGCAGCGTCAACGGAGATCGTGGTCACCTGCCCCGTTGCCGACTGGTGGGCCAGCCGGGGCAGGGTGACGTCGCGGACCGTGGCGGCGACGGTCTCGATCCCGATCCACGGGCGGCCGAGCGCACGCGCCGCGATAGCCGTCGTACCCGAACCGAGGTACGGGTCGAGGACGGTGTCACCGGGGTCGGTAGCGATCTCAAGGATCCGAGCCATCAAGGCCTCGGGCTTGGGTGTGTCGAACGGCGTCGAGCCACCGACGGCCTCGAGCAGCTCCTTCTTGGCGACCGCGTTGTCGCCGACCTCGGCTGCGGTCCACAGCGTCGTCGGGGCCAGCGGGGTCAACTCCTCAGCGTACCGCTTGAGGCGCGGACGACCGGCCCCGTCGCGCGGCCAGTAGATAAGGCCCGCCGCATCGAGGTCGGCGAACCGCGCAGCCGTGTAGGTCCAGCACCGGCCCGCCGGCGGCTCTACCAGTTCGCCGGTCGGCGTGGTGATCGCATAGAACTGGCTCGGCGTGCCGTGCCCGGCCTGGGCCGAGAGCGGGATCGATCGCCAGGGTCCCCGCGGGTCGTTGTCGGGGTTGCTGAGCCCACCCTCGTTCGCGAACCCGTTGCGCACGTGCTTCCACTGCTTCTGCCCGGCCGGTGCGTATACGTGGATGTAGTCGTGGGAGACGCTGAACGCCGTCCGGTTGTCGCGTGAGGTACGGCGCTGCCAGATCACGGTCGCGACGAACGAGTCTGCGCCGAAGACCTCGTCGAGCAGGCAACGGCCGTGGTGCTGCTCGCTGTCGTCGAGGTGCAGCCAGACCGAGCCGTCGGCGTGCAGCAGCTCCTTGACCAGGTGCAACCGCGTGCGCAGGTCGGTAAGCCAGTGGGCGCTGTGCAGGGCGTCGTCGTAGTGCCCGAAGCGCTTGCCGGTGTTGTACGGCGGATCGAGGTAGGCGAGCTTGACCGTCCCGGCCGCCGGCCCGCGGTCGGTCCTGCCGTCGAGCACAGCACGGAGCGCGTCGGCGTTGTCGCCGATCAAGAGGAGGTGGTCGGCGTCGCCGGGGGTCAGGACCTCGAGCACGGTCTCGCCCGCGGCCGGCACGCTGTCCTTGCCGGCCCACTCCAAGGAGGGTCGCAGGCTCGACGAGATCCGAGGACGGGGGGCCCGGCGGGGTCGGACCGAGGCAATCGAACGCGGGGTCCGGAGGTCGCCGGTCTGCTTTTCCTGGGTGCTCCGACGGGTCATGCCTCGACTGTATTCGCGGGCTCCGACGGTCGCGGTGATGCCGTGCCGGGGCGGGCCCGTGATGTCAGACTGGACCGGATGACCCGCCTCGTCCTCCAGAATCCCGGCAATGAACCGTCGCTGCTGACCACCCTTCTCGGCGCCCTGGACGACGGGCTATCGGGCGGCGGCGTGTTCGCGTGGACCAACCGCACCGGCATCGCTGCGGTCCTGGAGAGCGACGCCTTCACGACGTACATCAAGAAGCACCCGTTCCAGCTGGTCGTCGGGACCGACTCGATCACCAACGAGACCGCCCTGGACCGACTCCTCGAACTCACCGCAGCGCACCCGCGGCTGGACCTGCGGATGTTCGTCCACGACAAAAACGTGATCTTCCACCCGAAGATGGTCTGGGTGCAGACGCCGGCGGGCCTGCGGTTGCTGGTCGGCTCGGGCAATCTCACCCGGAGCGGCCTGCAGGCAAGCTGGGAGATCTTCACCGACAGCCTGCTCACCGGGGTGGCCGCGACCGAGGCGAAGCAGGCCCTGGAGGAGTGGCGCGAGGAGAACGCTGCGTTCCTGCTTGCGCCGACGAACCCGCAGGTGCGCGAAGCCGTCGCGCAGAACGTGCCGAGCGAGCGCAGCCTGCGGCAGCGGAGCAAGAAGAAGGCCAAGCCCGTTGT
>NZ_BAAAMY010000001.1:93567-159205 GCF_039529515.1 Nocardioides lentus
GAAATTCACCAACCCGGACTCGACCCACTACGGCGCATCGATGTTCAGCCAGGCCAACTTCACCAAGGAGCTGTTCGAGACGTACTTCGGTGTTGAGAACGGCAAGACCGAGCTCATGCTCACCCCGGTCGAGCCGGACGGGACGCTGGGCGAGCTCGAGACGAGGTTGGGCAGGTTCAAGCCCAGAAGCACGAACTACTACTTCGAGCTCGCGGCGGCCACCGGCCTCCCGCACCCCGGTGAACAGGCGCCGATCGCCGTGTTCCTCGAGCTCGACAGCGGCGCGTACCTGTACCTGTTCCGCCTCCCGGGTCAGGTCGGATTCGACGAGCTCGATGCGCTCCTGGCCAGCTACCCCGCTCCGGGCGGCAACCGGCTGCGGCGGGAGACCCTCGACCTCGCCACCCTCCAGGACGCGTGGCCGGGCTGCCCGCTGCTCTCGGCACCCGAGCCGCCTCTCTAGCTCCAGGCGGAGATCAGCACCTCGGCGCCCTGGGTCACCTCGGCGTTGAGGTGTGCGGCATTGAACTTCGAGTGGCTGATCTGGTCGGGGGTGCTCACCTCAACCTGCGCGAACGACGCGCCCACGACCTCCAGGACCGTGTCCATGGTCATCACCCGGTCGCGCGGCTTGGAGGAGTCCGGGACCGGGGAGTAACTGAGCAGCAGGGCGACGTCACGCTCAGCCAGCGCCGTGCAGATCAGGTCCAGCGCGCCGGGCGCCTCGCTGATGATGCTGAATGGCGACTGGTGGCGGCGCTCGCGGTAGAGCCCGCGGCTGGGCAGCGTCACGCCGCCGATGGTCGACGTCGACAGCCCCGGGTCGTCGCCCAGGGCGAGGGTCTCAAGCACGTGGTAGAAGCGGCTGTAGTGATCCCGGGTGTACGGCGGGTCGGCGTACACGACCCGGACGTCGGCCGGCAGCTCGGCGACGACGTCGCGGAAGTCGCTGCGGACCGTACGCACCGCGAAGGGCGTCGGCTCGAGGCCCGACCACCGCAGGAGCAGCTCGTTGAACGTCGTCATTGCGTCCCGGCGCCGCCGCTTCACCGCCGCGCGCAACGGTCCGGTCTTGAGCGTCCCGTCGGAGGCCGTGACGCGGAGCGGTTGGGCGAAGTGATTGCCGACGCTGTTAGTCAGCTCGCTGGCGGTGCCAAGGACGGCCGCGGTGGCGGTGTCGCGAGCGGCCGACGGGAGCGACGTGCGGGCCCGCATCAGGGCGTCGAGCCACGCTGCCTGCCGGTAGCCGAAGTAAACACCGCCGTAGTAGCGCGACATCGCGGCGGCGGGGTGGTCGGTTAGCGCTTTCGCGGCCTCGGACAGCAGCCTGTCCAACTCGTCAACGGGCTCCCGCTGGTGACCACCGGAGGCAGACCAAGCGGCGATCGACCCACGTTCCATCACCGCCGCTGCGAGGGCGGGGTCGAACTCACCGGCCGCGTCCTCCAGGTCGGCGAGGTCGCCCACGGCACCGTCGAGGATCTCCGCGGCGAACTTGGCGGCGTCGGTCAGGAGAGCCTCACGCGCCCCTGGCGTGAAGGCATGCGGTCGGGACTGGGCCCGGGCCAGAACGCTGGAGTACTCCTGGACGTCAACGCTGTGGACTGGCCGGTGCCGGGCCAGGCGCCGCGAGACGACCCCGCTGCCGGCAAACAGATCCACTACCGACCCGGTGCGCTCGCCCACTAGACGGGCGACCGCATCCTCGATCTGGTCGAGGATCCGCGACTTGTTCCCGAGGTAGTGGATCGGGCGGAAGCTGTCGGTCACGCGTCAGCCCTTTCCAGTGGGGAGGAGCCGACAGCCTCTCACCCGGCTCCGACGCTGGATGACTTCATGTCGAAAGGAAATGCGTCACTTACGACCACGCTGAGCAGTTTACCCTGGGCGTGGCCTACTCCTGGAACCTGTCCCGGACCTCGCCAGGGCACACACGCAGACACCTGTCGCGTCCTCTCGCCCTCATTGCTGAGCGAAGCCGGCCACTTCGGCGGGCGTCGTTCTCGCCTTCCGTTTTGGTACCTCCAGAGTCCCGAGATCACCCGAACGTCCTCCCACCATCGCACTACGGACAAGCGCTTCCGCGCGTGCGCTCAGATTCTCTCTAGACCAGCCGTCTACCCATAACGGGCACGAACTAGTCGGATCGACGGACCCGCCAAGTGACGTCAGTCAACCGACCGGACCGACGGAAGTGGGGCTGAGAGCCACTGTCACGGCAGCAGACGGTCTCAGTCTTGAGGACGTCCTCCGGCTATTGGGCGAGGTTCAAAGCGCTGTCACCGACGTCTCGGCCGGCGAGCGCCTCGAGGAAGATCTGGCGGTACAGAACGTGCGCGAGAGTTGGGAGCAGCGCGCACCCGACGCCCGGGGGAGTTCTGCGCCGGGCTGAGACGTCTGCGCGCGACCGTAGGTAAGGTCGGCCTAGCCGCGGCAACCACATCAGCGTGCAGTGCGGTGACCATTCTGATGGAGATGGCGCTTGGTAGGAGCGGCTAGCCCGTAGCCATCCGGACTGTTCTTACTCCGAGGCCGGGGTAGCCAGTCCCACCGCTCTGCCCAGACTTGACCTGCCGGAGCGGGACCCAAGGTTGGTGCGCCCGCAAGAACGGTTCAGCGCGGTGTCCGGATCTGCCGCGATCAGTCCGTCAGTCCGCCGCCTATGACGCGACCGGGGCCGGGCGCTCCCGCGCCCGGCCCCGATCCATCACCTCAGGCGCTCAGCGCCGTACCCGCAACCGCACCGGCTCGCTCCGAGCGCCGGTCAGGCTCTCGTTCGGCAGCACGCGCGCCCGGAGGTCGTACGTCCCGGCCCCGAGCCGCGGCAGGGTCACCCGCACACGACCGTCGGACGGCACCTCGCGGGTCAGCAGCACCCGCCCACCGTTCTGTACGGCGACCTCGGCCGCAGCCGGGGCGCGCAGCACGATCACGAACGGCGCCCGGACCGACGCGTTCACGCTCTGCCGCGGCAGGTTCCCCCGTACGACGGGCCGGGCGCGGTTGACCCGCAGCTGCGCGGTGGCCTCGCTGGCCGCGACGGTCTCGGTGCCGGCGTACGACGCCGTCACCACGTGGGTGCCGACGGGGATGTCGTCGGGCAGCTCGACCTCGGCGACACCGCCGTCGAGCGTGCCGACCACGGTGCGACCGGCGACCTCGACGGAGACCGGGCCGGTGGCGGCGGGGTCGCTGTCCACGGTCACCGTCGCAGGCACGGTCGCGCCGAAGGGCGCGGCCGTCCGGTCCAGGCTCACGGTGGTCACCGACTCCGCCGGGCCGCTGAAGGGCAGCGCCGGGGCGTAGTCGCTCAGCGGGTCGGCCTGGGCCTCCTGCTCGAGCGCGTAGCCCATGCCCAAGACCTCCGCGTCGCTCCACGCGCGGCCCACGATCTGGATCGCGTTGGACTGTCCGTCGTCGTTGGCGCCGATCGGCACGACCACGGTCGGCACGCCGGCCGCCGAGGTCAGCACGCCGGACGCGCGGTCCGAGCTGAGCACGGCCGAGGAGGCGTCGTTGTTGCCCGCGCTGGTCAGGAAGCCCGGGTAGATGACGGCGTCGACGTCGTTGGCGTCCATCCAGGCCGCGACGTTGGCCTTGTAGGTGTCGCGCCGCGCCAGGAACGCCTCGGTGTTGGCGTCGTCGAGCCCGGTCGCGGACGACGGGTTCGACACGTTGTAGGGCAGGTTCTGCGGGGAGCCGAGGATCCCGTTGCGGTCGGCGAACGGGAAGTCCGGGTGCTCGGCGATGTAACGCTCCCAGCCCTCGACCGACGCGCTGCCGGTCGTGGTGCTCGGCGGGTTGGTCGCCGAGCCCGTCATCTCCGTCACCGTCGCGCCCGCGGCGGTCAGCGCCTGCCGCGCCTGCGCCAGCGCCACCGGGCCCGCGGTGTCGTCGGCCACCGAGGTCGACTGGAACGACGACGGCAGGAAGCCGATCGTCTTGCCCGCCAGTGCGTCGGCGTCGAGCGCCGGCGAGAAGGCCTCGGGGCGCAGGGAGTTGTCGACGCGCGAGGTCAGCAGGTCGTCGGGGTTGTTGCCCGTCGTCCGGGTCGCCGTGGCGTCGAGCAGGTGGGCGAGGTCGGTGACCGTGCGTGCGATCGGGCCGCCGAAGTCCGAGGCCCACGTCAGCGGCAGGATCCCGCCGGTGGAGGTGAGGCCGTCGGTGCCGCGGAAGGTGGTCAGCCCGGCGCCGGTCGTCGGCGCGTAGAGCGAGACGCCCGTCTGCGAGCCCATCGTCGCCGCCGCCATGCTCGTCGCGACCGAGGTCGCCGACCCGCCGCTGGAGCCGAACGACGTCTTCGACGGGTAGAGCCCGTTCCACGCCTGCTTGAAGCCGCTCTCGCTGAACGAGCCCGAGTTGGCGAACTCCGACAGCGTCGTCTTGCCGATGATCACCGCGCCGGCCCGGCGCAGCGCCGCGACCTGGAACGCGTCGGTGTCGGGCCGCCAGTCGGCCAGCGCCCGGGTGCCGTTGGTCGTCGGCATGTCGAACGTGTCGTAGTTGTCCTTGATCGACAGCGGGATGCCGAGCAGCGCCCCGTCCTCGCCCGCCGCCCGCGCCGCGTCGGCCTCGCGGGCCTGCGCCAGCGCGTCCTCGGCGACAGTGATGAACGCGTTGAACCCCAGCGCGCCCCCGTCGTACGCCGCGATGCGGTCGAGGTAGGCCTGCGTCAGCTCCACGGAGGTCACCGTGCCGTCGGCGAGGTCCGCGGACAGCTCGTCGATGGTCCGGCCGACCACGTCGTAAGCGACGTCGGTGCCCGCCTCGGGGTCGGTCTGCGCGTCGGGCAGCTGGATCGGCTGCGCGCCCGCGCACGACGCCGGGTCGAACCCGGGCACCTCCGCGAGGTCCCAGTTGACCAGCGTGCAGGTCTCGTCGACCGACAGGTCGCCGAAGTCCGGCGTCGCCGCGAGCGCCTCGGTCGCGGTGATCGTCGCCGCGGTCGCGCCCGTCGCTCCGACCACCACGAAGTGGGCCAGCGACTCGGTCTCCCCCGGCTCGAGGTCGAGCGCCCGCACGAACCCGGGGTCGTTGGCGTCGCTGCCGGTGGTCTCGTACGCCGTGGCGAACGGGTCGTTCTGCTGGTCGCCGAGGCGGTCCAGCGGCTGCCCGCCGGGCGAGCCCAGCACCACCCCGGTGGCGCGGAGGTTGGCGCCGTCGGGGGCCGCGACGGCCCACTCGTCGTCGGTGTCGAGCTCGGTGTCGCCGTCGCCGGAGGCGCGCACGGCGCCCTGGGTGCCCGGTGCCACGCCGTACCCGAGGCTGCCGCCGAAGGAGACCTCCACCCGCTGCGGCTCGGTGGCGGTCGAGGTGAAGGTGTCGAAGAACATCGCCGCGCCCGAGGCGGCGTCGATCTCGAGGCGGCGGGTGACGGCGACGTCGCCGAGGCGTACGGCGCGGGTCGAGGTGTAGCCCCCGCCCCCGGTCGGCGTCAGGCCGAAGCCGCGCAGCATCTGGTCGTCCATCCGCGGCTCGTCGGCGCCGTCTGAGGTGTTGAGGAACAGGCTGCCGAAGGCCTCCATCCGCGACTGCGTGACGTTGCGGATGCTCCCGGTGTCGAGGCCCGGGCGGCGGGCGTCGTTGACGTTCCACGTCGCCCCGTTGTCGGTGGTGACGGTGCTGATCGCCTGCGCCGGCGCGCCGGCGTACAGGCCGCCGCTCACCAGTGCCGCGACCGCCGCGGCGCTGACGCCGCGCACCACCCTCGTGCGTGTCATGTGTGGTCTGTCCTCCCCGCCCGCGGCGGGTCCGCGGGCGAGGCTCACTCCAACAGCGCGACCGACACCGCGCGTGTCGCGTGTGAGTCGGCTGTGTAAACCGATTCAGGTGGGGACGAGCCCGGACGGGACGGGTGCGCATCCGGGCCGACTCGGCGTACGGAACGTGCGCATCCGGGCCGACTCGGCGGCCCCGGGACGCGACACGCCGATCCGGCGCGCCCCGGAATGTCGGGCGAGCGAGCCGGGTTGGACGTGACATGACTCTCACCGGTACCTACGTCCCCAGCCCGGCCGAGTGGGTCCGCGACCAGGTCGCGGAGTACGAGGCGTCGGGCGGCGAGCGCGCCAACACGCTGCCCGGCACCGACGACCTCATCGTGGTCATCACCTCGGTCGGCGTGAAGTCGGGCAACCTGCGCAAGAACCCGACCATGCGCGTCGAGCGCGACGGCGCCTACCTCGCCGTCGCCTCCAAGGGCGGTGCCGAGGACGACCCCGCCTGGGCCGACAACTTCCGCGCCCACCCCGTCGTCGACCTCCAGGACGGGCCCGAGGTGCACTCCTACACCGCGCGCGAGCTGCCCGCCGGCCCCGAGCGCGACGACTGGTGGGCCCACGCTGTCGCCACCTGGCCGACGTACGGCGAGTACCAGCAGAAGACCGACCGGCTCATCCCGCTGTTCCTGCTCGAGCGCGCCTGACGGTCAGGCGCGGCCGGGCCGGTGCTGGGGCCAGCGGCCCGGGTCGTCCTCCAGGGCCGGGTCCCAGCCGCCGTGATCGGCGGCCGCCCGGTAGGTGGTGTGGAGGAACTCCTGCAGCGTCCGGTCCGGGTCCGCGGCGTCGGCCACCGCCTCGTAGGGCAGCAGGAACTGGCCGTTCTCCCGGCTGTAGTACGCCGCCGCCGGGCCCACCGCGTGCTCGGCGAAGCCCTCGGGCTCGGGGTAGGCGTAGGCGTAGAACGCCCCCTCCTCGCCCCCGCCCGGCCAGAAGCCCGCGCTGCTCAGCTCGCGCGAGTAGCCCTCCACCATCACCCAGTCGCCGCAGTTGGGCGCACCGCCGGGGTGCTCGGGGGCGTCGCGACCCGAGAAGCGGGTGCAGGCGAGGTCCATCGCGCCCCAGAAGAAGTGGACCGGGCTGACCTTGCCGACGAAGTGGGACCGGAACACCTCCAGCCCGCGGTGCGCCTGCACCAGCTGCCCCCAGAACAGCTGCGCCGCCTCCGCGTCGTACGTCGTGTGCACGCGGTCGTCGGGGAACGGGATGGCCGGGTCGACCTCGTTGGGCCGCACGTCGATGACCACGTCGATGCCCAGCGCGTCGAGCGCCGCCATCGTCTCGGCGTAGAAGTCCGCGACCGGCCGCGACGACAGCGGCACCGTCCGCTCCTCGCCGGCGCTGCTGCGCACCAGCAGCCGCCGCCCGACGACGTCGAGCTCCATGTCGAACAGGCCGCCGGCGTGCGGGATCGGGCCGGTCGTCAGGCCGCGGGGCCCGACGTACAGGGTCACCTGCCACCAGTGGTTGAGCAGGGGCGACTGCGAGAGCCGGATCTTGCCGAGGACCTGCGTCCACATGTGCAGCGTGTCGCGGGTCTCGGTCCAGTCCGCGACCCGCAGCCGCGGCCAGTCCCAGGCCGCGCCGATGCTCCTCACCACGACGCTCCCGCCCTCAGTCCGTGACCCGCGACGGCGGCGCGTTGTAGAGCAGGTCGCCGTACTCGGGATGGTGGCGGACCCAGCCGCT
The DNA here is from genome assembly GCF_039529515.1 of Nocardioides lentus. Classification (NCBI taxonomy): domain Bacteria; kingdom Bacillati; phylum Actinomycetota; class Actinomycetes; order Propionibacteriales; family Nocardioidaceae; genus Nocardioides; species Nocardioides lentus. The sequence continues at coordinate 101,034 of NZ_BAAAMY010000001.1, forward strand.
GATGAACGGGCAGATCACCAGCGCCTTCAGCCCCGAGGCCCGCACGTCGTCGAGCGAGGCGCGGGCCAGCGCGCTGCCGACCCCGCGTCCCTCGTACGACGGGTCGACCTCGGTGTGCTGCAGGAGCACCAGCTCGGCGGTCTCCTGGTAGTCGACGAACCCCGCGACCGTGTCGCCGTCGAGGTGCGCCTCGTAGCGGCGGCGGGCGGGGTCCTTGGTCACGGTGACCTCGGCGGACATCGGCACTCCTCGGCTCGCGGGGCATGACGTGAACGTTCACGTGAAGACTCGCACGGAGCACATGAATGTTCAACCCCTCCCTCGCGCCTACGCTCGCGGCGTGGCGGACGACGGGTGGCTGAGCACCGAGGAGATAGCGACCTGGCGCGCCGTCGACGCCCTCGTACGCCGGCTGCCGGCCGCCCTGGAGACCCAGCTGACGCGGGACTCGGGCCTCAGCCTCACCGAGTACTACGTGCTCGCCGGCCTCGCCGACCAGCCCGGCCACAGCGTGAGGATGAGCCGCCTCGCCGAGCTGGCCCACTGCGAACTCTCACGCCTGTCCCACCTCGTGAAGCGCCTCGAGCGCCGTGGGTGGGCGCGACGCGAGCCCGACCGGGAGGACCGGCGCTACACCCGCGCCGTCCTCACCGAGGCCGGCCACGCCCACCTCGTCGCGGCCGCCCCCGCCCACGTCGCCCGCGTCCGACGGGTGCTCCTCGAGGCCCTCACCGTCGCCGAGCAGACCGCCCTGCGCGAGGCCGCCTCCGCGGTGGTCGGCCGCCTGGACGACCTCGGGGTCTGAGGAGGCGCGGCGGCTGCCGCGTCAGTGCGCCTGGCCGGTGCTGGCGGTGGTGCCGCCGTCGACGGGCAGCCACGCGCCGGTCACGTACGCCGCGTCGTCGCTGGCCAGCCACAGCACCGCCGGGGCGATGTCGTCGGGCCGGCCGGGACGGCCGAGGGCGACGCGGTTGTTGGCCGCGGCCAGCGCCTCGGGGTCGTCCTCGACGGCCTGGGTCAGCGCGGTGATGGTGAGCGCCGGGGCGACGGCGTTGACGCGCACGCCGCGCTCGCCGTAGTCGAGGGCGAGGGACTGCACGAAGTTCATGATCGCGGCCTTCGTCGCGTTGTAGGCCGCCTGGCCCCAGTCGCCGGCCATGCCCGAGACGGACCCGACGACGACGAGGTTGCCGCCCGAGCGCTCCAGCTCGGGCAGCGCGTGGCGGGCGACGTGGACGAACCCGTCCACGTTGACCGAGCGGATCTGCTGCCAGCGCTCGAGCGACAGGTCGGCGAAGGGGCCGTTGACGTAGTCGGCGGCGTTGTTGACCACGACGTCGAGCGACCCGAACGTGTCGACGACCGTGCGGACCATCGCGGCCGCGGAGTCGTCGTCGGCGACGTCGGCCTCGACGATCAGCGCGCGGTCCTCCGGCACGTCGGCGAGGGTCTCGGCCAGCGGCTCGCGGCGGCGGCCCGCGACCGCGACGCGGGCGCCGTTGTCGGCGAAGGCGCGGGCGATCGCGCGCCCGATCCCGGAGCCGCCCCCGGTGACGAGGACGGAGCGGCCGGCGACGTCGTACGTGTTGTGGGTCATGAAAGTCGCAACGGCGTCGTCACCGGGGGTGTTCCGACCTGCCTACGCTCGATGCGTGCCCCGCCTGACCCTGCTCGCGCTCGGCCTGCTCGCGACGGCCGCGAGCGCGTGCGGTGACCAGTCGCGACCCGCCGCCGCGGACGTCGAGGTCTGCGCGGCCGCCGTCGCGGTGGTCGAGGAGGAGGTGCTCGACCAGGACGCGCAACGGGACCGGGTCGACCGTGTCGCCGACCAGGTCACCTACGCCCGCCTCACGGCCCCGGTCCGGGAGGTCGCCGGCCTGCCCGACGTCCGCAACGGCTCGACGCCCCCCGCGGCGTGGCGGGCGCTGCTGCTCGGCTGCGACGACGCCGGCCTGCTCCCGTGACGTCGACCCCGATCCACGCCCCGGTCCCGGCTCGCTGCGGGCGGCCCCGGCAGATCGGATGGTCCGCCGCACCGGCGCTGCTCGCGGCCCTGCTGCTGGCGGCCGGCTGCGGCGCCGAGGACCCGGCGTACTCCGAGGACGACGTGGCCGTCTGCGAGACCACCGTGCGGGTGCTCAGCGACTACGCCGCCGCCCTCGAGACCGACGACCCCGCCGCGGCGTCGGGCCTGTGGGACGCCGGCCGCGCGGACCTGGCCGAGGTCGAGGGCGGCATCACGCTGGGTGCGCTGCGAGCCGCGACCCGCGACGTCGTCGAGCTGCCCGACACCGGCCCGCGCGACGAGCCGCCGACCGACGCCTGGCTCCGGCTGTCCGCGGCCTGCAACGCGGAGGGCCTCCCCTAGACCCGCCTACCCTCGCCCCATGCGCCCCACCGCCGCCCTGCTCGGTCTCCTCCTAGTCGCGGCCACGGCCTGCGGCGGAGGTGGGGAGGAGCCCGCCCCCGCCTCCGCCGACACCGAGGTCTGCGAGATCGGCACCCGGGTCGTCGACCTGTTCGACCGGTCGAAGACGGACGGGTCCGTGCGCATGGGCCGGGTGTACGCCGGGGCCCGCGACGACGTGGCCGCCGTCGCCGACGACGTGACCGTCGCCGCCCTCCGCCCGGCGGTCGAGGACGTCCTCGCGCTCGCGGAGGAGGGTCCGATCGCCGAGCCCGCCGGCACCGACGCGTTCGGCCGGCTCACCGTCGCCTGCGTCGGGGAGAGCCTCCCCTGACCAACCACCTGGTAACTTCACAGTGAAGCGACCTACTCGTGAAGCAAACAGAGGAGCAGCCATGACCGCTCGCCCCCGCACCGCCCCGCGCGTGCTCGTGACCGGCGCCAGCATCGCCGGCCCGACCCTGGCGTGGGGCCTGGACCGCGCCGGCTTCGACGTGACCCTCCTCGAGCGCTCGCCCGAGCGCCGGCAGGCGGGCCAGAACATCGACGTCCGCGGCCTGGGGCGCGAGGTCCTGCGCCGGATGGATCTCGAGGACGTCGTGATGGCGAACCTCACCGGCGAGGAGGGCACCCGCTTCGTCGACGGCTCCGGACGGCCCTATGCCGAGTTCCCCCGCGTCGAGGGCCAGGACGGGCCCACCGCCGAGGTCGAGATCCTCCGCGGCACGCTCGCGGGCCTCCTGCTCGACCGGGTCCCGAACGGCGTCGAGGTCCGCCAGGGCGACTACGTCACCGCCGTCGCGCAGGACGCAGCCGGCGTCGACGTGACCTTCGACAGCGGCCGCGAGGAGCGCTACGACCTGCTGCTCGTCGCCGAGGGCCGCAGCTCGAGGACCCGACGCCTGCTGCTCGCCGACCACACCGAGTACCGCGACCGCGGGGTCACCATCACCTACGGCACCCTCGACCGGACCGACGCCGACACCGACTACTGGGACTGGTTCACCGCCCTCGGCGGCCGCGTCGCCTCCATCCGGCCCGACAACGTCGGCAGCGTCCGCGCGAGCCTGTCCTTCGAGTCCGAGCCGATGGGCTTCGAGTCGCTGCCGGTCGAGTCGCAGCTGACGATCCTGCGCGAGCGCTTCCGCGGCGCGGGCTGGCAGACGGACCGGATCCTCGAGGGCTTCGCGGCGCGGCCCGAGGAGTTCTACGCCCAGCGCATGGAGCAGGTCGTCGTCTCCCCGTGGAGCACCGGCCGCGTCGCCCTGGTCGGCGACGCCGCGTGGGGCTCCGGACCGACCGGCATGGGCACCACCCTCGCGCTCGTCGGCGCGCACGTGCTGACCGGCGAGCTCGCCCGCGACGTCACCACCGGCGGCGACTCCCCCGCGGGCGCCTTCCGCCGCTACGAGGACCTCCTGCGCCGCTACGCCGACAGCGCCCAGGGGCTGCCGCCCGGCGGCGCCCGGATCATCCACCCCTCGACGCGGGCCGGGGTGCGGGGCGTTCGGGCGTTCCACCGGGTCGCCGCGTGGGGTCCGGTGCGCGGGTTCGCCCAGCGCCACCTGCTCACGAGCGAGAAGCACGAGCCCGCGCTCCCCGACTACCAGTTCGCCCGCGGAGTCGCCACGCGGGCCGTGTGAGGGGCGCCGCCCCGGCTGGCAGGATCACCGCGTGGTCGACGTGAGGTCCGAGGTGCTGGAGGCACTGCGGGGCTACGCCGTGGCCTACCAGGACGCCGGCCACGCCTTCGCCCGCGCGATGGAGCTCCCGGCCACCGACGGCCTGGCCCTCGGCGAGCTGCTCTACGCCCAGAGGTGCGGCGCCCCCTTGTCCCCGGCCGGGCTGTCGCGCCGGATGTCCATGACGTCCGGGGCGACCAACGCCCTGGTCAACCGCCTCGAGGCCCGCGGCCTGGTGACCCGCTCCCGCGAGCACGACGACCGCCGGATCGTCACCCTGCGCCCGACCGCGGCCGCCCACGAGCGGGCGAACGCGTTCTACGGTCCGCAGGGCGAGGCCCTCGAGGCCGCGCTCGCCTCCTACGACGCCGACGAGCTGGCGCGGGTGAGGGACTTCCTCGTGCGGTTCGCGGGGATCCTCCCCCGGGACTGAGGCCGGGCGCGGGGTAGGACCCACCGACGGTCCCCCACCGGCGGTCGAGGTGCGACGAGGCGGGAGACGAGCTGAGCAGCCGTGGAACCCGGTCCGGATCACGAGCATCCGGGGACGGTCCACCGCACCCCCTTCTCCGGTCCCGGGCGCCTACGCTCGGCAGCATGCGTCTCGGAGTCCCGGTGCTGCTCTCCGTCCTGCTGTCCACGACCGTCGCCTGCGGCGAGGACGAGCCGGAGCCCAGCGCAGCCGACATCGAGATCTGCGAGACGGTCGGGGAGGTGTCGTCCGCCTACCAGGAGGCCATGGACGGGCCGGGGGTCGGCACGATGGCGCCGGTCTTCAACCGCTCCCGCGACCGGGTGGCCGAGCTGCAGGACCAGGTGACCGTCGAGGAGATGGAGCCGGAGGTGCAGACGATCGTCGACTTGCCGGACTCCCAGCAGGGGGTCGCCCTGGGGAACCCGATGAGCGACTGGACCCTCCTGGGTGGGGCCTGCTCGCAGGCCGGGGTCCTCCTCGACCGCTGATCTCCGGCCCGCGGTCGGCAGTGCGTCCGCGACCCCGACGGACGAGTGGCAGCGGTCTCGACGACGCGCGCTCGCCGAGCTCGCGAGCTGCTCGACCACCTCCCACCCCGGAGGTCGAGGTGCTCCGAGTCGAGGAACGAGACGAGGAGCCACGAGACCCGGCGAGTCGGGCGCCGACCCCCGAGCCCCTCGGCGGTCTCGACGCCGCGCGCTCGCCGAGCTCGCGAGCTGCTCGACCACCTCCCACCCCGGAGGTCGAGGTGCTCCGAGTCGAGGAACGAGACGAGGAGCCACGAGACCCGGCGAGCCGGACACCCACCCGAGCCCACCGGCGGCCTCGACGCCGCCCGCTCGCCGAGCTCGCGAGCTGCCCGACCACCTCCCACCCCGGAGGTCGAGGTGCTCCGAGTCGAGGAACGAGACGAAGAGCCACGAGACCCGGCGAACCGGGCGCCGACCCCCGAGCCCCTCGGCGGTCTCGACGCCGCCCGCTCCCAGACTCCCGAGCTGCTCGACCACCTCCCACCCCGGAGGTCGAGGTGCTCCGAGTCGAGGAACGAGACGAGGAGCCACGAGACCCGGCGAGTCGGGCGCCGACCCCCGAGCCCCTCGGCGGTCTCGACGCCGCCCGCTCCTAGAGCTCGCGAGCTGCTCGACCGGCGGAAGGCGGAGGGCGGTGGTCAGCCCAGCTCGGCGACGAGCGCGTGCGCGAGGTCGACGCCGGAGCGCCAGGCGGTCTCGACCTTGGAGGTCTCGCCCCAGCCGTCGCCGCAGACGCCGACCCAGCCGTCGCCCACAGCGCTGAGGTGGAAGGGCTCGGGTCGCTCGCCGGTGGGCTTCGCGAAGGTCCAGCGCTGCACCCGGGCCTCGGTCGGGTCGGGCGCGTCGAGGAGCGAGGCGAGGGCCATCGTCATCACGGGGGCGGCGCCGGCGGGGTCGTCGAGGTGCTGCCGGGCGAGCTCGGGGGTCGAGTGCGCCACCACCACCGGGGCGTCGTCGCCGCGGCGGCGGCCGTCGTCGGCGATCCAGGCGAGCACGTGGTCGTCGTTGACGAAGGCGCCGTGGAAGGTGCCGGACGGCGAGACGGTGTCCCAGGTGCGGCGCTCCCAGCGGGCGGCGAGCGCCAGCACGGGCTCCCACTCGCGGGTGAGCACGGCGGCGACGTCGTCGAGGCCGGGTCCGAGCAGGCGCACCGCCTGCGGGTCGGGCATCGCGAGCACGACCGCGCTCGCGGGCTCGCCGTCGACGAGCAGACCGCCGTCGTCGCCGCGCGAGACCGAGACGACCTCGTGCTGCTCCAGCGCACCGCCCGCGATGACGGGCTCGAGCACGTCGTCGACCAGCGCGCGGAGGCCCTCGGTGCCGCCCCAGCGGGTCGGGCCGTCCTTGTCGGAGGCGGGCTCGCCGGGGGCCAGCACGCTGAAGGTGTCGGTCCAGGGCCGCGCCAGGCCGCGGCGGCGCCAGTCCTCGGCGACCTCGGCGAAGCCGTCGTCGGTCACGGTGAAGTACGACGCACCGACGTCGGCCTCGCGCTCCGCGAGACCGGGTAGCCGCTTGCCGCTCATCCGCCCGCCGGGTCGGCGGCCGCGGTCGAGCACGCGCACGGGCACGCCGGCTCCGACGAGCTCGCCGGCACACGCGGCGCCGGCCAGGCCCGCTCCGATCACGACGACGGGGGCGGGACCTGGACCGGCGGGGAGTGGGCTCACCTCACCAGTGTGCCCAGGGGCTCACAGGTCGACGCGCTCGTTCTCGCCACCCTCGTAGCGCTCGCCGGTGAGCTTGGCCTTCACCAGGCTGACGGCCGACGAGACGCGACCACCGGGGGTGTCCCAGTACTCGCCGGTGTCGCCGGTGACCTTCAGCAGCACGACGCTGTGGTCCTCGGGGCCCTGCGGGAGCCAGGCCTCGACCCAGGGGTTCCACAGCTCCTTGGCCTTGGCGGTGTCGTCCACGACCTCGGCGGTGCCGTCGATCGAGATCCACGTGTCCGCCGACGCGATGGTCAGGCCGACGTGGGAGTTGCCGCGGACGTGGGCGACCTTGCGGGAGTCGCGCTCGGCGAAGAACCACAGCTCGGCCACGTCGGTGACCTGCTGGTGGGCCATCGGGCGCGACACCAGGCGGCCGTCGGCGTCCAGGGTCGTCAGCATGCAGATGCGCTCGCCGTCGGCGAGCTCGGCCAGGCGCGCGGTGGTGCCGGCCTCGGGGCTGGAGGAGTTCATGGCCGCCGGTACCCCACCCGGCCCCGACCAGACGGAGCAGCGACACCCGCCCACGCGCGTACGACGGGGCCGGGCGCGGCACCGGCCCGCCGTCCGTGGGGACGACGGGCCGGGGCCGGTGGTGCGGCGGGCGTCAGCGGGGCAGCTGGAAGCCCTGGGTCCGCGGCGCGACCGTGCCGGGCACGACCTCGTCGAGGGTGGGCAGCCAGCCCTGCGCCGGGCGGGCGCTCTGGCGCTGCGTCACGACCGGGACGACCCCCGGCACCTCGATGCGCGACCGCGACAGGTCGACCGTGTAGCGCGACGTGGCGGAGGTGTCCACGTTGCGCAGGCGGCTCGGGGCGGCGCCGACGAGCACGACGCCGAGGCGGTGGCCCGCCTGGACGCGGGCGTCGTCCGCGTCGAGCTCGACCGTGACCGTGCGGGTGCCGGCGCCGTCGAGACGGGCCCAGCCGCGACCCAGCACCTGCAGCGGGGTGGTGCCGAGGTTGCGGGTCATCCGGTAGTAGCAGGCGTCGTCGTAGGAGACCGACGACCCGACGCAGCTCTGCTCCTGCGTGGTGCGGGCGCCGTCACCGGTGGCGAGCACGCGCTCGCCGAGGCCGTAGTCGACGAGCATCACGCCGACCTGGCCGACGGGGGCCGTGCTGGTGATCCGCAGGCGCGCCTCGGCGGCGCCGGACATGCGGACGGTGCGCTTGAGCGGGGCGGAGGCGAAGAGCAGGCGGTTGGCCTCGGTGCCGGCCGACAGGGCGGCGGCCTCGGTCTGCTGCGGGGCGTTGAGCCAGGACCGGGTGCCGGTGCCGGCCTTGCCCTCGACCAGGGTGCCCTGGCCGGTGGGCCGCAGGATCGTGCGCTTGCCGGCGGGCCACTGCTGCTGCGTGATCCACGTGTCGGGCGCGACCTCGACGTCGACCGGGGCCTCCCGGCGGATGCCGTTGGCGACGCCCTGCAGCTGGTTGTCGAACCAGCGGTGCAGCACGCTCACCCAGCGCTCGCGGTCGGAGTCGAACGGGTCGACGTGACCCAGACGGGAGAGCCACAGCTTGCGCTCCACGCCGTTCTCGCCGAGCCGGTCCCACCACTTCGAGAAGTGGTCGGTCTTCACATTGAGGTCCTGCAGGCCGTGGAAGACGAAGACGCTCGCCGTCACGTTGTCGGCGTTGGTGACCGGGCCGTCGCGGTGGTCGCGCTCGGCCCAGAAGGCGTTGTACTGCCCGGTCTCGTCGTCGTCCTCGGCCGAGAGCCGGTCGTACGTCGCGGTGCAGTCGACGTCCTCGGTGCGGTCCGCGGCGACGCGCTCGGACAGGCCGCGGGCGTAGTTCCAGGAGAAGGGCAGGTCCTGGCTGCGGGAGTAGTCGTACCAGGAGCTGATCGCCGAGATCGGGACGATCGTCTCGAGGCCCTCGACGCCCGTGGCGGCGACGCCGTTGGCCAGCGTCCCGTCGTAGGACTTGCCGATCATGCCGGTCTTGCCGTTGGTCCAGTCGGCCTCGACGGGCTCGCCGTCGGCGTCCACCGCCTCGGCGTTGCCGTTGAGCCACTCGACGACGGCCTTGACGGACCCGACGTCGGACTTGCCGCCCTCGTCGACGCAGCCGGTGGAGCGACCGGTGCCGGCCGCGTCGACGGCGACGTAGCCGTAGCCGCGCGGCACGAAGTAGTTGTCGTAGAACAGCGGGGTGAGCGCCGGGTTGCCGGCCTCGTCGTACGTCTTCTTCTCGGCCTCGTTGCCGCGGCCGATGGAGAGGTAGTAGGGGCTGGCGTCCATGACGACCGGCACGTCGACGCCCGCGCGGTCGAGCTCGACCGGTCGCACGATGTCGGCGGCGACGCGGTCCTGCTCGCCGTCGCCGTCGAAGTCGGGGGCGAGCACGTAGACGGTCTCGCGGATGGCGTCGGCGTAGGAGTGGACGGGCTTCGTGACGCCGCCGGACAGGGCGTAGGGCTTCGTGCCGGACCACTGGCCGTTGTCGCCGGGGGCGGCGGAGGCGGTCAGGGCCGGGCCGGCGAGTGCGGGGAGCGTGGCGAGCACGACCCCGGCGCCGGCCAGCGCGGCGAGCGATCGGGTGGGACGGGACCAGGTCATTGGTTCCTCACAGGTCGGAGCGAGAGCTCGACCTGGACTCCTCGACGCCGGACGACGGTGGGCGGCGCCGTCGCGGTGGCCGAGCCCACCGTGCGGACGGTGGGACAACCCAAGCGGTCCGACCACACACCGTCAAGGGGTCCGACGCCCGACGCCCGGGGCGAGCAGGGTGTCCACGAACCGGACGCCACGGAAGGGTTCAGGCTCCACGCGCATTAGGACGGCCATGACGACGATCGCGATCATCGGAGCCGGACGAGGACTGGGAGCGGCGGTGGCCCGCCGCTTCGCCGCCGAGGGGTACGCCGTGGGGCTGATCTCCCGGCACCAGGGCCGGCTCGACGCCCTGGCCGCCGAGCTGGCGGAGGAGGGGGTGCGCGCCCAGGGCTTCGCGGCCGACGTGCGCGACCCCGCGTCCATCGCCACGGCCCTCGAGCAGGTGACCGAGACCCTCGGCCCCATCGAGGTGCTCCAGTACTCCCCGCTGCCGCAGAAGGACTTCATGCGCCCGGTGCTGGAGACCACCCCGGCCGACCTCGTCGGCCCGGTCGAGTTCTCCATCTACGGCCCCGTGGCCGCCGTCCACCAGGTCGTGCCGGGCATGCGCTTCCTCGGCGAGGACACGGGCTCGATCCTCTTCGTCAACGGCGGCTCCGCGGTGAAGCCGGGCCGCAACGTCACCGGCACCTCCATCGCCTTCGCCGGGCAGGCGGCCTACGCCGAGCTGCTGCACGAGGTGCTCGGCGAGGAGGGCATCTACGTCGGCCAGCTCATCATCGGCGGCGCCATCGTCGAGGGCGACGACGAGAAGGACCCGGCCGTGCTCGCCGAGAAGCTGTGGGACCTCCACACGAAGCGCGACACCTTCCGGGTGCAGGTCTCGGAGGACTGACCCCGCACGCGACACGTCGGGATCCGCCCCTCCCCCCCGGGCACCGGGCGGATCACCGACGTGGCTCGCCCACCGTAGGAGACCGGGATTCACATACCCGGGGTCCCGAGTGAAGGGGTCGGCCAGGTCCACGCGGCCCCCACCGTGCCGGGGCCGAAGTGGCGGACGGCGGAGACCAGCGAGGTGCTCCGGTCCATGTCCACCGACGTGGCGCGGCGCTCGCCGTCGGCCTGCACGGTGAAGACCTCGGCCGTCGCGGGCAGCCGCGCCGGGTCGAACCGGACCCAGACCTCGACCTCGCCGACCCGGTGGGCGCAGTGCCAGACGAACTCGGTCTCGGGCTCGCTGGTGTCGGCCAGGCCCACCTCGTACTCGAACGTCGCGGTCTCGCCGACCAGGAGCGGCCGCTCGAGCAGCATCTCGAAGACCAGCAGGCCGGCCTGCAGGTCCACGTGGGTCCGACCGGTCCGGCACCCGCGGGTGCCGGTGAGGGTGACGACCTCGCGCAGCGGCTCCCCGGCGTCGATCACCAGCGGTCGGCGGTCGACCCCGTCGCGGAGGGCCCTGATGCGGCTGCGCACGACGCAGCGTGTCTCCTGGCCGCGACGGTCGACGTCCACGGCCACCATCACGTACTCCTTCGCCACCGCCTCCTCGACGTCCTCGAGGCCCATCGCGGCGAGCGCGCGACCCGCGGCGTCACCGGTCCGCACGAGGTCGGTCAGCTCGACGTAGTCGTCCGCGCCCGGGCTGAGCCGGCGGCCCGGCCCCACGCTCGCGCGCAAGGTGCCGGGCTCCAGGTGCAGGATCTCGTCGAGGCAGTCCAGGACGTCGAAGGACACCGCGCCCTCCGGGGTGCGCTGGCCGGAGCGCCAGTAGCTCAGCGTCGCCAGGCTGACCGACTGACCGCGGTGGGCGAGGGCCTCCCGCGTCTCCGAGAGGGTCAGGCCCCGCCGGGACAGGGCCTCGGCGAGCACCGTCGCGAGCTGCGCCTCCGCGGGCCTGCGCAGGCCGCGGAAGCGGGTGCGGTCCTGCCCTCCTCCCATGGGACGGACCCTCCCAGCCGGGGCTCACCGGCCACAAGGTCCGCGCCGGATCGCTCCCGCCGCACCGGGCCGTGGGCGGTCGGCAACCGCGACGGCGAGCCGTTCGCGACCTCGCGCCGCTGCCGGCACCAGCTCGCCGACCTGTCGAAGAGCACGCTCGACGTCACCGACGGCCGCATGGTGACGGGTCCGCGGTCGTCGTCGACTGAGCCGACCCGCCGCGCGACGTACCACCTGAGCCCCCCTCGGAGAGTCCCTGCGCGCGTCCGGGGGCGGGTGTGGTGGTCTGGCCCCGTGACCGACGAGACCCCCGTCGACGGCTCGCGCCCGTCGTACCCCTCCTGGCCCAACCCCGGCCGCCGCAACCTGCCGATCGGCATCCGCACGGCCACCGACGACGCGAGCGCCCGTGCCGCCGCGCACCTGTCCGGGTTCCCGGGCGCGAAGGGCACGCACCACGAGCCGATCCAGCCGGTGCGCCCGCCCGCGGGCGCGCCCAACGTGGTGCTCGTGCTGGTCGACGACATGGGCTTCGGCGCCTCCAGCCCGTACGGCGGGCCGTGCGAGATGCCGACCGCCGAGCGGCTCGCGGACGGCGGGCTGCGCTACAGCCGCTTCCACGTCACCGCGCTGTGCTCCCCGACCCGGCAGGCGCTGATGACCGGGCGCAACCACCACTCCGTCGGCATGGGCGTGACCTCCGAGATGTCGACGCTCGAGCCCGGCTACACCGGCTTCCGCCCCTCCTCGGCCGCGACGATGGCGCAGATCCTCTCGGGCAACGGCTACGCCACCGCGGCGTTCGGCAAGTGGCACCAGACCCCGCCGGTCGAGGTGACGCGGAGCGGGCCGTTCCACCGCTGGCCGACGGGCGAGGGCTTCGGCAGCTTCTACGGGTTCATGGGCGCGGAGATGAACCACTGGTACCCCCAGCTCTACTCCGGGACCACCCCGGTCGAGCCCGACCGCCTGCCCGAGGACGGCTACCACCTCACCGAGGACCTGGTCGACCACACCATCGACTGGATCCGCGACCACCGCGCGATCACCCCCGACCAGCCGTTCTTCACCTACCTCGCGCTCGGCGCCACGCACGCGCCCTTCCACGTCGCGAAGGAGTGGCGCGACAAGTACGCCGGCCGCTTCGACGAGGGCTGGGACGACATGCGCACCGAGATCCTCGCCCGCCAGAAGGAGCTCGGCCTGGTCCCCCGCGACACCGTGCTCGCGCCGTGGGCCGACGGCCTGCCGCACTGGTGGGAGATGAACGAGATGGAGCGCGAGGTCGCCGCGCGCTTCATGGAGACGTACGCCGGGTTCGCCGAGCACGCCGACACCCAGGTCGGGCGGGTCGTCGAGGAGCTCGAGCGACTCGGGGTGCTGGACGAGACGATCTTCGTCTACATGCTCGGCGACAACGGCGCGTCCGGCGAGGGCGGCCCGGAGGGCACGCTGCGCGAGCACCTCGTCGGCCACGGCATCGCCGACGACACCGCCGCGATGCACGCCGAGCTGGAGGCCTTCGGCGACCCCACGACGTACGGGATCTACCCGGCGGGCTGGGCGTGCGCGATGAACACGCCCTACCCCTGGACCAAGCAGGTCGCCTCCCACCTCGGAGGCACCCGCGACGGGCTGATCGTGCACTGGCCCCAGGGGATCGCCGCGCGCGGCGAGGTGCGCCACCAGTGGCACCACGTGATCGACGTGCTGCCGACGATCCTCGAGGTCACCGGGCTGCCGCACCCCACGACCGTCAACGGCGTCACCCAGCAGGTGATCGAGGGCGTGTCGATGGCCTACACCTTCGACGACGCCGAGGCCGCCGACCGGCGGGTGACGCAGTACTTCGAGATGGTCGGCAACCGCGGGATCTACCACGCGGGCTGGATGGCGGTCACCCGTCACGGCACGCCGTGGCTGATGGTCGACGGCGGCGACCGGCCCTTCGAGGAGGACGTCTGGGAGCTGTACCACACCGACGTCGACTGGTCGCAGGCCTTCGACGTCGCCGCGGAGGGCCCCGACCAGCTGCGCGCGCTGCGCGACATCTTCCTGATCGAGGCCAGCCGCCACCAGGTGTTCCCGCTCGACGACCGCGTCACCGAGCGCGAGAACCCGGCCATCGCCGGCCGCCTCGACCTCCACCACGGCCGCACCTCCATCGAGCTCGGCCCGCGCACCGGCCGGCTCACCGAGGAGGCCGCACCCAACGTCAAGAACCGCTCCCACGTGATCACCGTGCGCCTCGACGCCGCGTCGGGCTCCGACGCGGGCGTGCTGGTCGCGCAGGGCGGACGCTTCGGCGGCTGGTCGCTGTACGTCGTCGACGGGCGCCTGTCCTACGCCTACAACTGCTACGGCCGCGAGCTGACCACCGTGCGCGCCGAGCAGCCGCTGGCCCCGGGCGCCCACGAGGTGGCGATGCGGTTCGCGTACGCCGGGGGTCCGCCCGGCGACGCCGCCGACGTGTGCCTCGAGGTCGACGGCGTCGAGGTCGCGCAGGGGCGCGTGCCGCAGACCACGGCGTACTACTTCGCCTTCGACGAGACCACCAACGTCGGCGTCGACCGCGGCTCACCCGTCACCGACGACTACGCCCCGGTGCACAACCGCTTCACCGGCACGATCCACGGCGTCCGCTTCGACCTGGACACCCAGGTCGAGCTCGGCGACCAGGTGCAGCGCCGCCTCACCGCCCTGCAGCACGACTGAGCCTCGACCCACCGGGTCTCGTGGCTCGGTCGCCCGGAGGTCGAGGCGCGAGGAGGCGAGGCGGGGCCGCCGGAGGTCGAGGCGCGAGGAGGCGAGGCACGAGCCGAGGAGCCACGAGACCCCGAGCAGCCCACCGGGTCTCGTGGCTCGGTCGCTGAGCGACCTCGCACCTCGACCTCCGATCACCCGGAGGTCGGGGCGCGAAGAGGCGGGGCGGGGCCGCCGGAGGTCGAGGCGCGAGGAGGCGAGGCACGAGCCGAGGAGCCACGAGACCCCGAGCAGCCCACCGGGTCTCGTGGCTCGGTCGCTGAGCGACCTCACACCTCGACCTCCGATCACCCGGAGGTCGAGGCGCGAAGAGGCGGGGCGGGGCCGCCGGAGGTCGAGGCGCGAGGAGGCGAGGCACGAGCCGAGGAGCCACGAGACCCCCCGAGCAGCCCACCGGGTCTCGTGGCTCGGTCGCTGAGCGACCTCACACCTCGACCTCCGATCACCCGGAGGTCGAGGCGCGAAGAGGCGAGGCGGGGCCGCCGGAGGTCGAGGCGCGAGCGGGCGAGGCACGAGCCGAGGAGCCACGAGACCCCCGGCAGCCCACCGGGTCTCGTGGCTCGGTCGCTGAGCGACCTCACACCTCGACCTCCGATCACCCGGAGGTCGAGGCGCGAAGAGGCGGGGCGGGGCCGCCGGAGGTCGAGGCGCGAGGAGGCGAGGCGGGGCCGCCGGAGGTCGAGGCGCGAGGAGGCGAGGCACGAGCCGAGGAGCCACGAGACCCCCGGCAGCCCACCGGGTCTCGTGGCTCGGTCGCTGAGCGACCTCACACCTCGACCTCCGATCACCCGGAGGTCGGGGCGCGAAGAGGCGAGGCGGGGCCGCCGGAGGTCGAGGCGCGAGGAGGCGAGGCGGGGCCGCCGGAGGTCGAGGCGCGAGGAGGCGAGGCACGAGCCGAGGAGCCACGAGACCCCGAGCAGCCCACCGGGTCTCGTGGCTCGGTCGCTGAGCGACCTCGCACCTCGACCTCCGATCACCCGGAGGTCGAGGCGCGAGGAGGCGGGGCGGGGCCGCCGGAGGTCGAGGCGCGAGGAGGCGAGGCACGAGCCGTGGAGCCACGAGACCCCGAGCAGCCGGGAGCGGCCTCAGCCGCGGGTGACGCCCGCGCGCAGGGCGCGGTCGGCGACGCGGTAGCCGTCGCGGCACATCGCTCGCCAGACCTCGAGGGCGACGGCGGGGTGCTCGGTGGTGATGCGCTCGAGCGAGGCGGCCGACAGGCGCAGCAGCTCGAGGTCGGCGGTGGCGCGGACGGCGGTCTCCTGGACGTCGTCGGTGCCGAGGGCCAGCTCGCCGAACGACGTGCCCGGGCCGAGCGTGACCAGGCGGACGCGCTCGCGGCCGGGCTCGTCGAGCACCGCCACCGCGCCGCCGCGCACGATCACGTGCACCCCGGCGAAGGGCCCGCCGGCCTCGAGCACCGTCTCCCCCGCCGCGTACGACGCCCGCTCCAGCGCCGCCTCGACCACCGACCGCGCCTCGGGCGAGAGGTCCCGCAGCAGCGGGTGGTCGGCGACCAGCTCCTGCTCGCCGGGCTGCTCCCCGCCGCCGTGGCGGCGCAGCAGCTCGCTCTCGCACCACCGGGCCGCGGCCTCCAGGTCCTCCACGGACGGGCTGGGGCCGGGCGAGTCCGGACCGGGCTCGAAGTCGTCGGCGTCGTCGGGGTCGGGCAGCACCCCCGACGGGTCGACGCGCACCAGCTCGCCGCCGGCCTGCCGCAGGAACGCCCGCAGGCCCCACAGCGTCACCCGCGCGATGTCGGCGACGTCGTCGACCCGGCGTACGTCGAGGACGACGAGCTCGGGGCCGTCGTCGACGATCGTGCGCACGACGTGCTCGGTCTCGGCGAAGAGCAGGTCGCCGTGCAGCTCGTAGACCCGTGCGCGACCCTCGAGGGAGTCGAGGACCTCCTGGTCGGCGTCGGTGCGGCGGCGGCGCGAGGCCAGCCGGGAGATCGGGTACGACGCCCGCAGCGCCGTGCGCGAGCTGCGCCCGACGTGCATCAGGTGCATCTCCATGTCGCGGCTCATCCGCTCCATCACCGTCACGCCGCGGGCGCTGTTGCCGTGCACGTCGAGCCGCGGCGAGAAGACCGCGAGGCCCACCTGGCCGGGCAGGACCGCGATGATCCCGCCGCTGACGCCGCTCTTGGCGGGCATCCCGACCGCGGAGATCCAGTCGCCCGCGGCGTCGTACATGCCGCAGGTGGCCATCACGCTCAGGACCCGCTCGACGCACTCGACCTGCGAGACCCGCCGGCCCGAGCGCGGGTTGACCCCGCCGTTGGCGAGGGTGGCGGCCATGAGCGCGAGGTCGCGGGTGTCGACGCTGAGCGAGCACTGCCGGACGTAGAGGTCGAGCGCCGCCTCGGGGTCGTCGCCGAGCATGTCGAACTCGCGCAGCATGTGGGCGATCGCCCGGTTGCGGTGGGCGGTGGCGAGCTCGGAGCGGTGGATGTCCTCGTCGAGGGCGAGGTCGTGGTCGGCGTACGACGAGTACCAGCGCCGGATCCGCTCGAACTGCTCGTCGGGCCCCTCGCCCGCGACCAGCGAGGCGGCCGTGATCGCGCCGGCGTTGATCATCGGGTTGCGCGGGCGGCCGGTGTCGGCGGCGAGGCTGATCTGGTTGAAGCCCTCCCCCGACGGCTCGACGTCGATGTGGGCGTCGACCTCGGCGACCCCGAGGTCGTCGAGCGCGAGGGCGTAGGTGAAGGGCTTGCTGATCGACTGGATCGAGTAGCGCAGGTCGGCGTCGCCGACGGAGTAGACGTGACCGTCGACGGTCGCGAGCGCCAGCGCGAAGACGTCCGGGTCGGCCGCCGCCAGCTCCGGGATGTACGCCGCGACCTCCCCCGCGGTGCCGCCGCACGCGGCGACGATCCGCTCGAGGTAGTCCTGGACCGGGTTGCGGACGTCGCGGCGGCTGGTCACGACGGTGACGCTACCGAGGTCGTCGGACCGACCCGTATACTCGATCGAGTCACTACAGTTACGTCTGATTGGAGGCCCTCATGGCCAGCACGGTCCCGTTCACCGTCACCGGCAACGGCAGCGGTGTCGCCCAGGAGATCACGGTCCAGGGCGACAACCAGCACGTCTTCGCGGCGGACACCTACCCGGCGTTCGGTGGCGCGGACGCCGCCCCGAGCCCCCTGGCGTACACCCTCGGCGCGCTCACCTCGTGCAACCAGATCACCGCGCAGCTGGTCGCGAAGGACCTCGGCGTACGGCTGGGCGAGCTGTCGTTCAGCGCGCGCGGCGACCTCGACCCGAGCGTGTTCGTCGGGGGCGCCGAGGGTGACGCCAACTTCGACGCGGTCACCGTCGACGCCTCCGTCGAGACCGACGCCGACCCCGACACCTTCGACCGGCTCGTCGCCGAGGTCGACCGTCGCTGCCCGGTGACCCAGCTGTTCCGCCGCAGCGGGCTGGAGTTCTCCAGCACCTGGAAGGCGCGTCCGCTCGTCGACTGAGCGCCGACGTCCACGACAGCGGAGGACCCCGGCCCATGGGGCGCCGGGGTCCTCCGGTGTCGTCACGCGGGTGTCGTCAGCGGCTCACAGACGCCGGCACTGGTCCTCCTTGTTGCCCTCGACGACGTTGCCGCTGCCGGTCGGGGCGGGACGGTTCTCCTTGCACTGCAGGTTGCCGTCGATGCGGTTGGTGGAGAACTCCTGCGCGCGGGTGTTGGAGAACGACTGCACGTCGGAGCCGACCCGGTTGTTGACCACCACCGCGGCACGGCCCTGCTTCAGCTGGATGCTGCCGTCGACGCGGGAGCCGCGGACGACCACCCGGGCGTGGCCCTCGGCCTGCACGTTGCCCTCGACGGTGACCTGACGGGCGACCAGCGTGGCGCCGTTGCCGACGGTGACGTTGCCCTCCACCTCGGTGCCGGTGAGCGTGCAGGTCGCCCCCTGCGGCACCCGGACGTCGTCCAGGGTGGCGGCGCCGATCGAGCCGCGGCAGACGCGCTCGTCGGCGTGGGCGGGCGCGGCGACGGCGAGCGTGGAGGCGGCGAGCGCGAGCGCGCCCAGGCCGGAGGCGACGAGACGGTGCATGGGGGGCTCCTCGGGGGACGGACCGGGACCACCCCGGCACGTCCCCGACGCTCCCGCGCTCGCGTGAGGTGCGCGTGAGGCCCTCGTGAGAGTGCTCTCACGCGGGCGCGGCGGGCGCGGGGCCTCAGCGGAAGGCGGCGTGACCGGTGAGGGTCTGGCCGACGACGAGGGTGTGCATCTCGACGGTGCCCTCGTAGGTGAGGACGGACTCGAGGTTGTTCATGTGGCGGATGACGGGGTACTCGAGCGAGATGCCGTTGGCGCCGAGGATGGTGCGGGCGGTGCGGCAGACGTCGAGGGCCTCGCGGACGTTGTTGAGCTTGCCGACGGACACCTGCGCGGGGTGCAGGGTGCCGGCGTCCTTGCGGCGGCCGAGGTGCAGCGCGAGGAGGGTGCCCTTGCTCAGCTCGAGGCTCATGTCGGCGAGCTTCTGCTGGGTGAGCTGGAAGCCGGCGATGGGCTTGCCGAACTGCTGGCGGTCCTTGCTGTAGTCCAGCGCGGCCGCGAAGCAGGAGCGGGCCGCGCCCATGGCGCCCCAGATGATCCCGTAGCGGGCCTCGTTGAGGCACGAGAGCGGACCCTTGAGACCGGTGACCTCGGGCAGGACGGCGTCGGCGGGCAGACGGACGCCGTCGAGCACCAGCTCGGAGGTGACCGACGCGCGCAGCGACATCTTGTGGTGGATCCGCGGGGCCGAGAAGCCGGGGGTGTCGGTGGGGACCACGAAGCCGCGCACACCCTCCTCGGTCTGCGCCCAGACCACGGCGACGTCGGCGACCGAGCCGTTGGTGATCCACATCTTGCGGCCGTCGAGGACCCAGTCGGCGCCGTCGCCGGAGCCGTCGCGGCGGGCGCGGGTGCGCATCGAGTCGGGGTCGGAGCCGTGGTCGGGCTCGGTGAGGCCGAAGCAGCCGATCGCCTCGCCGGCGGCCATGGCGGGCAGCCACTGCTGCTTGTGCTCCTCGCTGCCCCAGCGGTGGATCGCGAACATCGCCAGCGAGCCCTGCACCGAGACCAGCGAGCGGATCCCGGAGTCGGCGGCCTCGAGCTCGAGGCACGCCAGGCCGTAGTCGACGGCGCTCATGCCCGGGCAGCCGTAGCCCTCGAGGTGCATCCCGAGCAGGCCCATCGCGCCGAACTCCTTGGCGAGCCCGCGCACGTCCGGCAGCTCACCGGACTCGAACCACTCCGCCACGTGGGGCGCGACGACGTCGTCGCAGAGCCGACGTACGGCGGCGCGGATGTCGCGCTCCTCCGCGCTCAGCTGGTCGTCGATGCCGATCAGGTCGAGGGGGTCCGGGGCGGCCATGTCCTCGAGGGTAGCCGCGCCGGCTGTGCGTCCGACCCGACGCCCGCACCCGTGCCCGAGCCCGTGCCCGGCATGGCGAGGGGACCGGTCGGCTCCTCGCTGGAGGCGAGCAGCTCGACGCTGGTCGCGAGGATCGCCGTGGCCAGGGGCTTGCTGCGCACCGGATCGCCGAGCAGGTCCAGCACCTCGGAGACCAGGCCCGAGTCGAGGCCGCGCGACGACAGCACGTGCACCAGCCAGTCGCGGGCCTCCAGCATGATCGTCTCGTCGCCGGTGGCGAGCGTGGCCGAGAGGCAGCCGACGACGTGGTCGACCCAGCCCTCGAGGTCCTCGCGCCAGGCGGTCACCTCGACGCCGCCGAGGTCGCGGGTGCGGCGCAGGCCCTCCACGACGTACTGGGTGATCTGCTCGCGGTGCTGCTCGATCCACGCGGACTCGGCGTCGGCCTCGGTCGGCTCCGGCACGGGCGCGTCGCCCATCGCCTCCGGCAGGCCCAGCAGCATCTCGAGGACCTGACGCGGCCCGGCCGCCCACGCGCTCGCGCCGATCGCCCGGGCGCGGCGCTCGTCGTCGCCGAACGCCTGGCCCCCCACCACGACCGGCACCTCCTGGGCCCGCAGCCGGCGGACGACGTCGGTCGCCCGGCCCAGCGACGAGGTCAGCGAGGCGCTCAGCAGGACCGCGCGGGGCCGCTGGGCGGCGACGTGACGGACCATCTCGTCACCGTCGGGGGCGGGACCGACGTAGTCGACGCGCACACCCTCCGACATCAGGACCTCGGCGACGACCAGCGCGGCCAGGGCGTGGCGCTCGTCCTCGACGCAGCCGACGACGACGAGCGGCCCGTCCGGGTCGGGGGCCTCGGTGAACGATCCCAGCCACAGCAGCAGGCCCTCGTTGACCGAGGTGGCGGCGTTCTCCTGGGCGACGGTCCACTCCCCCGCGGCCCACAGGTCGCCGACCCGGCGCTGCGCGACGAGCAGCTGCTCCTCGACGATCCGGGCGGTCGACGCGCCCTCGGCGCGCAGCCGCTTCACGACGGCCAGCGCCGTCCGCCGGTCGCCGTCGACCAACGCCTGCCAGTACTGCGGATCCACCGCTCGATCGCTCCGTTTCCGATGCTGCACCGCCGGGAGGGGTCCTCGCGTCGCGGCCTGCCGTCGACCGTACGGGGGTCGCGGTCACGCCGCGACCCGTCGTCGGGCCGACTGGAGTCGTACCCCGCGGGGCGCCGGTGCAGTCGCGGACTCAGCCCTCGACGGTGGGGGCCTCCGGCGGGGCGAGCCCGGGGGCGGCCTCCGGCACGGCGTCGGGAGCGCGCCCGCTGGCGGTCCCCGGGGCGATGGTCGCGACGTCGGGGACCGCGGCGGGCAGGTCGAAGCAGAACGCGGTGCCTCCACCGGGCGCCGGGCGGCAGGCGATGTGACCGCCGTGGCGCGCCACGATCGTGCGGCAGATCGCGAGCCCGAGGCCGGTGCCCTCGAAGCGGGTGTCGCCGACGTGGGCGCGGTGCAGGCGGTCGAAGACCCGCTCCCGCTCCTCCTCCGGCACGCCGATGCCGTTGTCACGCACCTCGACCGCGACCCGGTCGCCGACCCGGCCCGCGGTGACGACGACCTGGGGACGGACCCCCGGGTCGACGTACTTCACCGCGTTGCCGAGCAGGTTCGCCAGCAGCTGGCGCAGCAGCTCCGGGTGGGCCGCGACGACCGGCAGCTCGTCGGCGCGGGTGAGGTCGGCGTCGCGGTCGAGGTACGACGCGGCGTCGTCGACGGCGGTCTCCAGCGGCACCGACTCCAGCTCGTCGGGCGTCAGCAGCCCGCCCTCGGCGGAGGCCTGGGCCAGCAGGTCGGTGATCAGGTCCTGCATCCGCAGCGCCGCCTCACGGGCCCGCCCCAACGCCTGCTGCACCACGGGGTCGCCGGAGTCCGCGGCCAGCTCGAGCCAGCCGCGCAGCGCCGTGAGGGGGCTGCGCAGGTCGTGGGCGGCGGTCGCGGCGAACTCCGCGAGCTGGTCGGCGTGGCGCCGCTCGTCGGTGACGTCGCGGTAGACCGCGACCGACCCGACCGGGGCGGCCCCGCCGGCCTCGGCCTCGCCGTACAGGGCGGCGGAGGAGACCGAGAGCGTCCGCGAGGTGCCGTCACCGAGCGGCAGGACGACGTCGACCGGGGGCACCCGGCCCTCGGCGAGCGCGCGCACGGCGGGGTAGTCCTCGGGCGGCAGCAGCGAGCCGTCGGGCCGCAGCGCGGCGTAGTCGCCCGTGCGGGTGCCGGGCTGGACGCCGGTGGCGGTGCGGCCCAGCAGGGAGCGGGCGGCGGAGTTCATGCGCCGCACGGAGCCGTCGACGTTCATGACGACGAGGCCCTCGGTCATCTCCTCGGTGACGGTCTCGAGGAACTCGGCCCGCTCGGCGGCCTCGCGCTGCGTGGCGCGCAGCTCGTCGAGGAGGTCGTTGCGCTCCTCGCGCGTGCTGCCGATCGCCAGCGCGACCACGAGCAGCATGACGACGAAGACCTGCATGGTGAGGGCCTGGAGCGGGTCCGCGATCGACGCGGCGGGGCCGTGGTCGAGGATCGCGAGCAGCAGCGCCACCGCCCCCGTCGAGACCACCTGCAGCGCGGCCACCACGGTGGGGAAGCGCAGGGCGCACCACACGCTGGTGCCGATCAGCAGGAACGCGACGGGCTGGCCCTGCTCGAGGTCGATGAGGACGAACGACACGACGCTCGCCACCACGATCAGGCCCAGCTCCACGGCCCGGCCCGGCTCCGGGCGCAGCCGTCGGCCGGTGAGCACGGCGTGGAGCAGCAGGTGGCCGGCGGTGCCGACCAGGAGCATTCCGCCGAGGTTGCGACCCCACCACAGGGGCAGGGTGCTCCATGCGACGCCGCCCTCGACCAGGGCCGACAGCGCCGTGCCGACCGTGGCCCCCGCGAGGGTGCCGAGCCCGGCGGCCGCGAGGAAGCGCAGCAGGGCGCGGGGCCGCGTCAGGGTGCGGCAGCCGCCGGCGCCGAGCAGGTCCGGGCACCACCGGCGGACGCCGAGGACGGTGAGCGAGGTCTGCGTCAGCCCGGCGCCGACCGCGCCGACGACCAGGCCGGCGGAGGCGCCGGTGAGCCCGTTGGCGGCGACGAGCAGCACCGACATCGTCGTCAGTGTCGCCACGGCCCACGCCCGTCCGGGGCGCAGCAGCAGCCAGAGGAGGCCCACGCCGGCGGCGGGCCAGACGAGCGCGGGCCCGCGGTCGGCCGCGGCGGTGAGTCGGCCGAGCACGGCGACGACCGTGAAGGCCAGGGCGAACCAGGCGAACGAGCCGGCGCTCACGGGCGCCACCCCGGCCTCCGTCACGCGCCCTCGTCGCACCCCATGACCTCCTGGTCCGCCCACCACCGACCTGATCCGACGCGGCCCGAGCCGGCCGAGAACAGCGTACTCAGAACCGGTTCCGAGGAGGCCGAGAACCGCGGGCCCGGCTCAGCGACCGGTCAGCCCCGCCTTGGCGTTGAGGGTGGCGGCGAGGTCGCCCGGCGCGAGGTCGCCGGCCAGGACGCGGGCGGTCGGCCACGCCGAGACGTCGAGACCGGACAGCCGGGTGAACAGCGGCAGGTCGTCGGCGTACTCGGAGACGAGGATCTCGACGTCCTCGGCCGTCACGGGGTCGGCGTCGACGGAGGTGCTGGAGGCGTTGCGCACGGCCTCGGTCTGCTCGGGCGTGAACCTCTCGAGGCCGAGGTGGTCGGTGATCGCGGCGCAGGCGCCGGGGAGGTCCTTGACGGTCGCGCGGAACTCCAGCAGCAGCCACTGCTCACGCGGGAACGACTTGAGGCCGCGCTGCAGCTGGGCGCCGTACAGGCCGCGGGCGACGGTGCTGCGGCGCCGCATCGCGGGGAACGCCCACTCCTCCTGCGGGGGGATCTCGCTGGCGCGGCCGATGCGGACGGCCTCCCCGAACTGCTTGACGCCCTGGCGGCGCACGTAGTCCATGTTCCAGTGCGAGAACGCCCGCTCGACCGGGTCGCGGAAGCACGCGACGAGCGACATGTCGGCGCGGTAGGCGCGCATCCGCGGCAGCGCGTAGGGCCAGAAGATGTACGACGGGGTCGCGTCGCCCGCGACGGTCTCCTCCGGCGAGTGACGCCGGATCTTGTAGCCCGAGTAGTCCGGGTCGTCCCAGTCGAAGGCGTTCTTGTCGAAGAAGTGCCGCTCCTTCTTCTTCGCGGACACGATCGAGCGGTGCTGGATCAGCAGGTCGTAGAGGGTGCTGGTCGCGGCCTTCTGGACGCCGACGATCGAGAAGGTGAACGGGACTCGGTTGGGCGGCACGCGCGCCAGTATGCCGGGCGACTGACCCGGCCACGGGTGGGCACCGGGCGAGTCCCGACCCCTACGAACGGATCCGCCCGTGCCCGACGTCGAACGCACCGTCACCGTCGACCAGCCCGTCACCAAGGTCTGGGACTACGTCACCGACTTCCGCAGCAGCGAGGAGTGGGACCCGCCGACCGTCCGCACCGACCGCACGAGCGGCGACGGCGGGGTGGGCACGACGTACCACAACGTCTCGTCGTTCCTCGGCAGCGAGCAGGAGGTCGACTACCGGGTGGTCGAGCACTCCCCGCCGGCCACCGGCTCCCCGGGCCGTTTCGTGATGACCGGCGACGCCGGCTCGATCACGCTGCGCGACACCATCACCTTCGTCGAGGACGCCCCCGGCCGCACGTCGGTGACCTACCACGCCGAGTTCATCCCCGACTCGACCGCGGCCAAGCTCGCCACCCCCCTCATGCCGGCCGCGCTCAAGGTCCTCGGCGACAAGGTCGCCTCCTCGCTCGAGGAGCGCCTCCGCGCGCTCTGAGCCCGTCGTACGGCTGAGCGCGTGGGCGTCGGGGTGCGGGGCGCGGTGGCGACCTGCGGTTTCACCAGGTATGTCATGCGACTGTCACTCCTCGCACCGTGCTGTGCGCGAGAAGTGACAGCGTAACGACATACCTGGTGAAACCGCACTGCAGCGCTGCGCAGCCGGGCCGACTCGGGGCCCGGGAGCTGCGCATCCGGGCCGGGTCGCGCTAGAGCTCGCCGCCCACCTCGGCGAGGATCTCGCGCACCCGCTCCTTGGCGAGCTCGGTGTAGCGGCGGGCGGCGTCGAGGGCGGCATCGCGGTCGGCGGCCTCGACGGCCTCGGTGAGGCGGCGCTGGGCGTCGACGAAGCGCTGCGAGGTCACGGTCGTCGAGCCGAAGCTGCGGGTCATCACCTGCCGGGTCGCCAGGGAGCCGAACATCGCGGTGAGGACCGGGTTGCGGGCCAGGCCGACGAGGGTCTCGTGGAAGCGGTGGTTGGCGTCGAGGTAGGCGTCGAAGTCCACGAACCGGTCGTCGACCAGCAGCGCGGCCATGTCCTCGAAGCGCCGTCGTACGACGGCGACGTCCTCCTCCGACAGTCGGCCGAGCACCTGCTCGAGCACACCGACCTCGATCGCGAGGCGGGCGTCGAAGGCGTCGTCGCTGGTGCGGGTGTCGAACGGCGTGACGACGTGGCCGCGACCGGGGTCGCGGCGCACCAGCCCGTCGCCCGCCAGCCGGGTCAGGGCGTAGAAGGCGGCCGCCTGGTCGACCTCGAGGTCCTCGGCCAGCCGCTCGACCTCGATCACGTCGCCGGGAGCGTGGAGGCGGTCGAGGACCTGCTGGCGGGCACGGCGGTAGACGACGTCGTCGCGGGCGAACTCGAAGCGCCCGAAGCCGCCCCGGAAGTAGGTCAGGGGCTCACCCTCCTGGGCGACGGCCCGGACGACGCGTCCGACGAAGATGGTGTGGGTGCCGCCCACGACGCGCTCGACGACCTCGCACTCGAGGTGGGCGATCGCGTCCTCGACCAGCGGCACGCCGGTGGTCCCGGTGGCGGTCGGCACTCCGGCGAACTTGTCGTCGCTCGGCACGGCGAACTGGTGGGCGAGCTGGCCGTGGTCGCGCCCGAGGACGTTGACGGCGTACCGCCCCGAGCGGGTGACCGCGTCGGCGGTCGGCACCGCGTTGTTGAGGCACGCGAGCATCAGCGGCGGGTCCGCGGACAGCGAGGTCACCGAGCTGGCGGTCATGCCGTAGCGCTCGTCGCCGTCGACGGTGGTGATCACGGTGACGCCGCTGGCGAGGTGGCCCACGACGTGGCGGAAGGCGCGGGCGTCGACGGCGGCGGGGTCCGCCCCGGTGGTCTGGTCGGTCATGGTCACCTCGGGGTCGCGGCCGGGTCGATGAGGAAGCGTCGGAGGAGGTCGGCGAACGCCGCGGGCTGCTCGAGGACGACGGCGTGGCGCCCGGGGAGCCAGACGACGTCCCGGCCGGACGCCGGTCCGAGCCGGTCGGCGGCGGCGCGCCGGAAGGGCTCCCCGTCGCCGTCCCCGCAGACGACGAGCGTCGGCGGCGCCACCGGGTCGCCCCCCGCGGTCGGACCCGCGGTCAGGTCGGCCCCGGCGAGCAGCTCGCAGGCGCGGGCGTAGCCCTCGGGGTCGGTCGCGAGCAGCGTGTCGGTGGTCGCGGCGACGACGTCGGGTCGCTCCGCGCGGAAGCCGGGCGTGAACCAGACCTCGAGGGTGGGCTCCACGAGGGGGGCCATCCCCTCGGTCCGCGCGAGGTGCGCCCGCTCCGCCCACATCTCCCGCATCGGGGCCGGGTAGACGTCGACGGTGTCCACCAGCACCACCCGGGCCACCCGGTGGGCGGCGTGGGCGGCGAGGTGCTGGGCGACCAGGCCGCCGAGGGACACCCCGACGACGTCCACGGGACCCGTGCCGGCGGCGTCCAGGGCGGACAGGACGTGCTCGGCGATCCCCGCGACGCCGGCGTCGGGGTCCGGGAGGGGGGCCGACCCGTGGCCGGGCAGGTCGGGTGCGACCACCGGGCCGCCCGTCCACCCGGCGGCGAGGTCGTCCCAGAAGGAGCCCGCCGAGCCGAGCGGGTGCAGGAGCAGCAGCGGCCGCATCACAGGTCCCGCATCCGCGGCGCGTCCGGCGGCGAGGGGGTGCCCGCGGCGTTCATCGTGAGGGCCAGGGTCGTGTAGTAGCCGACGGTCACCACGAGGTCGACCAGCGCCTGCTCCCCGAGCGCCGCGAGCAGCGCGGCGTAGGTGTCGTCGCGCAGGACCCCCAGGCGCAGCAGCTGGGTGACCGCGTCCCACACCAGCGCGTGCTCCGGGCGGCCGTGCTCCGGGCGACGGTCGGCCTCGACGGCGTGGACGACCTCGGGCGGCACGCCCGCGGCCAGCGCCAGCGGCTGGTGGTGACCCCACTCGAACTGCTGGTCCCAGTGGCGGGCCACGACCAGGATCGCGAGCTCGACGAGGTCGTCGTCGGGCGCGCTCTCGTAGCGCAGGTAGGCGCCGACGAGCTGGAGGCGGTCCATCAGCGCGGGGCTGCGCAGCAGCGGGACGAACGGCCCGACCAGGGCCCCGCGCGGCCCGCTGGTGATGCGCTCGACGGCGGCCCGCTGGTCGGCGTCGAGGTCCGCGTCGGCGAGCGGACCGAGACGCACGGGGACCTCGCGGTCCGCGGGACTCACGCCGGCGCCCCGGCGGCGGGCACCGCGTCGACCGCGGGCATGACCTTCTCGGCCATCAGCTCCATCGAACGGCGGGCCAGGCCCTCGTCCACCCAGTCCAGGCCGGCGTAGACGAGCTCGCCGAAGTCGCCGACGGTGTCGCGGAAGGCGACGAGCTGCTCGGCGACCTCGTCGGGGGTGCCGACGATGACCATGTCCTGGAGCACGCGCTCGAGGGTGACCGCGTCGTCGGGCTCGGCGCGGTCGTGCTTGAAGAGCTCGACGCGGCCCAGCTTGCGCATCTTGGTGAGCATCTGGCGGTAGTAGAAGCGGTACGGGCTCTGCTCGGAGTCACGACCGTAGGCGACGGCCTCCTCGTGGGTGTCGGCGACGAACACGGTGCGCGCGATCCGCCAGTCGGCGGGGTCGGCGACGGCGCCGACGGACTCCTTGCCCTGCACGTAGTTGGGCCAGTGGGTGGCCACCCACTGCGGGAGCAGGAAGTTGGCGGACAGCGGGTGGAAGTCCTTGGCGCCCATCGCGACGACGCCCTTCGAGAAGGGGGCGACGACGGTGCCGACGATCTCCGGCCGGGGCTGCTGCAGCGGCTTGTGGAGCGAGCCGACGCCCATGTCGGGGTCCATCGTGCGGCGGGTGGAGACCTTGAACCGGTTGTCCGGCAGGTCGATGTCGTACGGCGCGTCGCGCTCCCAGATCGCGGTGATCACGTCGATCGCCTCGCCGAACATCCGGTTGCGGTCCTCGTCGAGGATCCCGAGCGCCTCGGCGTCCGACTTCAGCGCCCCCGGGCTGACCCCGAGGATGAAGCGGCCGTCGCTGAGGTGGTCGAACATCGACGAGTTCGCGGCCACCAGCGCCGGGTGCATGTGCGACAGGTTGGTCGTGCCGGTGCCGAGCCTGATGCTCGTGGTCTCGGCGATCAGCGTGGCCAGGAAGACGAGGCTGTTGGTCACGTTCTCGTGGGCGTCGGTGAGGTGCTCGCCGATGAACGCGTCGTGGAAGCCGAGCCGGTCGGCCAGGATCACGGCGGCGCGGTCCTCCGCGAGCGTGGTCTGCCAGGTCTTGCCCAGGGGGTGGAGGGGCATGGCGAAGTAGCCGAGTCGCATGGTGGTCCTTCGGGTTCGGGTGCGGGTGCGAGGGGTGCCACCGAGTCTCGGCACCGGGGGCCCGCCGGGCACTGGCGGGAATCACGAATTCCGGCACCGGGCGGTGGCGGTTCCCGGGAGGGGTCAGTCGGCGGCGGCGAGGTGACCGAGCACCTCGTGGACGGCGGCCGCGTCCTGGTCGGCGCGGCCCTGCGCCATCGCCTCGGCGTACACCGCGGAGACGGCGCCGAGCAGGGGCGTGGCGGCCCCGAGGTCGGCCGCGAGCTCGCGGATCGCCCGGAGGTCCTTGTCGAAGATCGAGACCTTGGCCGTCGCGGGCTCGTAGGCGCCGGCGACCATCAACGGGCCCCGGACGGCGAGCATCCGCGACGCGCCGGCCCCGTCGCCGACCGCCTCGAGCACGAGGCCCGGGTCGAGCCCGGCCCGGCGGGCGAGCTGGAGCGCCTCGGCGGCGGCGACGTTGTGCACGGCGACGAGGAGGTTGGCGACGAGCTTCATCCGGGTGCCGTCGCCGAAGTCGCCGACGTCGTGGGTGTCGCGGCACACGGCCCCCAGCACGGGCCCGACCAGGTCGGCGGCCCAGTCGGGGCAGCCGCCGAGGTAGGCGACGAGGTCGCCGAGCTCGGCCTGCGCGCTGGTCCCGCTCAGGGGGCAGTCGACGAGGGCCAGCCGCGCGTCGGCGACCTCCTCGCGCAACGCGAACCGGTCGCTCAGCGCGAGCGTGCTGGTCTCGAGGACCACCAGCGGCCGCTCGCGGTCCCGGGCGCCCGCGGCGAGCGCGCCGAGCACGTCGCGCACCGCCGCGGTCGAGGGCAGCGAGGTGATCACGACGTCGCTCGCCGTCGCGATCTCGGCGAGCGGGGCCGGCGTGCCGCCCCGCTCCGCGAGCCGTCGTACGGCGGGCTCCGAGGGGTCGTGCCCGAGCACCCGGCGCCCGGCGGCGAGCAGGTGGCCGGACATCGGCGTGCCCATCGCGCCGAGGCCGACGAACCCGACCGGCGCGAGCGGACCGGGGTCGGCCCGGCTCACCGCTTGACCTTGAGGATGCCCGGGATCCAGCTGCCGCCGGTCACCGCGTCGGCGGTCGTCGGCCGCGCCAGCGCGGCCTTGAACAGGTAGTCGCGGGACTCCACGGCGCGCCGCTGGATGTCGGCCACGTCGCCCCGCACCAGCCGGCCGGCGCGCTTGACCACCTCGCCGCGGACCATGACGGTGTCGACGAGGCCCGGGTGGCCGGAGTACACCAGGGCGCCGGTGGGGTTGTTCAGCGGTGCCATGCCGAGCGTGTCGGCGCGGATCATGACGATGTCCGCCTCCTTGCCGGGGGTGAGGCTGCCGATCAGGTGGTCCAGTCCGAGCGCGCGGGCGCCCTCGATGGTCGCGAACTCGATGACGTCCTGGCACGACAGGCGCAGGCCGTCCTGCTCGCCCGGGGTGGCCTCGGCGGCGTTGTCGAGCGCCCGCTGGATGGCGATCGTGCTCTTCATCGCGTTGAACATGTCGCCGCCGTTGGAGACGCAGACGTCGACGCTGAGGCTGGGGCGGATGCCGGCGTCGAGCAGCTTGCCCGTGGCCGGCCAGCCGAGGCCCATCTGGGCCTCGACGTCGGCGGAGACCGACGCGGTGCAGCCGGCGTCGGCCATCATCTTCAGCTCGTCGGCGGCCAGCGAGCTGCAGTGCACGTGGGTCACGCGCTCGTCGAGCATGCCGTGGTCGCGCATCCACGCGACGGGGCGGCTCTTGCCCCACTCGCCGTCGCCGTTGTGCACGGTCACGCGGGTGCCGAGCTCCTCGACGAGCTTCCAGTCCTCGAGGGCGACCTCGGGCACGGAGAACTGCGGGCCGCGCAGCGCGAAGGCCATCGTGACCAGGGCGTCGTCGGAGGAGAAGTACTGGTCGCGGATGCGCAGGGCGTCGCGGGTGTGGGGCACGACGCTGGGCAGGTTCCACATCGTCGCCCCGCCGCCGTGCGCGAAGACCGCCCGCATGCCGGAGGCCATCAGGCCCTCGACCGCCGCGTCGGCGTGGTCGGGGGTGTCGATGTTGTGGGACCAGTCGAGCAGGGTGGTGATGCCGCTGTCGAGCGCCTCGACGGCGCCGAGCAGGTTGCCGGCGTAGGTGTCCTCGGGCCGGAAGTCGCCGGAGAGGCCGAGGTGGACGCCGGTGAGGTACTGGCCGTGGGTCCAGTCGGAGCCGATGTGACGGATCACGGCCTGCCACAGGTGGCGGTGGGAGTCGACGAAGCCGGGCATGACCACGCACCCGGTCGCGTCGATCACCTCGCAGTCGTCCGCCTCGATGCCGACGCCGACCTCGAGGATCGTGCGGCCCTCGACCAGGACGTCGCCGCCCTCGATCTGCCCGAGGGTCGGGTCGACGGTGATCAGGGTGGCGTTGGTGAAGAGCGTCCGCTGGGCGGTCATGGGTCCTCCTGGTGCGGTGTGACGTGTGACACGAAGTCAAGCGAGGGCGCGGGGTCGCCGCAGTGGCCCCGGGCGTGAGTTGCGCGCGGGGCGGGTGTCGGGACCCGTGAGTCCGCGCGGCGCGCTCACAGGCGGCCGCCGGTGAGGCCGAGGATCGTGCGGACCCGCTGCTTGGCGAGGTCGCGGTAGGCGACGGTGGCCTCGCGGGCCGCGGGCAGGTCGCGGCGCTCGATGCCGGCGAGCATCCGGCCCTGGACCTCGAGGAACGACTGCGAGCTGCGGGTGGTCCACCCGAAGCTGCGGGTCATCACCTCCTTGATGCCGAGGTGGCCGAAGGCGTCCACGAGCGGGGCGCTGCCGCCGAGGCCCACGACCTCGCGGTGGAAGGCGACGTTGGCCTCGAGGTAGCGCTCGAAGTCGACGAACCGGTCGCCGACGAGCTCGCGGGCCATCCCGTCGTACGAGCCGCGCAGGGCGGTCAGGTGGTGGTCGGCGACGCGGTGCAGCGACGTCTCCAGGACGCCGACCTCGATGGCGCAGCGCGCGTCGAAGGTCGCGTCGGACTCGCGGACGTCGAGCGGGACCACGACGTAGCCCCGCAGCGGGTCGCGGCGCACGAGGCCGTCGGCGCTCAGCCGCGTCATCGCGTACGCCGTGGTGCCGGGGTCGGAGCGCAGGTCGTGGGCCAGCTCGTCGGGCTCGACGGTGGTGTCGGGCAGGTAGTGACGCAGGAGCACGAGCTCGCGGGCGCGGCGGTGGGCCTCCTCGCCCGTGGTGATCCACGCCGGGACGCCCACGCCGGACCGGGCGTCCGCGGGCTCCGGGGGGCCGGTGCCCTCGAGGACCCGGGCCACGACGACGGCCGCGCCGCCCGTGACGGTGGAGCCGGCGGCCTCGCACCGGGCCGCCACGGCCCGACCGGCGGCGTCGGTGCCCTCGAGCCGGAAGGTGCCGCGGGTCCGCAGGAACGCGCCCGGACCCTCCTCGGCGCGGGCCGCCACGAGCACGAGCGGCGGGTCCCCTCGCAGCGGCACCACCGCCAGGTCGGGCCAGCGCGCGGCCCGGTCGGGCTCGAGGACGAGGTCGAGCCGGCACCCGGGCCCGAGCCGGGTCACCACGTCGTCCGCACCGAGCCGGGCCGCGGGCCCCTCGGGCCGACCGGCGTGGGGGCCCGCGGGGCCGGCGCGTCCGGGGTCCACGTCAGCCCTGGGGTCCGGCGAGGATGCGCCACAGCCGCAGGGCGACCTGCAGCTCGGTGCGGCGCTCGTGGAGCGGGCCGAGCAGCTCGGTCGCCTTCTGCAGCCGGTTGCGCACCGTGTGCTCGTGCAGCGCCAGGTGCTCGGCGGTCGCGACGTGGCTGCCGAGGCGGAACGACGCCTCGAGGGTCGCCCGCAGCTTGGCGGCCTCCGCGGTCTCCTCCGCGAGGGGACCGAGCTCCTGGCGCAGGAACGACTGCGCCAGCACGGGGTCCTGGAGCAGCAGGATCTCGAGCCGCAGCGCCGAGTGCCGGATCACGGCGGAGGAGTCGACGTGCAGGCCGCCGGCGAGGATCCGCTCGACCGCCAGGGCCTGCTCGTAGGCGAGCCGGAAGCCGCTGAGGCCGATGGTGGCCTCGCTGACGCAGGCCTGCACGCCGGTCGTCTCGAGCACGGCGACCGCGCGGGCGACGCGCTCCTCGCCCCACGGCCGGGTCTGGGCGAGCCAGACCACGCAGCTGCCGAGGCCGGTGGGGTGGACGAGGTGGTGGCTGGGGCGCACGGCCTGCCGCAGCCCGACCATCAGCTGGGTCGCGGCGCCCTGGGAGGTGCGGGGCAGCAGGATCCCGAGGTGGTGGGCCTCGAGCGGGTACTCCAGGGTCAGCAGGTCCGCGGGCGAGAGCCCCTCCTCCCGGCCGTCGAGCACCTCGCGGACGAGCCGCTGCCTCACGTGGGCCCGGGACCGGTTGAAGGCGTCCTGGGAGCGGGAGAAGCTCGCGGCGACCCGGGACACGACGGCGTCCGTGTAGGCGTTGACCAGGGCGGTGAGCGAGCCCTGGGTGCGCAGCGCCTCCGCGCGGGAGACGTCGGCGTCGGTCGCCGCGGTCGCGATCACGCCCGCCCACTCCTGCCACTGCAGGAAGAAGCTGATCCGGTAGGACCGCTGGAGGGCGGCGTGGGAGACCCGCAGCTCAGCCTCCAGCGCCGCGAAGTCGAGGCGGCGCACCAGCGGCACCTCCTCGATGCGCAGCAGGCCCGAGACCACGTCGCGCAGGGCGGCGACGTTCTCCTCGACGCTGGCGGTCAGCGCCTCGACGAACATCTCCTCCCGCGCGTTCTCGCGGAACACCTCGTGGGCGCAGCGACGCACCACCCGGGCCGCGAGGGGACGCCAGTCGTGCTCGGCGACCGCGTGGGCCGCCCAGTCGGGGAGCACCAGGGGGTACTCCTCGTCGAACGAGAACCCCGCCGGCTCCAGCAGCTCGTCCGTCGGTCCTGCCACCGTCATCACCTCGACACGCTCGATCCCCGTCCGTGGGGACGACGAGCGGACGGCGACGCCGGGGCGTCGCCGTCGGTCGGGGGCCCGACGGCGGACATGGTTGGTCCCGGCAGCCCCCGAGCAGCCGAGCTGGACGAGACCCGATCATGGCGCACGGGGAGGGCGAGCAACAGCACCGTCTCCCAGGCGTTCTCGATGGAGCCGAAACCGGTCCCGCCGCTGCCGACGCCCGGCGTGCCCGCCCGCAGCAGCGCCACCCCGGTGCCGTCGAGGCGACGGTCGAGACGCGCGTGCAGGGCCGGGTCCGCCGTGGCGGTCAGGACGACCCGCCGGCCCGCGGTGCCGGGGAGGCCCGCCAGGTGCGCGACGAGCCCGGCCTCGGCCTCCGCCGCGACCCCGCGACCCACCAGGACGGCGTCCGGGGTGGGCTCGTCGCCGACCTCGGGGAGGACCGCGCCCTCGAGCTCGAGGCGGCGTGACACGGCGCCCGGCACGGCGCCGACCACGAGCACGCGCAGGCCGGCGAGGAGCCCCGGGGTGGTCGTGGTCGTCACGCCTCGGCCCCGCCCCGGCTCCTCGCACCCGTGCGGCGGCGCAGCGCGGCCCAGCCGCGGCTGGCGGTCGGGGTGGTGAGGAGCGTGACCGCGACGAGGAGGCCGCCGGTGAGCAGGCTGACGACGTACTGCGGGGTCACGAGGGTCGTGAACAGCTCGGCGAAGAAGCACAGGCCCAGCGCGCCGGCCGCGATGCCGAGCGGGGTGCCGCGACCGCCGCTCAGCGCGACCCCGCCGAGCAGGCTGGCCGTCACGGCGAAGATCAGGGGCGAGAGCCCGGGGTTGGAGGTCGCGGTGGCCACGCCGTACGACTGGAGCGCGCCGCCCAGGGCGGCGAGCACCGCCGAGACGGTGAAGGTGCCGATCACGAGGGCGTCGACGCGGACCCCGGTGACCCGGCTGGCGCGCCTGCCGCCGCCGGTCGCGCGCAGGTCCCGGCCCACCCAGGTCAGCATGACCACGGCGACGACGAGGGCCACGACCGCGAGGGCCACGAGGCTGCGCAGCGAGAGCACCTGGGCGATCGGGGTGTTGAGGGCACCGCTGACGTCGTAGTTCTCGTAGGCCTGGCTGCGGTTGTCGCCGATGGTGCCGGTCAGGCCCAGCGCCACCAGGTAGCCGCCGAGGGTGATGGCCATGGAGTTCACGCCCCAGCGGGCCACGACCCAGCCCTGCGCGGCGCCGAGGACGGCGCACGCGACGACCGCCGCCACCACCCCGAGGACCGGCTGCTCGACGCCGAGCTCGACGGCGAGCATCCCGCCGAGCGCGTAGGTGCCGACGACCGAGAGGTCGAACTCGCCGATGATCATCGTCAGTCCCAGGGCGAGGGCCACGAGGGCCATCCCCGAGAAGCTCTGCAGCGCGTTGTAGACGCTGAAGACGGTGGGCTCGCGGCCCGCGATCGCCGGCACCACGAACAGCGCCACCAGCATCAGCGCCGCGAAGCCGAACGGCGCGAGCGCGGCGAGGCCGGACCACCGCGAGGTGTGCGTACGACGGGCGGTGCGCCGGGCCGGGGACGGGCGGGTGGGCGCCTCGACGCTCATCGCGTCTCCTTGTCGTGGGAGGTGAGGTGGTTGAGCAGGATCACGGCGACGACGATCACGCCGAGGGCGAGCAGCTGGACGGGCGTGGAGTAGCCGCGCAGCAGGAGCATGTCGGCGAGGGCGGCCAGCACCAGGGCACCGACGGCGGTGCGCAGCACCGACCCGCGACCGCCCGTGACGGCGGCGCCGCCGACGAGGATCGCAGCGATGGAGTCGTAGGTCAGCGTGCCGGTGGTGGTGAGGGTCCCGCTCTGGTTGAACGCCCCGAGGAGCACGCCGGCGACGGCGGCGGTGAGGCCGGCGCAGACGAAGGCGGTGACGGTGAGCCGCGAGGTCGGCAGGGCGGCGGAGCGCGCGGCCTGCGGGCTCTCGCCCATGAGGATCAGCTGGCGCCCGAACACCGTGCGCCGCAGCACGACCTCGCCGACCACGGTGACGACCACGAAGACGTAGACCGGGAAGGGGACCCCGAGCAGGGGGCTCGCCAGCCACGAGAAGTCCGGCGCGTCGGGCGGCGGGTAGACCGAGGTGCCGCCCGAGATCCAGGTGGCGGCCCCCTCCTGCAGCGCGCCCGCGCCGATGGTCACGATGATCGGGTTGGCCCCGAAGCGACCCACGAGCCAGCCCTGGACGCCGAGCAGCGCGGCCCCGAACAGCAGCGTCAGGGCGAGCGCGGGCACCATCCCGAACCGCAGGACGTGCAGGAAGAACATCGCGCAGACGGCGACGGTCGTGCCGATCGACAGCGAGAAGAGGTGGCCGCCGAGGACGATCGCGGTCGCACCCACCGCGATGATGCCGACCACCGCGGCCGCGTTGGCGATGGCGGTCATGTTGGACAGCGAGTAGAAGCCCTCCGTGGTCAGCGACCCGGCGAGGAGCAGCAGCAGGAACAGCGCGGTCGCGACCTGGGCCGGGCCCGGCCGACGGCGGCGCGACGCCCCGCGGCCCTCGGGGTCGGACTCGGGACGGGTGCCGGCGGTCGCCGGCGCGGGGGTCTGGACGCTCACGCGACCGTCACCGCCTCTCGCGGGGTCGGGGCGGCGCCGGGGGCGCCGTGGGTGGTGTCGGCCAGGACCCGGGCCGCGGAGAGCCCGGCGCGCGGGTGGCGGGCCACGACGCGACCGCCGAACATGGTCACGACGGTGTCGCTGAGCTCGAGCACCTCGTCGAGCTCGGTGGAGGCGAACACGACGGCCGCGCCCGCGTCGGCCGCCCGTCGTACGAGGGCGTGGATGTCGGCGCGACCGCCGACGTCGACCCCGCGGGTGGGCTCGTCGAGCAGCAGCAGGTGGCACGGCTCGAGCTGCAGCGAGCGCGCGACGAGGACCTTCTGCTGGTTGCCGCCGCTGAGCGAGCCCACCGGCAGGCGTCGGCGGGCGGCGGGGATGCCGGTCAGCTCGAGCAGGGCGGCGAGCTGACGGCGCTCCGCGGCGGGCCGCAGCACGCCGGCCGTGCCGCAGCCGGGCAGGCGGGTCGCCACGATGTTGCGGGCGATCGAGTGGCCCAGGAACAGCCCGTCGGACTTCCGGTCGGCGGTCGTGTAGCGCACGCCGCCCGCGGCCGAGCGCAGCGGACGCCCGGGTCGCAGGGTGCGGCCGGCGACCTCGACCCGGCCCTCGGCCTCGGGCTCGAGGCCGGCGAGGGCGCGCAGCACCTCGCTGGCGCCGCAGCCGATCTGCCCGGCGAGGCCGACGATCTCCCCGGGCCGCACCTCGAGGTCGAGCCCGGCCAGCCGCGGCGGGACGGAGAGTCCGGTGACCCGCAGCGCCGGCGCGGCGCCGTCGTCGGCCCGGGCCGGCCGTTCGGTCCCGGCGGGCACGTGGCCGAGCATCATCTCGACGATCGAGTCGCGGTCGAGCTCGGCGACGTCGCGGGTCCCGACCGCACGGCCGTCGCGGAAGACGGTCGCCCGCTGGCACAGCTCGAGCACCTCGCCGAGCCGGTGGGACACGTAGATCACCGAGCGGCCCTCCGCGGCCATGCCCCGCACGGCGGTGAAGACCATGGCGATCTCGGCGTCGCTGAGCGTCGCGGTCGGCTCGTCGAGGATCAGCACGCGGGCGTCGCGGCTCAGGGCGCGGGCGATCTCGACCAGCTGCTGCTCGCCGAGCGTCAGCCGCGCCACCGGGGCCCGCAGGCCGACGTGGGCCAGGCCGAGCCGGTCCAGGACGTCCCGCAGCCGGGCGGCGTCGGGCACGGAGCCCCGCGGGGCGCCGAGGGCGAGGTTCTCCTCGACCGTCAGCGACCCGACGAGGCTGAGCTCCTGGTCGACCAGGGCGATCCCGGCCGCGCGGGCCTGCCGTGGGTTGCGGGGGGCGACCTCCTCGCCGTCGACGAGGACCGTGCCCGCGTCGGGCCGCACCACCCCCGCCAGCACCTTGACCATCGTCGACTTGCCGGCGCCGTTGTGGCCCAGCAGGGCGTGCACCTCGCCGGGTCGCACGTCGAGGGCGACCCGGTCGAGGGCGGTGACGGCGCCGTAGGTCTTGCTGACGCCGCGGACCTCGAGGCGGGGCGTGGTGGACATGGCTCTCCTGTCGTGCGGTGCGTGCGCGGGCGCCGGGGCGGGGCGACGGGGAGCCCCCGCCCCGGCGGTCGGGTGCGGGTCAGGCCTCGCTGCAGACGTCGGCGAACTCGTCGAGGTTGTCGGCGGTCACGCGGTCCTCGGAGTTGAGGTTGACCTCGTCGATCTCCTCGCCGCGCAGGAACGCCAGCGTGTGCTCCACGACGTACTCGCCCTCGGCGGTGGGGGTCTGCGTCGCGGTCCCGTACTGCGCGCCGGAGCGGATGTTGTCGACGCCGACCTTGAAGCAGTTGCTGCCGGTCACGATCAGGCCGTCGTCCTCGACGCCGAGCGGCAGCCCGGCCTGCTGGGCGCTCTGGATGATGGCGTTGGCCTGGTAGTCGGCCATGCCGTAGGCGGCCTGGATGCCGCCCTGGCTCTCGTACTGCGCGAAGAGCTGGGAGGCGATGCGGCCGGTCAGGGCCGGGTCCCAGTTGCCGTTGCGGACCTCGACGAGCTCGTACTCCGGGGTCTTGGCGAGCTCCTCCTCGAAGGCCTCCATGCGCTCACCGCTGGTGGCGGTGGTGTCGGACCCCGCGATGGCGATGACCTTGCCCTCATCGAGGCCACGCGCCTGCAGGCCCTCGACGATGTTCTGGGCGGCGTAGGTCCCCAGCGCGGCCTGGTCGGCGTTGATCGTCGAGGCGACGAGGTCCTCGGCCTCCGGAGCGGGGGTCGAGCCGGCGATGATGACCGGCACGCCCTGCGACTTCGCCTGCTGCAGCGAGGGCACGACCGACTGGTCGTCGGTGGGGAAGTTGAGGATCAGGTCCGGGCGGGACGCGATCGCGGAGTTGAGGTTCTGGATCTGCAGGGCCACGTCGAAGGGGTCCTGCAGGTACTCGACGGTGACGCCCTCGGCCTCGAGGCCCTCGACGATCGTCTTGTTGTAGACGGCGCACCAGGGGTTGACGTCGCCGCACGCGACGAGCGCGACGGTCTTGCCCTCGACCTCCCCGTCGGCGGTGTCGGCGCCGGCGTCGCTGCCGCACGCGGCCGTCGTGCCGACCAGGACCGTGATCGCCAGCGCGGCGCCGACGCGTCGCGTCCGCGCACCGTCGACCCTGCTCGTCGCCGTGCGTCGTGCTGCTCCTCGGAGTGCGTCCCGGCTCATGCCCACCTCTTTCGCCTGTGTGACGGGTGCCACGTGTGAGCGCCAGTACAGTCCCGGCGGCGCGGGCCCGGCACTGGCGCGACGCGTGAAGATGCCGGGGCGCTCTCACGGATCCCGTGACGGCCCGCGCCGCGGCGTACGGGCGGGCGCGGTGATTGCGCGAATCTTGTGCGCCTCGCCGGGCCGCGGTCCTGGCGGCGGAGCGTCGGCGGGCCTCGAGCTGCGGTGGCGACGTGCGGTGGCGACCTGCGGTTTCACCAGGTATGTCACGCGACTGTCACTCCTCGCACCGTGCCATGCGCGAGAAGTGACAGCGTGACGACATACCTGGTGAAACCGCACCGCACCGCACCGCACCGCAGCGCCGCGCACCCGGGCCGACTCGGGGCCGTTTCGATGCGCACCCGGGCCGACTCGGCGATTCCTCCCCGGTACGGCGGTGCTGGGACCCTGGGGGCGTGACGACCTCCTCCGCCACCCCGTCCGCCGACGACGTCCTGGACGCGCTCGACCTGCCCGCCGACGTGGACGTGCGACTGGTCGTGTCGGACATGGACGGCACGCTGCTCGACGCCGACGGCGAGGTGCCCGACGCGTTCTGGGAGCTGCTGCCGGTGCTGCGCGAGCGCGGGATCGTCTTCTCCCCGGCGAGCGGACGGCAGTACGCCACCCTGCGCCGCACCTTCGCCCACCTCGGCGACCACCCCGACGGCGACCTCGCCGGGATGGTCTTCATCGCCGAGAACGGCGGGTACGTCGTGCGCGACGGCGAGGAGATCAGCTCGACGCCGCTGTCGGTGGACCTCGCCCGCGAGGTCGTCCAGCACGTGCGCGACGCGGTCACCGAGCGCGACGACCTCGACCTCGGAGTGGTGTGGTGCGGCCCCGAGAAGGCCTACGTCGAGCGCACCGACCGGGCGTTCCTCGACCACGTCGACCCCTACTACGCCTCGCTGGCCGAGGTCGACGACCTCCTCGGCCTCGACGTCGCGCCGGTCAAGCTGGCCGTCTTCACCCCCGGCGACCCGCACGCCACGACCGCCCCCGTGCTCGCGCCGTACGCCGAGCAGCACGGCGGGCCGCTGAAGGTCGTCGTCTCTGGTGGCCACTGGGTCGACGTGCAGCCCACCACGACCGACAAGGGCGTCGCCGTGCGGCGCCTGCAGGAGACGCTCGGCGTGAGCGCCGCGCAGACCGTCGCCTTCGGCGACAACTTCAACGACGTCGAGATGCTCGACGCCGCCACCCTGTCCTTCGCGATGGAGGGCGCCCACGACGACGTCGCCGCCCGCGCCGCCCACCGCGCGCCGTCGCACCGCGACCACGGCGTGGTCACGGTGCTGCGGGCGCTGCTGGAGCGGTCTCAGCCGTAGGCACCGATCGCGGCCGCCTCACTCCCCCAGGTTCTCGCCGACCGGGAGCTGGAGGTCGCCGGGTGCCGCGACGTCGGTGGCCACCGTCTCGCAGCTGCCGGCGTCGACCGAGCAGACGAGCACGTCGGCGGCCAGGTCGGCGTCGTCGCCGCTGCGCAGCTCGTCCCGGGTGAACGCGGTCGCCTGGAAGCGGTCGGCGTCGAGCCACTGGGCGACCGCCATGAAGCCGTACGGCCCGAGGTCCGGTGTCACGTCCGCGCCGGTGGCGACGTCCCAGACCTGCTCGGAGTCGTTCGGGTCGGTGACCACGTACGTCGCGTCGGGCGACAGCAGGGCGCGGTTGTCGCCCGGCACCCTGCCCACCTCGCCGCCGCCGGCGGTCCTCACGAGGACCTCGTCGCCGGACAGGCCCTGGCTGACCTCCTCCAGGCTGCGCAGCGCAAGGGCCAGGCGCCCGTCCTGCACGTCGCCGAGGTCGTCGTTGCCGCCCGAGCTCTCCCACTGGACGACGTCTCCCGACGAGACCTCGACGGCCGCGACGCCGCCCTCGTCCAAGGGGATCCCCGACGGCCCGATCTCCCCGCGGGAGAAGACCCACAGCACGCCCTCGTCGAGCGCCCGCACCGCGGGGATCCCGAACTCGTCGGTGGCCCCTCCGGTCCGCCTCGTCGGCACCCGGAGGGCCACCTCGTCGGCGTCGACGTCGTAGACCACGAACTCCTCGGCGCGGGTGTCGTACCAGCCGGCGAGCGACCCCTCGGCCACCAGCACACGGCCGTAGGGCTGCGCCGTGGCGCCGATCCGGCCGGTGCTGCCGTCGGCGCGGGTCAGGTAGACGCCGTTCTGCGACCCGGCCCAGACGACCGCGTCGCCCACCACGACGTACGCCGACGGGGCCTCGGGGAGCGTGACGTCGATATCGCCGATCCGCACGACGTCACCGGCGGCCCAGGACACCGCTGCCGGCGCGCCCGGGTCGACCGCGACCTGCCCGGGGTCGCGGTCCCGGCCGTCCGCCGCGTCGAGCGCGTACGGCGCCGCGGCCCCCAGCGCCGCGAGGACGGCCAGCGCCCCCACGCCGCGGGCGAGTCGCCGGCGGCGGACGCGCGCACGGCCGGCGGCCTCCAGGGCCGCGACGTCGACGAACGGCGCCGGCCCGTCGGCCGCGCGGTCCTCCAGGGTCTGCTTGAGCAGGGCGTTCATCGGGTGCCTCCGGTCGTCTCCGCGCCGGTGCCGGCGCCGTGCGTGAGCTCGTCGACCAGCTGCTCGACGAGCTCGGGGTAGTGGGCGGTGAGCCGCTCGCGCAGCGCCGCGAGAGCGGCGGACAGCTGGCTCTTGACGGTCCCGGGCGCGCAGCCCAGGACCTCGGCGGTGCGCGCGACGCTCAGCTCCTCGTAGAAGCGGAGGACCAGCGTGGCCCGCTGCCGTGCGGGCAGGTCGAGGACCGCGGCCCACACCAGGTCACGCTCGCCGAGCAGCTCGGCGTGGCCGTCCTCCCCACGGTCGGGCAGGTCGTCGGTCGGGGTCTCGGACCACGACCGGCGTCGCGACCACGAGATCGCGGTGGTCGTCATCGTCCGCCTCACGTAGGCATCGAGCGCGGCGGGCTCGCGCAGCCGCGGCCACGCGACGTACGTCTTGACCAGGGTCTCCTGCACCAGGTCCTCGGCGAGCCCGCGCCGCCCCACCAGCAGGTACGCCGTGCGGTGCAGCGCACGCGATCGCTCGTGCACGTAGGCGGCGAACGCCGCGCTGTCCCGGCGTCGCCCCCACCTCGACGGCACCTCCATGGCTGGTCTCCCCTCAGGTCAGTGCGCTGTCATCAGAACAGGACGCGCACCACCCCGGGGTGGTTCGTCGTGCCCGAGCACCGCAGGTCGAGCACCGCCGGATCAGGCGCGGAGGGCCTCGGCGAGCTGCTCCGCGAGGAGGTGGTCGAGGGGCGTGCCGGCGGCGGCGGCCATCATGACGACGACGCTGGTGGGGGCGAAGGAGCAGTAGAGGCTCGCCTCCAGGAAGTACGGCGTGCCGTCGGGGTCGACGCGCACGTCGACGAGGCTGTGGTGGCGGCAGCCGAGGGCGCGGTGGGCGGCGCGGGCCAGGTCGTGGACGGCGGCGGTGACGGGGTCGTCGAGCGGGACCATCCAGGCGTGCTGCGCGTCCTTGGCCATCAGCCGCAGGTCCCCGCCGTCCTCGGCGCCGGATCGGGTGATCTTGTCGGCGGCGTCGCGGACGGGCTTGGTGGCCTCGTCGACGGCGTACTCCTCCAGCGGCAGGCAGACCAGCCCGCCGTCGCGCTCGAGCACGCCGCAGCGGACCTCGCGCCCCAGCGGCACGTAGGCCTCCACGACCACCTCGTCGGCGTGGTCGAAGGCCCCGGTGAGGGCCGCGTCCACCTCGTCCGCGGACCGGACCAGCGAGATCCCGTGGGAGTTGTCGGCGTCGGCGGGCTTGACCACGACCGGCAGCGGCAGGGTCGGCCGCTCGCCGCGGCGCAGCACCTCCCCGGCGGGCACGCGCACGCCGGCGGCCGCGACCACCGCGCGGGCCCGGCCCTTGTGGGCGCCGAGGGCCATCACCTCGCCGGTGTTGCCGACCATCGGGATGCCGAGGACCTCCAGCAGCGACCGGTACGCCGTCATCCCGGGCCGGCAGAACATCTGCGGCAACGCGACGTCCACCTCGAGCGAGGCGAGGACGGCGAGACCCTTGGCGCGGGAGACCACCGGCGCGGCGGCGATCGCCTCGCGCGTCAGGTCCGCCGGGAAGCGCCAGCCGCCCCCCGGCTCGACCCACGCGACGACGTGGTCGTGGGGGCCGCCGGCGGCCGCGTCGAGGGCGCCCGCGGCGTACAGCCGCGACAGGTCGGCGTGGAAGTCGTCGACCGCGGAGCCGGCGAGGTGCAGCACCGTCAGCCGCCGGCCCGGGTCGCGCGGGGGCGCGGAGGAGGAGGACGGGGACGGGGTGCGCTCAGTCACCGCCGACCTCCACGAGCTTGCCGATGTTGAAGTCGATCTTGATCCAGTCCCGCCCGCTCACCAGCGCCCGCAGCAGCAGCGACGGCACCTGCAGGTGGTGCACCAGCAGGAACGGCAGCGGGTCGCGGGGGTCGAGGATGGCGTCCCGACCGCCGCGGACGGTCGCCCAGCGCTCCCGCCACGACCCCGGAGCCGTGAGCAGGCGCCACGCCTCGTGGTAGGCCCAGTACGTCGGCCGGTAGCCCGGCAGCGGCACGACCCGGCCGGCGCCGGTTCCGTCGGCGACGGGCGCGTCGGTCAGGTACGCCGCGGCGAGGCCGGGGTGGCGGTGGAACATCGTGATCGCGGAGTGCGTGCGCGGGTTGCACTCGATCGCGACGATGCTGCCGTCGGCGCGCTCGAGGAAGTCGAACGACGCCTGACCGGTCAGCCCCATCGCCTTCACCAGCCGCGTCACCCACTCCTCGATCGCGGGGTGGTCGACCATCGTGTAGTTGACCTGGAACGCCGAGGACTCGCAGCAGGCCCACACCCGCAGCTCGCCGTCGCGGGCGGTGCCGTGGGTGCAGTACTCGCGGCCCTCCACCAGCTCCTGCAGCAGCCACGGGTTGGCGG
Organism: Nocardioides lentus; assembly: GCF_039529515.1. Classification (NCBI taxonomy): domain Bacteria; kingdom Bacillati; phylum Actinomycetota; class Actinomycetes; order Propionibacteriales; family Nocardioidaceae; genus Nocardioides; species Nocardioides lentus. Next base: position 144,271 of record NZ_BAAAMY010000001.1, read on the forward strand.
CCGAGATGGGCTTGGACGCCGCGAAGTCGGCGGTGGCCTCGGGGGTCGCGAGGGGCAGCGGGGTGAGGTCGAGCCGGTTGACCGGGTCGTAGGCGATCGACTTGAGCACCCACCGCACGCCCGGGTGGGCCGCGAAGTCGAAGTCCGCGACCTGCGCGGGGTCGGTCAGGCGGTGGGTCAGCGGCACCGGCAGCCCGTGGCCAGTGGCGAGCTCCGCGAACGCCGCCTTGTCGTCGAGGGCCTCGAGGTCGTCCGGGTCGAGGTGCACGACCTCGCAGTGCTCCTCCAGCCGTGCCTTCGCCAGCGCGTCGTGACGGCTGGAGGCCGGGCTGCAGACCGGCACGTAGACGTCGACGCCCTCGCGGCGGACCACCTCGACCAGCGCCTCGGCGTACGACGGGTCGCCGGAGGGCGGCACGACGTGGAAGGCGTCGACGGCCCGCGAGAAGCGGTGGCCGGAGAAGCGGTAGCGGCCGGACTCGACGAGGACGACGCGGTGCCCGGCCTCGTGGAAGGACCGCGCGAGCTGGAGCGCCTTGGTCATCTTGCCGCCCGACAGCATCACCGTGCGCCGACCGCCCACCGGGGTCGGCCGGGCCGGCGCCGGTGACAGCGCGCCCACCACGGCCGCGCCCGTCGTCACCGCGAGGTTCGCCGGGAACGCCGTGCCGAGCAGGACGAGCGCGCCGAGCGTCTTGAGCCGGGGCGTCCTGAGCCGGGGGGTGGTGGGCCGGGGGGTCACGCGCTCGCGTACCCCGTGGCCATCCCCCGGTGCATCACGCGGTCGCCGACGACGCCGGAGTGGTCGGCGGCGTGCAGCACGGTCCCGTTGTCCCACATCACCACGTCGCCGGGCGCCCAGGCGTGGCGCAGCAGGTTGTCCGGTGCGGTCGAGTGCGCGTGCAGCGCGGCGACGAGCGCGGCCGTCTCGTCCCCGTCGAGACCGCTGACCTCGGCGCAGCGGGCGGGCGTGGTCAGGTAGAGCGTGTCGCGCCCGGAGACGGGGTGGGCGCGCACCAGCGGGTGCCACGCCTCCTTCTCCTGGTCCTCGCCGGGGTCGACGCCGGTGACGACGTGGCGCAGCCGACGGCCCTCGATGCGCTCGCGGAGGTCGGCCGGCAGCGTGTCCAGCGCGCGGTACTGGTTGGAGAACTGCGTCTGCCCGCCCTGCTCGGGGATCGTCACCGCCCGCAGCGCGGTGTAGGCCGGCGGGGACGACACATAGCTGGTGTCGACGTGGAAGGTCGACCGCGGCGGCGTCGTGCGCCCGACGTTGCTGATGACGTTGAGGTCGTCGAAGCCGGGCACCGGGGTCTCCCCGACGGTGAAGACGGGGTCGCCGAAGCAGCGCAGGAACGCCGCGAACGCCGTGTCGTCGACGTCGTCCTGGCCGGGCACGACGACGACGCCGTGGTCGGCGAGCAGCCCCACGAGCGTCTCGACGGTCCCCTCGTCGGGCGGGGTCGTCAGCGACAGCCCGGTCACCCGGACGCCGAGCGGCTCCATCACCTGCGTGTCCATCAGCCCTCCCGGCCGTCGGTGCTGTCGGTCGTGTCGACGCTGCCCGTGCCGGCGGCCCCGGGGCGGGCCCACTGCACCAGGGTGACGCCGTCGCGCAGTGGCAGCAGCACCTGCTCGACGCGGTCGTCGTCGGCGAGCGACCGGTTGACGTCCGCGATCGCGCGGCCGTTGTCGGACAGCGGGCCCACGCCGTACGGCTCGCCCTGGAGCAGCGTGTTGTCGAGCGCGAGCAGCCCGCCGGGCGCGAGCAGCGGCGTGTCGAGCACCAGCCGCACGTAGTCGGCGTACCCGGTCTTGTCGGCGTCCACGAAGACCAGGTCGTACGACGCGCCCTCCGCCGCGAGCCCCGCCAGGGTCTCCGCGGCCGGGCCCACGCGGACGTCGATGCGGGCCCCGGCGGGCGAGGCGTCGAAGCACTCCTGCGCGAAGGACGCGACGCCGGGGTCGAGCTCGCAGGCCACGACCGTGCCGCCCTCGTCGAGGGCCTCGGCCATCGCGAGCGCGGAGTAGCCGGTGAACATGCCGACCTCCAGCACCCGGGTGGCGCCGGTCGCGCGCACCAGCGCGCGCAGCAGCCGACCCTCGACGTGGCCCGAGAGCATCTCGGCCTCGAGCGGGGAGTCGTCCGCCCAGCGGGCCTCGCGCGTGCGGGCCGCGAGGGCCGCCAGCGCGTCGGACTCCGGGCTGGTCGACGCCGCGACGTACGGCTCGAGGCCGGCGGCGAGCTCGTGGGCGCGGGTCAGGTCGGCCAGCAGCGACGCCGCGTCCTCCCCCGCCTCCGCGCGCCCGACGAGGTCGCCGAGACGCTCGGCGAGGATCCCGGCCGGCGTCACCGGCCGCAGCGTCGTCTCGGGCCCGTCGACGGGGCCCAGCACGTCGGCGCCGGAGGCGGGGGCACTCACGCGGGCAGGCCCTCGTCGACGAACGCCTGCACGCCCGCGCCGCCGCGCGGCAGCTCCGCGACCAGCGTGCGGTGCTTGTCGAGGGCGCTGACGAGCTCGTCGGTGGACACGTCGTCGAGGAACACGCAGGTGCCGATCGGCGCCGGCACGGCGGCGCGCAGCCGGCCGTCGCGGGTCTGCAGGATCGCGGCGGTGGCGCGCTCCAGCAGCTCCGGCGTGAGGTGCGGGCTGTCCAGCGACAGGCCCAGCCGGCTCATCAGCGACAGCACGCGGTCGCGCTCGGTGGCGTCGATGTGGCCCCGCTGCTCGGCGAGCGTCGTCGACAGCGCCATGTCGATGTTGATGGCGTGGCCGTGGAAGAACGGCACCTCGGGCGCCAGCTCCAGCGTCGGGCTCCAGGTGTGGCCGAACGCGATCACCCGGTCGAGGTCGAGCTCGTGGAGGTTGGGCACCTCGAGCTCGAGCATCCGCTGGATCGAGCGGTAGGTGATCTCGTGGGCGGCGGCCCGCAGCTCCGCGCTCGCGGCGTGCTGCTCGCCGTCGACGTGGCCGAAGTGGGTCTCCAGCAGCGCCTCGCCGTGGGCGTCCATGAGGTCGAAGGTGTGGCGGTCGCCGACGGTGGTGATCTTGATGATCTCGGCCATGCCGTTGCGGACCTGGTCGACGGGCAGCGTGGCCAGGAAGCCGAAGTCGAGCAGCACCGTCGAGGAGGCGTGGTAGGCGCCGAGGCGGTTCTTGTACTTGCGGTGGTTGACGCCGACCTTGATCGACACCGACGCGTCGATGAGCCCGATCAGGGTCGTCGGGATCCGCACGTACGGCGTGGCGCGGCGGAACGACGCGCACGCGAAGCCCGCGACGTCGGTGGCGAGGCCGCCGCCGACGATCAGCGGCTGCTCCTTGCGGACCAGCCCGAACTCGGTGAAGGCGTCGATGATGCCCTCGACGGTCGTCCACGCCTTGGTGGTCTCGTCGACGACGAGCCGGTAGACCGTCAGCTCGATGTCGTGGGCCGCGAAGTAGGCGCGGGCGCGCTCGCCGTACAGGTCGTCGACGACGTCGTCGATGACCATCAGGCACCGGCCCCAGGGCCGGTAGACGTCGGCGAGCTGGGTGTTGGCGGGGTCGAACACGCCGTCGACGTACTGCAGCGTGTAGTCGATCTTCTCGTAGGCCTCGACGCGGAACGTGGTGACGTCCGCGGTCAGGGTGCTCTCGACGATGGCCATGGGTTCTCCTGTGGGGTCTCGGGCTCAGGTTCGGGCTCGGGCCTCAGGCCTCGAGGAGTGCGGTCACCGCGGCCGGGTCGAGCGTGTCGACCCGGGTGTCGGCCTCGGCGAAGTCGTGCGCGGCGGTGTTGGCGTTGGGGAACGCGATGCAGGCGATGCCGGCGCCCTTGGCGGCCGCGACGCCGCCGACGTTGTCCTCGACGGCGACGCACGCGCCGGCCTCCTCGCCGAGCTCGGCGAGGGCCTTCGCGTAGACGGCCGGGTCGGGCTTGGTGGTCTCGACGGAGGTGGTGTCGAGGACGACGTCGAAGTCGTCGCGGCCCAGCGCGGGCGAGAGCGCCTCGAGCAGGGCGGCGACGTTGTCGGGCGACGTCGTGGTGACCAGGCCGACGCGCATGCCCAGCGACTTGGCGGCGGTGATGGTCTCCAGCACCCCCGGGCGCGGCTCGACACCGTCGGTGCGCAGGGACTCGCGGAAGGCGACGGACTTGGCGGCGTGCACGGCCTCGGCGTCGACCTGCTCGCCGCGCTGCTCGGCGTAGGCGCGGACGCGGTCGGCGCCGCCGTTGCCCTCGAGCATCGCGCGGTAGTCCTCGCGGTCCCAGGACCAGTCGAGGCCGTGGTCGGCGAAGGCCTTGTTGAAGGCCCAGCGCTGGAGCTCGGAGGTGTCGGCGAGCGAGCTGATGGAGCCGAAGAGCAGGGAGGTCATCGTGGGTCCTCGCGGAGATCGGGAGTGGGGATCGGGGAGTGGTCCCGGCCGGGTACCCCCCGGACCCCCTCGCACTCACCCCCTGCCGAGTCGTCACCGGGAGTTCGCCCTCCGGTCAGGACCCGGCGACCCCGGCGATCACGTCGCGGGCGACGTCGACGAGACGCCGGTTGGACGAGCGGGCCGTGCCCCGCAGGCGCGCGAAGGCCACGTCGACCGTGATCCGCTCGCGCTCGGCGAGCACGCCCTTGGCCTGCTCCACGACGACCCGGCTCTCGAGCGCCTCCCGCAGCTGGCGGGCCGTCTCCTCGGCGAGCGCCAGGCGCCGCTCGCGCAGCACGGTCACCGTCGTCAGCTCCGCGAGGGCGCGGACGGTGTCGACCTCGGCCACGGCGTACGGCGCGCCGGGCCCGGCGAGCAGCACCAGCGCGCCGATGGTCTCCTCGCCGACCCGCAGCGGCAGGGCGTGCACCCGGGTCAGGCCGAGGCCGCGCGCGCCCGCCGCGAACGCCGCCCAGTGACCACCGGGGCCGCCGAGGTCGCCGCGGACGACCGGTCGCCCGCCCTCGGCGCAGTCGGAGTGGGGGCCGCGCTCGGCGAGCAGGGCCAGGACACCGTCGACGCGGCCGGGCGCGGCCGTGCCGCCCGAGGCGGCGAGCGGGCGCAGGGTCCCGTCGCGGTCGGTCAGCGCCAGGCCGACCACCGCCGCGCCGGAGGCGTCGGCCGCGTGGCCGGCCACGACCGCCAGGAACGGCACCAGGTCGAAGGCGCCGCCGCGCAGGGCGGCCACCTCGACGAGGATCCGGGTCACGCGGCGCACGCTGATCATCGAGCCTCTTCCCCCGTGACGGACAGGCGCCCGACCTGTCCAGGTGCCCCCCGGGCGCCGCGGGCACGCCTCCCCCGGTCCGGGTGGGCCGGGGCCGGCTCAGCGGGCCGGGCGGCTGTCGGTGAGCTCGGCGTAGACGACGACGTTGGTGCCGTAGGCGCCGCTCGCGCGGTCGAGCCCGGCGCAGGTGATCAGGCGCAGCCCGGCGTGGTCGACGTCGCCGTAGACCTCGTCGGTCGGGAACGCGTCCTTGGCGTACTCCTCGGTGGAGGTGACGGTGAACCTCGCGACGCTGTCGTCGTCGCGCCGCACCCGGACCGCGTCACCGACGACGACGTCCTCGAGGTCGGCGAAGACGCCGGGGGTGCCGTTGTAGCCGACGTGGCCCGCCAGGACCGCCGGGCCCAGCTCGCCCGGCGTCGGCGACCCGTCGTACCAGCCGGCGGGGAAGGCGCCCGGCGGCACCTCGAGGGTGCCGTCGGGCTGGAGGCCGAGGTCCATCACCTCGACGTCCACACCGATCGCGGGCACCGTCAGGCGCGCGGGGTCGGACGCGTCGAGGGGATCGGTCGCGTCGGTGCCCGCGGGGCCGGCCCGGGGGCTGCCCGAGGGGCTCGCCGTGGTGCCCTCACCCGGCTCGGGGCCCGTCGAGGTGTCGGACCCGACGACCGCGCAGCCGACCAGGACGGCGGACAGCGCGGCCAGGACGGACGCGCGGCGCCACCGGACGGGCGGCCGCGGGTCCTCCGGGGTCCAGACGGCGACGTCGCTCATCGTCGGCCCACGGCCGGCGCGACGACGCCGGTGTCGACCCCGCCGACCGGCGGAGCGGGGACCTGGGCGCCACCGCCGTCCCCGGGGCTGCCGGGGCTGCCGGGGCTGCCGGGGCTGCCGGGCGTGCCGGGCGTCCCGGGCGTGCCGGGGCCGTCGGGCGTGCCGGGGGCGTCGGGCGTGCCGGGCGTGCCGGGCGTGCCGGGGCCGTCGGGCCCGCCGGGGGTCCCGGGACCGTCGCCGCCGTCCCCGCTGCCGCCGTCGCCGTTCCCGGTGCCGCCGTCGCCGTCGTCACCGCCATCGCCGTCGTCACCGCCGTCGCCGTCGTCACCACCAGGGGCGCCGACGCAGCGCGGGGAGGTGATCACGTTGGTGTCGAGGGTGACGGCGCCGACGCGGGCGAGGGCCCGGCCCGCGAGGCGGGCGCCGGTCTGCAGGGCGATGCTCTGGTCGGCCATGACGGTGCCGACGAAGGTGGTGCCGGTGCCGAGGGTGGCGGAGCTGCCGACCTGCCAGAAGACGTTGCAGGGGTTCGCGCCGTTGATCAGCACCACCGAGCTGCCCGAGCCGGTGGTCAGGGTGGAGCCGGTCTGGAAGACCCAGACCGAGTCGGGGTCGTTCTGCCCGTCGAGGGTGAGCCGCCCGGTGAGCTGCATGGCCGCGCCGCGGTTGTAGACACCGCCCGGCAGCGTCTCCCCGCCGAGCTCGTCGTCGGTCGCGATGGGCGGGGTCTGCCCCGCGGCGTCGTTGTAGGCCGCCGTCAGGTCGGTCTTGGCGGTGCGGGCCACGGCGTCGCCGGCGTGGGTCTCGCCGCCGACCGACAGCGTCCCGGCGCCGGTGATGGCCGTGCCGGGGTGGACCCCGACGCCGCGGTCGACGCGGGAGGTGCCGGTGTTGGTGACGGTCGAGCCGGCCAGCACCGAGAAGTCCGCGGCGGTGCCGAGCGGGACGACGCGAGCCGCGGCCTGGGCGGGCCCGGCCAGGGGGGCGACCACCAGCCAGGCGCCCAGCAGCGAGGCGAGGGTGACGCCCGAGCGTGAGGGCCGGCGACGGGAGGGGGAGAGGGTCACGGTGACTCCGGAGTTGGGGGGACGACCCGCCGATCGCGGGTCGCATGCCCTCTGTCCGCCACCCTCGCCCGATCGGACGTACCTCCGGTCCCGCTGATTCCGCGGACCGGCGCACCACCCCCGGGCTACGCTGGCCGAGTACCACTGTTCGGTGCTGCCCGGGACCCCGGTGGCGCGTGCTTCCCGCACCGCGCATCGAGGCGATCCCTCCATGGCCACCCTTCCGGCCTCCACCGTCCTCCGTCCGGCCCTCGCCGTGCGCCCCGGTCCCGGCGACGACGAGGACCTCGCGGACCTCCTGCAGCGCTCGGCCGGCGCCGACCGCCACGCCTTCACCCGCCTGTACGACGCCACCGCCCCGCGGGTGCTCGGACTCGCGATCCGGGTGCTGCGCGACCACGCCCAGGCGGAGGAGGTCGTCCAGGACACCTACCTCCACGCCTGGACGCACGCCGCCCGCTTCGACCCCGCCCGCGGCACGGCGATCGCCTGGCTGCTGATGATCGTCCACGGCCGCGCGGTGGGCCGGGTCCGCTCCGCGGAGGCCCGTCGCCGTCGCGAGGCGGGCTTCGAGCAGCTCACCGCCCCCACCCGCGCGGCGGGCGACGCCACCTCCGAGGCCGCCGTCGAGGTGCTCGAGGCCTCCCGCCTGCGGACGGCGCTGGGGACGCTGAGCCCCGGTCAGCAGGAGGCCCTCGGCCTCGCCTACGACGTCGGCCTGTCCCACGCCGAGGTCGCCGCCCGCCTCGGCCTGCCCCTGGGCACCGTCAAGGCCCGCATCCGCAGCGGCCTGCGCCGCCTGGCCCTCGTCCTCGCCTGACCCGCCCCGGAGGTCGAGGTGCCCCGGAGGCCGGCCGACTCGGAGGTCGAGGTGCCTCCAGGCCGGCCGACTCGGAGGTCGAGGCGCCCCGGAGGCGAGGCACGAGCCGACGGGGCCACGAGACCCCGCGACCCGGACGCGACCCCAGCCGCACCCCCGCGGGTCGCACCCTCACCGACGGGTACCGCACCGACGGCCGCGCCGGGCCACGTCCGGCCCCGGCGAGCCGCCGCAGGAGGGCTCGACCACATGAGGGACCACGTACGCATTGCCGTCACCGGCGCGACCGGCAACGTGGGCACGGCCGTGCTGCGCGCCCTGCCCGAGGCCGACCTGACCGGGGTGGTGCGGCGACCGCCCGCGGACGCCGGGGGCGTGCGCTGGGTCGCCTGCGACCTGGCGGAGGCGGGCGCGACCGCCCGGCTGACCGAGGTCTTCGCCGGCGTCGAGGCCGTGGTGCACCTGGCGTGGGGCTTCCAGCCCGGCCGCGACGACGCGCGGCTGCGCGCCACCGCCGTCGACGGCACCCGCCACGTCGCCGAGGCCGTCGTCGCCGCGGGTGTGCCCCACCTGGTGCACCTGTCGTCCGTCGGCGCCTACGCGCCCCGCACCTCGCTCGACCCCGTCGACGAGTCGTGGCCGACCACCGGCGTGCCGGGCTCGGCGTACAGCCGCGACAAGGCCGACGTCGAGCGTCTCCTCGACGACGTCGAGCGGGCGCACCCCGACCTGCGCGTCGCCCGCCTGCGACCGGGCCTGGTCGGCCAGCGCTCCGCCGGGAGCGCGCTGCTGCGCTACGCCCTGCCCGCCCTCGTGCCGAGCGCGGCGGTCCGGCTGCTGCCGGTGCTGCCGATGGACCGCGGCACGGTGCTTCCGGTGATCCACGCCGACGACGTGGCCGACGCCGTACGACGGGTCCTCGAGCAGGGCGCGACCGGCGCGTTCAACCTCGCCGCGCCTCCGCCGGTCGACGTGCACGACCTCGCCCGGGCGCTGGGCGCCCGCCACGTCCACGTGCCGGCCGCCGCGCTGCGCGCCGCCGCCGGGCTCGCCTGGACCGCGCGCCTGAGCCGGCTCGACCCGGGCTGGCTCGACCTCGCCCACGCCGTGCCGCTGATGGACACCGGCCGCGCCGAGCGCGAGCTCGGCTGGCGCCCCGCGGTCTCCGCCACCGACGCGCTCGCGGAGGCGGTCGCCGGCATGACCGAGGCCCCCGACGGCGGCACCCCGGTGCTGCGGCCCCGGTCCGTGCTCGCCGAGGCGCGCCGCCTCGTCACCGGCCGCACCACGTCGCGCCGGGACCGCCCCTGACTCGACCCGCCGAGGTGGGGTACCGGGCGGCCCGATCACCGATCCCGAGGAGCCCCGCGTGGCCCTGCTCGACCGCGACGCCGGGCTCGTCGTCACCGCCGCCCCCGGCACCGCCAGCACCGCCCTGCGCGAGGCCCTGCTGAGGCGTCCCGGCGTCGTCGAGGTGCCGCCCGCGGACGCCGTGCGGACCGCCGGGGTCGACGCCAAGCACGGCACCGTCACCGAGCTCGTCGCCGTCGGCCTGCTGCCCGCCGACCACGGCCTGCGCGTGGTGACGACGACCCGCAACCCCTTCGACTTCTACGTCGCCGAGCACGAGCGGACCCGCACGCGCTGGGTCCACGAGCTGCGCGACCCCGACTCCTGGGTCCACGTCACCCCCGGCGTCGTCGACGGCATCGTCGACGCCGTCACCCTCGACTTCGACGACTGGCTGGTCCGGGCCGTCGGCGAGGACCGACCCCGGCGGGTCAACCCCGGCCACGTCGACGAGGCCGACGTCGTGCTGCGCATGGAGCACCTCGAGACCGACCTGCGCGAGCTCTGCGGGCTCGACCTCGCCGTGCCGGCCACCAACGTCACCGACCGCGGACGCGCCTACTGGCAGGCGTACTCCGTCGCCGGCCGCCGCCTCGTCGAGGAGGCGCACGCCGCCGACCTGGCGCGCTTCGACTATCGCTTCTGAGGTCCGCGGGTCTACTCTCCTCGAGAGAACGAAACCGTTTCGTTCCATCGAGTGACGGGAGCCACGCGTGGCCGCCGAGACCGACGCCCGGTTCGAGCCGCGGGTCCGCCCGCGCGTCGTCGGGGATCGCGAGCAGGAGATCCTCGACGCGACCCTCGACGTGCTCGCGGACGTCGGCTACGACCGGCTCACGATGGACGCCGTCGCCGTCGCCGCCCGGGCGTCGAAGGCGACGCTCTACCGCCGCTGGGCCGCCAAGCCGGAGCTCGTCATCGAGGCGCTGCTCACGCAGAAGGCCGCGCCGGAGCCGGTCGACACCGGAACGCTCCGCGGCGACCTGCTCGCCATGTTCTGCGCCACGGGGGGGCTGACCGACTCCCGGCAGACCGCGGTCATGAGCAGCGTGATCACCGCGATCGGCCGCGACCCCGAGTTCGCCGCCGCCTTCCGTCGCGACTTCATCGGCCCCCGGGCCCACCAGGTCGTGCTCGTCTTCCGCCGCGCGCAGCACCGCGGGGAGGTCCACCCCGACGCCGACGTCGACCTGCTCGCGACCGCCCTGCCGGGGATCGTGCTGCACCGCCGCTTCTTCCTCGGCGAGGTGCCCGACGAGTCCCTGGTCACCCAGGTCGTCGACCAGCTCGTCCTGCCCGCCGCCACCCACGGCCCCACCGTCAGCACCGCCGTACCCGGCACCACCCCCGCCACCTCCTCCTCGAAGGACGCACGATGACCGACACCACCACCCCCGGGACCACCCCGGCACCCGAGCCCGCTGCCGGCTCCCCCGACACCGCCCCCCGCACCGCTCCCGAGACCGCCCCCGAGACCGAGGAGACGCCCGGCCACGACCTCCACCTCGGCTGGGCGCTCGTGCTGATCTCGCTGGCGCAGCTGATGGTCGTGCTCGACGGCACGATCACCAACATCGCGCTGCCGTTCATCGGCGCCGACCTCGGCATCGACCAGGCCAACCTGTCCTGGATCGTCACCGGCTACGCCCTGGCCTTCGGCGGCCTGCTGCTGCTCGGCGGCCGGCTCGGCGACCTCTACGGCCGCCGTCGGATCTTCGCGACCGGCCTGGTCGTGTTCGCGATCGCCTCGCTGCTGGGCGGCTTCGCCCAGAACGAGGCGATGCTGCTGGGCTCCCGCGCCCTGCAGGGCCTCGGCGCCGCGATGGCCGCGCCCGCCGCGCTGGCGCTGATCACCACCACCTTCCCGGCAGGCCCGGCCCGCAACCGCGCCTTCGCCGTGTACGCCGCGATGTCGGGCGCCGGCGCCGCCGTCGGCCTGATCCTCGGCGGCTGGCTGACCGGGCTCGACAGCTTCGCCGGCGTCGAGATGTCCGGCTGGCGCCTGACCTTCCTCATCAACACCCCGATCGGGCTCGTCGCGGCCTTCCTGGCCCCCCGCTTCCTGCGCGAGTCCGAGGCCCGTCCCGGCCAGATGGACGTGCCCGGCGCCGTCACCGGCACCCTCGGCCTGGTCGGCCTGGTCTACGGCCTGACCCGCGCCGGCGACGAGCGCTACGGCTGGGGCGACCCGTGGACGCTCGCCAGCCTCGTGGCCGGCGTCGCGCTCCTCGCGTTCTTCATCGTGCTCGAGTCCCGCACCGAGCACGCCCTGCTGCCCGTCCGCATCTTCCGCAACCGCACCCGCGCCGCCAGCTTCGTGGCGATGCTCGTGGCCCCGGCCGCGATGTTCGCGATGTTCTACTTCCTCAGCCTGTTCATCCAGCAGGTCGTCGGCTACTCCTCGCTGCGCACCGGCTTCGCGTTCCTGCCGTTCTCGGTCGGCATCGTCGTCGGCGCCGGGCTGTCGTCCAACCTCGTCAACCGCGTCGACCCCCGCTACATCGCCGGCGTCGGCACGCTGCTCGCCGCCACGGCGCTGTTCATGTTCTCCCGCCTCGACGTCGACGACTCCCCCCAGCAGGTGCTGAGCGCCCTCGCCGCGGGCGAGACCGCGGGCGCCGGCATCAACTACTGGGCCCACCTGCTGCCGTGGATCGTGCTGATGGCCGTCGGCATGGGCATGACCTTCGTGCCGCTGACGCTGACCGCCGTCCACCACGTGCGCGCCGAGGACTCCGGCATCGGCTCGGGCGTGCTCAACACGATGCAGCAGATCGGCGGCGCGCTCGGCCTGGCCGCGCTCAGCACCGTCGCGCTGGCCTACACCAACACCCGCGAGGACTCCGTCCGCGGCGCCCTCGAGGCCGGTCTGGGCCAGGGCGGGCTCGACCCGTCCGCACCGGTGCCCGGCACCAACCTGACGTTCCTCGACGCGGCGACCTTCCAGGCCTCCTTCACCGAGGGCGCGACCCACGCGTTCCTCATCGGCGCGGCGATGATGCTGCTCGCCTCCGCGGTGGTCTGGATCTTCCTGACAGTGAAGCACGACGAGCTGGCCACCGACGGCCCCCCGGTCCACGCCGGCTGAGCCGCCTGACCCGGCCGAGCCGCGGCCCCTCGTCGACGCTCGGGCGTCCGACGGGTGAACAGTCGCGCGGGGCCGAGGGGGCGGTCGGGGTCGGCGGTGACGCGGCCGGTGCGCGTCGTCCCAGGTCACACCGGGTGACGAGGCCCCCTTCGGGGGCACTCGCCCGCCGGATTGGTGCGCCCTGCCGTGACATGACCGACACCCACATCACGTGAATGCCCGTGCACCCGCTGGTTGGCTCGACAGCATGTCGTTCAAGCGTCACTCACTCCTCGTGCCCCTCGCCAGCGCGGCTCTCCTCGTGTCCGGAGGCGGAGCCGCGCAGGCCGAGGAGCAGTCACAGCTGCTCGGGCTCCAGCAGCAGGACGCGGCGGGGAGCCAGCAGCTGGGGGTGCTGTCGTCGTCGCGGTCCGACGGACGCCGGCAGTCGCAGGTGCTCGGCGCACAGCAGAGCTCCGCGTCCGGTCAGCAGCAGGCCGGCGTCGGCCAGCGACAGTCCGACGGACGCGGTCGCTCGCAGTCCCAGCTGCTCGGGGCGCAGCAGCAGGACGTCCGCGGCGACCAGCAGCAGGCCGGCGTCGGGCAGCGGCAGAGCGGGGGACGTGAGCAGCAGCAGGCCGGCGTCGGGCAGCAGCAGACCCGCTCCGGCGGGTCGTCGGCGAGAACCCGCCTCGAGCTCGCGGGTCTGACCGTCCGGGTCGGTCGATGAGCCGCGCCGGGTCCCGGGACGCCGTACGCCTGGAGCTGACCGCGGCGCAGCGAGGCCTCTGGTACGCCCAGCAGCTCGACCCCGACAACGTCGTCCTCAACATCGCCCACTACCTCGACGTGCCCGGCGAGATCGACACCGAGGCGTACCGCAGCGCCTGGGCGACGGCCATCGACGAGATCGACGCGCTCCACGCCACCTTCGGCGAGGACGCCGAGGGGCCGTTCCAACTCGTCGCCGACGGGGTCGACTGGGAGCTGCGGCAGGTCGACCTGCGGGCCGACAGCGACCCGGAGGACGCGGCGCGGGCGTGGATGGACGCCGACCTGCGGTCGCGGGTGGACCTCGCCGCCCCGCCGCTGTTCACGATCGCCCTGCTGCGCGTGGCCGACGACCGCACCTTCTGCTACCAGCGCATCCACCACCTCGCCCTCGACGGCTACGGCGCGACCCTTGCCATGCTGCGAGTCAACGTCGTGTACAACGCGCTCGTCACCGGCGCCGAGCCGGACGCGCCGTTCACCGGACCGCTCGCCGACCTCGTCGGCGACGACCGCGACTACCGCGCCTCGGACCGCTCGGAGGACCGCTCGTTCTGGACCGAGGTGCTGGGCGACCAGCCGGCGCCGACCCTCCTGGCGGACCCGCCCCAGGGCCTCCCCGACCGCCTCGCACGCTGCACCCGCGACGTGCCGGCGGAGGCGGCCGAGGCGCTCGCCGCCGCCGCGAAGGCCATGAAGGTGTCGCGGTCATCGCTCCTGATCGCCGCCTTCGCCGCCTACCTGCACCGCTTCACGGGTGATCGCGACGTCGTGCTGGGCCTGCCCGTCACCGCACGCCGCGGCAAGGTCTCCAAGCAGGTGCCGGGGATGGTGTCCAACATCGTCCCGCTGCGTCTCGACGTCCGCCCGGACACGGCCGTCACCGACCTCGCGGCCCAGGTCTCCACCCGGGTCCGCGCGCTGCTGAAGCACCAGCGCTACCGGCCCGAGGACATCCGCGCCGACCTGGGGCTCGGTCGGGACGCCCGGCTGGCCGGGCCGACCATCAACATCCTCCCGATCGAGGGGACCCTCGACTTCGGTGGTCACGCCGGCACCCTGCACAACCTCTCGGTCGGTCCGGTCGACGACATGTCCGTCATCGTCTCCCGCGCCCCCGACGGCGAGGGCCTGCGGATCGACGTCGACGTCAACCCCGACCTGTACGACGCCACCGAGCTCGAGGGACACCTGACCCGGTTCCTCGTCACCCTGGACGCCGTCGCCCGGGACCACGACTCGACCGTCGGGGCCATCCGCATCTCCTCGGACGCCGACCGCGACGTGATCGACGGGGCGACCCACGGCACCGCCGTGGACGTGGTCCAGCGCACCGTGCTCGACTTCTTCGAGTCCCAGGTGCGCCGCACGCCCGACGCCACCGCCCTGGTGGCCACCGACTCCCGGGTCACGTTCAACGAGCTCGACCGGCGCGCCAACCGGCTGGCGCGGGCGCTGATGGCGCACGGCGCCGGCCCCGGGGCCGCGGTCGCGGTCGCCCTGCCCCGACGCTCGCAGTTCGCCATCAGCCTGGCGGCGGCCCACAAGTCGGGAGCCGTCGTGATGCCGGTCGACCCGGACTACCCGCCCGAGCGCATCCGCCACATGCTCGACGACGTCGACCCCCGCGTCGTGCTCACCGACGTCTCGGTCGCCGACCGCCTGCCGGAGCTCCCCGCGGACGCCACGCTGCTGGTCCTCGACGACCCCGACGTGGTCGCGGACGTCCTGGGCAGGTCCAACGAGCCCGTGACCGACGACGAGCGCGGTGGTCACGTCGGCGCCGACGACCCGGCCTACGTGGTCTACACCTCCGGCTCCACCGGCCGCCCCAAGGGCATCGTCGTCCAGCACCGCTCGCTGGTGAACCTGTTCGCCTCCCACAGCTCCCAGATG
>NZ_BAAAMY010000001.1:159261-191757 GCF_039529515.1 Nocardioides lentus
GGTCTCCTTCGACGCGGGGTGGGACCCGATCCTCTGGCTGATCGGCGGTCACGAGCTGCACCTCGTCGACGAGCGCACGATGACCGACCCCGAAGCCCTCGTGGACTTCCTGGTCGACCACGAGATCGATTTCGTGGAGACCACCCCCACCTACATGGAGCAGCTCGTCGCGACCGGCCTGCTGGGCTCGGCCGGGGATGCGATCCGGGTTGTCGCGCTCGGCGGCGAGGCCGTCGGACGCGAGCTCTGGGACCTCCTCGCCTCCCGCGAGGACCTCCTCGCCTACAACCTGTTCGGGCCGGCGGAGTCGACCGTCGACGTGGTCACGGCCCGGATCGAGGACCACGACTCCCCGGTCATCGGCCGGCCCGTGGCCAACACCCGCGCCTACGTGCTCGACCCGGGCCTGCAGATGAAGCCCGTCGGTGCTGCGGGAGAGCTCTACCTGGCCGGTGCCGGTCTGGCCCGCTCCTACCTCGACCAGCCCGGCCGCACGGCAGAGCGCTTCGTCGCCGACCCGTACGGCGGCCCGGGCGACCGGATGTACCGCACCGGCGACGTCGCCCGCTGGCGCGCCGACGGCGTGCTCGAGTTCGTCGAGCGCGTCGACGACCAGGTGAAGGTCCGCGGGTTCCGGGTGGAGCTCGGCGAGATCGAGGCGCGGCTCAGCGAGCGCGACGACGTCAGCGCGGCCGTCGTCGTGGTCCGCGAGAGCGACGGCGTGCAGCAGCTGGTCGCCTACGTCGCGGGCGACCCGGGGGCGCTGTCCGCGGGCGACCTGCGCGCGACCGTGGCGGCCGCGGTGCCGGCGTACATGGTGCCGGCGCTGTACGTCGTGCTGCCCGAGATGCCGCTGACCCCCAACGGCAAGCTCGACCGCGACGCGCTGCCCGCCCCCACCGGTGAGGAGACCGCAGCCGGGGCCGGGCGCGAGCCGCAGACCCCGCAGGAGCAGCTGCTCGCCGGTCTGTTCGCCGAGACCCTCGGACTGCCCCGGGTCGGCGTCGACGACGACTTCTTCGACCTCGGAGGGCACTCGCTGCTCGCGACCCGCCTGGTCAGCCGCATCCGCAGCACCGCCGGCGCGGAGCTGCCCATCAGGGCGCTCTTCGACCACCCGACCGTCGCCGGGCTGGCCCTCGAGCTCGCCGGTGCGGCCGAGGGCCGGGCCGAGCTGCGTCCCATGCCCCGCCCCGACCGGTTGCCGCTGTCCTTCGCCCAGCGCCGGCTCTGGTTCCTCAACCGGCTCGAGCCCGACAGCGCGGCCTACAACATCCCGGCCGTGCTGAGGCTCCGCGGTCCGCTGGACGTGGGGGCGCTGGAGCAGGCCGTGCGCGACGTGGTCGCACGCCACGAGACCCTGCGCACCACCTTCCCCGAGATCGACGGCGAGCCGCGCCAGGTCGTCGCCGACCCGGACGGCATCGAGCTGTCCCTGCCCGCCGACGACCTCACCGACTCCCCCGCCGACGGGCCCGGCTCGCTCGACGACGCGCTGCGCCGTGAGACCGGCCGCGGGTTCGACCTGACCCGCGAGCTGCCGATCAGGGTGCGGCTCGTGCGGCTCGGCGAGCGCGAGCACGTGCTGTCGTTGGTGGTCCACCACGTCGCGGGCGACGGCTGGTCCCTGGGCCCGTTGGCCGCCGACCTCGCCGTCGCCTACGGCGCACGGGTGACCGACGGCGTCCCCCCGGACTGGTCCCCGCTCCCGGTCCAGTACGCCGACTACACCCTCTGGCAGCGTGAGCTGCTCGGCGACGCCGGCGACCCCGCCAGCGAGATCTCCCGCCAGCTCGACCACTGGACGCGACGCCTCGCCGGGATGCCGACCGAGATCGACCTCCCCCGGGACCGCACCCGGCCGCGCGAGTCCGTGGGGCCCGACGTCGTGGCCGAGGCGGGCGACGCCCGCGTCGAGCTCGACCTGGACCCCGAGGTGCGCGACGCCCTCGCGGTCGTCGCCCGCGACCACGACGTCAGCCTGTTCATGGTCGTCGAGGCAGCCCTGGCCGCGCTGCTCGGGCGCCTCGGCGCCGGCACGGACGTGGCGATCGGTGTGCCCGTGGCCGGGCGCACCGACGAGGCCCTGGACAGCCTGGTCGGCTTCTTCGTCAACACCCTGGTGCTGCGCAACGACCTGTCCGGCGACCCCACCTTCGACGAGCTCGTCGACCGCGTGAAGGCCACCGCCCTCGACGCCTACGCCCACCAGGACGTGCCGTTCGAGCGTGTGGTCGAGGAGGTGTCCCCCGAGCGCTCCCTGACCCGGCACCCGCTGTTCCAGGTCATGCTCGCCTTCCAGAACAACGCGCCCGTGGACCTCTCGCTGCCCGGTCTCGACGTCTCGGTCGACGCCGCGGCCGAGGCCGCCGGCGCCAAGTTCGACCTGTCCGTGGACCTCGGCGAGGTCCAGGGGCCGGACGGCCGCACCACGATCGCCGGCGCCGTCGAGTACGACCCCGTCCTGTTCGACGTCGCCACGGTGCGCGACCTCGTGGTCCGCTTCGAACGACTGCTGGAGGCCGTGGCCACCGACCCGGCGGCACGGATCGGGACCGCCGCCCTGCTCGACGACGACGAGCGTTCCGCCGCCCTGCGGGCCACCGACCGCCGCGACCGCGCCCACCGCAGCACGGTGGTGGAGGCGTTCGCCGCCACCGCCGCCGCGCGGCCCGGCGACGTGGCCCTGCGAGCCGGGGCGGAGGAGCTGACCTTCGCCGAGCTCGACGACCGGTCGGCGGCGCTCGCGGCCGTGCTTCTCGAGGCCGGGTACGGCGGGCAGCGGGTGGGCGTCGCGCTCCCCCGCGGGTCCGAGCTGGTGGTCGCGCTGCTCGCGGTGCTGCGCGCCGGCGCCGTCTACCTCCCGATCGACCTCGAGTACCCCCGCACCCGCATCGAGCACATCGTCGGCGACGCCGACCCCCTGACGGTCCTCACCGACCGGGCCTCGGCCCACCGGCTGCCCGACGGCACCCCGAGCCTGCTGATGGACGACGACAAGACCCGGCGACTGCTGGACGACGTGGCCCCCGACGTCCCACTGCCGCGCGTCGCGCCGGACGACCCGGCGTACCTGACCTACACCTCGGGCTCCACCGGTCGACCGAAGGGCGTGCTGGTGGACCACGGCGCGCTCGGCAACCTCCACGCGCACCAGCGCCGCTCCCTGCACGAGCCGACGGCCGAGCGGCTCGGTCGGCGGGCCCGGATGGCCCACACCACCGCGGTGTCCTTCGACGCCGCCTGGGACCCGGTGCTGTGGATGGTCTCGGGCCACGAGCTGCACCTGGTCGACGACGACACCCGGCGCGACCCCGAGGCGCTCGTCGCCCTGGTGCGCGACGCCGGCATCGACGCGGTGGAGACCACCCCGTCCTACGTGCAGGCCCTGATGGCCGAGGGGCTCGGTGACAGCGGTCTGAGCCTGGCGCTGCTCGGCGGCGAGGCCGTCGGCCCCGCGCTGTGGCGCGAGCTGCGGGCCCACCCCACGCTCCGGGCCGTCAACCTCTACGGGCCGACCGAGGCCTGCGTCGACACCGTCGTCGCCGATCTCGCCGACCACGAGACGCCCGTGCTGGGTCGGCCGGTCGACGGGGTCGCGGCCCACGTCCTCGACGCGGCGCTGCAGCCCGTGCCCGCCGGTGTCCCCGGCGAGCTCTACCTGTCCGGCACCGCTCTTGCCCGCGGTTACGCCGGCCGGGCCGCGCAGACAGCGGAGCGCTTCGTCGCCGACCCCTACGGCGCGCCGGGCGCGCGGATGTACCGCACGGGCGACCTGGCTCGCCGGACGCGTGAGGGCGTGCTGGAGTTCGTGGGCCGGGTCGACGACCAGGTGAAGGTCCGCGGCTTCCGCGTCGAGCTCGGCGAGATCGAGTCCGTGCTGACCGAGCAGCCCGGTGTCGCCGCGGCCGCCGCAGCCGTCCACGCCGACCCCTCCGGCGCCGGGCGCCTCGCCGCCTGGCTGGTGCCGGTCGCCGGGGGCGAGGTCGACGTCGACGCCGTCCGCGCCGGCGTTGCTCGGTCGTTGCCCGACTACATGGTCCCGGTGGCCTGGGCGACGCTCGACACGCTCCCGCTGACCCCCAACGGCAAGCTCGACCGCGCGGCGCTGCCCGTGGCCGACGTCGCCGCGGGTGCGGGCGGGCGCGAGGCGAGCACGGACGCCGACCGGACCCTGGCCCGGCTGTACGCCGAGGTCCTGGGGCTCGCGGAGCCCGCCCCGGTCGACGCCGGCTTCTTCGACCTCGGTGGCCACTCGCTGCTCGCGACCCGTCTGGTGAGCCGGATCCGTTCCGAGCTCGGGGTCGAGCTGGGCGTGCGCGCCCTGTTCGAGGCCCCCAGCGTCGAGGAGCTCGCGGACCGGCTGCCCGAGGCCGGCACCGCCCGCCGGGCCGTCACCGCCGCCGAGCGACCCGCGCGCGTCCCGCTGTCGTGGGCCCAGCACCGGCTGTGGTTCCTCAACCGCCTCGAGGACGCCAGCGCGGCCTACCACATCCCGCTCGCCGTGCGGCTGCGCGGCAACCTCGACGCCGACGCCCTCGAGGCCGCCCTGCGCGACCTCGTCGCCCGCCACGAGGTGCTGCGCACCACGCTGCCCGAGACCGACGGCGAGCCCCACCAGCTCGTCCACGCCGACGTCGACCTCACCCTCGACCGGGTCACCGTCACCGAGGCCGACCTCCACGACGCCCTCCGCCGTCGCGCCGAGGCGCCGTTCGACCTCGCCGTCGACCGGCCGCTGCGCGCCTGGCTGCTCGCGCCGTCCGACGGCCCCGCCGACGACCACGTCCTGCTGCTCGTCGTCCACCACGTCGCCGCCGACGGCTGGTCGCTCGGCCCGCTGGGCCGCGACCTCGCCGAGGCCTACGCCGCCCGCCGCGAGGGCCACGGCCCCGAGCGCGGCCCGCTCGCGGTGCAGTACGCCGACCACGCCCTGTGGCAGCGCGACGTGCTGGGCGAGGCCGAGGATGCCGACAGCGAGCTCGCCACCCAGCTCGCCTGGTGGTCCGAGCAGCTGGCCGGCCTCCCGGCCGAGCTCGACCTGCCGACCGACCGGCCGCGGCCGCTCCACTCCGAGGGCGCCGGTGGGGAGGTCCGCTTCCTCATCGACGCCGACCTGCACGCGCGCATCGTCGACTTCGCACGCCGCCACGACGCGAGCCCGTTCATGCTGCTCCACGCGAGCCTCGCGGCGCTGCTCACCCGCCAGGGCGCCGGCGAGGACGTGCCCCTCGGCACGCCGGTCGCGGGCCGGGGCGACGAGGCCCTCGACGAGCTCGTCGGGTTCTTCGTCAACACCCTCGTCCTGCGCACCGACACGGGCGGCGACCCGACGCTGCCCGAGCTCCTCGACCGGGTGCGCCGCACCGACGTCGATGCGTTCGCCCACGCCGACCTGCCCTTCGAGCGCCTGGTCGAGGCGCTCGCGCCGGAGCGCTCGCTCTCACGCCACCCGCTCTTCCAGGTGATGCTCACCGCCGACGCGGAGACCCCGGGCGACCTCGGGCTCGCCGGCCTGGACTCCGAGGTCCTGCCCGTCGCCGCGGGGTCCGCGAAGTTCGACCTGTCGTTCTCCGTCGCCGAGCACCACGCCGAGGCCGGCCCGGCAGGGATCACGGGCGTCCTCGAGCACGCTGCCGACCTGTACGACGCGGGCACGGCGCAGGCGCTCGCCGACCGGTGGGTGCGCCTCCTGGACCGCTGGCTCGACGCCCCGGCGACGCCGCTGACCGCGGTGCCGCTGCTGACCGACGCCGAGCGCGCGGCCGTGCTGCCCGAGATCGGCGCGGCCGGCGACCCCGGCGCCGGGTCGGGCTCGACCGTGCTCGACGCCTGGGTGCGGACCGTCGCGGACCTCGCGGACGAGACCGCGCTGGTCGCCCCCGGACCGGACGGCACCGAGACGCTCACCTACGCCGAGGTCGCGGAGCTCGCGGACCGGCTCGCCGGGCTGCTGGCGCGCCGCGGCATCGGACGCGGCGACGTCGTCGGCCTGGCGGTGCCCCGCTCGGTCGGCAGCGTCGTGGGCCTGCTGGGCGTCCTGCGCTCGGGCGCCACCTACCTGCCGCTCGACCCGACGCAGCCGGCTGCTCGCCTCGAGGCGGTCACCCGGGCCGCCGCCCCGGCCCTGGTGCTCGACGCCGACGACCTCGACGCACTGCTCGCCGGCACCGACGCCGTGCCGGAGCTGCCGCAGACCTCCAGCCTGCCGAGCGGGCCCCGGCCCGGCGACGCCGCGTACGTGCTGTTCACCTCCGGCTCGACCGGCGAGCCGAAGGGCGTCGTCGTCGAGCACCACGCGCTGGCCGCGCTGCTGGCGCACCACCACGACGCGCTGTACACCCCCGCCGCCGAGCTCGCGGGCCGCCGGCTGCGCGTCGCGCACACGACGGCGGTCACCTTCGACGCCTCGTGGGACCCGGTGCTGTGGCTGGTCGCAGGTCACGAGCTGCACGTCGTCGACGACGACACCCGGGTCGACCCGGAGGCGCTGGTCGCCCTGGTCGCGGACCGCGGGATCGACGTCCTCGAGACCACCCCGTCGTACGTCGCCGAGCTGCTGCGCCTGGGCCTGCCCGACCTCGCGGTCACGGCGCTGGGCGGGGAGGCCGTCGGTGACGACCTGTGGCGCGACCTCGCAGCCCGCCCGGGCCGAGCGGTCAACCTCTACGGCCCCACCGAGTCGACCGTCGACGCCGTCGTCGCCGACCTGGCCGCGACGGGCCACCCCGTCATCGGGTCGCCGGTGACCGGCACGCGGGCCCTCGTGCTCGACGACCGCCTGGCGCCCGTCGCCCCCGGCGTGCACGGCGAGCTCTACCTCGCGGGCGCCGGGCTCGCACGCGCCTACCTCGGTCGCGCCGACCTGACGGCCGAGCGCTTCGTGGCCGACCCCTACGGACCGCCGGGCTCCCGGATGTACCGGACCGGCGACCGCGCCCGCTGGACCGCGGACGGCGACCTCGCCTTCGGCGGGCGGGTCGACGAGCAGGTCAAGGTGCGCGGCTTCCGCGTGGAGCCGGGCGAGGTCGACGCGGCGCTGGCCGCCGTCGACGGGGTCGCCCGCGCCGCCACCGTCGCGGTCACCGACGGCTCGGGAGCCACCACGCTGGCGTCGTACCTGGTGCCGGAGACCGGCGCCGTGCTCGACGTCGACGACGTGCGCGCCACCGCCGCGGAGCGCCTCCCCGACTACATGCTGCCGACGGCGATGGCGGTGCTCGTCGAGCTCCCGCTGACGCCCCACGGCAAGCTGGACCGCCGCGCCCTGCCGGAGCCCGAGACCCTCGGGGCCGGCGGGGGCACCCCGGCGAGGACCCCCCGCGAGCGGGTCCTGGCGTCGCTGTTCGCGGAGGTCCTCGGAGTGGGCGAGGTCGGCGTCGACGACAGCTTCTTCGCGATGGGCGGCCACTCGCTGCTCGCGACACGGCTGGTGTCCCGGATCCGCGCCGCGACGGGCGAGGACCTGGCCGTGCGAGCGCTCTTCGAGGCGCCCACCGTCGCCGGGCTCGCGGCCCGGCTCGACGCCGACGTGGCCGACGACGCCGGGCTGCAGCGACTGCTGACCCTGCGCCCGGGCGGCGAGCGGGCACCGCTGGTCGCGATCCACCCGGTCTCGGGGCTCGCCTGGCAGTACGCCGGGCTGGTGCCGCACGTGGTGGACCGGCCCCTGCTGGGGCTGCAGGCCCCGGGTCTCAGCGCCGACGAGCCGCTGCCGGACGACGTGGACGAGCTCGTGGACGGCTACGTCGCGGCCCTGCGGGCCGCCCACCCCCACGGGCCCTACGCCCTGCTCGGCTGGTCGCTCGGCGGGGTGCTGGCACACCGCGTCGCGGCCCGGCTGCAGGCCGAGGGTGAGGAGGTGGAGCACCTGCTGCTCCTGGACTCCTACCCTCGCGCGACGCCGTTCGCCGTCGACGCCGACGACCCGGCCGCGGCCCTCGCGGCGTTCCGCGAGGCACAGGGCGGCTCCGCCGACACGCTGGTGGAGCTGCTGGGCGCCGAGGGCACCGAGCGCCTCGTCCGCGGGGTGAGCGCCGTCACCGAGGTCCTGCGGGCCGCGGGCGAGCCACCGCGGATCGACGTCCCGACCACGCTCGTGGCCGCCGAGCCCGGCCCCGACGGCCCCCCGCTCGCCGACCAGTGGGCGCCGTACGTCGGGGCGCGGCCGATCGAGCACCGGGTGGCCCACGCGCACGTCGACCTGATGGACCCCGAGGCGCTCGTCGACGTCGGCCCTGTGGTCGGCGCCACGCTCGGACGGCCCGTCAGGTGACCGCCCGGCCCCGAACACCGGAGAGGGCGCGGCGACCCCGTCGCCCCGTCCGGTCGCACCACCGCACACCCCACCCCCGAGGAGGAGCGAGATGACCAACCCGTTCGAGGACCCCGACGCCCGCTACCACGTACTCGTCAACGACCAGGGCCAGTACTCCCTGTGGCCCGTCTTCGTCGACGTGCCCGAGGGATGGCACGCCGCGCTCGAGGACGCGACCCGCGCCGACGCCGTCACGTGGATCGAGGACAACTGGGACGACCCCACCACGCTGGGGGTCGCGGTCGGTGGCTGAGCCCCGGACCGTCCCCGCCCGGCCCGCGCTGCGGGCGACCGGCCTGAGGAAGCGCTTCGGGGACCACCAGGTCCTCGACGGTGTCGACCTCGAGGTCGCCCCGGGGTCGGTGCACGCCCTGCTGGGGCCCAACGGTGCCGGCAAGACCACCACCGTGCGCATCGTGTGCGGCCTGCTGCGCGCCGACGAGGGCCGGGCCGAGATCGCCGGGCACGACGTCGTCGCCCACAGCCGGGCCGCGCGCGGCGCGCTGGGGCTCTCCGGCCAGTACGCCGCGGTCGACGAGCACCTCACCGGCTTCGAGAACCTGCACCTGCTGGGGCGGCTGTACGGCATGTCGCGCAAGCGGGCGGCCGCCCGCGCCGACGAGCTGCTGGAGCGGTTCCGCCTCGCCGACGTCGCCGGGCGCCGCTCGGGTCTGTACTCCGGCGGCATGCGGCGGCGCCTCGACCTCGCCGGCGCCCTCGTGGCCGAGCCGCAGGTCGTCGTCCTCGACGAGCCGACCACGGGGCTCGACCCCCGCAGCCGCCTCGACATGTGGGCCGTCATCGAGGACCTCCTGCTCGACGGCGTCGCGGTGCTGCTCACCACGCAGTACCTGGAGGAGGCCGACCGCCTCGCCGACCTGATCACCGTGATCGACGGCGGCGTCGTCATCGCCCGGGGCAGCGCCGAGGAGCTGAAGGAGCGGGTCCAGGGCGCGACCCTCGCGCTGCAGGTGCGCGACGGCTCCGGCCTCGACCCCGCCGCCCGCGCGCTCGAGGCGGTCGGTGTCGGCACCCCCTCGGTCGACCACCGCACCGGGCGCGCCAGCGTCGCGACCGACCGCGGCCCGGAGGTGATGGCCGACCTGCTCGCCCACCTCTCGCGCGACGAGGTCGAGCTGGTCGACCTCGGCCTGCACCGCAGCTCCCTCGACGACGTGTTCCTGGCGCTGACCGGTCACGGCGCGGGAGCACCCGACGACGTCGAAGGAGGGACCCCATGAGCACCACCCGCACCGAGGTCACCGGGGTGAGGTCGGAGGCGACCTTCCTCGCGGCCGGGGCCGAGACGCTCCGCAACGGCTACGTGCTCACCGGCCGCAACATGCGTCACGTGGCCCGCATCCCGGGCCGGATCACCACCGGCCTGGTCCAGCCGGTCATGTTCGTCGTGCTGTTCGCGTTCGTCTTCGGCGGCAGCCTGGGCGGCGAGGACTACCGCCGGTTCCTGATGGCCGGGATCTTCGCCCAGAGCATGGTCTTCAACGCGTCGTTCACGACCGTCGGTCTCGCCAACGACCTCCAGAAGGGCATCGTCGAGCGGTTCCGCTCGCTCCCGATGTCACCGCTGGCGGTGATCCTGGGACGCACCACCTCCGACATGGTCGTCGGGGTCGCCACGCTCGTGGTGACGGCGCTGTGCGGCCTGCTGGTGGGCTGGCGGATCGAGGGCTCACCGGCCGACGCCGCCCTCGCGTTCGGGGTGCTCGTGCTGTTCGGGTTCGCGATGTCGTGGGTCGGCGCGACGGTCGGGGTGTTCGCCCGCACGGTGGAGGTCGCGCAGAGCGCCGGGCTGATCTGGCTGTTCCCGCTGTCGCTGATCTCGACGGCCTTCGTGTCGGCCGAGAACATGCCGACCCCGCTGCGGGAGTTCGCCGCCTGGAACCCGGTCTCCGCGGTCGCGACCTCGGTGCGCGACCTGCTGGGCAACCCGGTCCCCGCCAACCTCCCCCAGCCCGACACCTGGTCGCTGCAGCACCCGACGCTCTACGCCGTCCTGTCGTCCCTCGCCGTGCTCGCCGTGTTCATGCCCCTCGTGCTCGCGCGCTACCGGAGGCTGACGCGCGGGTGAGCGTCCTCGACCCGGAGCCACGGATCCCGGGCGTCGCCGTCCGGCTCGCCCCCGCGGGGACGTCGCCGTACGCCCTGCTGGAGGACCTCGGGGCCGGGCGGGTGACCCGCAGGCCCGGTCGGGCGCCGGTGGCGGAGCACGGTCACGTCAGCGTCTCGCGCACCGACGGCCTCGTGGCCGTGGCGCTGGCCGACCGCCCGGTGGGCGTGGACGTCGAGCGGGTGTGCCCGCTCCCGGACCTCGAAGCGCTCCTGCGCGACCACCTCGGCGTGGCGGACGCCGCGGCCGTCCGGTCGGCCGACGACCCCGAGCGCGCCTTCCTGGCGACCTGGGTCCACCTCGAGGCCCTGCTCAAGGCCGAGGGCGTGGGCATCGTCGACGGCCTCGACCCGGCGCCCGACGTGCGTGCGCGCTGGCGGGTGGTCCCGCTCGGCGTCCGTCCGGGCCACTGTGGCGCGGTCGCGACGCCCGAGCGGCCGGCGCTGGGCCTAGCCTCGTCCGGGTGACCCACCAGGACGACGCGGCCGCCGGCGAACCGACGCAGCCGACACGGCCGACACCGCCGGGACCACCGGACGACCTCCGCTGGGCCGGGGTCGCCGGCCAGGCCGGCGCGGTGCGGGGCGGTGAGGTGTCGGCCCGCGAGCTCGTCGCCGGCGCGCTCGCCCGCATCGAGGCGCTCGACGGACGGCTCGGGGCGTTCACCGTGGTCATGGCCGAGCGGGCGCTCGCCGAGGCCGACGCCCGCGACGCGCAGACGGGCGACCGCGGCCCGCTGCATGGCGTCCCGGTGGCGATCAAGGAGGAGATCGACGTCGCCGGCGAGGTCACGACGTACGGCGGGCGCGGCAACACGACGCCGGCCGCGGCCGACGCGGAGGTCGTGCGCCGGCTGCGGGCCGCGGGCGCGGTGGTGGTCGGGCGGACGGCGATGCCGGAGTTCGGGCAGTGGCCGTTCACCGAGTCCGAGGCCCACGGCGTGACCCGCAACCCGTGGGACCTCGGCCGCAGCACGCTGGGCTCCTCCGGCGGCACGGCCGCCGCCGTGGCGGCCGGGCTCGTGCCGGTGGGCATGGGCGGCGACGGCGGCGGCTCGATCCGGCTGCCGTCCTCGGCGTGCGGGCTCTACGGCCTCAAGCCCCAGCGCGGCCGCGTCACCAGCGCCCCGGCCGCCCACCTGTGGTGGGCCCTGGGCACCGCCGGGCCGCTGACGCGCTCGGTCCTCGACAGCGCCCTCGTGTACGACGTGGTGCGGGGCGGCTCGCCGGGCGACCGGTTCCACGCCGGCGAGGTCGGCTCGTTCGTCGAGGCCGCGCGGCGCGAGCCCGGCCGGCTGCGGGTCGGGGTGTCGGTCGCCTCCCCCGCCCGCGGCGTGCGGCCCGACCCCGAGCACGTCCGCGCGGTCCACGCGACGGCCGACCTGCTCGAGGGCCTGGGCCACCACGTCGAGCAGGCGCACCCGTCGTACCCGGACACGACGGCGGCGTTCGTGCCGCAGTTCGTCGGCGGCGTCCGCGCCGAGGTCGACACCCTCGAGCACCCCGAGCGCGGCGAGCGCCGCACCCGCGACGTGCTGCGGGTCGGCGCCTGGGCCACCCCGCGGGTCGTGGAGTGGGCGGTGCGGCGCGGCGAGGCGCTGGCCGCGCGCGTCGACCCGCTCTTCGCGACGTACGACGTGCTGCTGACGCCGGTCGTGCCCCACCGGCCGCCCGCGGTCGGGGTCCTGGACGGCGCCGGGCTGGCGCGGGCGGCGCTGCGCTCGCTGCCGGTCACCGCCTACACCGCGCTGTGGAACGTCACCGGCCACCCGGCCGCCTCCGTGCCGGCCGGCTTCGCGGCCGACGGGCTGCCGCTGGCCGTCCAGCTGGTCGGGCCCCGCGACGGCGAGCCGACGCTGCTGTCGCTGTCGGCGCAGCTCGAGGCGGCGCGACCCTGGGCGCACGCCACCCCGCCCGACCCGCGGGCCTGAGGCGCCGGTCCCTACGATCGGCCGGGTGAGCGCCCACCTGGTCACGACCGACCTCGCCGGCGGTCACGCCCACCGGACCCTCTTCGAGGGCCTGGACCTCAGCGTCGCTCCCGGCGACGTGGTGGGCGTCGTCGGCGCCAACGGCGCCGGCAAGTCCACGCTGCTGCGGATCCTCGCCGGCGACCTCGCGCCGCTCGGCGGCACCGTGAGCACCGCGCCGAGCGACGCGTTCGTGGGCTGGCTGCCGCAGGAGCACGAGCGGGTCGCGGGCGAGAGCCTCGCGGCGTACGTGGCCCGTCGTACCGGCGCCGCGGCCGCGACCGAGGCCATGGAGTCGCTCGCGGAGCGGCTCGGCGACGGCGAGGCCGCCACCCAGGACGCCTACGCCCGCGCGCTCGACCACTGGATGGCCACCGGCGCGCCCGACCTCGACGAGCGGATCCCGGCGGTGCTCGCGAGCCTGGGCCTCGACGTCGACCCCGCCACCCCGATGACCGCGCTCTCCGGCGGCCAGGCCGCCCGCGCCGCGCTCGCGTCGCTGCTGCTGAGCCGCTTCGACGTCGTGCTGCTCGACGAGCCGACCAACGACCTCGACCTCGCCGGCCTCGACCGCCTCGAGTCGTTCGTCGACGGCCTGCGGGCCGGGGTGGTGCTGGTCTCGCACGACCGTGAGTTCCTCTCGCGGGTGGTCACCCGCGTCGTCGAGCTCGACCTCGCCCAGGGTCGGGTCGCGGTCTACGACGGCGGCTACGACGCGTTCCTCGAGGAGCGGGAGGTGGCGCGGCGCCACGCCCGCGAGGACTACGAGGAGTACGCCGGGCGCAAGGCCGACCTGGTGCGCCGCGCGCGGACCCAGCGCGAGTGGAGCTCGCAGGGCGTGCGCAACGCGATGAAGAAGTCGCCCGACAACGACAAGATCCGCCGCCGCGCCAGCACGGAGTCGTCGGAGAAGCAGGCGCAGAAGGTCCGCCAGATGGAGTCGCGGATCGCCCGGCTCGAGGAGGTCGAGGAGCCGCGCAAGGAGTGGACGCTGCAGTTCAGCGTCGCCCGCGCGCCCCGCTCCAGCTCGGTCGTCGCCACCCTCGACGGCGCCACCGCCGCGCTCGGCGACTTCACCCTCGGCCCGGTCTCGCTGCAGGTCAGCGCCGGCGACCGGATCGGCGTCACCGGCCCCAACGGCGCCGGCAAGACCACCCTGCTGCGCCTGCTGCTCGGCCGGCTCGCGCCGACGACCGGCCGCGCCTCGCTGGGCGCCTCGGTCGCGATCGGCGAGATCGACCAGGCCCGCACCGGCCTCGCCGAGGACCAGCCGCTCGGCGACGCGTTCGGCCTCGCGGTGCCCGACCAGACCCCGGCCGACGTCCGCACCCTGCTCGCCAAGTTCGGCCTCAAGGCCGACCAGGTCGCCAGCACCGTCGGCGCCCTGTCCCCCGGCGAGCGCACCCGCGCCGCCATGGCGCTGCTGCAGGCCCGCGGCGTCAACCTGCTCGTCCTCGACGAGCCCACCAACCACCTCGACCTGCCCGCCATCGAGCAGCTCGAGGCCGCTCTCGAGTCCTACGACGGCGCGCTGGTGCTGGTCTCCCACGACCGGCGGCTGCTCGAGTCGGTCCGGCTCCACCAGCGCTGGCACGTCGACGACGGCCGGGTCTCCGTCACCCACGTGGGCTGAGGTCGGGCGGGAGGTCAGGCGGAGCGGTCCTTCGCGGCGCGCACCAGCCCGCCGCCGATGATCAGCTTCTGGATCTCGCTGGTGCCCTCGTACAGGCGCATCAGCCGCACGTCACGGTAGATCCGCTCGACCGGCACCTCCCGCATGTAGCCGGTGCCGCCGTGGACCTGCACGGCGAGGTCGGCGACCTTCCCGACCATCTCGGTGCAGTACAGCTTGGCCGCCGACGGGGCGATCCGCCGGTCCTCGCCCGTCACGTAGAGGCGGGCGGCGTCGCGGACCAGCGCCCGGCCCGCGAGGACGCCGGTCTGCTGCTCGGCGATCATCGCCTGCACCAGCTGGAAGTCGCCGACGACGGTGCCGCCCTGCGTCGCGGTGGAGGCGAACGCGACCGACTCGTCGAGCGCCCGCTGGGCGGTGCCGACGGCGAGCGCGGCGAGGTGGATCCGGCCGCGGGCCAGCGAGGTCATCGCTGCCCGGTAGCCCGCCGCGCCGTCGTCGCCGACGAGGGCCTCGGGCCCGACCCGGACCCCGCTGAAACCGACCGTCGCCGTCCGCGAGCCCTCCTGGCCCATCTTGGCGTCCTTCGCGGCGACCTCGACGCCGTCGGCCGTCGTGGGCACCAGGAAGACCCCGATGCCGCGACCGGTCTCGGGCGCGGGCCGCATCCGGGCGAAGGTGACGAGCAGGTCGGCGTCGGGGGCGTTGGTGATCCACTGCTTGGTGCCCTCGATCACCCAGCCGCCGTCGTCGTCGCGGGTCGCGGTGGTGCGCATCCCGGCCGGGTCGGACCCCGCCCCCGACTCGGTCAGCGCGAAGGAGGCGACGTCGCCGGCGGCGAGCCGCGGCAGCCACGCCTCGCGCTGCTCGTCGGTGCCGAAGCCGACCAGCACCTGCCCGGCAATGCCGTTGTTGGTGCCGAACATCGACCGCAGCGACAACGACGTGTAGCCCAGCTCCATCGCGAGCTCGACGTCCTGCACGAGGTCGAGACCGAGCCCGCCCCACTGCTGCGGGATCGCGTAGCCGAACAACCCCATCTCCGCCGCGGCCGCCCGCAGGTCCGCGGGGATCGCGTCGGTCTCCATGATCTCGACCTCGCGCGGCACCACCCGCTCCCGCACGAAGTCACGCACCTGGGCCAGGACGTCCGCGAGGACGTCGTCGGGGACGTCGGGGTTGCCGGAGTACATGCCCCGAGTCTCACCCACGCGCCCCCCGACACGGGACCGTCTCAGCACCGCTCGCCTCCAGGTGGTCGAGCAGCACGCGAGCCGCCCTGAGGTGGTCGAGCAGCACGCGAGCCCCGCGCGGCGTCCTGAGCCTGTCGAAGGGAGCGCGCGGCGTCGAGACCGCCAACACCCGAGGTGGTCGAGCAGCACGCGAACTGCCCCAAGGTGGTCGAGCAGCACGCGAGCCCTGGCGAGCGCGCGGCGTCGAGACCGCCGTCCGACGCCCCAGGACGTCTAACGGACATTCGGTGCCACCAGGTGACACCGAACGTCCGCGCTGCTCGCGGCCCACCGGACACCATGAACAGCCCGACCACCACCCCGGCGGTCTCGACGCCGCGGACTCGCTGGCGCTCGTCAGCTGCTCGACCACCTCACGACACCCCCGGCGGTCTCGACCACCTCACGACACCCCCGGCGGTCTCGACCACCTCACGACACCCCCGGCGGTCTCGACCACCTCACGACACCCCCCGGCGGTCTCGACGCCGCGGACTCGCTGGCGCTCGTCAGCTGCTCGACCACCTCCCAGGACCCACCGGCCTCGGCGGGCTCAGCCCAGGTCGACGTCGAGGCGGCCGGCGAGCTCGTCGCGCGTCGTACCGAAGGTCTCGAGCAGGCGCACGCCGTCCGCGCCGACCTCGAGGGTCGCGACGTCGGTGTAGACGCGGCTGACGCAGCCGACGCCGGTGAGCGGGTAGGTGCACGTCGGGACGACCTTGGGGCTGCCGTCCTTCGCGAAGAGCGTCATCATCACGAAGACCTGCTTGGCGCCGATGGCGAGGTCCATGGCGCCGCCGACCGCGGGGATCGCGTCCGGGGCGCCGGTGTGCCAGTTGGCGAGGTCGCCCGCGGCCGAGACCTGGAAGGCTCCGAGCACGCACACGTCGAGGTGGCCGCCGCGCATCATG
Organism: Nocardioides lentus; assembly: GCF_039529515.1. NCBI lineage: Bacteria > Bacillati > Actinomycetota > Actinomycetes > Propionibacteriales > Nocardioidaceae > Nocardioides > Nocardioides lentus. Next base: position 175,452 of record NZ_BAAAMY010000001.1, read on the forward strand.
GCGAAGGAGTCGGCGTGGTGGAAGTACGACGCCCCGGGCAGCTCGGTGACCGGCACCTTGCCGGCGTTGGTCAGGTCGGGGTCGACCTCGTCGCCGACGGCGGCGGGGCCCATGCCGAGCATCCCGTTCTCGGTGTGGAGCACGACGCCGGAGCCGGCCTCGAGGTGGTCGGCGACCAGGGTCGGCTGGCCGATGCCGAGGTTGACGAACGACCCGGCCGGGATGTCGCGCGCGATGGCCGCGGCGATCTCGTCCTTCGTGCGTGCCGCGGTCACACGACCACCACCCTGTCCACGTAGATGCCGGGGGTCACGACGGTCTCGGGGTCGATGGCCCCGACGTCGACGACCTCGGCGACCTGCGCGACGACGGTGGTCGCGGCGGTCGCCATGACGGGCCCGAAGTTGCGGGCGGTCTTGCGGTAGACGAGGTTGCCGGCGGTGTCGGCGCGGTGGGCGCCGATGAGCGCGACGTCGCCCTTGATGGGCAGCTCGAGCACGTAGGTGCGGCCGTCGATCTCGCGGGTCTCCTTGCCCTCGGCGAGCGGGGTGCCGACGCCGGTGGGCCCGAAGAAGGCGCCGATCCCGGCGCCCGCCGCGCGCATCCGCTCGGCGAGGTTGCCCTGCGGCACGACCTCGAGCTCGATGCGCCCGGAGCGGTAGAGGTCGTCGAAGACCCACGAGTCCGCCTGGCGCGGGAAGGAGCAGACCATCTTGCGCACCCGGCCCGTCGCGAGCAGCGCGGCGAGCCCGGTGTCGCCGTTGCCGGCGTTGTTGGACACGACGGTCAGGTCGCCCGCGCCCTGGGCGATGAGGGCGTCGACGAGCGCGACCGGCATGCCGGCCATCCCGAACCCGCCGATCAGCACGGTGCTGCCGTCGGCGACGCCCGCGACCGCCTCGGCGGTGGTCTCGCAGACGGCGGTCACGCGGCGTTCTCCAGCACGACGGCGAGGCCCTGGCCGACGCCGATGCAGATCGCTGCGACGCCCCAGCGGTCGCCGGACTCGCGCAGCCGGTGGGCCAGGGTGCCGAGCACGCGGGCGCCGGAGGCGCCGAGCGGGTGGCCGATCGCGATGGCGCCGCCCTTGGCGTTGACGACCTCGGGGTCGACGTCCCAGGCGTCGACGCAGGCCAGGGACTGCACGGCGAAGGCCTCGTTGAGCTCGACCGCGGAGATGTCCGCCCACGTGATGCCGGCGCGGGCCAGCGCCCGGTTGGCGGCCTCGACGGGGGCGTACCCGAAGTCCTGCGGGTCGTTGGCGAAGGTGCCGCGCCCCGCGATCCGCGCGAGCGGCGCGACGCCGAGCCCGGCGTCCTCGGCGGCGATCAGCAGCGCCGAGGCGCCGTCGTTGAGCGGGGAGGCGTTGCCGGGGGTGATGGTGCCGCCGTCCTTACGGAAGGCGGGCGTGAGCCCGGCGAGCTTGTCGGCGGTCGAGCCGGGGCGGATGCCCTCGTCGCGGGCGAGGTCGACGCCCTCGACGCCGACCACCAGGTCGTCGTAGAACCCGGCCTCCCAGGCCGCGTCGGCGAGCACGTGGGAGCGGGCGGCGAACTCGTCCTGGCGCTCGCGGGAGATCGAGAACCGCTCGGCGAGCATCTCGTTGGCCTCGCCCAGCGAGACGGTCCACTCCGCCGGCATCCGGTCGTTGACCAGTCGCCAGCCGAGCGTGGTGGACACGGCGGTGACGTTGCCGGCGGGGAAGGCGCGCGACGGCTTCGGCAGCACCCACGGCGCGCGGGTCATCGACTCGACGCCGCCGACCACGACGACCTCGGCGTCGCCGGTCTCAACGGTGCGCGAGGCGATCATCGCGGCGTCGAGCGAGGAGCCGCAGAGGCGGTTGACGGTCGTCGCCGGCACCGACGTCGGCAGGCCGGCGAGCAGCACGGCCATGCGCCCGACGTTGCGGTTGTCCTCGCCGGCGCCGTTGGCGTTGCCCCACACGACGTCGCCGATGCGGGCCGGGTCGAGGTCGGGGGCCTTCGCGAGCACGCCGGTCAGCGCGGTCGCGGCCAGGTCGTCGGGGCGCGTCTCGGCGAGCGCGCCGCCGAAGCGGCCGAACGGCGTACGGGCGGCGGCGTAGAGGTAGGCGCTCTGCGAGGAGGAGGTCACCCTCCCGACAGTAGGACCGGCGATTGATCGCGTCCAATATCGATCCGCGGGCCACTGATCGCTCGTGGCGATGGGTTTGTGGCGGGCACGCGGACGGCGCGCGTCGACCCACCACGGTCACGTGGTCAGTCGCCACCTCGCCCGATCGATCGCCGGGAGCGATAGGTTGCCGCCGATGGAGCTGCGGGTGCTGCGCTACGTGATCGCGGTGGCCGAGGAGGAGCACTTCGGCCGGGCCGCGCAGCGGGTGCACGTCGCGCAGTCGGCGCTGAGCCAGCAGGTCGCGCGGCTGGAGGCCGAGCTCGGCGTCCGGCTCTTCGAGCGCACCACCCGCCGGGTGGCGGTGACCGACGCCGGGCGCACCTTCGTCGACCACGCGCGCGGCGTCGTCGCGGGCGCCGACCGGGCCGCGGCGGAGATGCGGGCGGTGGCCGAGGGGCGGGCGGGCGTGGTCTCGGTGGGCTTCGTCGGCTCCGCGACGTACGACGTGCTGCCGCGGCTGGCGCGCGAGGTCCGGGCCCAGCTGCCCGACGTCGAGCTGCGGCTGCGCGGCGAGCTGCTCAACCCGGCGCTGGTCGCCGGCGTCCTCGACGGCACGGTCGACCTCGCGCTGGTGCGGCCGGCCGCGTTCCCGGAGCCGCTGACCTCCGAGCCGCTGCGCACCGAGCCGCTCGTCGTCGCGCTGCCCGCGACCCACCCGCTCGCCGTCGGGCGCGGCCCGGTGGAGCTCGCCGACCTGGGCGCCGAGACGTTCGTCGTGCACCCGGCCGGCGAGCTGTCCTCGATGAACCGCGTCGTGCTCGACGCCTGCCGCGACGCCGGCTTCACCCCGGTCGAGACCATCGAGGTCGGTGAGACCTCCACCCTCGCGGTGTCGGTCGCGGCCGGGCTCGGGGTCGCGCTCGTGCCGGCGCCCGTGCGCAGCCTGCAGCTGGGCGGCGTCGTCTACCGCGACCTGCGCGACGCCCCGACCATCGGCCTCACCCTGCTCTCACGCTCCCCCGACGCCTCGCCGGCCGTCGCCCGCGTGGCCCGGGTCGCCCGCGACGTCGTGGGCTGAGCTTCGGGGTGGACTGAGCACGGGGTGGACTGAGCATCGCAGTGGGCTGAGCCTCAGACCGGGTCGAGCAGGCGCCGCGGCTGCTGCAGCGCGGCGGAGACGCGGCCCGGCCCCTGGGGGCCCGTGGAGCCCGGGCCGGGCCGCATCACCACGTCGTGCGGCGGGGGCGCGAGGCCGCAGGCCGGGCAGCCGCCGGCCCGGTCGAGGTCGGTGCCGCAGGCGGCGTGCGAGAACAGTCGCCGCGCTCCCCCGGGCGAGGCGTGCTCGTCGCCCCAGGCCAGGAGCGCGACGAGGACGGGCCAGAGCGCGAGGCCCTTGGGGGTGAGGTCATAGGCCTCGCGGCCGCCGCTCGGCACCCGCGCCAGCACGCCGTCGTCGACGAGCTGCGCGAGGCGCTCGGACAGCACGGCCCGCGAGACCCCGAGGTGCTCGCGCAGGTCGCTGAACCGGCGTACCCCGAAGAAGCAGTCGCGCACGATCAGCATCGTCCAGCGCCCGCCCACGACCTCGAGGGTGCGCGCGACGGCGCACTGCTGGGCGGCGTAGTCGACTCCGAGGGCCATGGCCCCACGATAGCGAACGGTCCGGTCACCAGACCGAACCTGCTACGGTCCCGTCCGTGACCACCCGAGACGGCCGCCGGCCCGAGGCCGCGGCGGGGACCGGCCCGATGCCTCGCGGCACGTTGCGCGTCGTCGCGGTCGCGACGGCGACGTCGCTGGCCGCCTTCACCGCGCCCCTGGCGACCATCACCTCGACGGCCGCCGGGCTCGGCGCCGGGCCCGCCGGGCGCACCTGGATCCTCAGCTCGATGGCGATCGGGCTGGGCGCTTTCCTGCTCTCGGCCGGCACGCTCGCCGACGACCGGGGCCGCCGGCGGGTGTTCGTCGCCGGGCTGGGGCTGCTGGTCGCCGCCTCCGTGGTCTGCGCGGCCGCGCCGGGAGAGGTCGTGTTCGTCCTGGGCCGCGTCGGGCAGGGCGCCGGGGCGGCCGCGGTGATCGCCGCCGGGCTCGGCCTGATCTCGGCCGCCTTCGCGCCCGGCCCGAGCCGCGCGCAGGCGAGCGGCGTGTGGGGCGCCAGCGTGGGCGCGGGCATCGCGCTCGGCCCGCTGGTCTCGGCGGGGCTCGACGTCGCGATCAGCTGGCGCGCCGTCCACGTCGTCCTGGCCGTGCTGGCGCTGGCGACCGCGCTCGCCGCGCTCCGGGCGGTGCCGGAGTCGCGCATGCCGGAGCCGCGGGGCCTGGACCTGCCCGGCACCCTGCTCTTCACCACCGCGGTCGGTTGCTTCCTGGCCGCGCTCGTGGAGGGCCGCCTGGGCTGGGGCCCGACGTCCCTGCTGCTGGCGGCCGTCGCGGCGGTGGCCGCGGTCGGGTTCGTCGTGGTCGAACGACGCAGCCGCGCGCCGATGCTCGACCTCGGGCTGCTCACCCGCCCCGCGTTCCTCGCCGCCACCGTCGCCGCGGCCGTCACGGGCGGCGGCATCATCGCGCTGCTGTCGACGATGACGGGCTTCCTGGCCGCGCTGGGCATCACGCCGTTCGGCTCGGCGTGGCTGCTGCTGGCGTGGTCCGGCACGTCGGTGGTCACCGCGCTGCTCGCCCGCCGGCTCCCGGCCGCGGTGATCGGGCGTCACCAGCTCGCGGCCGGGCTCCTGGTCGTCGCGGTCGGCCAGCTGCTGCTGACCGGGGTCGACCCGGACGCGACGTGGGTCCGCTTCGTGCCCGGCCTCCTCGTCGCCGGGGTCGCCAGCGGTGTCGTCAACGCCGCGCTGGGGCGCGAGGCCGTCGCCAGCGTCCCGCCGGGTCGTGCCGGCATGGGCTCCGGCGCCAACAACACCGCCCGCTACGTCGGGTCCGCGGTCGGCGTGGGCGTGGTCTCGGCGATCCTCGGCGCACCCCGCGCCGGCTCGGCCGCCGAGGCGCTCACGCAGGGCTGGAACGTCGCCGCCCTCGTCACCGCCGCCGTCACCGCGGCGGGCGCGCTCGTCGTCGTCGCCTGCCGCCCGCCGTCCTCGCCGCGGGGCTGAGCGTCGGTCCGCGGCGTCGAGGAGCCCCTCACGCGTCCTGCGGGCGCAGGTCCAGGCGGCGTAGCAGCTGGGCGTTGAGGGCGACGACGACGGTGGAGACCGACATCAGCACGGCCCCGACCGACATCGGGAGCACGAACCCGACGGGGGCGAGCACGCCCGCGGCGAGCGGGACCGCGGCGAGGTTGTATCCCGCGCCCCAGGCGAGGTTCTGCACGCTCTTGCGGTACGTCGCCCGCGAGAGGTCGACGACCGACAGCACCGAGCGCGGGTCGTCGGAGGCGAGGATGATCCCGGCCGAGGCGATGGCGACGTCGGTGCCGGCGCCGATCGCGACGCCGACGTCGGCGCGGGCCAGAGCGGGGGCGTCGTTGACGCCGTCGCCGACCATCGCGACCCGGCGGCCCTCGTCCTGGAGGTCGCCGACCCGGGCTGCCTTGTCCTCCGGCCGGACGCCGGCGTACACCCGGTCGACGCCGACCTGGCTCGCGACGGAGCGGGCGACGGCCTCGGCGTCCCCGGTGATCATGACGACCTCGACGCCCCGCCGGTGCAGCTCCTCGACGGCCACGCGCGACTCGGGGCGGACCTCGTCCGCCAGCCGGAGCGCGCCGGCGACCTCGCCGTCCACGACGACGTGCAGGATGATCGCGCCGTCGCGGCGCCAGTCGTCGGCGGCCGCGAGCTCCTCGACCCCGGCCTCCTCCAGCAGGGCGGGGCCACCGACCTCGACGCGGCGCTCCCCCACCCGGGCGCGCACGCCGACCGCGGGCCGGGACGCGAAGTCGGTCGCCGCCGGCACCTCGATCCCCCGCTCGCCCGCGGCGCGCACGACGGCGCGGGCCAGAGGGTGCTCGGAGTCGGCCTCGGCCGCTGCCGCGAGGGCGAGCACCTCGCTCTCGGAGGGCCCGCCGTGCCCCGCGGGCTCGACGGCCGTGACGGCCGGCTGCCCCTTCGTCAGCGTGCCCGTCTTGTCGAACAGCACGGTGTCCACCCGGCGCATCTGCTCCATCGCCAGGCGGTCCTTGACCAGGACGCCGGCCCGGGCCGCGCGCTCGGTCGAGATCGAGATCACGAGCGGGATCGCGAGGCCCAGGGCGTGGGGGCAGGCGATCACCAGGACCGTGATGGTGCGGACGACGGCGTCCTCCGGGGTCCCGATCACCGCCCACACGGCGGCCGTGACGAGCGCGGCCCCGGCGGCGTACCAGAACAGCCAGCCCGCCGCCCGGTCGGCGAGGCGCTGGGTGCGGGACGCCGACGACTGGGCGTCGGCGACGAGCCGGCGGATACCGGCGAGCGCGGTGTCCTCGCCGGTGGCGGTGACCTCCAGGCGGAGGCCGGAGTCCGTGGCGACCGTGCCGGCGACGACCGGGTCGCCCACCTCCCGGCGCACGGTGCGGGACTCACCGGTGATCATCGACTCGTCCATCGACGCGGAGCCCTCGACGACCGTGCCGTCGGCGGGCACCCGGGCGCCGGGTCGTACGACCAGGACGTCGCCCACCTCGAGCGTGGCGGGGTCGACGACGGTGACCTCACCGTCCTCGCCGACCTTCTCGGCCTCGTCGGGCAGCAGTGCCGCCAGCGAGTCGAGCGCCGAGCTCGTCCGGGCGAGCGATCGCATCTCGACCCAGTGGCCGAGCAGCATGATGGAGACCAGCAGCGCCAGCTCCCACCAGTAGTCCAGGCGGGACGGGAGGACGCCGAGGGTTGAGCCCCACGAGGAGACGAACGCGACCGTGAGCGCCAGCGCGACGAGCAGCATCATCCCGGGAGCGCGGTCGCGGGCCTCCTGCCAGCCGCCCGTCAGGAACGGCCGGCCCGCCCAGACGTAGAGGACGGTGCCGAGCACCGGTGAGACCCACGTGAGTCCGGGGACGTCGGGCAAGTCGTAGCCCACCAGACCCGCGAACATCGACGACGCCAGCACGGTCGGGACCGCCAGCAGCAGCGAGGCCCAGAACAACCGCCGGAACATGGCCACGTGGTCGCCGTGACCTCCGTGGTCCCCGTGACCCACGTGCGGGTCGCTCCCGGTGCCGGTCCCGGACGGGTGGTCGATGGCGCTGGTCGGCATGGTCGTCCTCCTCGGATCGCGTTACCCCTTGGGGGTATGCAGACCAACCGTACGCGTACCCCCTGGGGGTATCAAGCGCCGGGCGCGCCACGTGGCGGTCAGCAGCGCGGCCGCAGCGGCGGACCCGAGCATCAGGCGGTAGCACCCGACCGCGAGCGCGACCTCCGAGGTCAGCACGGGCGAGACGTCACCGGCGAAGCGGAGGGACAGCAGCCCGAGCGTCGGCACGGCCGCGACGCGCACCGCCACGCAGGCCACGACGCTCGCGGTCACGTTGCTGCCGCGCCCCCAGAGCCAGCCGGCGAGCAGGCCGAGCGCGACCACCACCGCGAGCGGCACCAGCGTGACGACAAGGTCCTGCTCGAGCCGGGCGTCGTCCTCGAGGAGCCCCCACCGCGCGACCTGCGAACGCACCACCAGCACCGGCGCGGCGACGGCGAGCGCCACCGGCACGAGCACGGACCCGAGCAGAAGCCCGACGCGCCGCCCCCGACGGGACCCGACCGACCCGTCGCGGACGACGGTCACCTTCTGACCCCGGGCGGCCTCCTGACCCGCGCCCCGAGCGCCACCAGCAGCGGTGCGCCGACGAGGACCGGGACCAGCCACAGCGCGAGTCCGATCACGAACAGCCCGTTGTCGGCCGACGACGACCACCACAGCCAGAGCGTCGTCAGGGTGCTCCCTGCCGCCAGCACCGCCGCGACCGCGCGACGCAGGCGTCCGGGGCCGACGAGCGCGCCCGCCGCCAGCGTGGTCAGCGCGACGGTCACGAACCAGGCGACGTGCGAGGCGTCGCTCGCCTTCCCGTCCGACCACGAGACCCAGGCCAGCCACGCCGCCGGCGGTCCGAGCGCAGCCACGGCGTACGCCGGCAGCGCGGTGCGTGTGGTCGGGTCGTCGTGCTCGCGTGGCTTCACCCGCCCATCGTCGGGCGCGGGCCGGGCCGGGCGCCTGAGCACCCGTGCTCAACCGCACCGCCGACCGCGACCCCGGGCAGGTCGCGCGGAAGCACGGGACCCCATGGGGCGTTGGGGCCGTATCCGAGCAGAGGAGACCACCGTGGCCACCAACCGGGCCCTGATCGTCGTCGACGTGCAGCACGAGTACTTCGAGGGGCCCCTGCAGGTCCAGCACCCGCCCCGGGAGGAGAGCGTCGCCCACGTCGCGCGGGCCATCGACGTCGCCGTCGAGGTCGGGATGCCGGTCGCCGTGCTGCAGCACGAGCTGCCGGAGGGCTCGCCGGTGTTCGCCGTCGGCTCCCCCGGCTGGGAGCTGCACCCGGAGGTCGAGAGCCGGCTGCGCCCGGAGTTCCACCGCGGCTCGAAGGTCCACGGCAGCGCCTTCACCGCCGAGGGCCTCCCCGAGTGGTTGGCCGAGCACGACGTCGACACCCTCACGATCGTCGGCTTCATGACCAACAACTGCGATCTCGCGACGGCCGCGGACGCCGAGGCCCGCGGCCTGGGCGCCGAGGTCCTCTCCGACGCCACCGGCGCGATCCACCTGGCCAACGAGGCCGGCAGCGTCTCGGCCGCGGACCTCCACCGGACCCTGATGGTGCTGCTGCACTCCAACTTCGCCGCCGTCACCACCACCGACGCCTGGATCGACGCCGTCCGCTCCGGCGCCGACCTCCCCTCGAGCGACCTCGGCACGTCCGCGACGCGGGGCCGCGCCGAGTTCGGCGACGCCTGAGAGGCTGACCCCCGTGGAGGCTGACGACGTACGCGAGCTGGCGCGCTCGGCGCCGTCCCGGTGGTCCGAGCTCGACCTCATCCACCGCTCCTCGGACGGCGACCACCTCGAGGTGAGCCTGCGCCACGGTGTCCTGGAGGGCCTCGACGTCCGCGCCGGCCGGCGCTTCCGCGACACCGAGGAGCCGGGGACCTCGCACGTCCGGGCGGTCGAGCCGTACCCGACCAACTACCGCTGGTGCGCGATGCTCGACCCCCTCGAGCTGTCCCACGACGTCGACCTTCGCGAGATCACCGAGGGCGAGCTGTTCGGGCGGCCGGTGGTCTCGTTCGTCGCGTACGCCGGGCCCGGCTACGACCCGATCTGCACGTGCTGCCCGCTGGTGTTCTCCGAGGCCAGCGAGCGCCACGAGCAGCCCGACGGGTGGCGCCCGGCGCCCGGGGAGATGCTGGACGGCGTCGAGACCACGCTCGACCGGGAGGTCGGCATCGTCGTCTCCAGCCGCGACCGCGGCGGTCGGCTCGGGGCGTGGTTCACCAGCGAGATCACGCGGGCGCAGCGGTAGGTCAGCCCAGCAGCAGCGCCACCACCAGCGAGACGGGCAGCGCGGCGATGGTGGTGACGAAGATGGTCTCGCGGGCCATGTCCTCGCCGATCCGGTAGCGGGAGGCGTGCACGAAGATGTTCTGCGCCGTCGGCAGCGCCGCGACGATGACGACGCCGAGCAGCAGCACCCCGTCGAGGCCGAGGGCGAGCCCCACGGCCCACGCGACCAGCGGCTGGACGACGAGCTTGAGCAGCGACGCGAGGGCCACCTCGGCGTTGTGGCCCGACCCGCCGACCGGGGGCGCGAGGCGCATAGCCACGCCGTACGCCAGCAGCATCGCGGGCACCGCCAGCCCCGCGAGCAGCGACAGCGGCTCCTCGACGAGCGCGGGCAGCCGCCACCCGGTGAGCGCCAGCACCAGCCCGATGGCCGCGCCGACGGTGAGCGGGTTCGTCGTGATCCGGCGTACGGCGGGCCAGAAGCCGGCGCCGCGCCCGCGGCGGCGGTCGAGGTAGGCCAGCGCGAGCGGTTGGACGACGAGCATCTGCACCAGCAGCGTCGGCACGACGGCGGCGACGTCGCCGACGACGAACGCGGCGACCGGGATGCCGAGGTTGCCGGCGTTGACGTAGCCCGCCGTCAGCGCGCCGATCAGGGCCTCTCCCCCGTCGCGGCGCAGCACGAGGCGCGCGAGCAGCACGTAGACGAGCATCGCGACCGCCAGGGAGGCGACGGACGCGACCACGTTGGCGAGCAGGTCGGCGTCCATCGAGACGTCGGCGATGGTCAGCAGCATCAGCGCGGGGCTGGCGGCGAAGAAGGAGACGTCGTTCAGGGTGCGGCGCCCGGCGTCGTCGACCAGCCTGAGGTGGCCGAGCAGCACGCCGACCAGCACGACGCCGACGACCGCGGCGAAGCCCGTCAACAGGTCCACTGGACACCTCCCCGCCACTTATGCGATAACTACGTTACTCATCATACAACTAGGAGTGATCCCGTGCCCGACGCCATCCGTCACCTGACCCTCTCGCACGTCGTCCTGCCCCTCGACAACCCGGTCAGCGACGCCAAGGTGCTCACCGGTCGCCAGAAGCCGCTGAGCGAGACGGTGCTGCTGTTCGTCGAGGTGCTGACCGAGGACGGCCACCGCGGCATGGGCTTCAGCTACTCCAAGCGCGCCGGCGGCCCGGCGCAGTTCACGCACCTGCGCGAGATCGCCGAGGTGGCCATCGGCCAGGACCCCTCCGACATCGCGAAGATCTACGAGTCGCTGATGTGGGCCGGCGCCTCCGTCGGGCGCTCCGGGGTCGCGACCCAGGCCGTCGCCGCCCTCGACGTCGCGCTGTGGGACCTCAAGGCCCGCCGCGCCGACCTGCCCCTGGCCAAGCTGCTCGGCGCGCACCGCGACTCCTGCCGCGTCTACAACACCTCCGGCGGCTTCCTCCAGGCCGGCGTCGAGGAGATCAAGGAGAAGGCGACCGCCTCGCTGGAGGCCGGGATCGGCGCCATCAAGATCAAGGTCGGCCAGCCCGACTGGCGCACCGACCTCGACCGCGTCGCCGCGCTCAAGGACCACCTCGGCGACGTGCCGCTGATGGTCGACGCCAACCAGCAGTGGGACCGCGCCCGCGCCCGCCGCATGTGCCGCGAGCTCGAGCAGCACGACCTGGTCTGGATCGAGGAGCCGCTCGACGCCTGGGACGCCGTCGGCCACGCCGACCTCTCCCGCACCTTCGACACCCCCATCGCCGCCGGCGAGATGCTGACCTCGGTCGGCGAGCACATGGCGCTCATCGACGCCGGCTACCGCGGCATCGTGCAGCCCGACGCCCCCAGGATCGGGGGCATCACGCCGTTCCTGCGGTTCGCCACCCTGGCCGCCCACGCCGGTCTCGCGCTGGCCCCGCACTTCGCGATGGAGATCCACCTGCACCTCGCCGCGGCGTACCCGACCGAGCCGTGGGTCGAGCACTTCGAGTGGCTGGCCCCGCTGTTCGAGGAGAAGCCGGAGATCCGCGACGGGCGGATGTGGGTGCCGGACCGCCCGGGCCTGGGGTTCACCCTGACCCAGCGGATGCGGGACCTCACCAAGGAGACCGCTTCGATCGGTCGCCCGTGAGCAGGACCCCTGGGGGCCTGGCCACCCGCGTCGTCAGCGGCCTCAAGGACCGGGTGCTGGCCGGCGAGCTCGCCCCCGGCACCCGCCTGCCGAGTGAGGCGGAGCTGATCGAGACGTACGGCGTCTCGCGGACGGTGGTCCGCGAAGCCGTCGGCCAGCTCCGCGCCGAAGGCCTGGTCGAGACCCACCAGGGACGCGGCTCGTTCGTCCTCGCGGTCCCGGAGCCCTCGACGTTCAGCCTGGAGTCGTCGGCCATCCGCACCCAGCACGACGTCCTGGCCATGCTCGACTTCCGGCTCGGCGTGGAGTGCGAGGCCGCCGCCCTCGCGGCACGGGCGGTCACGCCCGAGACCGCCGAGGCCGTGCGTACGGCGCTCGCCCAGCTCGAGACCGCCGCTCCCGAGGACGCCGTCGAGGCCGACTTCGCCTTCCACCGCGCCATCGCCGCCGCCACCGGCAACCGCTTCTACGTCGACCTGCTCGCCTCCCTCGGGCCGATGATGATCATGCTGCCCCGCACCCGCCTCGGCGACGCCCACTCCCACTCCGAGGCCGAACACGTCGCGCGGGTGCAACGCGAGCACGCGCAGGTTGCGGACGCCGTCGTCGCGGGGGACACCGAGACCGCGCGGGCGGCGATGCGCGTGCACCTGGGGAACACGAGGCGGCGGCTGGCGCGGTAGTTTGAAGTGGGGCCCTGCCCCACGGGACATCAGCGACGGATTACCCAATTCGAAACGCACCGATTGGGTTGATCCGCGCGCAGGGTGGAAGAGAAGGTGGGACGTCGACCTGCAATCGTCGTTCGGGCGGGGCGTCCCCGAGGATTAAAGCGGTCAATGTCGGCCCCCTCTCATAGGTTGCCCTCATGCCGATGCCTCAGCCGAACCAGCACGACGGGCCCATGGCCGGACACGTTCACCGGCGCCGGGTCTTCACGCCGCCACTGGCCGCGACCGGAGTCCTTATAATCGGAGACTGGTTCAAGGACGACCTCCCGGACTTGCTGTGGCCGGCCCTTGTACTAGCCGAACAAGGCAATGACGCGATCCGCAACTTTGTCTCATGGCAGAAGGCGGTTCAGGAGGCGCTGTCCGAGCACGATCAGGCGGACCTCGTTGCTGAGTCACTCGATGGTCGCTTGACCAACCTCGCCCGCCTAGCCGTGAAGATCCCGAACGCGAAGGCGGTGGTGCGGGACCAAGCAGATGAAGACGGTCTACTCTCCGAAGGCGTGCGCAGTGCGCTTACGTCCTATCCGTACATGCCGGTCCCATGGCTGATTGCGGACGTCGTCGGAGTTCACGCCCCCGATCAGGCCGACATCGATCTCGTACGCCGTGCACTTTCCGAATCGCTCAACGACGACCACCGCGAGGCGCTGATGAAGTGCCTCCGGACCTGGAGCACCGTTCAAGCTGGCACCTTCTCCTCAGACCAGCAAACCATCGAGCTCCTGAAGACCTACCCCTACGAAGAAGAGTCCAAGTCCGAGGCGGACACGGTCATTCGTGCGCAATGGGGGGCACATAAGGGGATGCTGACAGTCGAGGATCCGAACTACTTCAACGACGCCATCAAGTGGGCGCGGGTGTTCTGGGGAGCCAACTCGATGACATCCCAGTGCCTTCGCAAGAAGGAGATGGGTAGCGAAACCACTCACGCGTTAGACAGTGATGGCGCGTTCAGCGTCACTCACGAGACCACGGCGGAGTCAGAAGCTGCGGATAGCGCTGCGCCGTCGGGAACGCCTCCCTCGCCCGACACAGAGCCAGACGCGCCGGACGACCGACCTGCGGCGGCCGACGACATCGGCGGCCGCGCAACCCCCGTTCCGCCCGATGGCGCGCATCTACGACAGCTCGTTATGGACCTGTTGTCGAGCTTCGTCGAAGCCTTGGAGACCGCCCCCGCCCGGTTGCACGACAAGGAGCGGCAAGAAGTGGTTTCGGGCCTGGTGTCGCGGGCGGGCCGAGATCTCATCGCGGTGCTGACGGCGCCCGATCTGTGGTGTATGGAGCACGGCGCCCACATCGTTCGAATGTTGGTCGAAACCAAGATCTACCTGCACTGGATGGCGCAGCAGGATCCGACCGTCTACCGCGAGTACCAGGAGTACGGCGCAGGCAAGGCAAAGCTCTATGCCCGCATTGCAGATGAGGTGCCGGCGGAAGCACGCACACCTGGATACCAAGAAGCCATCCAGGAGTTCGAACGCCTCAGCCACAACCACGACATCATCGATTACAGGGTTGTGGACACCCGAGACACCTTCGCCCAGGGCAAGTCCATTCGCAGCATGGCTGAAGAGACAGGCCTCCTTGACTTCTATCGACAGGCCTACGCTCAAGCCAGCGGCGTGGCGCATTCCGAGTGGTGGTCTATCGAGACCCACGCGATGGAACGTTGCCTCAACGTCCTGCACGGCCTACACCTCATCCCCAGCCTCTCGCTCAGCCTGGGCGGCAACGTCCAGCTCGCCACCGCATGGGTGGACCAGTTCTACACACTATTGCGCACGGCTTTCCGCATCCTCGACACCGATGAGCGAGCGGTCTCCTCGGCCTTTGCATGGCTGGAAGAGCCTGGGACCGACGAAACTGCCTGAGCTCGCACCCGACCCACTGAGCGCGGATAAGAGGTCTTGCGGCCACCTACCGGCTACGTGCGTCTGACTCGCGGCGGAGACGCAGTCTCTGGGTTGGTTCTGGGGCGGGTCCGGCCCGATGCGCTACGGGGCTCGCCGCGAAGCCACTACGGTGGGCGGCCCGTCGGACCGTCTCTCAGTACCTGTTGACGAAGATCAGATCGTTGCTTGCCTCCACCTTCGAGTGCGGCGAGCCATAATCGGCACGCGCGACGCAACCGACACACGGACCGGGGCCAAGCCCCTCGGCAGAACGCCGGCCTCGATCCAGTCGAATCGGCCACGGTGCGGGCGGAGCCCATCCGCCCCCGCGAACAGGGGACGTCCGCCCGCCGACGTCAAGTGCTAACTACCGTCTGGGGACGTCCGAACCCGAGCCGCCGCCCCGGCGTGGGCGGTGGCCCTCAACGTCAACTGAGCCGCCTGACATTGCCCCGGCGACGGTCGAGCGGCCCGTACCGCCACAGCCTGGGTCTCTCGCATTGACCTGACTAAGACAAAAAACGCTAGGGCTTCGTCACCTTGGCCCAGCGGTGGAGGCCGGACCACAACCGCGGCCGCTTTGCGAAGACGAGACTCAGGGCCGTGAGCACTTCCGCCCGCTGTTCGGACGGGACACCCTTGAGCGCCACCATGAGCGCCAGGACCGGGATCAGACCCACCAGGAGGAGGGTGCAGAAGATCAAAATGGGGAAGGTCACGGTGACCTCTTTCCAGGGAAGTACAGCAGCCTGAAGCAGCGCCCGAGGGCAAGCTACCTCCAGACCGGCGGGGCGCCGGTCATAGGTGCTGATGCATTGAATCCCCAATCACGTGCGGTGAACCGGTAAAGCGGGCCAGGAGAGTCCCTTCCGGTCGCACACTAATTCCCCACTGAGTGCTGGCGCCACCATAGACCAAGCTTCAGCAGCCGAGAATGGCGAGGATTGCAGCCTGCGAGGAGCTCGTGTCCGTGCGAGGCTCACTCTTCGCGGCGGGGGACGGGGACTGCGGGCGGACCCGCCCCAGACGAACGAGGGGTCCGTCCCAAGTCCTGCGGCCCTCCCTGGGCGCTGGTGACCTAGCTCGCCCGGATTCTCTTGCGCTGCCTTCAGCCGAGGAGCAGGCCGCGGTCGCACCGGCGCCTACACGTGCGCATCGGTTACCCAGTCGTGCTCGCCGCATGATCCGCCATGGCCTCGGCCAACCACATGTTCGAGGTGAGATCTCGCAGGGCGCTAGCTGTCAGGTCAGACTGACCGCATGACCCAAGACCCTCCCCCTAGTACTTGTCCTGAGTGCGGCCTTGAGGTCCGACTAGGGGACGAGCGCTGTCGCCGCTGCGACCTGGCTCTTGACCAGCCACTCTCCGACGAGCGGATTGCCGCCCATGAAGCGGGGCACGCCCTGGTGGCCTACTGCGTTGGAGCCACGGTCGACAGAATCGAGGCGTACTTCAGTGAATTTGGTGCAGTGACAGCTGTCGCCGATTCCCCGGACGGACCAGCCGACAGGACGATCGCCGCTGGTGGGTCCGCAGCCGAGTGGGAGACCTGCCCTGGCGATCCGTTCAGGTGGCGGTACGCCTCGGATAGCGATCTGAACGGTGGGGACGTAACCGGTGAGGATCTCGGAACAGCCAAGGCCCTGATTCGGCAACACCGTGAGGCGCACGCAGCCCTGACTGCGGTGGTCCTTGAAGCGCGCCTTGAACGCAGTGTCGTGAGCGGCAGTGATGTGCATGCGCTACTCGAAGGGCACCAAGTCACCCGCCCCTCCAGGTAGGGAATCGCTGCAGGGGCACTAGGGGCTGCCTCCGGCTAGGCCCTCGGGGTGAGCCATGCCGCGGGAAGAGCTGTGCTGTCCGTCCACCTGCAACCGAGCGCCCACAGTCTGGTCGCTGGCTCTGGTGTCTTGCGCTTCTCAGGTTGCGGGTGCACACCTACTCGAAGTGCTTTCCGGGTGGGCTCGGCACTGGCAACTTCGGCTCAGCTGTACGCGCTCGCTTCAGCGGACGTCTGCCGGGGTTGATGGC
>NZ_BAAAMY010000001.1:191763-349264 GCF_039529515.1 Nocardioides lentus
CTGCTCGATGCAAGCCGAACCAATCATGCCGTTGAAACTAGTATCCACCCTAGACTATCGTCTAGGGAGCGGCCCAAGATCGGGACAGGTAGATGCGAAGTTTTTACTCGCTAGGTGGTCGCGGACGCTTACGGGTCCGCGAGACGTATGTGCGCGACCACTTAGCGTCTTGGCTCTCCTCGCGCGCCAGTGGCGTCGCCAAGGTCGACTTAGTGCTGCGAGGCCTAGCCGTAGTCGAATCCGAAGGGCTACTCGATCCGGACATTAGGTGGGACGAGATCCACGATCTGATTCGCCCGCATAACTATTACGGCGACGACCGCAAGCTCAAGCGCAACTGGCTGGGTCAGAAGTTGGAGCGCCTCGAGGCGGAAAACCTGCTGGCTCGCGCCAAGTCGCCTGGTGGCCGAACGCGGCTGCATGTCCTGCGTGACGATGCCTCGCAACTGCCGCTCGATGACCCCGGCGCTGCCGGGGATGGGTACGTCTCTGTCTTAGGGGACATCTTCCACTTCGAGCGCATCGCCCCATGGGGCTCCCCGGAACTCTCTGCCTATTTCGCCTGCATGATCGCGGAACGTTACTCAAGAACTGCTGCGGCAACAGCGGTTTTCAACGAGGGTCGGCCTTGGGGTGGCGGCATCTGGTTTCGTGAACTGAAGTGGTTCGCCGACCCCGCCGGACTGCGACCTTCGAGCCATGTTCGCGTTCCCTTCGCTGAGCGGACGCTACGTCGGGGATTGGTCAGCCTGCGTAGCGAGAATCTGGTCGCGACTGTCCGTATTTATCGAGACCCCCGAACGGGTGAGAGGTTCAAGCAGCCGCAGGGTCGGCTGCTCTACCGCAACGGGTTCTCGGACCTACGGTCGAACCGAGGGGTGCGCGCCCGCGACCTCGCGATGTGGGCGAAGGGGAAAGGGCTTATTGGCGGGGGGCCCTAGGTACATGTTGCCTGAACGCGACTGCGTTCAGTCGGGGCGGAATGAGCCGCCGTCACCACCGCGCGGTGTTGACCTCGAACCCCGGCTCAACACTCCGCATGTACGCCGTGTCCGCGCGCTCGCGGAACCCACAGACCTGCCACTGCTCATGCAGCACCCCGAGCGTGTCGCGGTCGAGCTCGACGCCGAGGCCCGGCGTACGCGGCACGGCGACGGAGCCGCCGGCGAACGACAGGGCGCCGGGGACGACGAGGTCCTGGGTCTTCCAGGGGTAGTGGGTGTCGCAGGCGTAGGTGAGGTTCTCGCACGACGCGGCGAGCTGCACCATCGCGGCGAGGCTGACGCCGAGGTGGGAGTTGGAGTGCATCGACAGCCCCATCCCCCACACCTGGCAGATCCCCGCCAGCAGCGCAGAGCGCTTCAGCCCGCCCCACAGGTGGTGGTCGCTCAGCACGACCTGCACCGCGTCGACCGCGACCGCCGGGGGCAGGTGGTCGAGGGCGATGACGCACATGTTCGTCGCCAACGGCAGTGACGAGGACCGGGCGACCTCGGCCATCCCGGGGATGCCGGGGGTGGGGTCCTCGAGGTACTCCAGCGTGCCCGCCAGCCGCTCCGCGACCCTGATGGACGTCGGCGGCGTCCACGCGCCGTTCGGGTCCAGGCGCAGCGGCATGCCGGGGAAGGCGGCGGCGAGCGCCTCGATGGCCTCGCACTCCGCCTCGGGCTCGAAGACGCCGCCCTTCAGCTTCAGCGAGCTGAAGCCCCAGTCGTCGACCATCTTCTGGGCCTGGGCGACGATCCCGTCGGGGTCGAGGGCGGCACCCCACGCGTCGTCCTCGGCGCCGGGGTGGCCGGCCCACTTGTAGAACAGGTAGCCGGAGAACGGCACCTCGTCGCGGGCGCGTCCGCCGAGCAGGTCGGCGACAGGAACGCCGGCGCGGCGTCCCTGGATGTCGAGCAGCGCCACCTCGAAGGGGGAGTAGACGACGTCGACGGCGGAGTCGACGTCCAGCATCCCGCCGAACGACGCCCCCGCCGTGCCGCCGGTCTCCTTCGCGAGGACGGTGGTGACGAGGCGCCGCAGGCCGACCAGGTCGTACACGTCGTGACCGCCGAGCGCGTCGGCCACCGCGCGCAGGCGGGCGAGCTGGGCGTCGTCGCCGTACGTCTCCCCCAGGCCGAGCAGGCCGTCGTCGGTGTGGACCTCGACGATCGCGCGCAGCGCCCACGGCTGGTGGACGCCGACGACGTTGAGCAGCGGCGGGTCCGCGAAGGCGACGGGGGTGACGACGACGCGCGAGACGCGGGAGGGCTCGCCCATCAGCGCGGCTTCACCGCCAGCACGGGGATGGGCAGGTCCAACAGCAGCCGCTGGGCGTTGCTGCCCATGACGAGCTTGCCCACCGGGCTGCGCCGACGCAGGCCGATCACGGCGAGGCTCGCCGTGTGCTTCTCGGCGAGGGTGACGAAGGTGTCGACGAGGTCCGAGCCGTGCTCGGCCTGGTCGACGCTCGCGGTGACCCCGGCCCCGGCGGCGCGGGCCACTAGCCCGTCGGCGACGGAGGAGTCGACGAGCGAGCCGTCGACGGGCGCGCCGCGTCGAGGACTGTTGAGGATCACGACTCCCTCGCCGCGCAGCGCGGCCTCGGCCAGGCCCGCGTCGAGCGCGGCCTCGCCCTCGGGGGTAGGCAGGTAGCCGATCAGGATGGTCACAGCGTGGCGTCCTCTCGCTTCGAGTTCTCGCGGGCCAGGGCGGCGGTACGACGGTCCAGCACGAGCTTGACCAGCGGCAGCACCGCGACGATCACGAAGACCACCAGCAGCGTCGCCGAGATCGGCCGGGTGAAGAACCCGGTGGGGTCGCCGTCGAAGATCAGCATGGACCGGCGGAAGTTGTTCTCCACCAGCGCCCCGAGCACGAACGCCAGCACCAGCGGGCCGGGCTCGAAGCCCGCCTTCTTCATCAGGTAGCCCACGACGCCGAAGAACAGCATCACGAAGATGTCGAAGACCGAGTTGTTGATCGTGTAGACGCCGAGCACCGTGATCAGCGCCGTGAGCGGCGCGAGGATCGCCGGGCGCACCCGCAGCAGCCGCACGAAGACCCCGACCAGCGGGATGCTCAGCAGCAGCAGGAACAGGTTGCCGAGGTACATCGAGTTGATGACGCCCCAGAACAGGTCGGGGCGCTCCTCCACCAGCTGCGGGCCGACCGAGACGCCGGCGATCAGCAGGGCGGCGTAGAGCATCGCGATGGAGGCGTTGGCCGGGATGCCGAGGGTCAGCAGCGGGATGAACGAGCTCGTCGCGGCGGCGTTGTTGGCGGTCTCCGGGGCGGCGACGCCCTCGACGGCGCCCCGGCCGAAGCGCGAGGGGTCCTTCGCGCGGCGCTTCTCCACGGCGTACGCCACCAGGGAGGCGAGCACCGCGCCGCCGCCGGGCAGCACGCCGAGCACGAACCCGATCACCGAGCCGCGGCCGATCGCCCCGGAGGACTGCCTGAGGTCGGCGCGGCTGGGCCACACGTTGCCGACGGTCGCCGGCGGCTGGGCCTTGCCGGCGCGCTGCTCGAGGTTGTGCAGGATCTCCGCGACGCCGAAGAGACCCATCGCGACGACGACGAAGTCGAGGCCGTCGGAGAGCTGCAGGCTGTCGAAGGTGAAGCGCTCGGTGCCGGTGAAGGAGTCCCGGCCCATCGTGGCCAGCAGCAGGCCGATGGCCGCGGTGATGAGGGCCTTGAGCGCGTTGCCGTTGCCGACGGTGGCCACGAGCAGGACGCCGAGCAGCGCGAGGGCGGCGTACTCCGGCGGGCCGAAGCCCAGCGCCCAGCCGGCGATCAGCGGCGCGACCAGCGACATCGCGATGATCGACACGGTGGCGCCCGAGAACGAGCCGATCGCGGCGATGCCGAGCGCCGTGCCGGCCCGGCCCTGCTTGGCCATCGCGAACCCGTCGAAGACGGTCACGACGCTCGAGGCCTCACCCGGCAGCCGCAGCAGCACCGAGGTGATCGTGCCGCCGTACTGGGCGCCGTAGTAGATGCCCGCGAGCATGATGACCGTCGTGACGGGGTCGTCGATCGCGTAGGTGACCGGCAGCAGGATCGCGATGGTCGCCGCCGGGCCGAGCCCGGGCAGCACGCCGATGAACATGCCGATGAGCACGCCGATCAGGCAGAAGAGCAGGTTCGAGGGTTGGAGGACCACCCCGAACCCCTCGACGAAGGCGTTGACGTCCATCTCGGATCTCCCTGGTCGGGTGCGCTCGGTCGGCGGATCAGAAGGCGAAGAGGTGGGGCAGCGGCACGCGCAGCCCGTAGAGGAACAGCGCGTAGAACGCGGCGACGGTCAGCACGGACACCACGACCGTGCTGCGCCACGTCTCGCCGCCGAGGAACCGCAGCCACACCACGCACAGCAGCAGGGCCGGGATCTCGAAGCCGATCACCGGCAGCAGGAAGGCGAAGACCACGAAGCTGGCGGCGCCGGCCAGCGGCAGCAGGCTCGCGCGGCGGAACCGCTCGGTGTCCTCGAGCGTGCGCCCGACGAGGAGCAGCAGCACCGAGAGGGAGGTGACCAGCACGCTGACGATGAGCGGCCAGAGCCCCGCGCCGGGCTCGCGGAGCGTCCCGAGCCCGTAGCCGAGCGAGAGCACGATGCCGCCGACGCCCACGACGATCCCGACCGCGGCCCCGACGACCTGGTACGCCGTGCCGCCCGGGTCCTTCTCCTCCTCGAGGTCCCGGGCGATCTCCGCCTGGATCTCCTCGAGGAGGTCGGGGCCCACGCCGTCCGCCGCGGACTGCGCCTCGGCGGCCTCGGGAGTGCCGGGGGTGCGGCCGGGTGCCGGGTCGCTCATCGCTGGTCCTTCCTCTCGTACGGCGGTCATCGTGGGCCCCTCTCGGGACGGTGTCGTCAGGACGCGTCGCCGAGGGAGATGCCGTACTCCTCGATGAGGTCGGCGTAGCGCTGCCGGTCCTCGTCGAGCTGCGCGACGACCTCGTCGCCGCTGATCTCCATCGGGGTCAGGCTGTTCTGCTCGTTGAAGGCCTGGTACTCCTCCGTGGCGAAGGTGGCCTCCATGCCCTCGGCGAGGGTGTCCTGGACCTCCTGCGGGGTGCCGCTGGGGACGGTCATGAAGCGGTACTGCGCGACCTCCACCTCGAGGCCCTCCTCCGTGGCGGTGGGCACGTCGGGGAGGAACTCGACCCGCTCGGGGCCGAAGACCATCAGCGGGGTGAGGTTGCCCGACTCGATGTTCTCGATCGCCTCGCCGATCTGCAGCGCCGCCGCGTCGACCTGGCCGCCGAGGACGGCGGTCAGCGCCGGGGCGCCGCCGTCGAAGGGGACGTCGGTGGCGTCGACGCCGAGGTCCCCGAACAGCAGGGCCTGGGAGAGCTGGGAGCCGGTGCCGACGCCGGTCGTGCCGTAGCGCAGCCCGTCGGCGCCCTCGAGGTCCTCCAGGGTCTGGTAGTCGCTGTCGGCGTTGGTGACCAGCACGTAGTCGTCGCGGGAGACGCCGCCGACGACCTCGAAGTCGTCGATGCTGGTGACGTCGTCCTCGGGGACGGCGAGCGGGGTGATGGCGAACAGCGAGGCGTTCTGGACGGCGATCGTCGAGCCGTCGGCCTCGGCGTTCTCGAGCTCGCCGGCGGCCAGCGCGCCGTTGGCGCCGGGACGGTTGACGACGGGGAACGACGCGTCGAGCTCGCGACCGAGGCCGTCGGAGACCGCGCGGCTGATCAGGTCGCTCGAGCCGCCGGGGTCGGCGCCGACGAGCATCTCGACGGAGCCGGAGGGGTACTCGTCACCGTCGCTGCCGCCCCCCGCGGTGTTCTGCACGCCGCCGCAGGCGCTGAGCGCGAGGCCACCCGCGGCGAGGACCGCCGCCAGGCGGATCGGGGATCCGAGCTTCGTCATGGTGTCTCCTGGTGTGTCCGTGGGGGCCAGCCCGTGGTCGGCTCCGTGTCGGGGGCTGTGGTGGCCGTCACTGGACGGTACGAGCGGTCGTCGATGCGTGTCTAAGCCCGATCCGCTATTGCTTGATACTGTCACGGCATGACGGTCACGCTGGACCAGGTCCGCTGCTTCGTCGCCGTCGCCGAGGAGCTGCACTTCGGTCGCGCCGCCGAGCGGCTGCGGATGACCCAGCCGCCGCTGTCACGGCAGATCCAGAAGCTGGAGAGCCAGGTCGGCGCCCAGCTGCTCGAGCGCGACAACCGGCGGGTGTCGCTGACGGCCGCCGGCGCCGCGTTCCTCGAGGACTCCTACCGCCTCGTCAACACCCTCGACCAGGCCGTCGCCCACGCGCGACGCGTCGAGGGGGGCTCGGCGGGCACCCTGCACCTCGGCTTCACCGCCGTCTCCGCGATCGGGATCCTCGGGCCGCTGCTCGGGCTGCTCGGACAGGACCTGCCGGACATCGAGGTGATCCTCCACGAGCGCGTCACCGGCGGGCAGGTCGACGGCATCCGCCGCGGCGAGATCGACCTGGGCCTGGCGCGGCCGCCGTTCGACACCTCGGCGCTGTCGTCGCGCGTCGTCGTGCGCGAGCCGCTGCGGGTCGCCGTCCACGAGGGACACCCGCTCGCCTCGGCCACCGGCCCGTTGGGCCCGGAGGACTTCGACGGCCTGCCGGTCATCAGCTACCACCCCACGCAGGCGCGCTACTTCCACGAGCTGACGGTGCGCTTCCTGGTCAATGGTCACTCACGGATCACCCAGAACGTGCAGCAGATCCTCACCGCCGTGCTGCTGGTGGCGGCCGGCGAGGGCGTCGCCTTCGTGCCCGCCACCGCGGCGGCGCTCGGCGTGCAGGGCGTGCGGTTCATGCCCCTGGCCCCCATGACCGACGGCCATCCCGACTCCGACCCCGCCCGCCCGGTCGAGCTCCACGCCATCTGGGCCCGCGGCACCATGAACCCGATGCTCCGCAACGTCCTCCACCTGGTGCAGCGCTCCGCGCAGCGCGTGGACGACTCGTACGCCTGACCTGTCGTCTCACCGGGTCTCGTGGCTCCTCGCCAGGGCTCGGAGCACCTCGACCACCGGGTGATCGGAGGTCGAGGCGTGAGGGCCCCCAGGCCCGAGCCACGAGACCCGGCGACCGGTCGGCGCACGTCTCGCCCGGTCTCGTGGCTCGCTTCGCTCGCACCTCGACCACCGGGTGATCGGAGGTCGAGGTGCGAGGGCCGCCAGGCCCGAGCCACGAGACCCCGCGAGCAGCCGGCGTACACCTCACCGGGTCTCGTGGCTCCTCGCCAGGGCTCGGAGCACCTCGACCACCGGGTGATCGGAGGTCGAGGTGCGAGGGCCGCCAGGCCCGAGCCACGAGACCCGGCGGGCGTCGGAGGTCGAGGCGCGAGGGCCGCCAGGCCCGAGCCACGAGACCCGGCGACCGGTCGGCGTACGTCTCGCCCGGTCTCGTGGCTCGCTTCGCTCGCACCTCGACCTCCGGGTGATCGGTGGTCGAGGCGTGAGGGCCGCCAGGCCCGAGCCACGAGACCCGGCGACCGGTCGGCGCACGTCTCGCCCGGTCTCGTGGCTCGCTTCGCTCGCACCTCGACCACCGGCCGATCGGAGGTCGAGGCGTGAGGGCCGCCAGGCCCGAGCCACGAGACCCCGTGAGGTTTCATGCTCTGCGGGACCTACTGGATACAGAATGAGTGTTGGACGGGTATCGACATCGTGCCTAGCGTCACCGGGGTGCGACGAGGGTCGTCGTACCGCCCGAGAGGAAACCCCGTGGCTCACCTCACTCCCGCCGAGCTCCCCGCCGCCCTGGGCAGCGGGCTGCTGTCCTTCCCCGTCACCCACTTCACGGCCGAGCGCGAGCTCGACCTGGCGGCGTACCGCGAGCACCTCGCGTGGCTGAGCGGCTACCCGGTGGCGGGCCTGTTCGCCGCGGGCGGCACGGGTGAGGGCTTCTCGCTGACCCTCGAGGAGACCGACCGGGTCGTGCGGGCGGCGGTCGAGGCCGTGGACGGCAGCACGCCGGTCCTGGCCCCCGCCACCGGGTCGACCGCCAACGCGGTCGCCCAGGCACGCGCGGCCGAGGAGGCGGGCGCCGACGGGATCCTGCTGATGCCGCCGTACCTGACCGAGGCCAGCCAGGACGGGCTCGTCGACCACGTCAGCGCCGTGTGCGAGGCCTCCTCGCTGGGCGTCGTGTTCTACAGCCGCGCCAACGCCGTGCTGCGCGCCGACGCCGTCGAGAAGGCCTGCGAGCGCAACCCCACCCTGATCGGCTTCAAGGACGGCGTCGGCTCCATCGAGGAGATGACCCGCACCTACGCCCGCATGGGCGACCGGCTCGTCTACGTCGGCGGTCTGCCCACCGCCGAGGTCTTCGCGCTGCCGCTGCTCCAGCTCGGGGTCACCACCTACTCCTCGGCGATCTTCAACTTCGTGCCCGAGTTCGCGCTGTCCTTCTACGACGCCGTGCGCGCGCAGGACCAGGCGGCCGTCTACGGGATGCTCAACGACTTCGTGATCCCCTACACCCAGCTGCGGGACCGCGAGCGCGGGTACGCCGTGTCCATCGTCAAGGCGGGCCTGCAGGTCATCGGCCGCCCGGCCGGGCCGGTGCGCCCGCCGCTGACGGACCTGACCGAGCTCGAGCTGACCACCCTGACCGACCTCGTGAAGCGCATCGGAGGCGTTCCCGCGTGACCCACACCGACCTCGTCCAGACCGCGACCGCCGCCGCCCGGGACGCGTCCGACGCGCTCCGGGCCACCACCCCCGCGGAGCGCGCGGCGCTGCTCGAGGCGATCGCGACCGAGATCGAGGCCGACAGGGCCGCGATCATCGCCGCGGCCGTCGCCGAGAGCCACCTGCCCGAGGGCCGCATCACCGGCGAGGTCGGTCGTACGACGGGCCAGCTGCGACTGTTCGCCGGCGTCGTCCGCGCCGGTGACCACCTCGGCGTCCGGATCGACCCGGCCCTGCCCGAGCGCTCCCCGCTCCCCCGGCCCGACCTGCGCCAGCGGATGGTGCCGCTCGGCCCGGTCGCGGTGTTCGGGGCCAGCAACTTCCCGCTCGCCTTCTCCACCGCCGGCGGCGACACCGCCTCGGCGCTGGCCGCCGGCTGCCCCGTCGTGGTCAAGGGCCACCCGGCCCACCCCGAGACCGCGGCCCTCGTCGCGACCGCCGTGGCGCGCGCCGTCGCCGCGAGCGGGCTGCCCGCCGGGGTCTTCACGCTGCTCGACTCCCGCGAGACCGGCACCGGCTACGAGGTCGGCGAGGCGCTGGTCGCCGACCCGGCCATCACGGCCGTCGGCTTCACCGGCTCCCGCGCCGGCGGGCTCGCGCTCGCCGCGGTCGCCGCCCGCCGTCCCGCGCCGATCCCCGTCTACGCCGAGATGTCGTCGGTCAACCCGGTCGTCGTGCTCCCCGGCGCCCTGACCGGCGGCGGCGAGGCCGTCGAGGCCCTCGCCACGGCGTACGTCGGCTCGCTGACGCTCGGCGCCGGCCAGTTCTGCACCAACCCCGGCCTGCTGTTCCTGCCCACCGGCGAGGCCGGTGACGCCTTCCTCGCCGCGGCCGCCCGCGCGGTCGGCGACGCCACCGGCGCACGCATGCTCACCCCCGGCATCGCGCAGGCCTACGGCCGCGGCGTCGAGACCGTCGGCGCCCTCGACGGTGTCGACGTGGTCGCCACCGGGTCCGCCGCCGGCGACGAGGCCCCCGCTCCCGCTCTCGTCACCGCGGGCGCCGACGCCCCCGACACGGCGTTCGAGGAGGTCTTCGGGGCGTTCGGCGTCGTCGTCCGCTACGACTCCGCCGACGACCTCGCCCCCCGGATCGAGGCGATGGAGGGCCAGCTCACCGCGACCGTCCACTGCGACGCCGAGGACGAGGGCGACGTGCGCGCCGCCCGCGTGCTGCTGCCGGCGCTGGAGCGCCGGGTCGGCCGGATCCTGTTCAACGGCTGGCCCACCGGGGTCGAGGTCGGTCACGCGATGGTGCACGGCGGGCCGTTCCCCGCGACCACCGACGCCCGGACCACCTCCGTCGGTTCCCGCGCGATCGAGCGGTTCCAGCGACCGGTCTGCTACCAGGACGTGCCGGCGGCGCTGCTGCCCGACGCGCTGCGCGACGACAACCCGTGGGGCCTCGTGCGCCGCGTCGACGGCGAGCTGGAGCTGCCGCGGTGACCGCGACGATCGCGCGCGTCGAGGTGGTGCCCGTCGCCGGGCACGACTCGATGCTGCTCAACCTGTCGGGTGCGCACGGCCCGTTCTTCACCCGCAACATCGCGGTCGTCACCGACTCCGAGGGCCGCACCGGCCTCGGCGAGGTGCCCGGCGGCGAGGCCATCCGCCGCACCATCGAGGAGGCCGGGGAGCTGCTCGTCGGTCACCCCGTGCCGCGCTACCGCTCCCTGCTGCGCGAGGTGGCCGCCCGGTACGCCGACCGCGACGCGGGCGGTCGCGGGGCGCAGACCTTCGACCTGCGCACCACCGTGCACGCCGTCACGGCGCTCGAGTCCGGGCTGCTGGACCTCGCCGGCCAGGAGGCCGGCGTCCCCGTCGCCGAGCTCCTCGGCGACGGCCAGCAGCGGGCGAGCGTGCCGATGCTCGGCTACCTCTTCTACGTCGGCGACCCCGACGCGACCGACCTGCCCTACCTCCGCGGCGACGACGGGTCCGACGCGTGGGGTCGGCGGCGCCGCGAGGCCGCGTCGTCCCCCGAGGACGTCGTCGCGCTGGCCGAGGCGGCCGCGGAGCGCTACGGCTTCAGCGACTTCAAGCTCAAGGGCGGCGTCCACCCGGGCGAGCACGAGGTCGCGGCGGTGACCGCACTGGCCCGCCGCTTCCCCGACGCGCGCATCACCCTCGACCCCAACGGCGGCTGGCTGCTCGCCGACGCCGTCCGCCTCTGCTCGGGCCTCGACGACGTGCTCGCGTACGCCGAGGACCCCTGCGGCGCCGAGGACGGCTACTCCGGTCGTGAGGTGATGGCCGAGTTCCGCCGCGCCACGGGCCTGCGCACCGCCACCAACATGATCGCCACCGACTGGCGCCAGATGGCCCACGCCGTGCGCGAGCACTCGGTCGACATCCCGCTGGCCGACCCCCACTTCTGGACGATGGCCGGCTCGGTGCGCGTCGCCCAGCTGTGCCACGACTTCGGGCTGACCTGGGGCTCGCACTCCAACAACCACTTCGACGTCTCGCTCGCGATGTTCACCCAGGTCGGTGCCGCCGCCCCGGGCGAGATCACCGCGCTCGACACCCACTGGATCTGGCAGGACGGTCAGGGGCTCACCCGCGATCCGCTCCAGATCCGCGACGGCCGGGTCGCCGTGCCGGCGCGACCGGGCCTCGGGGTCGAGCTCGACCCCGACCGTCTCGCCGCGGCCCACGAGCTCTACCTGTCCCACGGCCTCGGCGCGCGGGACGACGCGGTGGCGATGCAGTACCTCGTGCCGGGCTGGGCCTTCGACCCCAAGCGTCCGGCCCTGGTGCGCTGAGGTCCGCCCCGCGGCGTCGTCGCCCCGTCGGACGACGCCGCGGAGGGCCGTCACGCCGTCTACCCTGGGCGCCATGAGCCTGCGCCTGGCACGCACGGCGGTCCTGGCGCTGCTCCTGGCCGCCACCACCGCTGCCTCCCTGAGCCCCACGCCCGCCGTCGCGGAGGGTCCGACCGACCGCGGCGAGACGCCGTTCTGGGCCGAGGAGTTCGACGGCGCCGCCGGCGCCCGCGTCGACCCGGGCGTGTGGACGACGAAGGTCGGCAACCGCGAGACGCAGGGCTGGTGGAACAACGAGCGGCAGTACTACACCGACTACCGCGGCAACTCGGCCCTGAACGGCGCCGGCTCCCTCGACATCACCGCGCGCCGGGCCGTCCGCGACTCGCGGCACCCCTGCTGGCCGTCCGGCTCCTGCGACTACACCTCCGCCCGCCTCACCACCGAGGGCCGGGTCGCGCTGGGGTGGGGCCGGATCGACGTCCGCGCCAAGCTGCCCACCGGTCGCGGCCTGCTGCCGGCGATCTGGATGCTCGGCGAGACCGAGGAGATCTGGCCCGCGCAGGGCGAGATCGACATCGCCGAGGTGGTGGGCCACGAGCCGCGCACGGCGTACGGCACCGCCCACGGGCCGGGCTACTCCGGCCCCGACGGGATCGGTCACGCCGTCGACCTCGGCGCGCCGGCCAGCAGCGACTACCACGTGTACTCCGTGGTCAAGGAGCCCTACAGGATCCACTGGCTGGTCGACGGGCGGCCCGTCTACACGCTGACCCCCGAGATGCTGCCCGCCGGCAGCCTCTGGGTGTACGAGCGGGGCATGCACCTGCTGCTCAACGTCGCCGTCGGCGGTGACTGGCCCGGCGACCCCGACCGCCGCACCCGCTTCCCGGCCACCATGAGCGTGGACTACGTCCGGATGTACGGCACCGGCTGGATCGACGGTCAGATGGTCCACTCGCCGTCCTGATCGCGGCCCCGCGGCGACCCGCCGGCGCGCGCCCAGCCAGTCACGGGTCGCCGCGGATCACGCCGCCCGGCGCAGGCAGTGGACGTCCACGGGGTGGGGCACGTGCAGGACGCCCGACGTGGGGCACGCGACGGACACCGCCTCGAGGTAGGCGCGGACCAGGGGCCGCAGCTCGGGCGTGAGCCTGGCCTGCACCGCGAAGTCGAGGACCTCGTCGCCGGCGCCGTCCAGGGACAGGCGACCCTCGAGGGTGACCGTCTCCTCGGGCGTCGCGCCGGCCGCGGCGACGCCGGCCGCGATGTCGTCGCTGAACCACTGCCGGTGCTCGTCCACCGGTGGGGCAAGGACGTCGACCAGCAGGTTCAGAGCCCCGCGGGGGGCGCTGAGCACCAGCAGCTCCCCGCGCGGGAGCAGCAGGTCGTGGGCCGCCCGCAGCGTCGCGGCGACGTCGGGCACGTAGTACATCGAGTGGACGAAGGTGACGACGTCGAAGGCCCCGCCCACGGGAGCCTCGGCGAAGGTCGCGGTGTGCACCTCCGCGGTCAGGTTGTCACGTCCCAGCGCGGCCATCGCGGCGGCGAAGGCGGCCGTGCTCGGCTCGTACGGGTCGACGCCGACGTAGCGCACCGGCCGCGCCGGTGACACGTCCGCCAGCGCCGCGGCCTGCGGCGCGTCGAGGGACCCGTCGCCGCACCCCACCGAGAGCAGCGAGACCGGCCCGGCGCCACGGCCGGCGAGCCGGGCGGAGAGATGGCGGCCGATCAGCGCCCGCTGGTCCGAGAGCGCCTCGAACGCCGCGTGACCGCGGGCGTAGGTGTCCGGTGCGAGCGGCGGCAGGGCCGGCTGACCGCGACGCGCCGAGCGGAGCTCGTCCAACATCTCGTCCGGACGACGCCGACGCGGCCGGGGCGTCGGCCCGGGTGAGGTCGAGCGGGCTAGGTTGGACACTGCTTCAGCGTCACACAGGCGGCGACACGGCAGGCACGGTGGTCTGCTCCGGAGCGGGACGACAGGGGCAGCGTGAGCACAGGTGACACCGCGGACCGCAGCCTCCAGCACTGGAGCGAGTCGGGCCGCACCGGCATGGAGGCGTTCTACGCCCTGGCCACCGAGGACTACCGCCAGCTCGCGCTCGCCGCTGACTGGCCCGAGCTGCTCCGCGAGAGGGCCCACGACGGCTGGTCGCTGCTGGACGTGGCGTGCGGCAGCGGGAAGTTCCCGACCGCGCTGCGCACCCACACGGACCTGAGCGGGGTCCCCGCCGTCGCCTACGACCTGCTGGACCCGTCGGCCTTCTCGGTCCGCGAGGCGCGCGGCGTCCTCGCCCCGCCGTTCGTGCCCCGCCACGAGCTGGTGACGACGCTGCAGGACCTGCCCGCCGAGCACGCCGGCTACGACGTCGTCTGGGCCGTCCACGCCCTGTACGCCCTGCCCCCCGAGGAGCTCGACCTCGCGGCGGAGCGGTTCGTCGCGGCGCTGGCCCCGGGCGGTCTGGGGCTCGTCGCCCAGGCCACGGCGTCCTCCCACTACCTGGCCTTCTACGACGCCTTCCGGGCCGGGGTGCGCGACGCCACGCCGTACTCGACGGCCGAGCAGGTGCGCGACGCCCTCACCCGGGCGGGCGCCGACGTGCGCGACCAGCGCGTCACCTACCGCACCGGCAGCGGGGACCGGGACGTCGTCGAGGGGTTCCTGCAGCGCTGCGCGTTCGACGACTCGGTGTCGCTGACCGAGATGGAGGCGGCGCCCGTCCTGGGTGGGTACCTCGCCTCGTGCCGCGACGCGGACGGCCGCTACGACTTCGACCACGAGGTGTCCCTGCTATGGCTCTGAACCCCGACGTCACCAACGACCGGCTCCCCGAGCAGAACCGCGGCGGCGGCCTGGAGCAGGACTGGGCGGGCGACGACCAGGACTGGTGGGACTGGTACGTCACCCTCGCCAAGAACGAGGAGACCCCCACCGAGCTCGTCGCGGGCCCGGGACTGCCCGACGTCGCGCCGGCCTCCGACGAGGAGCTCGCCCGCGAGCTGGCGGAGCCCTACGACCTCGACCCGACGGCGCGCGAGGCCTTCCGGCGCGAGGCGTTCGTCCGGCTGCCCGCCGTGCTCTCCGCGCCCGTCGTACGACGGCTGGCGGAGCGTCTCGAGGAGCTCCTGCGGGCCGAGCACGGGGACGACGTCGCCGGTCGGTTCACCGCCCTGGAGCAGATGTGGCTCCACGACGACCTGATGCGGGCGGTCGCGCTCTCGCCGCGGCTCGGCGGGCTCGCCGCCGAGCTCCTCGACGAGCCCGCCGTGCGGATCTACCACGACAACGCCCTGTCGAAGGAGCCCGGCTGCGGCCGCACCCCGTGGCACCACGACGCCGAGCACTTCCCGCTCCAGACGGTGCAGGCGGTCACGGCGTGGATGCCGATGTCGTCGATCCCGGGACGGATGGGGCCGCTCTCCTTCGCCCGGGGCCGGGACGTGCGCGACGAGGTGGCCGACCTGGAGTTCGACAAGGTCACCTCCTCCTACGACGAGTCGGTCGCCCAGCGGTTCGCCGAGCGCCAGGTCGCGGTGGAGTCCCACCCGTTCGCGGTCGGTGACGTCTCCTTCCACTCCGCGCTGTGCTTCCACACCGCCGGGCCCAACCTGACGACCCAGCCGCGGCGGGCGCTGGCCACCACCTACTTCGCCGACGGCGCCCGCGTCGTGGAGTCGCCCACCCTGATCAGCGGCGCCTGGCGCGACTTCCTGCCCGGGGTGCAGCCGGGCGGCCTCGCGGCCTCCGAGCTCAACCCCGTGGTCGGTCGCCGCCGCGCCTGACGCGGTCGTCGCGGCCGACGTCACCGCCGCGCCCCAGCTCCCACTCCGCGACCGTGCGGCACCCGTGGTTGGCGTACCACTGCAGCGCCACCCGCTCCGCGCGACAGACGGCCGGCAGCAGCCGGCCGAGTGCCCTTCGCGTCCCGGCGAGGGTGACCCCCTCGCTGATCCGGTCGACCGTGAGGTGCGGGACCGGGCGGTGCCGGCCGGCGTACGGCGGACAGCTCGGGAAGGCGGCGGCCAGCTCGGCCGTCAGCGCGGCGAAGGGCCCGGACGGCGACGGCGGGAGGTGGAGGGTGCCGTCGGGGAAGGCCCGCACGTCCTCGAGCACGAACCCGAAAGCCGGCGCCGCGGCGACGATCCGCGCGACGACGTCCAGGTCGCAGGTCGTGGGCGCGTCGAGCCAGGGCGCCAGCAGCGTGATGTGGGCGTGGACGAAGCCGGGGTCGTCGGAGAGGAACGAGGCGTCGTGGTGGCGGGTCCGCTCCACGACGTACGGCTCCAGCCGGGGCACCGGCACGACCAGCACGTGGTGGCCCTCCGACCACTCGGAGTCCCCCTCGGCGCACGGCGGCGCGTCGCGGTCGTCCGCAGCACGTCGAGGGCCCAGGTCGACGATCATCGACCTGGGCTCCGTGTCCTGCGCGCCTGTAGGGATTCGAACCCCAAACCTTCTGATCCGTAGTCAGATGCTCTATCCGTTGAGCTACAGGCGCCCGTCACCGACCTGCGGTGACCGCACGACGATAGCCGACCGGCGCCGCGGGTCGCCAATCAGGGTCGGGTTGTTGCGCGACCCCGGAGGATCGGGGGGTGACCCGCCGACCCGCCCGCCTCCCGTCGTACGCCGGGTGGCTGGTCGTGCTCGGGCTGCTGGCGGCGGGCTGCACCACCGCCGGGGAGCCGGCCGCGCCGGCCCCGGAGGAGAGCGGCTCCCCGGCCGCGGAGCCGTTCCGCGCCCCCGAGCTGGACGGCGGGGACGCGACCGGCGGCGCGCCCGCCTTCGACGGCCGGCTGGCGGTCACGCTCGGCGACGCGCAGCGGCGCGTGATCCGCGAGCCCTGCACCGCCAACGCGATCGAGCGGCTGTGCGGCTCGTCGGCGCGGTTCGCGCTGCTGCCCCGCGGCGAGGCGCGTCCCCTCACGCTCGTCGCGGCGACGACCACCACCGCCCCGGACGGGCTGACCTGGCAGGTGCGCCTCGACGTCGCGCCCGCCGACGCGCCCCTGCCCCGTCCTGCGCCCGGGCTCGTGCAGGTCCTGCGCGGCGCGGGAGGTGTCGAGCTCGAGGTCGGCGACGACGCCCGCGTCACCGGACGCACGATCCTGCTGCGGGGGCTCACGAAGAGCGCGGCCTGGGGCCTGGTCGAGCGCCTCCGCAACGCCGCCGGCCGGCGCTAGGGGCCTGGGCCGACCCCGTCCCACCGGGCCACGCCAGCCTTGATCGATCCAATAGGTGCGGCCCGAACGCGCTGTGTAGCCTCGGCGCACCCACCGGGCGGACGCCTGGTCGGGCGACCCCACAACGTCCTCGGCAACGACGCCGTCGGCCACATACAGAGACTCCACGACCCGCCGACACGCTCGGCGGAGCACCGCGAGAGGGACCAACAGGCATGACCGCCGAACTCCAGGAGCCCACCACCCACCGAGGCATCCTCGACTGGGTCAACGAGGTCGCGGAGCTCACGCAGCCCGACCGCATCCACTGGTGCACCGGCTCCGACGAGGAGTGGCAGGAGCTCACCGCGAGCCTCGTCGGCTCGGGGACCTTCACCCAGCTCGACCCGGCCAAGAAGCCGAACTCCTTCCACGCCGCCTCGGACCCGATCGACGTCGCGCGGGTCGAGGACCGCACCTACATCTGCTCGGTCGACGAGAAGGACTGCGGGCCCACCAACAACTGGATGGACCCCGAGGAGATGAAGACCCTCATGCGCGGGCTGTACGCCGGCTGCATGAAGGGCCGCACGATGTACGTCATCCCCTTCGTGATGGGCCACCTCGAGGCCGAGAGCCCGATGTTCGGCATCGAGATCACCGACTCGGCGTACGTCACCGCCTCGATGCGGGTCATGTCGCGCATGGGCTCCCACGTGCTGCGGCGGATGGAGGAGCTCGACGCGGCGTACGTGCCGTGCCTGCACTCCGTCGGCATGCCGCTGGAGGAGGGCCAGGCCGACGTCGCGTGGCCGTGCAACGACACCAAGTACATCGTGCAGTTCCCCGAGGAGCGGGCCATCTGGTCCTTCGGCTCCGGCTACGGCGGCAACGCGCTGCTCGGCAAGAAGTGCTACGCCCTGCGCATCGCGAGCGTCATGGCCCGCGACGAGGGCTGGCTCGCCGAGCACATGCTGATCCTCAAGCTCACCTCGCCCGAGGGCGTCGTGAAGTTCGTGACCGCCGCCTTCCCCAGCGCCTGCGGCAAGACCAACCTGGCCATGCTCGAGCCCACGATCCCGGGCTGGAAGGTCGAGACCCTCGGCGACGACATCGCCTGGATGCGCATCGGCGAGGACGGCCGCCTGTGGGCGGTCAACCCCGAGTTCGGCTTCTTCGGCGTCGCTCCCGGCACCAACGAGCACACCAACCCCAACGCGATGAAGACCATCAACAAGGGCAACTCGGTCTTCACCAACGTCGCGCTCACCGACGACGGCGACATCTGGTGGGAGGGTCTCGAGGGGATGCCCGACCACGCCACGTCGTGGAAGGGCGAGGACTGGACGCCCGACTCCGACCAGCCGTCCTCGCACCCCAACAGCCGCTACTGCACCCCGATCAAGCAGTGCGACATCCTCGCCCCCGAGTACGACGACCCGCGCGGCGTGCCGATCGACGCCATCCTCTTCGGCGGGCGCCGCAAGACGACCGTCCCGCTGGTCTTCGAGGCCCGCGACTGGACCCACGGCACCTTCCTCGGCGCGACGCTGTCCAGCGAGACCACCGCGGCCGCGACCGGCCAGGTGGGCGTCGTGCGGCGCGACCCGATGGCGATGCTGCCGTTCATCGGCTACCACGCGGGCGACTACTTCAACCACTGGATCACGATGGGCAAGGAGAACGACGCGGCCAAGCTGCCGAAGATCTTCTACGTCAACTGGTTCCGTCGTGACGACGAGGGCGGCTTCCTGTGGCCGGGCTTCGGCGAGAACAGCCGCGTGCTCAAGTGGATCGTCGAGCGCATCGACGGCCAGGCCGCGGCCAAGGAGACCCCGATCGGCCACGTGCCGGCCGACGGCTCGCTCGACGTCGACGGCCTCGACATGACGCCCGAGGCCCTCGAGGCGGCCCTCGCGGTCGACGCCGAGGAGTGGAAGGCCGAGCTGCCGCAGATCCAGGAGTGGTTCGAGAAGTTCGGCGACAACCTGCCCGCCGTGCTCTGGACCGAGCTCGACGGCCTGAGGACCCGCCTGGGCGCCTGACCCGGCGACGTCGCACGCGGTCGGCGCCTCGCGCCGGCTCCCGAACCCCCGTCAGGTGAAACCTGGCGGGGGTTCGTGCCCTCGGTGCAAGAATGCGCTGACCGGGGGCGGGCGGGAAGGGGTGGAGCACGGGAGTGCCAGAACTCGATGCACAGGACCGCGCCCTGCTGGAGACGGCGGGCACCGAGCTGTGGGAGCGGATCGTGTCCGCCGGGGGCCTCGACGTCGAGGACCCGGCCCTCGCGGTGGGGGGAGAGGACCACCCGGCGTTCACCCTCCTGCAACGCCTCGGTCTCGTCAGCGTGGACCCCGAGTCGGCCCGCTACGTCGCCGTCGACCCCTCGACCGTGCAGTCACGCGTGGTCACCCCGCTCGGCCAGCGCGGCGCCGAGCTGCTCACCGAGTCGTCGCAGTGGGCCACGGCGTTCAACGGTCTGGCGCAGGCCTGGCGCCGGGCACCGCAGCCGGCCACGGGCCCCTACACGGAGATCCGCGGCGTGCCCGCGATCAACGCGTACCTCGCCTCCCTGCTGGTCGACGCCCAGACCGAGATGCTGACGGCGCAGCCCCAGACCGGCCGGAACGCCGCGACGCTGGCCGCGGCGAAGGAGCGCGACCTCCCCCTGCTCGATCGCGGCGTCTCCATCCGCACCCTCTACCAGCACTCCGCGCGGCGCAGCCCGTTCCAGCACGAGTACGTCGCCGCGGTCACCGCACGCGGCGGCGAGATCCGCACGCTCGACGAGTTCTTCAACCGGCTGATCGTGGTCGACCGCCAGGTCGCCGTCATCCCGAGCGCCGAGGGCACCTCGACGGCCCTGGTCATCCGCGAGCGGTCGCTGATCGCGTACCTGGTCGACGTCTTCGAGCGTCACTGGGAGCGGGCGCGGCCCTTCACCAGCAAGGACAAGGACGTGATGCGGAGCATCGCCGCCGAGCAGCGGGCGATGACGATCCGGATGCTCGTCGAGGGCCACTCCGACCCGGTCAGCGCCAAGCGCCTCGGGGTGAGCCCGCGGACCTTCGCCGGCTACATCGCCGACCTCAAGACGGAGTACGAGATCCAGACCCGCTTCCAGCTCGGCTACGAGATGGGCCGGCGCGGCGTGTCGGGCGACGTCACGGCCGAGGAGCTGGCCGACCCCGACGAACAGTGAGGGCGGCGACCGCGTGGTCGCCGCCCTCAAATCCTCGAGACCAGCCGGGGGGTGGCTGACAGACCAGGGGGGTGGGTCCATGCCTCGGGGCATCACGGCCCGCGCGGGGCCGTGAAGATCAGTGCCAGCCGCTGTCCCGTCGAGCGCTCACGACGTACGTGCTGGTCTTGGTCTGGGAGGCGCCGTCCTCGGCACTGGCCGCCGACGCGGAGACCGAGACCACACCGACGCTCAGGACGGCGACGACGATGGTGGTGGCGACTCGACGAAGGTGCTTCATGACGCTCCCGCAGATGGTCGGTGATGGAAGTCCGAACGACTTCCGCCTGCGGGATCAATCATGGGGCGCTGCAGGAGTTTGCAGCAGGGCATCGCTGCCTCAGAAAGATGCAATGCAAGGACTTGCAAAAGGGCGCGCTCAGTAGAGCCCAACGATCCAGGGGCCCGAGACAGCCGTGACCGGCGAGGCCCCCGTGGGACGAGGTTGGACAGTACAACGCACGACTGTGCACCACCATCACCACCGCCGGTGGCGGATCGCGGAGATCGGCACGCGCGGGCTCGGCGGTCGGCGGACGCCGCCGCGGCGGGGACCGTGGCCCGGTGCGACACCGGGCCACGGTCGGCTGCGGAGGCGGCGGGATTTGAACCCGCGAGAGGTAATCAACCTCAACCCGCTTAGCAGGCGGGCGCCATAGGCCACTAGGCGACGCCTCCCCGGCAGCGCGACACAGGCTACAAGGGCCCGACCGGTGCGGCGAATCAGGCTCCCGCGCTGGTCACGCGCGATGCGCCCCGGCCCTCAGAGGGGACGGAGCCCGCGTCCGCGACGGAGGTGCTCCTGCATCTCGCGCACGAACCGGTCGCGGTCGACGGCCAGCACCGTGACCGGGATCGTGGTGGAGCGGCCGTCGCGCAGCCGCAGGACGACGCACGGGCTGCCGGCGACCTCGGCGGTGACCGCGTCCTCGACGTCCTTCCACCGCGCCCGCGTCGTGCCGGCGCCGCGGACGAAGCGGACGACGTACCCCTCGTCGGTCACGCGGAGCACCCAGCCGACCCGGACGGCGGCGTACCCGGTGGCCGACACGCCGAGCAGGCCGACGACCGCGACCACGAGCAGCACCCAGCCGGGGAGGCCGAGCGCCGCCACCGCGAGGGTCAGCACGAGGATCAGGACCCCGACCAGCAGCAGGGCCGCGCCGACCACGCGGGCGACGAGCTGCGGGGAGAGTCGGTACTGCGTCGTCACGCCTCTAGGATCGCAGGCACGCCCGACCCCCGGCTGACGGGGGACGGCGTGGAGGGGTGCCCGAGCGGCCTAAGGGAACCGCCTTGAAAGCGGTCGCCGGCAGCGATGTCGGCCGCGGGTTCGAATCCCGCCCCCTCTGCGATTCGCCAGCCGGGCGCGAGGAACGAGCGCCCGGCGTGGGGCGAATCGGGTCGAGCGAGCCCCGCGACCGAGGGACGAGGTCGCGGTGCGCGTCGAGACACCGGTGACGGGCGCGCCCACGTCGCGGTCCGCGAGGAACGAGCGCCCGGCGTGGGCGAATCGGGTCGAGCAAGCCCCGCGACCGAGGAACGAGGTCGCGGTGCGCGTCGAGACGCCGGTGACGGGCGCGCCCACGTCGCGGTCCGCGAGGAACCAGCGCCCGGCGCGGGGCGAATCGGGTCGAGCAAGCCCCGCGACCGAGGAACGAGGTCGCGGTGCGCGTCGAGACACCGGTGGCCGGTGACGGGCGCGCCCACCTCGGGCTCGACGCCACGGGCCGACCGGCGCCGAAGGTCGGTGTCGGCGGGCGCGCCTATCCTCCGAGCATGCATGGGGATGCAGGCGGGTCGTGGCGACGGTCGGTGGACCGGGTGGTGCTCGTCGGCGGCGCGTTCGTGGCGGGCGCCCACGTGGCCGGCACCGTGCTGGCGCTGGCGCTGTCCGGTCGCGGGCTGCTGACGACGAGCGGGGCGGCGTGGGCCGTGCTGCTCGTCAGCCAGGTCGCGCTGGTCGCGCTCTGCCTGCGCGAGCGGCGCCGCGGGCCGGGCGGTGCGTCAGGGGCCGTCGCGGTCGCGGTCGCCGGGGTCAGCCTGGTGAGCGCCTGCCTGGTGGCGCGCGACCCGGCGCTGGCGGCCTTCGCGGTGCAGCTGCTGCCGGTCAACGCGCTGCAGAACGTGATGCTCGCGCCGGTGGCGTTCGCGAGCAGCGCCCGGGTGACGCTGGTCGTCGTGGGGGTGGCCGGAGTGCTGCACGTCGTGCTGCGCGGGGCCACCGTCGACCTCGGACCGTTCGGGGGTCTCGACGAGTGGGTGCTCCCGGCGGGGATGGCGCTGTCGATCTGGGCGGTGGTGGGCCACCTCCGCTCGGCGGCGGAGTCCGCCGACCGGGCGTTCGGGCGCGGCAGCCGGCTCACGGCGGAGCGCAGCGACCGGGCCAACGCCGAGCTGGCGCTGGAGGCCACCCGGCGGGTCGTGCACGACGACGTGATCAGCGCCTTGTCGGCGGTCGAGCTCGGTCTGCCGGAGGCGGAGCGGCGCCGCGCCTGCCGCGCGGCGCTCGCGGCCCTGTCGGACACCGACGGGGTCGCCGACGTCCGGGCGCTGACCGACCGGCTCCGGGCCGGCTCGACGCTGCGGCTCGACGTCGACGACAGCGACTGGGGGGCCGCTCCCCCGCCGCGGGTCCTGGGCGCGCTGCGCGGCGCGATCGGCGAGGCGCTGCGCAACGCGGCCCGCCACGGCGACGCCCTGAGCGCACGCGTGGAGCTGCGGTCCTCCGCGGACCGGGCGGCGGCCACGGTCACCGACGACGGCGCGGGCCTCGCACCCGGCTGGCAGCCGGGCTTCGGCATCCGACGCTCGATCGTCGGCCGGATGCGCGAGGTCGGCGGCGCGGCGTACGTCGGGCCGTCGCCCTCGGGCCCGGGGGCGGAGGTGCGGCTCGTCTGGCCGGAGGCCCGGGGGCTCGACCCGCTGTCGGGGCGACGGTCGCTGTGGGACTACGGGCGGGCGGTGCGCACGATCGCGGTGATCCCGGCGGTGACCAACAGCTACCTCTTCCTGCGCTACCCCGGCGAGCAGCCGCCGGTGTCGCTGGCGGTGCTGCTCGGCCTGGGGCTGGTCCTCGTGGCCGTCGTCCGTCGGACGACGGCGCGCGAGGGCTTCGGTCCGACGCTCCTGGTCGGCCTCGTCGTCGCCGTCTGCGGCCTCACCTGGCTCGGCCTGGTCGCCGCGGGCCCGCAGACGCTCTACAGCGTGGAGTCGTGGGTGGTCGGGGCAGGCGCCAACGTGCTGTGCATCGTCGCCTTCCAGGTCGCGCCCCGGGCCGGCGTGCTGATGGCGGTGGCGCAGGTCGCCACCGTGGTCGCGTTCGCCGCCGTCGCCCCCGGGATCGGTCCCCTCGACCCGGCGGGAGCGCTCCTCACCCCGCTGACGGTGATCGGGGTGGGGATCGTCTTCGGCACGGGTGTGCGTCGCAGCGAGCGACGGATGGCGCGCCTCGTCGAGACCCTCACCCGGCAGCGGGAGGTGTCGGCCTGGTCGCGGTCCTTCGCGGAGTCCCGGCGGGTGCGCCTCGCGCACCTCGAGGATGCGGTGGTGCCCTTCCTGCGCGGCGTCGCCACCGGCACCGGGCCCGCCGACCCCGAGCGCGCGCGGGTGCTGGCGGCGCGCTGCCGCGACGACCTCTACCTCACCCGGCCGCTCGACCCCGCGACGAGGGCCGCGGTCGACGACGCCCGCGCCCGGGGCACCGGCGTCGCGATCCGGGCGGTCGAGGAGGACTCACCGGACCTGCCGATGGC
Organism: Nocardioides lentus; assembly: GCF_039529515.1. Classification (NCBI taxonomy): domain Bacteria; kingdom Bacillati; phylum Actinomycetota; class Actinomycetes; order Propionibacteriales; family Nocardioidaceae; genus Nocardioides; species Nocardioides lentus. The sequence goes on from NZ_BAAAMY010000001.1 coordinate 215,343, forward strand.
CGCCTGGCGGCTGCTGCGGGCCGTGCTGCTCGCCACCGACCCCGACCATCGGGTGACCGTGCTGCCCGCGACCGCCGACGAGCCCGCCCGGCTCGTCGTGGTGCCCCCGCTCGACCAGGATCCGCCCGACGCCGAGGGCCACCGCGACGCCACGCGCTCGACGTACGTCGTGTCCCCCGATCGTCCGACTTCCCGATCGTGACGGGTCCGCGTGGCATGGGCGGTGTGCACAGCGTGAACGGCCCGCGGGAGGGCGAGCGGATCCGGGTCGCCTCGATCGACAACCACCCGGTCGTGCGCGACGGGATCGAGCTGAGCCTGATGCGCCGCGCGCCCGACATGGAGCTCGTCGCCTCCGTCGACGACGTCGAGCAGCTGCTGGCCCTCGACGTGGCGGTCGACGTGGTGCTGCTCGACCTCTACCTGGCGTCGGGCACCTCCTCGGCGCCGTCCATCCCGACCCTCATGGCCACGGGCGCGCGCGTGCTGGTCTACACGACCCAGGAGAAGCCGGTGCCGCTGCGCGACGCCGTGGCGTACGGCGCGTGCGGGGTGCTGCTCAAGAGCGACCCGCCCGAGACGCTGGTGGGGGCGATCCGGGGCGCCGCGGACGGCGAGTTCTGCTGCTCCGGTCCGCTGGCCCACGCACTGGTGACCGACCCGACGCTGGCGGCGCAGCTGTCGCCGCGGCAGGTGGAGATCCTCCGCGCCCTCGACGAGGGCCTCACCTACCGCCAGGTCGCCGCCATGCACGGCGTCACCAAGGACGCGTCCTCGGTGAAGACGCACCTGTCACGGATCCGGGAGAAGTTCCGGGCGCTCGGTCTCGAGCCCGGCAACACCCACCACCTGGCGTGGCTGGCCCAGCAGCAGGGCCACCTCGACTGACGCGTCCGGGCCGGCGGCGTCAGCCGATCGGTCGACTGCCGCCGGGGCGGGCCCGGGGTGACGATGGGTCGGGCCGGGTCGGGTCCCGGCGGCCATGGGGGGTGCCAGGGCCCGGTCCAGCCCAGGACCCAGGCCAGGACCCAGGCCGGGACTCAGCCCAGGACGACCAGGACGTCGCCCTCCTGGACGACGTCGCCGGGGTCGACCTTGATGTCCCGCACGACGCCGCCGCGCTCGACCACGACGGGGATCTCCATCTTCATCGACTCCAGCAGCACCACGGAGTCGCCCGGCGCGACGGTGTCGCCGATCGCGACCTCGACGACCATCACGTTGGCCACCATCTCGGCGGTGATCGCCTCCAGCTGTTCGCGTGCCATGGGCGGCAACCTACTCCCACCCGGCCGGGTGGCCCGGACTCAGAGCAGCGGCTGGGTGCGGGCGGGCTCGGGCCGACCGGCGGAGGCCTCCTCGGCGCGGCGGGCGCGGGACCCGCGCGAGCCGGTGAGGGCGAGGTCGACGCGGATCACGACGTACCCGAGCGCGAGGCCCATCACGAGGCTGTACAGGAACGACAGGCTGACCTCCAGCACCGACGAGGCGGGGTTGAGCAGCACGTGGGTCAGCGGCAGCGTGGCCGCGACCCCGAAGGCGCAGACCCACCAGCCCTGGCGGCGGCGGGCGCGCATGTGCACGCCCCAGGCCAGCGCCGGGATGCCCAGCAGCGCCTGGGTCGGGCGGGGCACGGCGCCGAAGCGGTCGCGGAAGTCCGCCACGCCGTCGAGGACCGACTCGACCAGCCCGGGGGTGCCGTAGCGGCGCAGCAGCTCGGCGTACCCGAGCGCGAGGGCCAGCAGCAGCGCGCCCACGAGGACGACGACCAGCCCGCGGCGGCCGAGACCGTGCAGGCCGGCGCCGAGGCGCCAGACGACGCCGAAGGAGACCGCGAGGGCCAGGGCGAGGGTGACGTACTCGAAGCGGCCCAGCAGCACGACGGGCTCGTAGCCGAGGCTCGCGACGGCGGCGATCGCCCCGATCACCGACGCGACGAGGACCTCGCGGGCCGCGACCCGGAACCGCCGGGCCGGCACGGTCGCCATCACCCCCAGCACCCCGCCGACGGCGCAGGTCAGGACCGCCGCACCCGTGCGGAGCTGGTCCAGGTCGCTGACCACGGCGGTGACGCCGAGGACCAGGGCGAGGCCCCCGAACAGCACCGGCCGGCCCCCGACGCGGGCGGCGAGGGCCCAGGTGAAGGCGCTGCTGATCGCGACCGAGCCGGCGTCCGCCAGCCAGCCCGGACCGACCTCCGCGGCGCTCGTGCCGAGGCAGACGAGGGCGGCCGCGACGAGCGTGAACCACGCCGTCACCGGCAGCCGGCTGTCCCGCACCCGGTCGACCCGACCCCGCCACCCGGCGCCCGGCGCGGGCTTCGATGGCGTCGCCCGGCGGCGCCCGGAGGTCGTGGACACGGGGGTCGAGGCTACAGCCGACGGTTCGCCAGGGACGGGTTGGTCTCCCGGGCCGCGGTCAGCACGGCGCGGTCCAGGACGGCGTCGACGCGACCCGCCTCCGGACCCGCCTCCGCGAGCACCCGGCCGAGCGGGTCGACCGCCATCGAGTGGCCCGTGTAGCGGGGCGCCGGCTGCGCCGCGGCGACGACGAAGACCGTGTTCTCGATCGCGCGCGCCCGCAGCAGCGTCCGCCAGTGGTCGACCTTCAGGTCGCCGGCGAGCCACGCCGCCGGCAGCGCCAGCACCTCCGCGCCCGCGTCGACCAGGAGCCGCGCGTGCTCGGGGAAGCGCAGGTCGTAGCAGGTCATCAGGCCCACGGTGAAGCCGCCGACCTCGATCGTCACCGGCTGCGTCGGGCCCGCGGAGAGGCGGTCGGACTCGCGGTAGCCGAAGGAGTCGTACAGGTGGATCTTGCGGTACGACGACCGCTCGCCGCCGGCGCCCGCGGCCACGAGGGTGTTCCACGGGCGGGTCGGGTCCTCGGAGGTCTCGAACATCCCGGCGACGACGGTCGCGCCGCTCTCCTTCGCGACCCCCGCGGCGGCGGTGGCGAACGGCCCGTCCACCGGCTCGGCGTACGGCGAGACGTCGGAGCCGGCCGTGCCGAAGTCGCGGGCGAAGGCCTCGGGCCACACGGCGAGGTCGGTGCCGGCCGGCAGGTCGGCGGCCGTCGCGACCAGCAGGTCGCGGTTGTCGGCGGGCTCCAGGCCGGAGGCCGCCTGGACCAGGCTCACGCGCAGCTGCTCGCTCATCGGTCCAGGGTGCCACGCCGGAGGTGCCACGATGAGCGCGTGGACCTGGCGAGGGTGGGAGCGGGGGTGGGAGCGGGCGTCGTGCTGGCCGGCGGCACCGGCGCGCGCATGGGCGGCGTCGACAAGGCCCGGGTGCGCTGGCGCGAGCGGCGCCTGCTCGAGCACGTGCTCGACGCGTTCGCCGGGGTCGACCCCGTGGTGGTCGTCGGGGCGCCCGTGGCGGACCTCGCGCTGCCCGGCTCCGAGCGGGTGCGGTTCGTCCGTGAGGACCCGCCGGGCGGCGGACCGGCGGCCGGCCTGCTGGCGGGCCTCGACGCGGTCGTCGGCCCCACCGGTCCCGGCCGACCGGTCGCGGTCGTCGCCGTCGACATGCCCGGCGTCGAGGCCGACACCCTGGCCCGGCTCGCGGAGGCGGCCCGCGGCCGCGACGGCGCGGTCCTGCTGGGCCGCGGCGGACGCCGGCAGCTCGCGATGGTGCTCGACCCCGACCGGCTGCGCGCGGCCCGACCCGAGGGCCCCGCCCACGGCCTGCCCGTCCACCGCCTGCTCGCGGGCCTCGACCTGGTCGAGGTGCCCGCCCGCGGCGACGAGGGCGCCGACGTCGACACCTGGGCCGACCTCGACGCCCTCGCCCGCGTGCCGGTCGAGCCCGTCGGGCCCGACGACTGGCAGCGGTGGGCCCGGCTGCGGCTGGAGGCCCTCGAGCTCGCGCCCGCGGCGTACGGGTCGCGGCTGGCGGACTGGGTCGACGCCGACGAGGCGCGCTGGCGCGAGCGGCTGCGCGCGCCCGGCGCGCTGTTCCTGGCCCGTGTGGACGCCGCCGGCCCGGACGCCGGGATGGCCGCCGTCCAGCCCGACGACGCCGGGCGCTGGTGGCTGGTCTCCATGTACGTCGCTCCCACCGCCCGCGGCCGGGGCGTCGCCGACGCGCTGGTCGGGGCGGGCGCCACCCACGTCCGGCGCTCGGGCGGCAGCGCGCTGCGCCTCCACGTGGAGCCCGGCAACGAGCGCGCGCGGGCGACGTACGAGCGGCTGGGGTTCACGGCCGTCGACGAGGCCGATCGTGCCGCCCACGACGACGGGATCGAGATGCTGCGCACGCTCTCCGCGCCCGTGTCCTCCTAGGGTGGCGGCATGCGCGCCGTCGTCGTCGACCAGCCCGGAGGGCCCGAGGTCCTCACCGTCTCCGAGGTGGCCGACCCGCGGCCCGGCCCGGGCGAGGTGCTGCTCGACGTGGCCGCCACCGCGGTGAACCGCGCCGACACCCTGCAGCGCCGCGGCATGTACCCGCCGCCGCCCGGCGCCTCCGAGGTGCTCGGGCTGGAGTGCAGCGGCACCGTCGCCGAGCTCGGCGAGGGCGTCACCGGCTGGTCGGTGGGCGACGAGGTGTGCGCGCTGCTGGCCGGCGGCGGGTACGCCGAGCGGGTCGCCGTGCCGGCCGGGCAGCTGATGGCCGTCCCCGCCGGCGTCGACCTGGTCACCGCGGCCGGGCTGGCCGAGGTCACCTGCACGGTCTGGTCCAACGTCGTCATGCGCGCGGGCCTGCAGGCGGGCGAGACGCTGCTGGTGCACGGCGGGTCCGGCGGGATCGGGTCCTGCGCGATCCAGCTGGCGGTCGCGCTCGGCGCCCGGGTCGCGACGACCGCGGGCGGCCAGGAGAGCCGCGACTTCTGCCGCGAGCTCGGCGCCGGGCTGGTCGTCGACTACCGCGAGCAGGACTTCGTCGAGGAGGTCGCGACGTTCACCGAGGGCCGCGGCGTCGACGTGGTCCTCGACAACATGGGCGCCTCCTACCTCCCCCGCAACGTCCAGGCGCTGGCCACCGAGGGCCGGATCGTCGTGATCGGCATGCAGGGCGGCGTGAAGGGCGAGCTCGACCTCGGCGTGCTGCTCCGCAAGCGCGCCTCGGTGCACGCCACGTCGCTGCGGTCGCGGCCGGTCGAGGAGAAGGCGGAGATCTGCGCCGCCGTCGTCGAGCACGTGTGGCCCCTGGTCGCCGACGGGCGGGTGCGGACCTTCGTCGAGGACATGATGCCGCTCGAGGAGGCCGGCCGCGCCCACGCCCGGATGGAGTCCGGCGGCCACCGCGGCAAGATCGTGCTGACCGTCCGCTGACCTCCGGCCGACCCGGCGGCTGTGTCGGCCGCGGTGTCGGGGGCTGCCCCTACGCTGGAGCCCATGAGCGAGCAGCAGTCAGGTCAGGCACCGCAGGGCGGCGGTGCGGGCGAGGACCACGTGGTCATCATCGGGCCCGACGGCCAGCCGGTCGGCTCCGTGCCCGCCAGCGCGCTGGCGCAGGTCGGGCAGGGTGGCGACGACGACAGCGAGGGCGACGGTGAGCGCAACCTCACCGACCTCGTCGAGCAGCCCGCGAAGGTGCTGCGCATCGGCGGGATGATCAAGCAGCTGCTCGAGGAGGTGAAGGCCGCCCCGCTCGACGAGGCGAGCCGCGCCCGCCTCAAGGAGATCCACCAGTCCTCGATCACCGAGCTCGAGGCCGGCCTGGCTCCCGAGCTCGTCGAGGAGCTGCAGCGGCTCTCGCTGCCCTTCGCGGAGGGCACACCCAGCGAGGGTGAGCTGCGCATCGCGCAGGCCCAGCTGGTGGGTTGGCTGGAGGGTCTGTTCCACGGCATCCAGACCGCCATCTACGCCCAGCAGATGAGCGCCCGCGCCCAGCTCGAGCAGATGCGCCGCGCCCTCCCGGCCGGCATGCCGGGCCAGCCCGGCGCCGGCCACCCGGGGCAGCCCGGGCAGCCCGGCCGCCCCGCCCCCGGTCAGCCCGGTGCGCCCGGCGACGGGCCCGGCTCGGGGGGCATGTACCTCTGAGCGGCTCCCTGGTCGCGGGCCCGACGGGCGCCGCGCTCGTGCGCGGACGCCGCGGTGGGTACGGCGAAGCAGTGACCGCTCTCGCCCCGTCCGCCCCCGCCTCGACGTACGACGGGGTCGCGGACGCGTCCGCGGCCCTCGTCATCGACTCCTTCTCCAGCTCCTTCGGGTTGGCCTCGCGCCTGCTCGGCGCCGGGGTGCGCGGCGAGGTGCGCAACATCTACGCCCTCGTGCGCGTGGCCGACGAGGTGGTCGACGTGCCGGTGCCGCCCGCCGGCCGCGCCCGCCAGCGGGCGTCGTTGGACGCCCTCGAGGCCGAGGTCCTCGACGCCCTCGAGCACGGCTCCAGCACCAACCTCGTCGTCCACGCCTTCGCGCGCACCGCCCGCCGCTGCGGGATCGGGCCGGACCTCGTGGTGCCGTTCTTCGCCTCGATGCGCACCGACCTCGACCGCTCGGTCCACGACGAGGCCAGCCTGGCGACGTACGTCTACGGGTCGGCGGAGGTGGTCGGGCTGATGTGCCTGCGCGCGTTCCTCGCGGACGAGCCCTCGCGGGCCCACCTGTACGACGACCTCGCGCCCGGCGCGCAACGCCTGGGCGCGGCGTTCCAGCTGGTCAACTTCGTGCGCGACCTCGCCGAGGACACCGGTGACCTCGGCCGCTCCTACCTGCCCGGCCTCGAGCCCGACGGCGACGCGGCGCTCCAGGACCCGGCCCGCGACCGGTGGCTCGACGCCGTCGACGGCCACCTCGTCGCCGCCGGCCAGGTCGTGCCCCACCTGCCGCGGTCGAGCCGGCTCGCGGTCTGCGCGGCCCACGACCTCTTCGGCGAGCTGTCCGCGCGGCTGCGGGAGGTGCCGGTGACCGAGCTGCGACGCCGGCGCGTCAGCGTGCCCCGCGCCCGCAAGGCCCGCCTCGTCGCCGCGGTCGTGGCCCGCTCCGGCCTCCCGCGTCCCGCCGTCCGGGTCCTCTCGTGAGCGCCACCTCCCCCGGGACCGGCCCCGGGACCGCCCCCGGGGCCGCCCAGCGGGTCGTCGTCGTCGGCGGCGGCGTCGCCGGTCTCGCCACCGCGACGCTCCTGGCCCGCGACGGGCACCACGTGGAGCTGCTGGAGAAGAACGACGACCTCGGTGGGCGCGCCGGGTCGTGGGAGCGGGACGGGTTCCGCTTCGACCTCGGACCGTCGTGGTGGCTGATGCCCGAGGTGTTCGACCACTACTTCCGGCTGCTGGGCACGACGACCGCCGAGCAGCTCGACCTGGTGCGGCTCGACCCGGGCTACCGCGTCTTCACCGAGGGCAACGCGCCGTTCGACGTCGCCGCCGACGAGGCCGGCAACACGGCGCTCTTCGAGTCGATCGAGCCCGGCGCCGGGGCGGCGCTGACCGACTACCTGCGCTCGGGCCGCGAGGTCTACGACCTCGCCGTCGACCGGTTCCTCTACACGAGCTTCGACTCCGCCGCGGCCTACGCCGGCCGCGCGGTGCTGCGGCGCGCGCCCCGGCTCGCGACCCTGCTGACGCGCTCGCTGGAGAGCTTCGTCGCGTCGCGCTTCGCCGACCGGCGGCTGCGGCAGGTGCTGGGCTACCCGGCGGTGTTCCTCGGCTCCTCCCCCGACCGGGCGCCCGCGATGTACCACCTGATGAGCGCGCTCGACCTCGCTGACGGGGTCCGCTACCCCGACGGCGGCTTCACCCGGCTGGTCGAGGCGATGGCGCGGCTCGCGGCCGACGCGGGTGTGGTGCTGCGCACCGGCGCCGAGGTCACCGCGATCGAGACCGCGCCCCGTCGTACGAGGCGCGGGGACCCACGCCGGGCCGCCGTCACCGGGGTCCGCTGGCGCGAGCCGGGCGAGGGCGACGAGCACGTGGCCGAGGCCGACCTCGTCGTCGGCGCCGCCGACCTCCACCACGTCGAGACGCGGCTGCTGCCGGCCGACCTGCAGACCTACCCCCAGCGCTGGTGGGACAAGGCGGTCTCCGGGCCCGGGGCGGTCCTGGTCTACCTCGGTGTGCGGGGCGAGCTGCCCGAGCTGGCCCACCACTCCCTGTTCTTCACCGAGGACTGGCAGGGCAACTTCGACGCGATCTTCGAGCGGCCGATGCGCACGCCGGACCCGGCGTCGCTCTACGTCTGCAAGCCCTCGGCCACCGACGACTCGGTCGCGCCTGCGGGCCACGAGAACGTGTTCGTCCTCGTGCCGGTGCAGCCCGACCCCGACACGCTGGGCCACGGCGGTCTGGACGGCGGGGGCGACCCGGCGGTCGAGGCCGTCGCCGACCGGGCGGTCGCGATGGTGGCCGAGTGGGCCGGCGTGCCGGACCTCGCGGAGCGGGTCGTCGTGCGGCGCACGATGGGCCCCGGTGACTTCGTGACCGACCTCAACTCGTGGTCCGGCGGCGCGCTCGGCCCGGCGCACGTGCTCAAGCAGTCGGCGTTCTTCCGAGCCGGCAACCGCTCGCGCAAGGTCGACGGGCTGCTCTACGCCGGGTCCAGCACCGTGCCCGGCATCGGACTGCCGATGTGCCTGATCAGCGCCGAGCTCGTGCTGAAGCGGGTCCGGGGCGACCGGTCGGTCGGACCGTCGTCGGAGCCCGTCGCCGCGCAGGTCTGACCCGGTGGGCGCGGCGGGCGGTCCCGACGGCTCGGGCTCGGGCCGGCAGGAGGCCTACGACGCCTGGTCGCGCCGCCACGGGGGGCTGGACCCGTCGGGGTCGGTGTGGGTGTCGGGCTGGGTCCGGCTCGGCCACCGGCTGGCCCGACCCGTCGCCGCGCGCGGGATCTCCCCCGACGTCGTGTCCGCCGCCGGGGTGCTGCTGACCGCACTCGTGCCGCTGGTGTGCCTGCTCGGCGGGGGCTGGGTGCTGCTCGGCGTGCCGCTGGTCCTGCTGTCGGGGCTCGCCGACGGCGTCGACGGCGCCGTCGCCGCGCTCTCCGGGCGCGCCTCGGCGCTCGGCAAGGTCGTCGACGCCCTCGCCGACCGGGTCGGCGACCTGCTGCTGGTGCTGGCGCTCCTCGTGCTCGGCGCGCCCGGCTGGATCTGCGCGGCGTACGCGGTGGGGCTGCTGCTCCACGAGGGCGTGCGGTCCACGGCCCAGGCCGCCGGCATGGTCGGCCCCGGTGCCGTGACCGTCGCCGAGCGCCCCACCCGCGTCGTCGTCGGCGGCGTCGCCGTCCTGATGGCGGGCCTCGAGTGGGCGGCCCGCTCCGTCGGCCTCGACGTCCTGCCCGAGCTCGACGCCGCCGCCCTCGCCGGCGTCGCGGCCGTGGTCGGGCTCGTGCTCACCGTCGTCGGCCTGATCCAGCTGCTCCCCGCCGTCCGCCGCGCCCTCACCTAGCCGACTCGGCGCGAACTCCCGCCCCACCCACGCCGAGCCGGCGCGAACTCCCGCCCCGCCCGGGCCGAGCCGGCGCGAACTCCCGCCCCGCCCGGGCCGAGCCGGCGCGAACTCCCGCCGTACCCGGGCCGTCAGGGTGAGTTTCCGCCGACTCGACGCCGTCTCGGTGCGCATCCGGGCCGACTCGACGCCGTCTCGGTGCGCATCCGGGCCGACTCGACGCCGTCTCGATGCGCATCCGGGCCGACTCGGCTCAGGCGGGGCCCACGAGATCGGCGACGATCCGCGCGGAGAGCATCACGAGGGGCAGGCCGCCGCCGGGGTGGGAGGAGCCGCCGACGAGGTAGAGGCCGGGCACGGGCGAGCGGTTGGCGGGGCGGCGGAAGGCGGCGCGGGCGCCGTTGGACGACGTGCCGTAGATCGAGCCGCCGGGGGTGAGGGTGGCGCGCTCGAGGTCGGCGGGGGTGAGCACCGTGCGGTGGCGCACCGAGCCGGCCACGTCGAGGCCGCGGGAGGCCATCACGGCCATCACGTCGTCGGCGTACGACAGGCCGAGGCCGGGAGCGTCCCAGTCGAGGCCGCGCGCCGGGTCGTGGCGGGGCGCGTTGACCAGCACGAACCACGCGCCGGTGCCCGGGCCCGGCACGACCGCCGGGTCGTCGGGAGCGGCGACGTAGACCGTCGGTCGCTCGACGGCGCGGGGCGGGCCGCCGCGGCCGAAGACGGCGTCGAACTCGGCGTCGTACTCCTCGGCGAACAGCACCTGGTGGTGCGGCACGGGCGGCGGGTCGTCCATCTCCAGCAGCAGCACGAACCCGGCCAGCGAGGGCGTGGCCCGCGCCAGCCGCGCGGCCGCGCGGCGACCGGGGCGCCCGGGCACGAGGCGGCCGTAGAGCTGCGCGGCGTCGGCGTTGGCGACGACCACGTCGGCGCGGTGCACGGTCCCGTCCGCCAGCCGTACGCCGGTCGCCCGGCCGTGCTCGACGAGGACCTGCTCGACCTCCGCCGAGGTCTCGACGGTGCCGCCGAGGGCCTCGAGGCGCTCGCGCAGCACGACGGCGATGCGCCCGAGGCCGCCGGGGACGTACCAGGAGCCCCACCGCTGCTCGGCCCACGGCACCGAGGCCAGCGCCGCGGGCGCGAGCCGGGGGTCGGAGCCGGTGTAGGTCGCGTAGCGGTCCAGCAGCATCACCAGCCGCGGGTCCCGCAGGTAGCGCCGGCCCAGCGACCGCATGCTGCGCCAGGGCGCGACGGTGGCGACGTCGGGGATCCGCCGCGAGAGCCGGGCCATGTCGCCCACGGTGATCGGCGACTCGAGGAACGGCTCGTGGGTGACGTCCCAGATCCGCTCGGCGCGGGCGAGGAACGCCGACCACTGCGCGCCCCGGCCCGGCCCGAGGGCGGCGTCGAGCGCGTCCGGCACCGCCCCAAGCTCGCCGGGCAGGTCGAGCACCACCCCGTCGGGGAAGCGGTAGCGGCAGGCCACCTCGAGCCGCTCGAGCGGGAGCGCGTCGGGGTCCGCGCCGGTCGCCGTCAGCAGGTCGGCGAGCACGTGCGGCATCGTCACGAGCGACGGGCCGGTGTCGAAGACGAACCCGTCGTGGCGCAGCGTGCCGAGCTTGCCGCCCGCCTCGGCGGCCTGCTCCACCACCCTCACCCGGTGACCGGCGGCCTGCAGGCGCGCGGCGGCCGCGAGCCCGCCGACCCCGGCGCCGACCACGACGACGTCAGCCACGGGCGACCCGTCGGGGGTCCCGGCGCGCGGGGTCCTTGCGCGCGGGGTCCGCGGCCACGGGGTCGGTCACCACGGGGCGACCCTTCCAGGTGAGCGTGCCGCGACGGCGTCGGGCCAGGGACTCGGCGACGAGTCCGCCGAAGGCGAGCACCGAGACCGGGTGCGCCACCGCGTCCGGCACGCGACCGCCGGTCGCCCGCGCCACGAGCACCCGCGAGGCGGTGCTCGCCGCCCACCCGACGAGCCCCGCCCGGGACCCGCCCAGCGCGGCCGCCACCGGCACGACGTGCGCCCACGTGAGCAGTGCCGTCACCGCGACCGCCCCCGCGGGCGAGCCGAACGCCGCCCACAGCGACTTCGCGTAGCCCTCGCGCAGCGCGCGCGGCCCGTCGTACATCCGGCACGTGGCGACCCCGCTGCCCTCCGCGACCACCCCGCGCCCCCCGACGGCCTTGAGCGCGCGGAGCAGCGCGACGTCCTCGACCACCTCGCCGCGGACGGCCGCGTGACCCCCGGCCCGGGCGTACGCCGCGGCGTCGACGACGAGCAGCTGGCCGTTGGCCGCGCCCAGGGAGCCCCGCGGGGAGGTCTCGGCGAGCCCGAGGGGCAGCGTCGACATCCACGACCACTGCAGCAGCGGCTGGACCAGGCGCTCGAGCGGCCCGTCGGCGAGCTGGCGCGGGTAGGGGCACACGAGGTCGAGGCGCGCGGAGCGCAGCAGCGCCACCGACGCCGTCAGGGCGTGCGGGGCGAGGCGCACGTCGGCGTCCACGAAGACCAGCACGTCGGAGCCCGCCGCCGCCCGGGCCAGCTGCGCGCACGCCCACGGCTTGCCGAGCCACCCCGCCGGCCGCTCCTCGCCGCGAACCACCTCCAGCCGCCCGTCGGCCGCCGCGAGACCCGCGAGCAGCCGGTCGGTGCCGTCGGTGGACCCGTCGTCGACGACGACCACGCGGACGCCTCCGGGCCAGCGGTCGGCCGCGGCGAGCAGGGACCGCACGCTGCCCTCGACGTGCGCGGCCTCGTCGCGCACCGGCAGCAGGACGGCCAGGGCCTCCGGCGCCGGTACGGCGTGCCGCGCGGGTCGGCGGACCCGTCGCAGGTTGTCGACGGTCAGGGCCAGCGAGGCCACCGCCAGCGTCGCGCCGCCGCGGACCAGGAGCCGCCCTGCGGTCCGACCCGGACCGACGCTCACCGCGGCCTGGAGGCGGCCGCGGCGGACCCGGCGTCGGACCCTGCGTCGGAGCCCGCCGCGCGGCGCGCGCCGCCACGGCGGCGACCGCGCCAGAGCACCACCGCGAGCGGCACCGCGACCAGGCCCATGACGACCGCGCCGACGGCCGCGACGGGCGGACGGCCGAAGAAGACGGCGTGGGCGAGGACCGAGGACCCGAACGTCCACAGGTAGACGGCGTAGGGCACGGCGTCGGTGGCGTCGCGCCGCTCCCGCGGGCCCCGGGCGTCCGGCACGAGGCGGTCGAGCAGCGTGACCATCAGCAGCGACACCACGAGCCAGCCGGCGAAGTTGGTGAGCGGGATCCCGTCGACCCCGGGCAGGCCCGGCGTCGGGTCGGCCCAGGTCCAGTGGCCCTGGTCGACCATCTGCGGGTCGAGGAACACGTCCCAGGCGGTCAACGCCCACGCCCCGAGGAGCGCGGTCACGACCGGTCCGAGCACGCGGCCCCGGGGGTCGCGCAGGCCGAGGGTGAGCCGACGGGCGACCAGCAGCGCCGGCCAGGCCATCATCGTCCAGGCCAGCGGCACCAGGACCGGGACGCCCACGACCTCCCAGCCGAGGGTGCCGGAGTAGGCGTAGTCGCCGAAGGGCACGCCGGTGCGCACGCCGACGGCCTCGGCGACGAGACCGCCCCCGCCGCCGACCAGCGCGAGGGCGGCCACGGCACGGGGGCCGCGCGTCGCGAGGGCGTGCACGTGGGCGGCGCCCGAGAGGAGCACGACGCTGGCCGAGGTCAGCAGCAGGTTGCCGCCGTCGGTGAACGGGAACGCCATCTGCACCAGCACGGCCGCGGCGGCCAGCGACGCGGCGACCGCGCGGAGCGCGCCGGTGCCCTGCCCGCGTCGGACGGTCGTGGGCAGCTCGAGGGCCGGGGGCCCGGCCGTGGGGTCGACGTGGCCGGCGGGGTGGGCCGCGGTGGTCACGGGGCGCTCACGGTTCCTCTCCTCGGTGGGTGCCGGTGACCTCGGTGACGGCGAGGCGGGCGAAGAGCTCCTCGGCGTACCAGCGGGCCGGCGCGGTACGGCGGACCACCTCGCGGTGGGCCCGGCTGCGGTAGGCGAAACCGACCAGGGCGTCGGTCGATTCCCACAGGGAGAAGGTGCCCTGGAGGCCCACCGGGGATTCACCGACGCCCACGGCGAGCCGCAGGCCGGGGGCCCCGGCGAGGTCCTCGGCGACCGGCGGCACCGCCCGCCAGAACGACGGGGTGCGCAGCGTGCGCAGCCGGGCGCGGGTGATCGCCGCGACCGGCCCGGCGTACGACGCGGTCCCCGGGCCGCCGGGGACCGGCTCGGCGCCGGGGGCGGGCTCGGCGAACGGCTCGACGCCGGACCACAGGCCGCGCGACAGCAGCGGGCGCATCCGCACGCGCAGCTCCTCGGTCGCGTCGTCGCGCCACGCCCGCACGAGCCGGGAGTCCTCGAAGTCCTCGCGGGCGGCCTCGTCGTCGAAGACGGTGAGCAGCGCCCAGTGGCCGGGGTCGGCGTCGCGGGGGGTGAAGGTCGTGCCCGCGCCGGTGCCGAGCAGCTTGGCGAACCGCAGCCCGGGGGTGCCCCGCAGCGACCGGCGGCCGGTCGCCATGCGCCGCAGCGCGGGCAGCAGCCGGTCGGTGCCCCACACGCGGACCTCGGCGTGGGTGCCGCCACCGGGCCAGCCCGGGCGACCGGGCAGCGACGGACGGGCCACGGGACGGCCCACGGGGCGGGTCACGGGGTGCTCACGGGGGCGCCCCACTCCGTGTGGCGGGTGTCGGCCACCCGGCGCTCCAGGGCGCTGGTGGCGACCCAGCCGACGAGCAGGACGGCGTGGAGCACCCACAGCCACAGGCCGACCGCGACCACCCCGCCGACGACGGTGAGGCCGCCGAAGGGGATGCCGACGTCGATCGGGATGGACAGGAACAGCAGGAACCCCTGCAGGAACCCCGCCAGGAACGCCCCGGTGGTGAACCCGCCGGCCGTCGCGACCCACCAGCGGGGCCGGCCGGGCACCACGAAGCGGAACGCCCACGTGAGCGGCAGCGAGATCACCACCCACACGACGTTCAGGGTGAGGTAGATGCGGACCACCAGGTCGAGCGGCCCGCCCCCGCCGCCCTCCGGGGTGAGGGAGGTGAGCTGGCTGCCCGAGGCGAACACCGCCCACGTCAGCGTCGGCAGCAGCACGACCGGCGCCATCACGAGCGCGCGGCCGCGCCAGCCGGTGAAGTGGTCGGGCTGCGGGGCCAGCGCCAGGCCCGCGCGCCGCAGCCCCTCGCCGTAGAACGAGGCGGGGAACAGGGAGACCAGCGCGCCGACCAGGCCCAGGTGGGTGCCGGCGGCGATGAGCAGCGCGAACGGCTCGCGCCCGCCCATGTCGGGCGGCACCAGCACCTGCAGCTGGAGCAGCCGTTCCTCGGCGCCGTCCGCGCCGTACCACCAGGAGATGGACCACAGCCCGAGCAGCAGCCAGGGCACGATGGCGATGCCCGAGTAGTAGGTCAGCGTCGCGGCCGCCGCGCCGAGGTCGCGGCCGACGAGCAGGCGACGGGTGTCGTGCACGAGCGCCACGGTCTCGGCGCGCCAGCGGGCCGGGCTCACCGGACGCTCCCCGCACCACGGGCGGCACGCCGGGGGGCGCCCGGTATGAATGGGGGCGTGGAGCGGCTGACGTACATCGCGATGATCGTGTTCGTCGTCGTCGCCACCCTGCCGCTCGAGGTGCTGCTGCGCACGCGGGTGTACGCGCGGCTGCGGCGCTTCGGGCTGGTCCTGCTGTGCGTCGGGGTGCCGTTCGCGGCCTGGGACCTCGCGGCGACCGCCGCCGGGCACTGGCGCTTCGACCTCGACCAGACCCTCGGCCTGGAGCTCGCGGACCTGCCGCTCGAGGAGTGGCTGTTCTTCCTCGTCGTGCCGCTGGCCTCCGTCATGACGCTGGAGGCGGTGCGGTCGGTGCGGGGCTGGTCGGTCGGCGACGAGGCCGGGACGAGCCGGGAGGCCGGTGACGGCGCATGACCCATACCGAGGCCTCCCTCCTGGGCATCGTGGTGACGGTGGTGCTGGACCTGTGGGTGCTGCGGACCCGGCTGCTGACCCGCAAGGCATTCTGGGTGTCCTACGCGATCGTGCTCTTCTTCCAGCTGATCACCAACGAGTGGCTGACCTCGCGCGGCGTCTTCCTCTACGACGAGGACGCCATCCTCGGCTGGCGCATCGGGCACGCCCCGGTCGAGGACTTCCTCTTCGGGTTCAGTCTGGTCGCCCAGTCCATGATCTGGTGGGTCTGGTGGGGTCGGCGCGGCGTGCAGGCCGAGACGCCCCCCGGTCCCCGGCCCTCGCTCAGACGTCTCGCCATGCGCAGAGGGCGATGAGCGCCGCCAGCCGGTCGCGGTGCCGCTCGGCCACCGGCAGCCCCGCCGCGATGCTCGTCGCGCGGGCGGCGAGCCCGTCGATGCGGCGCTCGACGGCGGCGACCGCGCCGGTGGTGACCAGCACGTCCTGGACCGCCGCGAGGCGCTCGTCGTCGAGCTCGGGGTCGCCGAGCGCGCCGGCGAGCACCTCGGCCTGGGCCGGCGACGCCGCCTCCTGGGCGAGCGAGACGAGCAGCGTCCGCTTGCCCTCGCGGACGTCGTCGACCACGGGCTTGCCGGTGACGGCGGGGTCGCCGAGCACGCCGAGGAGGTCGTCGCGCAGCTGGAACGCCTCGCCGGCGGCCAGGCCCAGCTCGCCGTACGACGCGAGCAGCGGCGCGGGCGCCCCGGCGAGCCGGGCGCCGAGCACGAGCGGCTGCTCGACGGTGTAGGCGGCGCTCTTGTAGCGCAGCACGCGCCGGGCGTACGCCGGGCTCACGGCGTCGCGGGTGTGGCCGAGGACGTCGAGGTACTGGCCCGCGAGGGTCTCGTCGCGCATCCGCGACCAGGACCCGCGCACGTCGGCGGCGCGGCCCGGGTCGCCGGCGGCGAGGGCGCCGGTCGCGAGCAGGTCGTCGGACCAGGTCAGGCACAGGTCGCCTGCGAGGACCGCGACGGAGACCCCGAAGTGGTCGGCGTCGCCGCGGGCGACGGCGCGGCGGTGCTCGGCGCCGAAGCGGTGGTGGACGGTCGGCTCGCCGCGCCGGGTCTCGCTGTGGTCCATGAGGTCGTCGTGGACGAGCGCGGCGAGGTGGAACATCTCCAGCGCGGTGGCGACGTGCAGGTCCCCGGGCACGGGGCCCTCGCCGACGGAGCGGGCCCCGAGCAGCGCGAACGTCGCCCGCAGCCGCTTGCCCCCGCGGCCCGCGACGGCCAGCGCCTCGGCCACCGGCGCGAGCTCGGGGGACACGTCGGTCAGGACGCTCCCGCGCTCGCGCAGCGTGTCGCCCAGCAGGCGGTCGACGTCGGCGACCTCGTCGGGCAGCAGCGCCGCCGTCGGTGCCGATGGGGGCGCCGCCGTCGGCGTCGCCGGGGACTCCACCGGACCGATCACCGGCTCGGCCGTCGGACCCGCCGTCGGGGCATCGGCGGACACGACGGGAGCGACCGACGTGGTCTCCACCACCGGCCCCGCGGTCGTCTTCGCGGTCGTGACGTCGTCCTCCAGGTGTCGGCGGCCGCTTCTCCGGCCCTCCCGGCGTCGCCGGTCCCGGCGCGGTACCCGCCCCTCAGGCTAATTCATGCCTGGTCGCCGGGACGCCGTCCTCCGGGCCGCGCCCACGAGGACGAGCGCGAGCAGGAGTCCCCCTCCCCCGGCGGCGACCCGGGCGCCGGGCCCGAGCGTCCGGCCGGGCCCCTCCGGCGGCACGTCGACCGCCCGACCGCCACCGAGCCGCCGGTCCGCGGCGGCCAGGGCCGCCCCGGTGACGGGTCGGGTGCCGGAGCAGCCGTTCGTCGTCAGGCCGCCCGCGGACCCGGAGAGGAACAGCAGGTACCGCCGGCCCTCGGCCAGGTCGACGCCGCAGCCCTGGTCGGGTGCGGCCGCCGACAGCACGACCGGCCCGGTCGGCGTGCGGCCGCGCCAGACCCGGTCCGGGGCGACGGTCACGTCGCGGGTCGAGGAGCCCCCGGGCCACCAGCCGTCGTCGACGTCGGTGACGGTGCCGGCGACGACGAGGTCCGCGGCGCGCGCCTGGGCGCCGAGGCCGGCGCGGGCACAGCTGCAGGCGCTCGCCGGACCGGCGGCCAGGACGACCAGCAGCGACGACCCCAGCAGCAGGGCCAGCCCCGCGACCAGCGGCAGGACGCTCCGGACGGGGCGCACCGCTCGCCTCAGGCCCGCCGGCGGCGCGACCGCCCGAGGGCGAGGACCACCAGCAGGCCCAGCAGGCCCCCGGCGACGAGCACGGCCCCCGGCGCCGCGAGCACCACCGGGTCGGGCGGGTCGGCGTCCGCGACCGGTCGGAGCCCGGGGTCGGGCCCCGTCGGGCCGGAGGCGTCACCGCCCGACCCGCCGTCCGTGCCGCCGTCCGTGTCGTCCCCCGTCCCCGGCACGACCGCGCTGCCCGCGCCGACGGCGTCCTCGACGGCCGCGAGGCGCGCGGTGGTCGCGGGCCCGGTGCCGTCGCAGAGGTTGGCGTAGAGGGTGCCGTTGCTCTCGCGGGCGAACACGACGTACCGCTCCCCCGCCGGCAGCGCCCCCAGCCCGCAGGCCGCGCCGCTCCCGGCGGTGACGACCTCGACGGCCGCGCGCGGCGTGCCCTTCCACCAGCGGTCGGCCGCCACCGTGAGCGTGACGGTCTGCGGCAGCCCGGCGGCGTTGCCGTCGGAGTCCTTCGCGGTGGTCTCGACGGTGCCGGCGAGCACCGCGTCGGCGTTGGAGGCCTGCTCCGCGGTGGTCAGCGGCGCGCACGTGCACGCGTACGCCGGGGCCGCGGCGAGCGTCAGCGCCCCCGCGACCGACAGCACGGCCAGGACCGAGGCCAGCAGGAGCGCGGCGAGCCGACGGCCCGACGACCGGGCGGGGCGCGGGGTCGAGCCCGGGGTCGCGCCCGGGGTCACGTCCGGCGCCCCAGTCCCGCGAGGACGGCCAGGCCGAGGAGACCGAGCACGACGAGGAGGCCCCCCGGGGCGGCGACGACCGCGGCCCGCGGCACGTCGCCGGCGGTCGCGACCGGGGTGAGCTCCACGTCCACCGGCTCGTCGGCGGCCGCGCCCAGCGAGCGTCCCTCGCCGAGGACCGCGGCGACCGCGGCCTCCTGCTGCGCGGTCGCCGGGCCGGTGCCGTCGCACGAGGTGGCGCGCAGCGCACGGGCGTCCTCGGTGAGGAAGAAGACGTAGCGCTCCCCCACGTCCAGGGCGCCCAGGCCGCAGGCGGAGGTCTGGACCGCGGTGGTCACGGCGATCCGCGCCCCCGGCACGCGGCCCGCGTAGACGCGCTCCACCTCGACGGCCATCGTGACGTTGCCCAGGCGCTGGGCCCCGCGTCCCTGCTGTCGCTGTCGGGCCCGCTGGTCCTGCTGGCGCTGCTGGCGCTGCTCGCGTTGCTGGCGTTGCTGGGCCTGGCCGCCGGGGCGGGCCGAGCGCTCGCGGGTCTCGGGGCCGCGGTCGCGGACGGCCACCACGGTGCCGGTGAGCACCAGGTCCGCCGCCCGGGCCTGCTGGGCCGTCGTGCCGGGCGCGCAGCGGCAGGCGTGGGCCGGCGCGGCCCCGACCAGGGCGAGCGGCACGGCGAGCAGCAGCGCCAGGAGCAGGCCCACCGCGGCCGCCGGCCGGGCCCGTCGCCGGGCGTGGTCCGTCACGACGTGGTGCACCGCGACCCCCTCCGCTCGTCGACTCCCGGACCGCCCCCCGGCGACCGGCTCCTCGAGGGGTACGACGCGCGGACGCCGGCGTCGGTTCCCCCCGCCCGGCGTGGCCGGGTCTACAGACCGTAGAGCTCGGCCAGCGCGGCCGCGACCCCGTCCTCGTCGTGGTGGCCGGCGGTGCGGTCGGCGACCGCCCGCGTGGCGGGGTGGGCGTTGGCCATCGCGTACGCCGTGCCCGCCCACGACAGCAGCGGCACGTCGTTGGGCATGTCGCCGAACGCGACCACCTCCGCCGGGCCGACCCCGAGGTCGCCGCAGAGCAGCTCGAGGGTGGAGGCCTTGGTGACGCCGGCGGCGCTGATCTCGACCAGCGCGCCCACCGACGACCACGTGGTGGTGACGATCCCGCCGCAGGCCTGCTCCACGGCCCGCCAGAACGTCTCCGGGTCGGCGTCCAGGTGGCGCACGAGCACCTTGACGACCTCCGGACCGGCGAGCAGCTCGGGCAGCGGCGCGACCGCGACCGCGCGGTGACGCTCGGTGTCGGGCAGGAAGCCCGGCTCGTGGGCCAGCCCGTCGAGCCGCTCCAGCGCCACCCGCGCTCCCGGCACCGCGGCCTTGACCCGCTCGGCGACCTCGAGCACCACCGACGCCGGGACCGCCCGCACGGCGCGCACGGCGTGGCGGGCCACGTCGTACGTGACGGCGCCGTTGGAGCACACCGCCAGGCCGACGTCGCCGACCTCGACCCACAGGTGCTCCATCCAGCGCAGGGGCCGCCCGGTCACGAAGACCGTCGGCACGCCGAGCTCGTCGAGGCGCGCCAGCACCTCCCGGGTGCGCTCGGAGACCCGGCCCGCGGCGTCGAGCAGGGTGCCGTCGAGGTCGGTCGCCACCAGCCGCGGCAACGTCGGGGGCAGGGGGTGACGCACGCGGACACCGTAGAGTGCGCACCCGTGATGGCTCTCCCCCACCGCGGGTTCGTGTGGCTCTCGATGCCCAAGTGCGCGTCGACGGCCGTCGAGGAGGTGCTCGAGCCCCACGCCCGGGTGATCCTGCGCGGCGAGTTCAAGCACACCAACTACACCGCCTTCACCCAGCGGATCGAGCCCGTGCTCGCCGGCGGCGGCCACCGCCGCGAGTCCTACGAGGTGGTCTGCCTGTTCCGCGAGCCCGTCGGCTGGCTGGAGAGCTGGTGGCGCTACCGCTCGCGCCCCGAGCTCAAGGAGGGCCCGAAGGCGCACAACTACACCGGCGACATGAGCTTCACCGAGTTCGTCGACCGCTACGTCGAGCGCCACCCGTCCCTGCTCGGGATCGGCCGTCCGGCGCGGTTCTGCTCCCTCCAGGCCGAGCGCGTGGGCGTCGACCGGGTCCTGCGCTACGAGTCCACCGACGTGTGGCAGGGCTGGCTGACCGAGAAGGTGGGCCAGGACCTCGGCTTCCGCCAGACCAACGTGTCCGCGAAGCGCCCCGCCGAGCTCGACCCGGGCGTCCGGCGTCGCGCGGTCGACTTCTTCGGCCCGGAGTACGACATCTGGGCCCACCTCGAGCCCGACGGCCAGTGGGCCCCGCCCGCCGACCACCTGCTCTCGCTGTAGCCCAGCAGCCCGCCGCGCTCGGCTGCGCTCGCCCGAGCGCCGACCGGTCCTCGACGAGCCGGTGGGTGGCTCAGAACCAGCGGGAGAGCTCCACCGCCGCGCCGTCGTCGTCGACGGTGGCGGTGACGTCGTCGGCGGCCTCGTGGACGGCCTCGACGGCCTGACCCATCGCCACCCCGCGACCGGCCCAGCGCAGCATCTCGACGTCGTTGCGGCCGTCGCCGATCGCGAGCACGTCGCCCGCGGTGAGGCCCAGCCGGTCGACGACGTGCTGCAGGCCGGAGGCCTTCGAGACGCCCACCGGCATGATGTCGAGCCAGGCGGTCCAGCCCACGACGTACTCGGTGCCGTGCAGGCCGAGGCCCTCCGCGAGCGCGACGAAGTCCTCGACCGAGGCCTGCGGGTCCCGGATGATCACGCGGGTCACCGGCTCGGCGAGGAGCTCGTCGACGGAGGCGAGGGTGTGGCGCCCGGTCAGCTCGCCGGGCGGGAACGGCCGGTTCATCCGGTAGCCCACCCCGCGCTCCTCGACCGCGACGATGGCCTCGGGGTGGCGCTCCAGGGCCGCGGCGACGCTGTCGCGGGCGTCGAAGGTCTCCTCGTGGACGACGTCCACGGGCGGGTAGCGGAAGACGACCGCGCCGTTGGCGGCCACCACCCACAGCGGCTCCGCGCCGGGCGCGTGCAGCTCGAGGAGGTCGGCGACCCGCGTCATGTCGTAGGGCGAGCGACCGCTCGCGAGCACGACCTCCGCGCCGGCCGCGGCCGCCCGGCGTACGGCGTCGCGCACGGCCGGGCGGATCTCCTCGACGCTGCTCGCCGGGCTCGACGAGGCCGTCGCCGGGGACTCGTCGGTCCAGCGCAGCAGCGTGCCGTCGATGTCGAGCGCGACCAGGCGGGGCGCCCAGCCGTCGGTCCCCGGACCGTCGTGGCCCCCGGGCGTCGCCGCCCGCTCCGTGGTCGTCACCGGCGCGCCGCCAGCGGCTCCAGGACCTCGCGGCCGCCGAGGTAGGGCTGCAGCGCCGCCGGCACCCGCACCGAGCCGTCCTCGCGCTGGTGGGTCTCCAGCAGCGCGATGATCGGGCGGTTGGTCGAGCACAGCGTGCCGTTGAGGGTGGCGACCGGGCCCACGCCGTCGTCGTACCGGCCGCGGATGTCGAGGCGGCGGGCCTGGAAGTCGGTGCAGTTCGACGCGCTGGTCAGCTCGCGGTAGCGCTCCTGGGAGGGGATCCACGCCTCGATGTCGAACTTGCGGACCGCGGAGAGCCCGAGGTCGCCCGCGGCGACGTCGATGACGCGGTAGGCCAGCTCGAGGCCGTCCATGAACTGCTTCTCCCAGTCGAGGAGCCGCTGGTGCTCCGCGGCGGCGTCCTCGGGCGTGGTGAAGACGAACATCTCGACCTTGTCGAACCAGTGGGTCCGGAAGATGCCGCGCGTGTCCTTGCCGTGCGAGCCGGCCTCCTTGCGGAAGCACGGGCTGAAGCCCGCGTAGCGCAGCGGCAGCGAGGCGCCGTCGAGGATCTCGTCGGAGTGGTACGCCGCGAGCGGGACCTCCGAGGTGCCGACGAGGTAGAGGTCCTCGCCCTCGATCCGGTAGACGTCGTCGGCGGCCTGGCCGAGGAAGCCGGTGCCCTCCATCGCGCGGGGCTTGACGATCGACGGCGGGATGACGGGCGTGAAGCCGGTGGCGCGAGCCTGGTCCATCGCCATCATGACCAGCGCGAGCTCGAGCTCGGCGCCGACACCGGTGAGGTAGTGGAAGCGGCTCCCGGAGACCTTCGCCCCCCGCTCGAGGTCGAAGGCGCCCAGCATTGCGCCCAGCTCGACGTGGTCGCGGGGCGTGAAGCCCTCGGCGGCGAAGTCGCGGGGCGTGCCGACGTGCTCGAGGACCTCGAAGTCCTCCTCGCCGCCCGCCGGGGCGTCGTCGGCCACATTGGGGATCGCGGACAGCGCGGCGCGCCACTCGGCCTCGGCCGCGGTCTGCTCGCCCTCGAGGCCCTTGACGCGGGCGGCGAGCTCCTTGGTGCGGGCCAGCAGCTCGGCCTTCTCCTCGCCCGTCGCCTGCGCGACCTGCTTGCCCATGGCCTTCTGCTCGGCGCGACGGGCCTCGTACTCGGCGATCGCGCGGCGGCGCGACTCGTCGGCGGCCAGGGCGCGGTCGACCGGCTCGGACGAGAGCCCGCGCCTGCCCTGCGCGGCACGCACCCGGTCCGGTTCCTCTCGCAGCACCCTGGGATCGATCATGCCGCCAGGCTATCGGCGGGCACCGACGCCGCTCACGCCGATATCCCCCGGCATACTCGGGCCTCATGCAACAGCTCTCGCGCGGTGCGCGCCTGACCTGGGGCGCGACGTGCCTGCTGCTGTTCGGGTTGCTGACGTGGGCCGTCGCGGTCGACCAGCCCCTCCTGCGCCGTCTCGACGACCGCGGCGCGCCCGTCGAGGCCTGGGCCACCGACATCGGCTGGCTGCGCGAGGCCCTCGCGATCGTGGAGGACCTGTTCGGCACCGTCGGGATCACGGCGTACGTCGTGGTGCTGGCGGTCGTGCTCGTCGCGCTCTCGCAGCGGGCGGCCGCCGTGCTGGTCGTGCTCGTCACGGGCCTGACCGCCGCCGCGACCACCGGGGTCAAGACCTGGGTGGGTCGCGACCGGCCCGACTGGCAGGACCCCGGCGACCTGCTGACCAACTTCGCGTTCCCGTCGGGCCACGCCTCGTCGATCGTCGCGCTGATGGGCGTCGTGCTCGTGACGACGGTGCTGCTGGTCCGGCCCGTCGGCGTGCGTCGGCTGGTGTGGCTCGCGACCCCGCTGCTCGTCGTCCTGGTGGGGCTGGACCGCGTGCTGCTCGGGCGGCACTACCCCTCCGACGTCGTCGGGGGCTACCTGCTGGGGGCCGGGGTCCTGCTCGTCTGCTGGGCCGTCGTGGACCCGCCGGCGACCAGCCGTGCGGTCGACGCCGCGCCGCTGCCCGAGGTCTACACCTCGGCGCGCCAGCTGGCCGTCGTCGTCAACCCCTCGAAGGTCGACGACCTCGCGAAGTTCACCGCCACGGTGACGGCGATGGCGCGCGCGGCCGGGTGGTCGGAGCCGACCTGGCACCACACGACCGTCGAGGACCCCGGCGCCGGCATGGCCGAGGCCGCCGCCGTCGCGGGGGCCGACCTGGTGATCGTCTGCGGCGGCGACGGCACCGTGCGCGAGGTCTGCGCCGAGCTCGCCGGCACCGGTGTCCCCGTCGGGATCGTGCCCGCCGGCACCGGCAACCTGCTCGCCCGCAACCTCGGCGTACCGCTGCTGCTGCGCTCCGCGCTCGACGTGGCGCTGTCGGGCCAGGACCAGGCGATCGACCTGGTCGAGGTCGACGGCGACGGGATGGAGCTCACCCACTTCCTGGTGATGGCCGGGATGGGCTTCGACGCCGCGATCATGGAGGGCGTCAACGAGGACTTCAAGAAGAAGGTCGGCTGGCTCGCCTACGTCGTGTCGGGCTTCAAGGCGATCATGTTCCCGCCGGTGCGCGTCGAGGTCTCGATCGACGGCGGCGAGTGGACCCGGCACCGCGCCCGCACGATCCTCGTCGGCAACGTCGGCTACCTGCAGGCGGGCATGCCGCTGCTGCCCGACGCCGCCATCGACGACGGCCGGCTGGACCTCGTGCTGCTGCACCCGCGGCGCCTCGGCTCGTGGATCCCGCTGGCGTGGCGCGTCATCGCCCGCCGCCCGCGCACCGACGACCTCGTCAACCGCAAGACCGGCGCGACCATCTCGCTGCGCGCCTCCGCCGAGGCCCCGCGCCAGCTCGACGGCGACGCGATCGGCCCCGGCCGGGAGCTCCACATGCGCTGCCTGCACGGCCGCGTGCTCGTGCGCGTCCCCCGCTGACCCGCCGTACGCCTGCACGTCCGGGCCGACCCGTCAGGCCTTGGCGTGGCCGACGGCTTCCTCCTCCTCCGGGGAGAGGGGCTGCTCGCAGCGCCAGGAGGCGATGTTCTTGGCGTAGGTGCGGGACTCGGCGCGGCCGTGGATGCTGGTGAGGACGACGCCGTGGCCGGCGTCGTCGAGCAGCGCCAGCGACCAGGACAGGTGGCCGCCCATGTCGCCGAAGGCGTCGTAGCGCACGACGGCCAGGTGGCGCAGGGCGTCCCCGGCCTCGGCGCGGAGGGCGGCGACCTCCTGCCGCAGGCCCCGGACGTCGGCCGGGAGGGGCTGCTCGCCGGGCGCGAGCTCGTCGCGCTGCGACGACAGGCGGCGCACCTCGCCCACCAGCCACCCGACGGCGGCCACCAGACCGGCGAGGACGACGGCGACGACCGTGGTCAGGACGAGCGACACCGACATGCGCCGAACCCTAGGCGAGAGCCCTGGGCAGGGGTCCCGGACACGCCCTAGCCTGCCCCGATGAGCAGCGACGCCCGCCCCGCGACCGACGGCACGCAGGAGAGGGGACTGGGCCGGCTGGCCCAGCGCTCGGCGGAGTGGACCGAGAAGTGGTTCCCCGACGCCTACGTCTTCGCGCTCGCCGGCGTCGTCATCGTCTCGCTCGCGGCGATGGCCAACGGGTCGTCGCCGGTGACCGTGGCCACCGAGTTCGGCAACGGCTTCTGGGACCTCGCCGAGTTCACCCTGCAGATGGCGATGGTGGTGCTGACCGGCTACGTCGTCGCCACCTCCGCCCCGGTCGCGCGGCTGATCGCGCGGCTCGCGCAGGTGCCGAACGACCCGCGGGCCGCCGTCGCGTTCGTCTCGCTGCTGTCGTGCCTGGTCTCGATGGTCAACTGGGGCCTCAGCCTCGTGTTCTCCGGCCTGCTGGCCCGCGCGATCGCGCGCCGCAGCGACCTGCGCGCGGACTACCGGGCGCTCGGCGCCGCGGCGTACATGGGCCTCGGGGCGGTGTGGGCGCTCGGCCTGTCCTCGAGCGCGGCGCAGCTGCAGGCCACCCCCGCGTCGCTGCCGCCGGAGCTGCTCGAGATTACCGGCGTCCTCGACTTCGGCACGACGATCCTGACCTGGCAGTCGCTGACGATGGCGGCGGTGCTGATCGTGCTGACGGTCGCGATCTCCTACCTCTCCGCGCCGCGCGGCGCGGCCGTGCGCACCGCCGCGGACATGGCGGTCGACCTCGACGACTCCCCGCGCGACGTCGCGCCGCGCGAGCGGCCCGGCGAGTGGCTGGAGTACTCGCGGATCCTGCCCGCGATCATCGGCCTGCTGACCGCCGGCTGGGTGGTGGTGCAGCTGACGACCCTGCCGTTCCTGTCGGTGATCAGCAGCCTCAACGGCTACCTCATGGTCTTCCTGGTCCTCGGCCTGCTGCTGCACGGGACGCCGCGCCGGTTCCTCTCGGCGGTCTCCCAGGCGGTGCCGGCGACGGCGGGCGTGCTCGTCCAGTTCCCCCTGTACGCCGCGATGGCCGCGGTGCTGACCCGCGCCGAGGGTCGCGGCGGCGAGACCGTCTCGGGCCACCTGGCCGAGCTGTTCACCAGCGTCGGCGGCGGTGGGGCGTTCGCGGTCGTGATCGCGCTCTACACCGCCCTGCTCGGACTGCTCGTGCCCTCCGGCGGCGGCAAGTGGCTGGTGGAGGCGCCGTACGTCATGCAGTCGGCGACCGACGTGGGCATGAACCTCGGCTGGACCGTGCAGATCTACAACGCCGCGGAGGCCCTGCCCAACCTCGTCAACCCGTTCTTCATGCTGCCGCTGCTCGCCGTGCTGGGGCTGCGCGCGCGCCACCTGGTGGGGTTCACGTTCCTGCAGTTCGTCTTCCACCTGCCGGTGGTGCTGCTCCTGCTGTGGCTGCTCGGGACGACCTTCGAGTTCGTGCCACCCGTCCAGCCCTGACGGACCCGGGGCCGCCCACCCCTAGGCTGCCGCCATGAGCGACACGAGGACCCCCGGCGCCGACAGCGAGGTCGGGACCCTGCGGACGGTGATGCTGCACCGCCCCGGCCCGGAGCTGAAGCGTCTGACGCCCCGCAACAACGACCGCCTCCTCTTCGACGGCCTGCCCTGGGTCGCCCGGGCGCAGGAGGAGCACGACGCGTTCGCCCAGGCGCTGCGCGACCGCGACGTCGAGGTCCTCTACCTCACCGAGCTGCTCACGGAGGCCTTCGAGGCCCAGCACGCCCGCAACCACGCGATCACCACCGCCCTCGCCGGCCTGCACCTCGGCGACACGCTGCGCACCTACCTCGCCTCCGCGCTGCACGACGCCAGCCCGGCCGAGCTCACGACGTACCTCACCGCGGGCATCCGCAACGACGAGGTCCGCGGCGGCCACGGCCTGGTGACGAGCCTCCTGGCGGCCGACGACTTCCTCGTCGACCCGCTGCCCAACCTGCTGTTCACCCGCGACTCGTCGGTGTGGCTGCGTGACCGCGTGGCGATCACGAGCCTCGCGATGCCCGCCCGGCGCCGCGAGACCCAGCTGACCGAGCTGATCTACACCGCGCACCCGCGCTTCGCCGGCACCCGCACCGTGCACGGCTGGCACCACGAGCACGTCGAGGGCGGTGACGTCCTGCTGCTCTCGCCGGGCGTGATCGCCGTCGGCGTCGGGGAGCGCACGACGCCCGCCGGGGTCGAGCGCCTGGCCCGCCAGCTCTTCCACGCCGAGCTGGCCCACACGGTGCTCGCGGTGCCGATCGCGCAGGAGCGCGCCACCATGCACCTCGACACGATCTGCACGATGGTCGACGTCGACAAGATGGTCGTCTACGCCAACGTGGCCGACAGCCTGCTCGCCCACACCGTCACCGCGGACCCCGAGGAGCCCGGCGACGGCGCCGCCGACGTGCGACTGCGGGTCGCGGAGCCCGAGCCGTTCCTCGTCGCCGCCGCGAAGGCGATGGGCATCGACACCCTCGAGCAGATCGACACCGGCCTGGACCCCGTCACGGCCGAGCGCGAGCAGTGGGACGACGGCAACAACACCCTCGCGCTCGCGCCGCGCGTGGCCATGGCCTACGAGCGCAACGACGAGACCAACGACCGTCTCGAGGCGTCGGGCATCGAGGTCATCCGCATCGCCGGCTCCGAGCTCGGCTCCGGTCGCGGCGGCCCGCGCTGCATGAGCTGCCCGGTCGAGCGGGACCCCCTGCCGCGGGCCTGACCCGGCCCGCGATCTCCGTCACGAAGCACCGTAAACGGCGGTTACACCTTGCTAGCCTGGGGCCATGACCCGATCGATCTTCGACGAGCTCTCCTCCGGTGACGCCAAGGCCGTCACGGCTGCCGGCACGCGGGTGCGCGTGCCGCAGGGCTGGTCGCCGATCAGCGAGGGCACCGGGTCCGACAAGGCCTACATCGTGCTCGAGGGCGAGGCGTCCGTGCGCAAGCACGGCGAGGAGATCGCCGTCGTCGGGCCGGGCGCGGTCCTGGGCGAGATGTCGATCGTCAACCACACGCTGCGCACCGCGTCCGTGGTGAGCCTCACCGACCTGGTGCTGCTGCACTACACCCGCGAGAAGTTCCAGCAGCTCATCGAGGAGCGTCCCGGCTTCAAGGCCGCCCTCGACACCCTCGCCGCCGACCGCATCGGCTGAGCGGCGCGCTGTCGTGCCCGACGGGCTCGGGGACGTCGAGCGTCTCCTGCTGGGCTCCGAGCCCGGGCTGACGCGCCGCGAGGTCGCCGACCGCGCCGACGTGCCGGTCGAGGTCGCCGAGGAGCTGTGGCGGCGGCTGGGGTTCCCGGCCACCGCCGACGACGACGTCGCGTTCGTCGAGGCCGACGTCGAGGCGCTGCGCCTGGCCCGCGAGCTGACCGAGATGGGCGTGCTCGACCCCGACTCGCAGGCCGCGCTGGTCCGCACCTGGGGCCGCTCCTTCGCACGGCTCGCCGAGTGGCAGACCGCGCTGCTGGCGCGGGTCGCGACCGCCGGGTCCGACGGGGGCGTCCCCGCCTCGTCGGACGCCGACCCGATGGCCCGCTTGACCGCGCTCACCGACGAGGTCCTCCCCCGCGTCGAGACCCTCCAGAGCTACGTGTGGCGCCGCCACCTCGCCAGCGCCACCGCCCGCCGACTTGCGCAGGGCAGCCGCGACGGTGGCACGGCGACGCGGCTGGCGGTGGGGTTCGTCGACATCGTCGGCTACACCGCCACCAGCCGGAACCTCGACGAGTCCGCCCTCGTCGCGTGGGTGGAGGGGTTCGAGGACACCGCGACCACCGTCGTCGTCGACCACGGCGGACGGGTCATCAAGAACATCGGCGACGAGGTGCTCTACGTCGCCGACGACCCGGCCGCGGCCGCCGAGATCGCCCTCGCGCTCGTCGAGCGCGGCGCCGGCGACGACGACTTCCCCGGCGTGCGGGCCGGGGTGTCCTACGGCGAGGTCGTCGCCCGTCTCGGCGACGTCTTCGGCGAGACCGTCAACCTCGCGGCGCGCCTCACCTCCGCCGCCCGGCCGGGCACGGTCCTCGTCGAGTCCGGCGTCCACGACCTGCTGTGCGGCGACCACGACGAGGGCGGCGACCGCGACGGGGCCGACGTGGAGGCCGACGGCGCCGGTCACGCCGGGGGCCGTGACGACCCGCCGTACGACCTGCGCCGGGTGCGGCGGGCGTCGGTCAAGAACTACCCGGGCCTGCGGGTCTGGGCGCTGCGCCGCCCCGCCACCCGGCGGCGCTGAGGGGCGCGGGCACTAGCCTGCCCGCATGGTGCACCGGCTGCGACGCGGCGAGAACACGTCCCTGACCGCCCTGGCCCCCGACGCCTCCCGGGTGAGCGTCGGCGTCGGCTGGGAGCTCGACGTCGTCGCCGGCACCCTCGACGCCGACGTGTTCGCGGTGCTGCTCGGCGCCGACGGCCAGGTGCTCTCCGACGGCCACCTCGTCTTCTACAACAACGACGCCAGCCCCGAGGGCGCCGTCCGCCTGTCGGGGGAGATCGAGGGCGGCGAGCCGGGCAGCGACCGGCAGCGCCTCGTCGTCGACCTCGCCGGCGCGCCGCCCGAGGTGGAGCGGATCCTCGTCGCGCTGGCCGTGTACGGCGTGGGCGAGGCCGCCGAGGAGCCCCGCACGCTGCGCGACGTCCGCGACCTCTACCTGCGCGTGCTCGCCGACCCGGCCGAGGGCACCGTGGACGCGGGCACCGGTCCCGCCGACGGGACCGAGCTGGTCCGCTACGACATCGAGCTCGCGACGACCATCGAGAACGCGCTCGTGCTCGGCGAGGTCTACCGCCTGGGCGAGGAGTGGAAGGTCGTGGCGACCGCGCAGGGCTACGCCTCGGGCCTGCGCGGTGTGGCGACCGACTTCGGCGTCCACGTCTGAGACCGGAGCCGCGGCGCGGGAGCGGGGCTCGACCGGGCGGCGGGCGTGACGACGGGGAACTGGATGTCCGGCCGCTGCTGACGGGGGAGGCAACAGCGGCCGGACACGCAGAAAAGTAGTCGGTTCCTCAACGATCCGCCACATCCACGACATCAAGATTTGCTGTGCGATGAGTCACCGGGGTGCGCACCCCCGGTCCCGGGCGTGACGAGACGGGGTCGGGGAGCGGGGGTCAGCGGATGGTGACCTGGCGGTTGGCGAGGCCGTTGCGGGCGGAGCGCTGCTCGGAGGTCAGCGACGAGGTGTCGGCGAGCGCCTCGGTGAGGGCCGCGTCGAAGCGGGCGGCGGGCTCGACGAGGGCCTCGGGCCCGGTGCCGACCGCGAGGTCCCAGACCGGGACGAGCAGCCCGTGGGAGCGGAACATCCCGACCAGCCGGGAATCCTCGGTGAGCCGGTCCTCGCCGGCGGCGTGGAGGCGCGCGAGCGCGTCGAGGAGCCGGTCCTCGGGCTCGGGGCGCACCCAGCGCAGGTGCTCCTTGGTCGAGACGTCGCACCAGTACGCCGCGGTGACGCCCTCGAGCCGCACGGTCGGGATGGCGGCCTGGTCGGCCTGCTCGAGCGCGGCCGACATCGCCTCCGCCCCGCCCTCGACGTCGTCGACCCAGAAGGCGAACCCGTCGTGGACGGTGACGTCCAGGGGCTCGTCGACGACGAGGTCCTGCAGGCGCGGTCCGGCGCCCGGCGCGGTGGTGACGACGACCTGCTCGCCGGCCTCGGCGACCAGCGCCCGCTCCAGCACGGAGGCGAGGTCGCGGGAGGGGTCGCCGTACTGGTGCTGGACCTGCAGGCCCAGCCACACGGTGCCGTCCTCGCGCACCATCCCGGGCACGGCGCCGGGCAGCAGCGAGCAGAGGCGCACGGCGCGGCCGTGGGGGTTCTCGGCGGCCTCCGAGAGCGTCAGCGGCGCGGTCGCGGCCGGCACCAGCTCGCGCAGCGCGACGATGTCGCACTCGGCGGCGAGGCCCGCGAAGGGCCGCGCGACGTACGCCGTGGCGCCGCCGTCGGCGCCGCCGTGGCAGGCCTTGTAGCGCTTGCCCGACCCGCAGGGGCAGGGCTGGCGCGGACCCACCGCGCCTGCGGCGCCGTCCGCGCTCGTCGGGGTGGAGCCCTGCGGGGCCCGGGACTTCTGCGCGGGGGACTTCTTCGCCATGGCGCTCAAGTTAGCCGTCGAGCACGGACCTCACGTAGGCCGGGCGGTCGGTGATGAGGGCGGTGACGCCGTAGGACAGGCACAGCTCGACGTCCTCGGCGGTGTTGACGGTCCAGACGTGGATCTCCCGGCCCTCGGCGACGAGGCGCCGCGGCAGGCCCGGGTGGGCCCACAGGTCGTCGATGCCGGGGCCGATGATCCAGTCGTCGCCGACCATCGGCCGCAGCAGCGGCCAGTGGTGGGCCTTGTCGACGAGCATCACCACCGGCACCCGCGGGGCGAGGCGGCGCAGGCGCTGCACCGCGACGTAGGAGAAGCTCATCAGCCGCGCGGGCGAGTCCGCGCCGTCCCAGCCGAAGTCCCGCAGCAGCTCGACCACGCGCCGCTCGACCAGCCCGGCGTACCGGGTGGGGTGCTTGGTCTCGATCGCGAGCTGGACGGGGCGGTCGTAGTCGGCCGCGGTCTCCATCAGCTTGCGCAGCGTGAGGACCTTGCCGAGCTCGACGTCGACCTCGGGGGCCTCGTCGTCCAGGTCGGCCCACGGCCGGTGCCGGGCGGTGAGGTCGACGTCGTCGAGCTCGTCGAGGGTCATGGTCGAGATGACCGCGGCCCCCGTCGGGGTGCGACCGACGGTGCGGTCGTGGACGCAGACCAGGTGGCCGTCGGCGGTGAGGCGGACGTCGCACTCCAGCGCGTCGGCGCCGTCGTCCAGGGCCCGCAGGTAGCCGCCCAGGGTGTGCTCGACGGTGTGGTCCCCGGCGCCGCGGTGCGACACGACCTGCGGCCTCATGCGCCACCATCCTGCCCGATCGGGGCGTCGGGGTACCGGTGGGGCGTGCGCGAGTTCGACTACTCCCTGGACTACGACGGTCTCGACCTGCGCGAGCACCCCGAGCTGTACTCGGTGGGCCGCGGCGAGCAGGGGGTGCTGCGCGTCCAGCCCTACAAGTCCGAGCTGCTGCCGCTGTGGCGCTTCGCGACCGAGGACGACGCCCGGGAGTCCTCGGCGGCGATCACCGAGCGCTTCCACGCCTACCTCGAGGCGGGGGACTTCGTCGGCGCCGACATGGCGCGCAAGTTCCTGCAGATGGGCCACACCCGCGCGCGCCGCTACGCCAACCACCGCGGCGGGAAGAAGTACGACGGGCCGGTCCCCGACGACCGGAAGGGCGTCAGCGGGGCGCACGGGCGCGCCGAGAAGCCGCGCCTGGACGAGGCCGACCAGGACCCGGAGAAGGTGGCCGCGGCGGCCGTCTTCAAGGCCGCCTGGCGCGCCGCGGCCGACGACCCGACGTACCGGCGGATGAAGGTCGAGCACCGCCGCCGTCACGAGGACGCCGACCCGGCGTGAGCGCCGGGACCCGGTCTAGAGCCAGCCGCGCCGCTTGAACGCGGCGTACAGGCCGAGGCCCATCAGCAGCATCAGCCCGATCGCCATCGGGTAGCCGAGGCTCCACCCGAGCTCGGGCATCACCTCGAAGTTCATGCCGTAGACCGTGCCGACCAGCGTCGGGGCGAAGAGGATGGCCGCCCACGACGAGATCCGCTTGACCTCCTCGTTCTGCTGCAGGCTGGTGGCGGTCAGCTGCTGGGTCTCCTCGTTCTGGCGCTGACCGACGAGGGTCGCGTTGACCGTCAGGATGTTCTGCAGCAGCACCCGGAAGCCGTCCGCGCGCTCGACGACCGGGATCGCGTGGTCGTGGACGTCGCGCAGGTAGCGGCGCAGGTCGTCGTCGACGCCGTACTTCTCGAACCCCGCGGCGAGGTCGGTGAGCATCCGCAGCAGCGGGCGCGTGGCGCGCTGGAACTCGATGACCTCGCGGAACAGCTCGTAGATGCGACGCGAGACCGACGGGTCGCCGGCGAAGACCTGGTCCTCGATCTCGTCGATGTCGTTCTCCAGGCCCTCCACCACCGGCAGGTACTCGTCGACGACCTGGTCGAGGATCGCGTAGAGCACCGCCTCCGGCCCCAGCCGCAGGAGGTCGGGGCGGGACTCGAGGCGCCGGCGCACCTTCGCCAGGTCGGGCGACTCGGCGTGGCGGACGGTGACGACGAAGTCGGCGCCGGTGAACACGTGGAGCTCGCCGAACTCGACCCGCTCCTCGGCCTCCACGTAGCGGGCGGGCCGCAGCACCGTGAACAGCACGTCGCCGTACCGCTCGAGCTTGGCGCGCTGGTGGGCGGAGATCGTGTCCTCGACGGCGAGCTCGTGGAACGCGAACTCCGCGGCCACCGAGCGCACCTCGCCCGGGTCGGGCCGGTAGAGCCCGATCCAGCCCATGGCCCGCTCGGAGTCCGCGTGGTCGCGCAGCAGCTCGTAGGTCGCCTCCAGCGTCGGCGGCTCGGCCCGGCGGTGCCCGTCGACGTAGACGGCGTTGTCCAGCACGGCCACGGTCCGTCCACCTCGCTCGCTCGCCCCCGGCTCCCCCGCCGTCGCGGAGCGTACGCCGGGGGCGCCGGACCGGGCTCAGTAGGCGCCGACCATCCGCCGGAAGAAGGCGACGTAGCGGTCGTGGATGCGCCGGCCGCCGATGCGCTGGATGTTCTCGGCGCTCAGCAGGTCGACGAAGTTGTCCGAGCCGGTCCAGGTCCGGTACTCGGTGCGTCCGCCGAGCGTGAACCGCAGGGTCATGAACTTCGTGTGGGTGTAGTTGCAGGTCTTCTCGACGTGGCCGGCCTTGCAGCCGTCGTCGTACACCTTCTGCACGGAGATCCCGGCGCCGCGCAGCTCGGACACGATGCCCTCGTTGACCGCCGGGCCCACCGCGATCCGGAAGCGCACCCCGGCCCGCTTCTGCCGGATGATCGCGTCGCGCAGCCAGATCCCCCGGTCGGTGCGCGGCCAGTTGTACATGGCGATGCGGACGAGGTTGCCGCGGTCGAGGCCGTCGATCCGGGCGAGGACCGGGTCGGCGGCGGCCGTGTTGCTGTTGGTCGGCAGGAACTGCGCGCGAGCGGGACCGTCGGTGTACTCGCGGTACGGGGTCGCGGTGGCGCCGTCGGCGAGGATCTGCTCGAAGACGGTGACGTACCAGCGGTGGATCGTGGGCCGCCGGACGTACTGGAACGTGTCGTTCCACTGGTCCCTGTAGGCCTCCTGCGTCATGTTGGCCGACCCGACGAGGACGACGTTGCTCACCCCACCGGTGCGGGTGATGGTGAGCGACTTCTGGTGCATGACGCCGGAGTCCGTGCGTCCGGACTTCGTCACGCACCGGAACTTCGAGCGGTCGCCCGAGGTCCGGCCGAGCTGGCGCCGCAGCGCGTTGGCCGGACCGGTGTCGCAGCGCCCGCGGTCGACGGCGACGCGGACGTGCACCCCACGCTGGTCGGCGTCGATGAGCGCCTGCGCCAGGGTCGGGTCGTCGAGGTTGGTGGTCGCGACCCGGATCGTCTGACCGCCGGGGGTCTGCCCGATCCGGCACTCCATGACGTCCTGGACGTCGTTGTCGCCGTCGAGGCGCGGGTCGTTGAAGTAGACCTGGTCGGCGGGCCGGAACCGGCTGCAGTCGGCCGCCTCGGCGGACGGCCCGGCGACGACCCCGGTGAGGACCCCGGCGGGGAGCCCGGCCTCGGCGGTCACGACGGTCGCGCCGGAGGTCACGGCGCCGCCGAGCAGCACGAGGACGGCCGCGCCGACGAGGCGGCGGGTCCGACGGACGGGTGAGGGATCGACAGTGGTCACGTGGGCCTCCCGAGGTGGACTCGTCCGCGGCCTCCGACCGGGAGCCGCGGACAGGACGAGTCGCCGACGCTAGGTGCGCCTCGGGGTCCGTGGGGTGCAGGTGCAGCAACCTGCAACGGCCCCCGTCGTACGGCGCGGTGAATAGGATGTCGGCGTGCCCGAGCTGCCCGAGGTGGAGGCGCTGGCCCTCGACCTGAGGGGCCGGCTGCGCGACCGCGCGATCACGAAGGTGCACCTGGCCGCGTTCAGCGCGCTGAAGACCTACGACCCGCCGATCAGCGCGCTCGACGGCACGCTGGTCGACGACGTGACGCGGCACGGCAAGTTCCTCGACATCTCCGCCTCCGGCCTGCACCTGGTCATGCACCTCGCGCGGGCCGGGTGGGTGCGCTGGCGCGACGAGGTGCCGACGCTGCCGCCCAAGCCCAGCACCAAGTCCCCGATGGCGGCGCGGATCGTGCTCGACACCCCCGACGGCCAGGAGGCGCCCTCCGGGCTCGACGTCACGGAGGCCGGCACCCGCAAGTCCCTCGCGATCTACGTCGTCAAGGACCCCCGCGAGGTCGAGGGCATCGCGCGGCTCGGCCCCGACCCGCTGGACCCGGCGTTCACGATCGACGTCCTGCGGCGCATCCTCGCCGACGCCGGTCGCGCGCAGGTCAAGGGCGTGCTGCGCCACCAGGGCACCATCGCGGGGATCGGCAACGCCTACTCCGACGAGCTGCTCCACGCCGCGCGCATGTCGCCGTTCAAGCCGGCGAGCTCGCTGAGCGAGACCGAGGTCGAGACCCTGTACGCCGCCATCGGCGACGTGCTCGGGGCCGCCCTCGCCCGCGCCTCCGGCAAGCCCGCCGCCGACCTCAAGGGCGAGAAGAAGGCCAACCTCGCCGTGCACGGACGCACCGGCGAGACCTGCCCGGTGTGCGGCGACACCGTGCGCGAGGTGTCGTTCGCGGACTCGAGCCTGCAGTACTGCGCGACCTGCCAGACCGGCGGCAGGCCCCTGGCCGACCGGCGCATGTCGCGGCTGCTGAAGTAGCCCGCACCGACCCGGCGGACGGCGGGGGCGTCAGCGGGTCTGCTCGCCGAGGAGCAGGAGGAACTCGTCGGCCATCTCGAGCTGGCGCTCCAGGCGCGTGCGACGGTCCACCGCCTCGGCGGCCACCTGGCGCAGCCGGGCCCGCGCGTCGTCGCGGGCGGCGGCGTCCGCCTCGTCGCCCCAGAGCAGGTCCAGGTCGTCCATGACGGCCCTCATGGCCTCGAGGCTGAAGCCGAGCGGCTTCATGCGCCGGATGACGAGGATCTTCTCGACGTCGTCCTCGGTGTAGAGCCGGAAGCCGCCGTCGGTGCGCCCGGAGGGGTGGAGGAGGCCCACCTCCTCCCAGTGGCGCAGGCTGCGCAGCGAGAGCTCGGTGCGCGCGGCCACCTCGCCGATGTGCATCGCGGACGGGGTCACCCGCCCATCCTCACACCGACCACGATTCCGACTCTACCCTTACGTAAGGGTAGAGTCGCCGCTCGTGCCCGTCTCCCCCACCACTCCCGTCCCGGCCTCGCCCACCGTCCTGCAGGCGCTGCGGTCCCCCCGGCTGCTGCGCACCGAGGTCCTCGCCGGCCTCGTCGTCGCGCTGGCGCTGATCCCCGAGGCCATCTCGTTCTCGATCATCGCCGGGGTCGATCCCCGCGTCGGTCTCTTCGCGTCGTTCACGATGGCGGTCTCGATCGCCTTCCTCGGCGGGCGGCCGGCGATGATCTCGGCCGCCACCGGCGCGATCGCGCTCGTGATCGCGCCCGTGATGCGCGACCACGGCCTCGACTACCTGCTGGCCACCGTGGTCCTCGGCGGGCTGCTCCAGGTCGTGCTCGGCCTGGTCGGCTTCGCGCGGCTGATGCGGTTCATCCCCCGCTCGGTGATGGTCGGCTTCGTCAACGCCCTCGCGATCCTCATCTTCCTCGCGCAGGTGCCCTACCTCGTGGACGTGCCCTGGCTCGTCTACCCGATGGTCGCCGTCGGCATCGCGGTCATCGTCGGCCTGCCACGGATCACCGCCGCCGTCCCGGCGCCGCTCGTCGCGATCGTGGCGCTCACCGGCTTCACGGTGCTCGGCGCGATCAGCGTCCCCGACGTCGGCGACGAGGGCGAGCTGCCCGACTCGCTGCCGGCCCTGCTCGTGCCGGACGTGCCGCTCACCCTCGAGACGCTGCAGATCGTCGCGCCGTATGCGCTGGCGATGGCGCTCGTCGGCCTGCTCGAGTCGCTGATGACCGCCAAGCTCGTCGACGACATCACCGACACCGGCTCCGACAAGACCCGCGAGTCGTGGGGGCAGGGCGCGGCCAACGTGATCACCGGCTTCTTCGGCGGGATGGGCGGCTGCGCGATGATCGGCCAGACGATGATCAACGTGAAGGCCTCCGGGGCCCGCACCCGGATCTCGACCTTCCTGGCCGGCCTCTTCCTGCTGGTACTCGTCGTCGGCCTCGGCGACGTCGTCGCGATCATCCCCATGGCCGCGCTCGTGGCGGTGATGATCATGGTCTCCGTCGGCACCTTCGACTGGCACTCGATCCGACCCGCCACCCTGCGCCGCATGCCGAAGTCGGAGACCACCGTGATGGTCGCGACCGTGGCCGTCACGGTCGCCACCCACAACCTCGCGATCGGGGTCGTGGTCGGCGTGCTCGTGGCGATGACGCTCTTCGCCCGCCGGGTCGCCCACCTGACCGCCGTGCGCCGGGAGCTCACCGTCGACCCCGACGGCGCCGAGCGGGCCGTCTACCGCGTGAGCGGCGAGCTGTTCTTCGCCTCGTCCAACGAGCTCTACACGCAGTTCGACTACGCCGGCGACCCCTCCCGCGTGACCGTCGACCTGGCCGACTCCCACGTCTGGGACGCCTCCACGGTCGCCTCCCTCGACGCCATCACCACGAAGTACGCCCGCCGCGGCACCCACGTCGACATCACCGGCCTCAACCCCGCCAGCGCCGAGCGCCACGAGCGCCTCACCGGCCGCCTCGCCGGGCACTGAGCCCCCGTCGTACGGCGGGGTGGCTGGGTGGGTGCGGGGTGGGTGCGGGGTGGGGTGGGTGCGGGGTGGGTGTGGGGATAGTCCCTGACGTTCCGACCACCGATCCGTCCGGATCACGGCCCGAACGTCAGGGACTATCCCCGCCGCGACCGGACCGCACCACCACGCGGGTAGTCCCTGACGTTCCGACCACGGATCCGTCCGGATCACGGCCTCAACGTCAGGGACTACCCCGCCGCGACCAGACGGCACCACCACGCGGGTAGTCCCCGACGTTCCGACCACGGATCCGTCCAGATCACGGCCTCAACGTCAGGGACTACCCCGCCGCGACCGGACCGCACCACCACGCGGGTAGTCCCTGACGTTCCGACCACGGATCCGTCCAGATCACGGCCCGAACGTCAGGGACTATCCCCGCCGGGCTGCCCGTCCGGTTCACGGCCCGAACGTCAGGGACTACCTCAGCCCAAGCGCTCCAGCTCGGCGATCTCGGCGGTCTGGGCGTCGACGATGTCCTCGGCGAGGTCGACGGCCGGTCGGTAGCGGCCCTCCTCGGTCTCGGTGGTCGCCATGTCGATGGCGCCCTCGTGGTGGCCGATCATCGCCTCGACCCACAAGCCGGCGAACTCGTCGTCGGAGGCGTCCTCGAGGGTCGCGAGCTGGGACGAGGACAGCATCCCGGGCATGCCGGTCATGGTGTCGCCCTCGGCCTCGAGGTCGGCCATCACGTCGGAGGGGCGGTCGCCGCCGTGGCCGGCGTTGGAGTGGTCGCGGAGGGTCTCGGGGACCTCCTCGTCCCACGAGGTCAGCCAGCCGGCCATCGTCTGGACCTCGGGCGACTGCTCCGCGCGGATGTCGTCCGCGATGGCGGTCAGCGCGGGGTCGAGGTCGCGGCCGGCCGTGAGGTCGACGAGCGTGAGGGCCTGGGCGTGGTGGGGGATCATCTCGGTCGCGAAGGCGACGTCGGCGTCGTTGTGCTCGGTGTCGGACAGCTCAGGCGCGGCCGGGGCGGACTCCTCGGCACCGCAGGCGGTGGCGAGGCCCGCGAC
This sequence comes from Nocardioides lentus, assembly GCF_039529515.1. Lineage (NCBI taxonomy): Bacteria > Bacillati > Actinomycetota > Actinomycetes > Propionibacteriales > Nocardioidaceae > Nocardioides > Nocardioides lentus. Next base: position 254,185 of record NZ_BAAAMY010000001.1, read on the forward strand.
GAGGGCGGTCAGGGCGAGCGGGGTGCTCAGGGCAGGCAGCAGCGTGCGCATGGGTGGTGGACCTTCCGTGGGTGCGTGCAGGGGTGGGTTCCGGAGCGCGGAACCCTCAGCACCTGACGACGGAGTGCTCCCACACCGGCGGTGGTCGCGTCGGCAGCACGACCCGGCGTACGACGGGGCGCGGCGCGCGCCGCCCGGGCGGCGCGAGCCGCCACGTCCCGACCGGGCGGCGGGCCAGCGGCCCGAGCAGGGCGACGAGCGCCCCCAGCACGAGCAGGAACAGGCAGGCCGTCGCGACCCCGTCGGCCGGGGCACCGAGCGGGTCGTCGGCCGGCGCCGCGGAGGTCCCGTCCGCCCCGGACGCGAGCCCCGCCGAGTGGCCCGCCGAGTGGCCCGCCGAGTGGCCCGCCGCCTGCCCGGCCGTCGTGGCGACGTCGCCGTGGCCGGCGTGGGCGGTGCCGTGGAGGCCGAGGGTGTGCATCCCCAGCACGCCCGCCGCCACCAGGGCGACGAGCAGCGCGAGGGCGACCCGGCGGCTCATGCCGACCAGCCTACGAGCCGGGCGGGACCCGGCCGTCCTCCCGCACACCCGCTCCCGCACACCCGCTGCCGCACACCCCCGCGGGGGTCGCCGGCGGGGGCGTCATGATGGGTCCATGCAGCCGCCCGTGCCGACCGTCGCCATCGACGGCGTCCCCGACCCGCTTCCCGACGACCTGACGGTCCTCGACGTCCGCGAGGACGACGAGTGGGTCGCCGGCCACGTCGACGGCGCCGTCCACGTGCCCCTCTCCGAGCTGGCCGGGCGCCTGGGCGACGTCCCGGAGGGCCGCACCCTCGTGGTCTGCAAGGTCGGCGGCCGGTCGGCGCGCGCCGTCGCGTGGCTCTCCGCGCAGGGCTACGACGTGGTCAACCTCGACGGCGGCATGCTCGACTGGGAGGCCGCCGGGCGGCCGATGGTCAGCGAGACCGGGGCGCCGGCGCAGGTCGTGTGAGCGACCTCGGCCCGGCCCGCGGCGGGGTGGCGGTCCACGCCCGCGACGCCCGCTTCCAGCAGTGGCAGGCGCTGCTCGGCAACCGCCGCAAGCGCCACCGCGCGGGCGCCATGCTCGTCCACGGCGTCCGGCCGATCTCGCTCGCCGTCGAGCACGGGTGGGAGGTCCGCGAGCTGCTCGTGGCGCTCGACCACGCGCCGTCGCGATGGGCCCGGGCGCTCGTCGACGACACCGCCACCGGCGGTGACACCGGCACCGGGAGCGGCCGGGTGCCCGTCCACGCCCTCGCGCCCGAGCTGCTGGCCGAGCTCGGGGAGAAGGACGAGGAGGTGCCCGAGGTCCTCGCCGTGGTCGCGCTGCCCGTCGACGACCTGGAGCGCCTCGGCGCTCCCGACGACCTCCTGGTCGTCGTCCTCGACCGCCCCACCAGCCCCGGCAACCTGGGCTCGGTGGTCCGCTCCGCCGACGCCCTGGGCGCCCACGGGGTCGTGGTCACGGGTCACGCCGCCGACCCCTACGACCCTCGCGCGGTGCGGGCCACCACCGGCTCGCTGTTCGCGCTGCCGGTGGTGAGGGCCCCGGAGCCGGTCACCGTCCTCGCCTGGGTCGAGGGCCTGCGCGAGCGCGGTGTCGCCGTGCGGACGGTGGCGACCGACGAGTCCGGCTCCGACCCCGTCGACGCCGTCGACCTCACCGGCCCGACGGTGCTGCTGGTCGGCAACGAGACCCGCGGGCTGTCCGCGGCCTGGCGCGACGCCGCGGACGTGACCGTCCGGATCCCGATGCGTGGCGCCGCCAGCTCCCTCAACCTCGCCGCGGCCACGACCGCGGTCCTCTACGAGGCGGCGCGGCAGCGCCGGGTCACAGCGTCCGGGCCGTGAGCCGCTCGACCACGACCTCGCCGTCGCCGGTCCGGGCGCCGACGGCGTAGCGCAGCCCCGCCCGCACCCCGGGGTCGCCGAGGTCGAGCGCGGGGCCGACGTCGGCGCGGAACAGCAGCTCCCAGCCCTCGCCCTGCTCGACGTACGCCGCGGCCTGGTGCCCGCGCAGCCGCAGCGCGAGCCGCGACCCGGGGCGGGAGAGGTCCACCGTGCCGTCCATCCCGCGCAGCGGCTCGGCGCCGACGTCGCGGAGCTCGCCGTCGAGGCGGACCTCCCAGGCCACGCCGCGCCGGTCGTGGCGGTAGCGGAGCAGGACCGACGTGCCGCCGTTCCGGGCGAGACCGAGCAGCAGGTTGCGGCCGCGCGCTCCACCGCGCAGCGGGGCCGGGGTCGCGACGATCCCGACGTCGTCGGAGCCGGGCGCGACGTCGGTGACGACCAGCACCTCGCGGCCCTCGCCACCCCCGAGCACCAGCCTCGCCCCGTCGGACCCGCCGCCGGAGCCACCGCCGGAGCCACCGTCGAGCCGGGCGTCCGCCACGGGGTCGCCGACGACGACGGCGCGGGGCGCGAGGTCCGCGTCGGGCCCCAGCAGCCGCCGACCGCCGGGGCCGTCCGGCGGCGGGCCCGGGAAGAGGTCGAGCTCGTCGAGGTGGGCGCGCAGCAGCCCGCGCAGGCGGGTGACCGAGGCGGGTCGCCGGGCCGCGAGGTCGTCGGTCTCCCCCGGGTCGGCGGCGAGGTCGTACAGCTCGACGGACTCGTCGCGCAGCCACATCAGCAGCTTCTCGTCGCCCGCCCGCACCGCGGCGTACGGCCGGATCGCGCCGAAGTGGTGCGGGAAGACCCAGTACGTCGCGTCGCGCTGCTCCTGCTCGCCGCGACCGGTGAGCGTGGGCAGCAGGCTCACCCCGTCGGTGGCGGGGCGCCGGCCCGCCGGCACCCCGGCCAGGTCGGCGGCGGTCGGCAGGAGGTCGACGGTGCTCACCGGCAGGTCGGAGACGCGCCCGCCGTCGACGACCCCGGGACCCCAGACGACCAGCGGCACCCGGATGCCGCCCTCGTACAGCTCGCCCTTGCCGCCGCGCAGCGGCAGGTTGCGCTCGCTGTTGGAGCCGCCGTTGTCGGAGGTGATCATCACGACCGTGTCGTCGGCGAGGCCCTGGCACTCCAGCGCGCGGCGCAGCCGGCCCACCTGGTCGTCGACGCTCTCGAGCATCGCGGCGAGCACGACGCGGTCCTCGTCGACCGCCGCGCCGCCCGCCGCGGCGACCTCGTCCGCCTTGGCGGCGTACTTCTCCCGCAGCGCGGGCTTCGCGACCCGCTCGGTGTGCACGGCGTAGTTGGAGACGTGGACGAAGAAGGGCTCGGCGCGGTGCCGGGCGAGGTAGGCCTCGACCTCGTCGGCGACGCGGTCGGTGAGGTACTCCCCGGGCTCGCGGGCGGGCTCGTCGGGCATGAAGGCGTAGGGGTGGACGTAGTCGCTGGAGCCGATGTAGCGCTGCTCGGTGACCACGACGTCGTCGAAGCCGTGCGCGAAGGGGTTGCCGGGTCGCTCGCGGTAGGGGCCGCTGAAGACCTCCGTGAGGTGCCACTTGCCCACCAGCCCGCAGGAGTAGCCGCGGACGCCGAGCACGTCGGGCACCGTCGGCAGGTCGGGCGAGAGGAACGCCTCGCTGAGCGCGGCCTCGGGTCGCAGGTAGTCGGTGATGCCCGTGCGCCCGGGGTAGAGGCCGGTCACCAGCGCGGCGCGGCTCGGCGAGCAGACCGAGGCGGCGGCGTCGGCCTGGGTGAACCGCACGCCCTCCGCCGCCATCCGGTCGATCTCGGGGGTCTCGTTGAAGTCGCTGCCGTAGCAGCCGAGCTCCTGCCAGCCGAGGTCGTCGACGGAGACCACCACGACGTTGACGCGACCGCGGCGGGGGCGGGCGGGGGTGCCGGACGCCTCGTCGCAGGCCGGCGGGGCGCCGAGGGTGCGGCCGGACGCGCCGTCGGTGGGTCCGTCGGGGTCGCGGGTGCAGCCGGTGGCGCCGAGCACGGCCGCGGCGGCGAGGCCGCGGACCACGGCACGGCGACCGAGGGGGCGCCGGGGGCGCGCGGGGTCGGGCACCGGGCACCTCCTCGTCGTACGGCGTCCTGCGGGCCCGGTCAGCGTAGGTCAGCGGTCGGGTGGACCCGCGAACGCCGGCGGCAGGGGCGCGTCCAGCGCCTCGGCGAGCCGTCGCTGGTAGACGGTCCGGGGCAGCTCGACCACCCCGAGGCTCCCGAGGTGGGGGGTGTGCCACTGCACGTCGACCAGCCGCCGGGGGTCGCCGTCGGCGCGCAGCAGGTCGACCAGCCCGACGAGCGCGACCTTCGAGGCGTCGGGGGCGTGGTGGTACATCGACTCGCCGGCGAACAGCCCCCCGATCGCCACGCCGTACAGGCCGCCGACGAGCTTGCCGTCGCGCCAGGCCTCCACGCTGTGGGCCCAGCCCATCTCGTGCAGCCGCGTGTACGCCGCGACCATCGACTCGTCGATCCAGTGCCCGGGTCGCGAGGGGTCGGCGCAGGCCGCGAGCACCGCGTCGAACGCCGTGTCGACGCGCACCTCGGTCTCGCGCACCGAGCGGCGCAGGGAGCGGGAGACGACCAGACCGTCGAGGGGCAGCACGCCCCGGCGCGCGGGCATCCACCACGACGGCGGCGAGCCCGGCCCGCCGGACGGCATGGGGAACAGGCCGTGGCGGTAGGCCGCCAGCAGGGTGCCGGGGTGCAGGTCGGCGCCGGTCGCGACCCCGTCGTCCTCGCCCTGGGCGAGGCTGCCGGGCTCACCGTCCCCGCGCCGCTCCAGCGTGGTGCGGGCGAGGCTGGCCATGTCCCACAGGGAGGGCGGAGGGTCGACGGGCACGCCCCGACCCTAGGCACCCCCATCGACGGCCGGGCCGGGGATCAGGCCGAGATCCGTAGGATCACGGCATGGGCATCAGGCAGAACGTCGGGCGCAGGTTGGCGCCGAAGGTCACGAACCTCTCCCCCAAGCTCACCGCCTCGCTGGTGCGCGAGGCGATGACGCGGGCGATCGACGGCGTGGGCCCGCTGCCCGGCGCCGCCGCCGCCGCGGACAAGCAGCTCGCGTCCGCCGACGGCGACCAGGCGAAGGCAGTGAAGGAGATCATCGAGTCGCACGTGCGCCTCGCCGGCGCGCAGGGCTTCGCCACCAACATCGGCGGCCTCGCCGCGATGGCGGTGGGTGCGCCCGCCAACATCATCGGCCTCGCGCTGCTGCAGTGCCGGATGATCGCCGCGATCGCCCACCTGCGCGGCTACGACCTCGCCGACACGCGCACCCGCAACGCCATCCTGGTGACCCTCCTCGGCGAGGAGGACGTGAAGCGGATGGTCCAGCGCGGCCAGATCCCCGCGCCGCCGATGGCCCTGGCCACGGCGCCGGCGGACGACCCCGAGCTCGGCGTCTCCCTGTCCAACTCGGTGGCCCAGGAGATGATCGGGCGCGTCATCGGCAAGCGCCTCGCGAGCACCGTGAGCCGGCGGGTGCCGGTCGTCGGCGGCGTGGTCGGCGCCAGCGCCGACGGCTACGGCACCTGGCGGCTGGGCCGCTACGCCGACCGCGAGCTCCTCTCGCGCCACCAGCGGTAGCCCCGGACGAACCGGCGGCCGGCGGCGGAGCCCTCGAGGCGCCGCCGCCACCGCGTCGAGGTCGCGGACTCCGCGACCCCGCGGGCGTCGTCGCGCTCCCCGATGAGCGCGTCGCGCTCGCGGGTCAGCTCGACGTGCTCGACCAGCAGCGCCCGCAGCGCGTCCACGGCCGCGGCCGCCACCTGCTTCTCCTTGGGCCGGTCCGGGTCGACGTACGGCGGGGGGTCGCTCTGGGCCCAGCGCAGGTCGTCGAGGTCCCCGACGACGTGGTAGCCGCGGCGCTCGATCTCGTCGGCCCAGGTCGCGGACAGGTCGACGGCCCACTCCCGGACGTCCTCGGGCAGGCCCAGGCGCGGGGAGTCGGTGCGCTGCGACAGGGTGCGGTGGGCCAGCAGCTCCCGCACCAGCGGGCGGTAGTCGCCCGGGTCGACGACGTGGTTGACCGACCGGTTCAGGCGGCGCAGCAGCGCGCTCTCGGGCACGCCGAGGGAGGGGTTGGCCCGCTCGGGGGCGATGTCGAGGTCGCGTCCGTCGAGGCCGAACGCCGCGGAGAACCGGCTCCACAGCAGGTCGCGCGGGGCCCCCGGCGGCGGCACGGTGACGACGTGGACGCGCTCGGGCGGCAGCGTGGCGCCCCAGCGGTCGAGGATGTCGGGCACCTCCTGGACCGCCCAGAACCACGCCGGGATGCGCCCGCGCCGCGACGGGTCCTGGATCTTGCGCAGGAAGCGGGCGTAGGGCAGCGTCGCGCGGTGCTTGAGGTTCTCCTGCCACTCCGCGGGGACCTGCCGGGCGAGGTCGCGCACGGACACGACGAGGTGGACCTCGGTGCCGTCGCCGTGGCCGAGCGAGGCGAGGGCGCGCCCGACCTGCGGCGCGGAGGCCGCGGCGAGGATCTCGTGGGAGACGATGCTCGTGCCGGGGGCCTCGCGGACCTCGGCGGCCAGGCGGTCCCAGGCCCCGACGGCCTGGGCCTCGAGCCCGCCCCACGGCATCCGCATCAGGTCGAGGGCGGCGAGGAAGTGACCGTCGAAGCGGTCCGTCGGGTAGGTGAGCCCGTCGGCGGCCAGGGCGTGGCGGTTGCGGAACAGGACGTCCTGCAGGTGCGAGGTGCCGGTCTTGGGCGTGCCCACGTGCAGCAGCACGGTCCTGCTCACGCGCTCACCTCGCTCGGGTCCGGTCGGTCGGGGTCGCCCAGCACGAGGAGCGCCAGCCGGAGCACGGCGTCGTCCTGCGGCGCCGGCACTCCGTGGGCGGGGGGGTCCTCGAGGAGGCCGGTCGGGCCGTGGACACGGTAGCCACCCGCGGCGAGGTCGCGCGCGAGGGCCCGCCCGCGACGCGCCAGCCAGTCGTGGTGACGGCCGGGGACGCGCAGCGGCTCGCCGCCCGCGTCCAGCCGGACCGCCCGGGGCGCCAGGACCTCGGCGGTCAGCCGGGCCCGGCGGCCGCGCTCGACCTCGGTGGCCAGCGCGGTGGAGACCCGTCGTACGAGCTCGGTGGCGGCGGCGGACGGCGGCGGCGGGGCGGTGACGGGCGCGGGGGTCGCGAGCAGACCGGTGAGCGCGCCGACGTCGAGGACCACCTCGACGGCGCCGACGTGCTCGCGGGCGCCCCAGCGGGCGGCGACGGCGGCGAGGTCGGCGCGGGGCGGGCAGGAGTCCCGCTCGACCCAGGTGGTCAACCACTCGGGCCAGGTCGGGGCGGTGCCCTCCGCGGCGCGGGCGGCCCACGCGTCGACGACGAGCCGGCCGGTGTCGGCGCCGACGACGTAGTGCACGGCGCCGCGACCGCCCGGCGTCCGGCCCAGCTCCTGCAGCCGGCGCCGCACCGGGTCGACGCGTGCGCGGGGGCCGACGAGGCGGAAGGGGTGGCGGCGCGGCAGCCGGGCGCGGGCCTCGTCCTCGAGCCGCCGGCGCAGGGTGGGGACGGGTCGCTCGGGGAGGTCCGCGGTCGCGAGCCGGTCGGCGAGCGCGCCGACGGCCACGCGCAGGAGCTCGTCGGCGGGCAGGGCCTCGGGGTCGACCGCGCGGGCGCCGTACCCGCGGTTGGGCAGGCCCGCGAGTCGCAGGTCGAGGGCGCCCCGGCCGGGCGGCGCCGTGGCGAGCACCGTGCGCGCGAGCGCGGGGTCGGGGGCGCCGAGCCCGTTGAGGCGGCGCAGCACCTCGAGGTGCTGGGCGCCGGGCAGGGGGCCGTCCCACCCGGGGACGTCGGTGCTCGCGGGGCCGGTGCTCGCGGGGCCGGTGCTCGCGGGGTCGGCCCGGCCCGTCCAGGCCGTCCAGGGGGTGGTGCCGCCGGCGAGCAGGTGGGCGACCCAGCCGCGGGCCCTCGCCAGGTCGTCGTCAGCGCCCACGGAGCCTCTTCGCGCCGGTGCGGACCTTGCCGGAGAGCTGCAGCTCGGGCGGGGTGCGGGTCGCGGCCTCGTGGGTCATCGCCTCGAGCGCGTCGAGGGCCGCGCCGAGCAGCGGCTTCGCGGTCACCCGGTCAGGGTCGAACCACCGCTGGTCCGCGGGCGGGCGCCGCGGGCGGAGGTCCTCGAGGTCGCCCACGACGTGGACGCCGCTGCCGACCAGCCAGTCGATCCACAGCTGGGCCTGCTCCTCGGCCCACGGGAAGCGGTCGGGCGCCAGCCGCACGGGGGCCGAGGAGCGGCGGGCCAGGTTCTCCTGCGCCAGCAGCTCGCGGATCAGCCGGTCGTACGTCGCGCCGCGGCGCTCGCGGCGCGGCACCCGTCGGTTGAGCCGCCGGACGAGCTGGGTCTCGGCGACGCCCAGGGAACGGTTGTCCTGGTCGCTGTCGACCGGCGCCCAGGCCGGGTCGAGGTCGAGGGCCTCGCAGTAGCGCAGCCACAGGGTCTCGTCGCGCTGGTGCGGCACGGTGACCACGTGGACACGCTCCGGCGGCAGGTGCGCCCCCCAGCGCGACAGCACGCGGGGCAGGTCGAGGGCCCGGAAGAACCAGGGCGTGCCCTTCTCGACCCGGTTGAGGAAGGTGTGGAAGGTCCACCGGTCGCCCTGCTTGATGCTCTCCTGCCACGCGGCCGGCAGCTGGCGGCCGAGGTCGCGCACCGAGTAGACGATGTGAACCTCGCGACCCTGCAGGTCGGCCATGGCGCGCTCGATGGCGACCGCCGGGGCGGGCGCGAGGATCTCGTGGCTGAGGATCGAGGACCCCGAGGCCCGGCGCAGGCGGCGGACCATCGCGTCCCAGGCGCCGGCGGCGTGGCCGGGCTCGCCGCCCCAGTCCTCCCCCAGCAGGTCCAGCGCGGCGCGGAAGTGGAAGCGCTGGGTGTCGGTGAGCCGGTTGCGGCTCGGGAAGTGCACGCCGTGGCGCGACAAGCTCGCGGCGTTGAGGGTGAGGCGGTCCTGCAGGTACGTCGTGCCCGTCTTCGGGGCGCCGACGTGGAGGTAGACCCGGCGACGACTCACGCCCCGATCATGCCAGCGGCGCGGTGGGCGCCCGCGGGGCGCCGGGGGTCCCTGCGCACGCGGGCCGACTCGACGCCGGATCCCTGCGCACCCGGGCCGACTCGACGCCGGATCCGTGCGCTCAGCCGGTGAGGGCGCGGACGACGGCGCTCGGGCTCGGGCGGCCGCGGGCGTCGGCGAGCCAGGCGCTGGCGGCGACGACGGCGTCGAGGTCGACGCCCGTGTCGATCCCCAGGCCGCGGCAGAACCACAGCAGGTCCTCGGTGGCCAGGTTGCCGGTGGCGGACTCGGCGTAGGGGCAGCCACCGAGGCCGCCCGCGCTCGCGTCGTACGTCGTGACGCCGGCCAGCAGCCCGGCCAGCACGTTGGCGAGCGCCTGGCCGTAGGTGTCGTGGAAGTGCAGGGCGAGCCGGTCGACGGGCGTGCCGGCCGCGACGAACCGGCGCACGAGGTCGCCGACCTGACCCGCGGTCCCGACCCCGATGGTGTCGCCGAGGCTGAGCTGCGTGGCGCCCATCGCGAGGAGCCGCTGACCGGTCTCGACGACGCGGTCGGGGTCGACGTCGCCCTCCCAGGGGTCGCCGAAGCACATCGAGACGTAGGCGCGCACGTCGGCACCCGCCGCGAGCGCACGCTCGACCACGGGGGCGAACATCGCGAACTGCTGGTCCCAGGAGCGGTTGAGGTTGCGCTGCGCGAAGGTCTCGGTCGCGGAGCCGAAGACCGCGACGTGGCGACAGCCGCGCTCGAGCGCGCGGTCGAGGCCGCGCTCGTTGGGCACCAGCACCGGCAGGTCCCGGGCGGCGTCGCCGAGGTCGCCGGCGAGCGTGTCCAGCAGCTCGCCGGCGTCGGCGAGCTGCGGCACCCAGCGCGGGTGGACGAAGCTCGTGGCCTCCACCACGGGCAGGCCCGCGGCGAGGAGCCGGCGGACGAGCTCGGCCTTGACGGCGGTCGGGACCGGCTCCGCCTCGTTCTGCAGCCCGTCGCGGGGGCCGACCTCGTAGACCGTGATCGCGGACGGCAGGCCCGCCATCGGCGTCATCCGGCGCTCACCACGAACAGCTCGTGGCCCATCGCGACCTGTGCGCCGGCGACCGCGCCGACCGCCGTGACCGTCCCGTCGTACGGCGCGGTGAGGGCGAGCTCCATCTTCATGGCCTCCATCGTGCCGAGCACCTGGCCCTCGGTCACCGTGTCGCCCTCGGCGACCCGGACGTCGACGACGGTGCCGGGCATCGGCGCGGTCAGGGTGCCGTCCGCGGCGGCGACGTCCTCGGTGAAGGGGTCGTGGCTGGTGACCACGAAGCGCTGGCCGCGGTGGACGACCTCGACGCCGGCGCCCGTGCGGCGGACGAAGGCGCTGTCGTCGGCGCCCTCGTCGGTCATCCGCGAGACCTGCTGCAGGCCGTCGGCGTCGGCGCGGCCGACCGTCGTCCAGCCGCCGCGTCCCGTCAGGACCACCGCGTCCTCGACGAGCGGGCCCGGCGGGCCGCCGAGGCGGAACCGGTCCGGCTGCCACGGACCGCGCGGCTCGTCGTCGAGCCGCCGGGCGAGGCTGGTCGCGGCGAACTCGCGGGCCGCCTCGTCGCTCGGCGGCTCCAGGGTGGTGCGGTCCAGCCAGGCGGTGTCGATGGTGGCGTCGCGGAACTCCTCGGTCGCGACCAGCGCGCGCAGGAAGCCGGCGTTGGTGGTCAGCCCGAGCACGACGGTCTCGTCGAGGGCGCCGACCAGGCGACGCCGGGCCTCCTCCCGGGTGTCGCCGCGGGCCACGACCTTGCCGAGCATCGGGTCGTACGCCGTGCTGACGACCTGCCCGGACCGCAGGGCGTGGTCGACCCGGACGTCGTCGTCCTCCTCGTCGTCGGGCCAGCGGACCAGCGTCGCGGTGCCGGCCTGGGGCAGGAAGCCGGCCCAGGAGTCCTCGGCGTAGACCCGCGCCTCGATGGCGTGGCCGGTCAGGGTGATGTCGTCCTGGGTCACCGGCAGCGGCTCGCCGAGCGCGACGCGCAGCTGCAGGTCGACGAGGTCGAGGCCGGTGACCATCTCGGTGACGGGGTGCTCCACCTGCAGGCGGGTGTTCATCTCGAGGAAGAAGAACTCGCCCGTGTCGGCGTCGAGGAGGAACTCGACGGTGCCGGCGCCGACGTAGCCGACCTCGCGGGCCAGGCGGGCGCCGGCCTCGGTGAGCTCCGCGCGCTGCGCGGGGGTGAGCGTCGGCGCGGGCGCCTCCTCGAGCACCTTCTGGTGGCGCCGCTGGGTGGAGCAGTCGCGCTCGAAGCAGTGGACGACGGTGCCGTGGGTGTCGCCGACGACCTGGACCTCGACGTGGCGGCCGCGCTCGACGTAGCGCTCCACGAGCATCGTGTCGTCGCCGAAGCCCGCCTGCGCCTCGCGCCGCGCGGCGGCCAGCGCCTCGTCGTACTCGCCGACCGCGCGGACCACCCGCATCCCCTTGCCGCCACCGCCGGCCGCGGCCTTGACCAGCACCGGGAAGGTCATCGAGGCCGGGTCCCCCGCGTCGTACGACGGGACGACCGGCACCCCGGCGCGCTCGGCGATCGCACGGGCGTGGTCCTTGCGGCCCATGGCGTCCATGACCTCGGCGCCAGGGCCCACCAGCGTGACACCGGCGGCGTCGAGGGCCCGGGCGAACGCGGCCCGCTCGGAGAGGAAGCCGTAGCCGGGGTGCACCAGGTCGGCCCCGGTCTCGACGGCGGCGCGGACGACGTCGTCGACGTCGAGGTAGCTCGTCACCCGCACCGCGACGTCGGCGGCGCCGAGGCCCCGCACGTGGGGCGCGGCGGCGTCGAGGTCGGTGTGGATCGCGACGGTCCGCATGCCCGCGGCACGGGCGGAGCGGACCACCCGCAGCGCGATCTCGCCGCGGTTGGCGACCAGGAGGGTCGTGGGGTCGCTGGTCATGACTCGGTCCTCACATCCGGAAGACGCCGAAGCCGGCGCCGTCGGTGGGTCGCGGCTCGGGGCTGGTGCGGGCGGCGAGGCGCAGAGCCATCCCGACCACGCGGCGGGTGTCGACGGGGTCGATCACGCCGTCGTCCCACAGGCGCGCCGTGGAGTAGTACGGCGAGCCCTGCGTCTCGTACTGCGCGCGGATCGGGTCCTTGAACGCCTCCTCGTCCTCCGCCGACCACTCCTCGCCGCGGGCCTCCAGGCCGTCGCGGCGCACGGTCGCGAGCACGGAGGCGGCCTGCTCGCCGCCCATGACGGAGATCCGGGCGTTGGGCCACATCCACAGGAAGCGGGGGTCGTAGGCCCGTCCGCACATGCCGTAGTTGCCGGCGCCGTAGGAGCCGCCGACGACGACGGTGAGCTTGGGGACCGTGCAGCTCGCGACGGCGGTCACGAGCTTCGCGCCGTCGCGGGCGATGCCGCCGTTCTCGTACTCCCGGCCGACCATGAAGCCCGTAATGTTCTGCAGGAACAGCAGCGGCACGCCGCGCTGCTCGCAGAGCTGGACGAAGTGGGCCCCCTTCTGCGCCGAGGCGGAGAACAGGATCCCGTTGTTGGCGACGATCCCGACCTCGTGGCCCCAGATCCGGGCGAAGCCGCAGACCAGCGTCTCGCCGTACAGCTGCTTGAACTCGTGGAAGCGGCTGCCGTCGACGAGGCGGCGGACCACCTCGCGCACGTCGTACGGCGTGCGCGCGTCGACCGGCACCACGTCGTAGAGCGACTCCGCGGGCTCGAGCGGCTCCTCGACGGGTGCGGTCTCGGGCTCGGGCACGGCGGGCAGGGTCTCCACGATCGAGCGCAGGATCCGCAGCGCGTGGGCGTCGTCGACGGCGAGGTGGTCGACCACGCCGGAGGTGCGGGCGTGGACGTCGCCGCCCCCGAGGTCCTCCGCGGTGACGACCTCGCCGGTCGCGGCCTTCACCAGCGGCGGGCCGCCGAGGAAGATCGTGCCCTGCTCCCGCACGATGACGGACTCGTCGCTCATCGCCGGCACGTAGGCGCCGCCCGCGGTGCAGGAGCCCATGACGGCGGCGAGCTGCGGGATGCCGCGGGCCGACATCCGGGCCTGGTGGAAGAAGATCCGGCCGAAGTGGTCGCGGTCCGGGAACACCTCGTCCTGCCGCGGCAGGAACGCGCCGCCGGAGTCGACGAGGTAGAGGCACGGCAGGCCGTGCTCGGCGGCGATCGTCTGCGCGCGCAGGTGCTTCTTGACCGTCATCGGGTAGTAGGTGCCGCCCTTGACGGTCGCGTCGTTGGCCACGACCACGCACTCGCGGCCGGCGACCCGGCCGATGCCGGTCACGATGCCCGCGGAGGGGACGCTGTCCACGCCGTCCTCGGCGCCGTACATGCCGGTCGCGGCGAGCGGGCTCAGCTCGAGGAACGGGCTGCCGGGGTCGAGCAGGCGGTCGACGCGGTCGCGGGCCAGCAGCTTGCCGCGGCCGACGTGGCGGGCGCGGGACGCCTCGCCGCCCCCGAGCCGGACGGCGGCCAGCCGGGCGCGCAGGTCGTCGGTCAGGTCGCGCAGGGTGGGCGGGGAGGTGGGCGTGCTCACACCCTGAGGTTAGCGATCGTTAACCTCGGGCGTCCACCGGCGACGCCCGGGCCGCCAGATGGCGCTCTGCACGAGCAGCGTGAGGGTGCCGGCGAGCACGATGCCCCCGACGTTGATCGCGAGCTGCAGCACCGACGACCAGGCCTCGCCCCAGGCGCCGACGGCGAGCGTGAGCCCGAGGGTCCCGATCGCCGGGACCGTGGTGACCGAGATGAAGACGCCGACCAGGGTCGAGGACTTCGCCGCGGTCAGCGAGAGCACGCCGGCGACCCCGGCGAGCACGGCGACCACGAACGACCAGACGTCGGGGGCGACGATGAACTCGGTCAGCTCGCCCGTCGTCGCCGCCCGCTCCTCGACCACGCCGAGGAGGTCCGCGACCTGCCACAGGGCGTACGACGCCAGCGCCGCCAGGCCCGCGCTCGTCGCGAGGGTGAACGTCGCGGGGCCGATCAGGCCCCAGGAGCGCCGCGCCAGCGCGAAGCAGACGCAGGCCAGGGGCGCGAACTCCGGTCCGACGACCATGGCGCCGACGATGAGGATCGGCTGGTCGAGGTAGCGCCCGACGCTCGCGATGAGGGTCGCGAGCACCATGAACGCCAGGAACGACCACGACCAGCGCGCGTCGACGGCGGCCCGCTCCTCGACGGCGTCCCAGATGACGGCGTCGACCGGCTCCCCCGGGGCGAGGTCCTCGGCGCGGTCGGCGGCGTCGGACAGCAGGGTCTCGGCCTCGTCGACCCGCAGCGACCCGTGGGCCTCGACGCCGAGGTCGCGCAGGTCGCCGAGCACCGCGTTGGCGTTCTCGCGGGCGAGGTCGAACGTCAGCAGGTCGCCGTCGCCGTCGACCACGACGCCGCGCAGGACCACGAGGTGGACGACCGTCGGGTCGTCGCGGAGCCGGGTGAGGACCGCCTCCGCGAGGTCGTGCGGGGCGGTGAGTCGGACGTGCAGCACGCGGTCATCCTGGCCCGGCCCCGTCCGGACGCGGCCGAGGCGCGCGCGGCTCGGCCGACGGCGCGGGGCTCGCGGGGCCCGCGGTGGTCGCGCCGTACGAGCGGTCGATGGTGTCGAGGACGACGTCGAGCATCGCCGTGCGTGCGGCCCCGTCGAGCTGGCGCAGCGGTCCCTCCGAGTGCAGCACCGCGAAGCCGTGCACGGCCGACCAGCAGGTGATCTCGGCCCCGGCGCGCGCGGCGGGCGCGAGGAAGCCGACCGCGACGAGGTCGTCGAGGAGGGCGTTGAGCACGGTGAAGGGGTCGTCGGCGTCGGCCCGGGCCGGCAGCTCCTCGACGCTCGGCGCCTGCGGGTAGGCGGCGAAGACGACGCGGAACAGCCCGGGCTCGGCGAGCGCGAAGTCGACGTAGCCGCGACCGCACTCGGACAGGCGCGACCGCGCCGGCCGGGTCGGGTCGTCGGCGTCCTCCGGCGGCACCCGGGCGATCCGGCGGTGCATCGCGGACGTGAGCTCGGCGAGCCCGACGGCGGCGACCTCCGCGACCAGCGCGTCGCGGTCGCTGAAGTGGCGGTACGCCGCGTTGTGCGAGACCCCGACCCGACGTGCCAGGTCCCGCACCGCTAGGCCCTCGGGCCCGCTCTCGCGGGCCACCGCGACGGCCGCCTCGACGAGCGCCGCCCGCAGGTTGCCGTGGTGGTACGTCGCGGTCGTCACGCGTCGCAGCCTAGCCGCCCCGGGCTGTGGTGTTGACACCGTCCACATCCACCGGCATCCTCGATGTTGACACCGTCCACACCGGGCGGTCCTCCTCCCCTCCCGCCCCGGCGCCGCACGCGTCCCGGACCCCCGGAGCAGCCATGACCCGCAGACCCCTCGTCCTCGCCACCGTGTGCCTCGCGGCGCTGACCATCAACCTCGACACGACGATCGTCAACGTCGCGCTGCCGAGCCTCGCCACCGAGCTCGGCGCCGACACACGAGAGCTGCTGTGGATCGTGGACGGCTACAACCTGGCCTTCGCGGCGCTGGTGCTCGCGATGGGCAGCGTCTCCGACCGCTTCGGGCGCCGCCCCGCCCTGCTGGTCGGACTGGCCGGGTTCGGGCTCGCCTCCGGCGCCGCGGCGCTGGTCGACTCCAGCGGTGCGCTGATCGCGCTGCGGTTCGTGATGGGGGTCGGCGCGGCGCTGATCTTCCCCACGACGCTGTCGATCATCGCCAACGCCTACCCCGACCGCCGCGAGCGGGCGAGCGCGCTCGGGCTGTGGGGCGCCGCGGTCGGTCTCGGGGTCGCGCTGGGCCCGGTCAGCGGCGGCTGGCTGCTCGAGCACTTCACCTGGCACGCCGTGTTCTGGGCGCTGCTGCCGGTGGCGGGGGTCGCGATCGTGATGACCCTGGCCTTCGTGCCGGAGTCGCGCGACCCCGACGTGCCGCCGCTGGACCGCCCCGGGCTCGTCGTCTCGGTCGCCGCGCTGGGCCTGCTGACGTGGACGATCATCGAGGCCCCCGAGCACGGCTGGACCTCCGCCGCGACGCTGGGCGGCTTCGCGGTCGCGGCGGTGCTGCTGGCGGCGTTCGTGCTCGTGGAGCGGCGCGCGGTGCACCCGATGCTGGACGTCACGCTCTTCGCCGACCGGCGCTTCTCGGCCGCCGCCGGCGCGGTCACGGTGGTCTTCTTCGCCCTGTTCGGGTTCATCTTCCTGATCACGCAGTACTTCCAGTTCGCCCGCGACTACTCGGCGCTCGGCACGGGCCTGCGGATCCTGCCGGTGGCGGTCTGCATCGCGATCGCCTCGGTCGTGGGCGGGCTGCTCGCACCGCGCATCGGGACCCGTGCCGTCGTGGTCACCGGCCTCGCCTCGCTGGCCGCGGCGTTCCTGTGGATCTCGCGGCTCGAGCTGGAGGCGTCGTACCCGCAGGTGATCGTGCCGCAGATGGTCCTGCTGGGCCTCGGGCTCGGGCTGGTCTCGACGCCCGCGACCGAGTCGATCCTCCAGGTCCTGCCCCCCGCGCGCGCCGGGGTCGGCTCCGCGGTCAACGACGCCACCCGCGAGCTCGGCGGCACCCTCGGCGTCGCCGTCGTCGGCTCCCTCTTCTCCAGCCTGTACGCCGAGCGCCTCGGCGAGCTGCTCGGCGGCCGGCTCGACCCGGCCGCCCTGGCCGCGGCCGAGGACTCGGTCGGCGCGACCGCCGTCATCGCCGCCGACTCCCCCCTGGTCGCGGACGCCCTCGGCGACGCGTTCATGGTCGGGCTGTCCGCGGGCTGCACGGTGATCGGCGTGCTCTGCCTGGCGGCCGCCCTGGCGGGCCTGGTCGCGCTGCCCGGACGCGTGCGGACGGGCCGCCCCGCGCGCTCAGGAGGCGTCGAGGCGGGCCAGCTCGTCGGCTGAGAGCTCGAGGTCGGCCGCCGCGGCGGAGTCGCGGATCGACTGCGGACGCTTGGCGCCCGGGATCGGGATCACGCACTCGGAGGCCGCGAGCTCCCAGGCCAGGGCGACCTGCTGCGGGCTGACGCCCCGCTCGGTGGCGACCTCGGCGAACGCGGGGTGCTTCTCCGCGAGCTCCTTGGCGTCGGCGAGACCCCCGAGCGGGCTCCACGGCAGGAACGCGAGCCCGAGGGCCTCGCACACCTCGATCTCGGGCCGGCTGGAGCGGAACTTCGGGCTGAACTGGTTCTGCACGCTCACCAGCGCGCTCCCCAGCTCGGCGTGGGCGGCGCGGATCTGGTCGGGGTCGGCGTTCGACAGCCCGATCATCGCGACCTTCCCGGTGCGCGCGATCTCGCCGAGGGTGCCGATCACCTCGTCGTAGGGGACCTTCGGGTCGGGGCGGTGGTGCTGCCACAGGTCGATCTGCTCGACGCCGAGCCGCTCCAGGCTCGCGTCGACCGCGGCGTGCAGGTGCTCGGGGCGCGAGTCGAGGTCCCAGCCGCCGTCGTCGGTGCGGGTGTGACCGCCCTTGGTGGCCAGCAGCACCCGGTCGCGGACGCCGAGCTCGTCGAGCAGGCCGGCGACCAGGCGCTCGTTGGCGCCCATGGCGTCGGCGCCGTGGGTCTCGGCGTCGCCGTAGGCGTCGGCGGTGTCGAGGAGGGTCACGCCGGCGTCGAGCGCCGCGCGGATCGTGTCGAGCAGCTGCTCGCGGGGCTGCGTGCCGGTCTGGTCGAAGGTCATCAGGCCGAGCCCGACGGCGCCGACCTCCACACGACCGACGGACGGGTTGCCGAGGATGCGCGTCTTCATGCTCCGACGCTAGCCGTTAACGCCCACTAACCTTCCCTGCGTGACCAGCGACGCCGCCCCTGCGCCGGCCCGCGCCCGGCGCGAGCAGATCCTCGCGACGGCCGCGGAGCTCTTCGCCGAGCGCGGCTTCCACGGCGTCTCGGTCGCCGACCTCGGCGCGGCCTGCGGCGTCTCCGGGCCGGCCCTCTACAAGCACTTCGCGTCGAAGGACGCGGTGCTCGCCGAGATGCTGGTCTCGATCAGCGAGCACCTGCTCGCCGGCGGCGAGGAGCGCGTCGCGGCCGCCGACGGCCCCGCCGACGCCGTCCGCGCGCTCGTCGACTTCCACGTCGCCTTCGCGCTCGACCAGCCGGCGCTGATCGTCGTGCAGGACCGCGACTGGGCGTCGCTGCCCGCCGAGGCGCGCGAGCGGGTCCGCGTCCTGCAGCGGGCGTACGTCGAGGTGTGGGCCGCGCAGCTGCGCGCCCTCGACACGGGGCTCGGCGCGGAGGCGTCGCGCGCGGCCGCCCACGCGGCGTTCGGCCTGGTCAACTCGACGCCCCACTCGGCCCGGGCGTCGCGCGAGCGGATGCGCGAGCTGCTCGCGGCCATGGCCTGCCGGGCGCTCGGGGTCGCCCCGGCGCCGGCTCAGGTGGAGATGTCGGGGTAGGGGAGCTCCCAGTGGGCCAGCTTGGCGGCGTAGTCGAGCTGCATCCCGAGCGGCTCGTCGTAGTCGCGCTCGAACATCGCGATCCACAGCGTGAGCGTGAGGAACGGGTGGGCGCCCATCCCGAACAGCGCGACGTGGTCGTGGCCGACCAGCGCCTCGCGCTCGGCGTCGTCGAAGGCCAGCCAGGTGGAGCGCTCCGCGTCGATCGCGCCGAGGAGGCGGTTGGCCTCCTCGGCCTCCCACCACGCGACCGTGCCGGCGGGGTCCTCGCGGTAGCGCTCGGTGAGCGCGTGGTCGCGGTCGACGGTGAACAGGAACTTGTTCAGCAGGTAGGTGCTCACAGCAGCGTCCCCCTCGACGTGAGCGGCGGGCCGTCGATCAGGCTCGGGTCGGGATACCAGGTGAAGTAGGCCTCCATCGTGTGGAAGAGGTCCAGGTTGTCGGCGTAGTCGGCCCTCGCGTGGCCCGCGATCCCCATCATCAGCATGAAGTCCATGAAGCCGTGGGTGGCGTTGCCAGGCAGGTGCAGGCTGTCGAGGCTGACCCCGGCCAGGCAGCCGTCGATGTCGCCCTCGGCGATCCAGCGCACCGCCTTGGCGTCGAACTCCGGGTCCGGTCCGTGCGGGCCGAACTGCCGCGGCCCGCCGAGCTCCAGCGAGAGGTGGCCGGTGCCGATCACCGCGACCCGCAGGTGGCTGGGCCAGGCGTCGATGACCTCGCGGATCGTCCGGCCGAGCTGCACGAATCGCTCGGGCCGGGGCAGCGGCGGGGCGAAGATGTTCGTGTAGATCGGCACGATCGGCAGGTCGTTCTGGGGCCGGACCGTGAAGATCGGGCAGGTGATCGAGTGGTCGACGCGCAGCTCGTTGGAGAAGGCGAGGTCGAAGCCCCGGTCGATGCCCTCGCGCAGCATGTACGCCGAGAGCTCCTCGTGCCCGCGCAGGAGCAGCTTGGGCAGCCCGAACTCGCGGACCTCGTTGTCCCAGTTGCCGTCGTAGAACGGCGCCTTGCCGACGAGGAACTGCGGCATGTTGTCGAGCCACAGCTGGTGGAAGTGGTCCGAGCCGACCATCACCAGCACGTCGGGACGGGCGCGGGTCAGCGTCTCGCGGTAGGCCTCGACGTGGCGCACCCAGTCCGCCGCGAAGGGCGGCGCCTCCTCGGGCGGCAGCTGGCTGGTCCGCAGGAAGAACGGGTGGTGCGTCGTCGCCAGGATCGCCACCAGCTGGGCCATCGCGGAAGTCCTCTCCTGGGCCCGCCCTCGCGGTCCCGGTCCCGGCGGACCAGAAACGTACACATGTCCGCATGCCGTCAGGAGTCAGCGTGCCCGCCGCTGGTGGACGTGTCAAGGGTCACGCCCGCCGCGGAACGGCTCCCGCCCCGGGCCCCCGCGTGTGCGACGATCGCCGTCGTCCGGGACCGCCGGACCGGTGGAGCAGCAGCAGGGGGACGCGTTGGCAGGGCGAGGCACCGGACCCGACTTCGTCGAGGCCCTGGCGCGGGGTCTCGACATCCTCGCGTGCTTCGACGCCCGCCGGCGCCGGATGAGCCTCGCCGAGGTCGCCGCCACCACCGACCTCGCCCGCCCCACCGCGCGCCGGCTGCTGCTGACGCTCGAGGAGCTCGGCTACGTGCGCGCCGACGGCGGGGTCTACGAGCTGACGCCGCAGGTGCTGCGGCTCGGCACGGCGTACGCGAGCTCGCTGGGGCTGTGGGAGATGGCGCGCCCGCACCTCGAGGCCCTCGTCGGGCGCACCGGCGAGTCGTCGTCGATGTCGCAGCTCGACGGCCCCGACATCGTCTACGTCGCGCGGGTCGCCGTGCCCAAGCTGATCGCGCTGCGCGTCGACATCGGCACGCGCTTCCCGGCCGCCGTGACCAGCCAGGGCAAGGTGCTGCTCGCCGCGCTCGACGACGCCGCGCGCGACCGGCTGCTGGCCGAGCCGACCCGCTCGGGCGTGGCCACCGGTCACGTCGACCCCGCGGCGCTGGCCGCGGAGCTGCAGGCCGTGCGCGCCCGGGGCTGGGCGGTGGCCGACGAGGAGCTCGCGCGCGGCGTGCGGTCCGTGGCCGTGCCGGTGCGCGACGGCTCCGGCGAGGTCCGCGCGGCCATGAACGTCACCGTCCACGCCGCCGAGACCCCCCTCGAGGTCCTCACCGAGGAGTACCTGCCCTGGCTCCTCGCCACCGCCGGCGCCGTCTCCGCCGACTGGGCCGCCTGGGCCTCCCGCCCCCAGACGGAGGCCTGAGCGCCGGTCGGCGCGTGCGTGTGCCGCCGGACCGCCGAGTCGGCACCTGTGTGCGCCGCCGGACCGCCGAGTCGGCACCTGTGTGCGCCGCCGGACCGCCGAGCCCGGCCGCGGCGGCCCTCAGGCGTGGTGGTGGGTGGAGGCGTCGGCGTAGTCGGTGTAGGTGTAGGGGTTGTCGAGGACCTTCGAGGCGGGGATCTCGGGGTTCATGCCGGCCTCCCACGCCTCGGGGCCGAGCGTCGAGCGCAGGTGCTCGACGGTGTTCTCGATGGCCGTGCGGGCCTTGGCGAGGTCGGCGCCGACGAGCTTGTGCTCGTGCTTCACGACGCGGCCGTCGACGAGCACGGTGTGCACGTCGCCGCGCTGGGCCTGCAGGACGACGTGGCCGTAGGGGTTGAGGATCGGGAACATCACCGGCGAGTCGTCGTTCTTGACCAGCACGACGTCGGCCCGCTTGCCGGGCTCGAGGCTCCCGACAACGTCGTCGAGACCGAGCGCGCGGGCGCCGCCGCGGGTGGCCCACTCGACGACGTCAGCCGCGCGTACGGCGAGGTGCGTCACGGTCTCGTCGGCCGCGTGGGCGACCTGGTGCTCGCGGGTGTGGTCGCTGGCCAGCGTCGCGCGCATGGCCGAGAAGATGTCGGCGCTCTGCCAGACGCTGGTGTCCATCGACAGCGAGATCGGGATGCCGTGACGGCGCAGCGCCCAGCTCGAGGGGAAGCCCTGCCCGCAGGTCGACTCGCTCTCGGAGGCGACCGAGGCGTGGCCGCCGGTCGCGGCGATCCGCTGGTAGGAGTCGTCGCTCAGGCTCGCGGCGTGCACGTAGACGGTCTCGGGGGTCATGAACCCGTGCTCGTGCATCAGCCGGATGCCGTCGTCGTTCGTCGCGCCCCAGACGCCGGCGTGGGTGGTCACCGCGGCGCCGAGGTCGCGGGCGACCTCGAAGGCCGCCCTCTCGGGGAACGCCGGGTCGCCGGTGACGTCGAAGGCCATCTGGAAGCCGAGGCGGTCGTCGCGGCGCATCCGACGCTCGACGAAGTCGCGGAACTCGGGCGTCGCCGACCACTCCCACGGCGCGGCCTGGATGTTGCCGTAGGCGAAGACGAAGCGGCCGGCGGTCTCCTCGAGCGCGTCCACGGCGGCGTCCGCGTGCTGGGGGGTGTGCAGGTTGTGCGACCAGTCGACGCTCGTGGTCACCCCGGCCTCGAGGGCCTCGAGGGCGCTGAGCAGGTTGCCGGCGTAGACGTCCTCGGGCCGGAAGGAGCGGCCGTGCTCGAGGTAGTTCCAGACGAAGTACTGCGTGAGCGTCCAGTCGGCGCCGTACCCGCGGACGGCCGTCTGCCACATGTGGCGGTGGGTGTCGACCATGCCGGGCATGACGATGCCGCCCGACGCGTCGATCTCGGCGGTCCACTCCGGCACCTGCAGGTCCACGCCGACGGCCTCGATGCGCTCGCCCACGACGAGGACGTCGGCGCCGGTCAGCACGGTGCGCCGGTCGTCCATCGTCAGCACCGTCCCGCCGCGCAGGACGACGGCGGGCGCGTCGACGACGGCCGGGGTGGACGGGTGCGCGGGCGTCGACATGACGTGACCTCCGGGTCGTGCTCGGGACGGCGGGTGCGGACAGTGCGGACAGGTGTCCGTTGGGCAGCCAGCGTGGGCGTGTCGGGCGTCACGTGTCAACCCTCGTCCTCGTCCGCCGTGGCCTGCTCGGCCCGTGTCGGGCGCCTTGACAGCGCGAGGCCCGAGGAGCACATTGGCGGACACCTGTCCGCAAGTCGTGTCCGAGAAGCCCGAGGAGACCGTGACCACCGACCCCAGCCGTCCCCCGCTCGACGGCGTGCTCGTCGCCGACTTCTCCCGGGTCCTGGCGGGGCCCTACGCGACGATGATCCTCGCCGACCTCGGCGCCGACGTGGTGAAGGTCGAGAGCCCGGCCGGCGACGACACCCGACACTGGGTGCCGCCCCGGCGCGGTGACACCGGCACCTACTACCTGGCCGTCAACCGCGGCAAGCGCTCGATCGCCCTGGACCTCAAGGACGCCGGGGACCTCGCCCTGGCCCACGAGCTGTCCGCGCGCGCCGACGTGTTCATCCACAACTTCAAGCCCGGGGGCCTCGACCGCTTCGAGCTGGGCTACGACCACGTCGCGGCCCGCAACCCGGGCAGCGTCTACTGCTCGATCAGCGGCTACGGCTCGACCGGCGGCGCGCACCTGCCCGGCTACGACCTGCTCGTGCAGGCGGTCTCCGGCCTGATGAGCCTCACCGGCGACCCCGGCGGCCCGCCGTACCGGGCGGGGATCTCGGTCTTCGACGTCATGACCGGGCTGCAGTCCGTGATCGGGGTGCTCGCCGCGCTCCGTCACCGCGAGGCCACCGGCGTGGGCCAGCACGTCGAGACCAACCTGCTCTCGACCGCGATGTCGACGCTGGTCAACCAGACCTCGGCGTACGTCGCGGGCGGCGTCGTGCCGCACCGGATGGGCAACGCACACCTCTCGCTGTTCCCCTACGAGCCGATGGCCACCGGCGACGGCGACCTCGTCATCGCCGCCGGCAACGACGGGCAGTACCGCCGCCTCGTCGAGGCCCTCGGCGCCCCGGAGCTCGCCGAGGACCCCCGCTTCGCGACCGTCGGCGACCGCAACGACCACCGCGAGGAGCTGCGACCGCTGCTGCTCGAGCGGCTGGCGACGCGCTCGGCGCAGGAGTGGTTCACCGAGCTCAGCGCGGCGGGCGTGTCCTGCGGCCCGATCAACGACGTCGCCGGCGGCGTCGAGCTCGCCGAGTCCCTCGGCCTCGAGCCGGTGGTGGAGGTCGGCGGCGTGCCGACCGTGCGCAACGCGATCCGGCTCAGCGCCACCCCGGCCCGCTACGACCGTCCGCCGCCGGAGCTCGACGGCCACGGCGACGAGATCCGCGCCTGGCTGGGCGCCCCGACCGACCCCGCGCAGGAGACCCCGTGAGCACCGACTCCCCCACCCCGTCGTTCCCCACCTCGCTGGGCACCTCGGAGGGCACGACGATCACCCTGCTCGGCCGCGACCTGCCGACCGAGCTGATGGGCGAGGTCGGCTTCGGCGAGCTCGCCTACTGGCTGCTGACCCTCGAGCGGCCCACGCCGCAGCAGGCACGGCTCTTCGAGGCGGTGCTGCTCGGCCTCGCCGACCACGGCTTCACCCCGACCGCGATCGCGGCGCGCCTGACCTACCTCTCGGCGCCCGACGCGATCCAGGGCGCCCTGGCCGCCGGCCTCCTGGGCGGCGGCTCGCGCTTCCTCGGGGTCACCGAGGACACCGGCCGCTTCCTCGACGAGGTGCTCGAGGGCCTGGACGCCCGACCCGACGACGAGGCGGGCTGGGACGAGGTCGCCCGCGCCGCCGTCACCCGGCAGAAGGAGGCCGGCCGCTTCGTGCCCGGTCTCGGCCACCCCGTCCACAAGGACGGCGACCCCCGCACGCCGCGGCTGGTCCAGATCGCCCACGAGGAGGGCCTCTACGGCCCCCACCTCGCGCTGTTCGAGGCCATCGGCCGCACCCACGCCGACGTCCTCGGCAAGCGGCTGCCGCTCAACGGCGCCGGGGTCAGCGGCGCCGCGCTGGCCGACCTCGGCATCCCCCAGGAGCTGCTGCGCGGCACCGTGCTCCTCGCGCGCTGCGCCGGCCTGCTCGGCCACATCGCCGAGGAGATCCGCCGCCCCGTCGCGAACGACGTCTACATGACCGTCGACCGCAACGCCGTGTACGTCGACCCGTCCGCCTGATGCGCGCCGCCCGGCTGCACACCTGCGGCGAGGCCCCCGAGGTCGCGGACGTGCCCGACCCCGAGGCCGGCCCCGGCCGGGCGCTGGTCGCCGTCACCGCCGCCCCGATCACCCCGCTGGACCTGCTGTGCGCGAGCGGCACGTCGTACTTCGGCGTGCCCGCCACGCCGTACGTGCCGGGGGTGCAGGGCGTCGGCGTCGTGCGCTCCTCCGCCACCGTCGCGGCGGGGACCACGGTCTGGTTCCCCACCACCGCCGGCATGGCGCCCGGCGACGGTGCGCTGGCCGGGCTGGCGGTCGTCGACGACGCCGCGCTGGTGCCCGTGGCCGGGACCCTCGAGGACGCCGACCTGGCCGCGCTCGGGCTGTCCGCGATCGCGGCCTGGACCGCGCTGTCGCTG
Organism: Nocardioides lentus; assembly: GCF_039529515.1. Lineage (NCBI taxonomy): Bacteria > Bacillati > Actinomycetota > Actinomycetes > Propionibacteriales > Nocardioidaceae > Nocardioides > Nocardioides lentus. Next base: position 278,914 of record NZ_BAAAMY010000001.1, read on the forward strand.
CGCGCCGGGCTGCAGCCGGGCGAGCGCGTGCTGGTCCTCGGCTCCAGCGGGGTCGTCGGGACCGTGGGCCTGCAGGCCGCGCGGCTGCTCGGCGCCTCCGCCGTCCACGGCGCGGCCGTCGAGCCGGCCGCCGTCGAGACCGGCCTGGCGCTCGGCGCGGACGGCGTGGTGACCCTGCGCCGCGACGAGGACGTCCCCGCCCTGGCTGCGCGGCTGCGCGAGGCGGTCGGCGAGGTCGACGTCGTCCTGGACCCGTTGTGCGGGGTCCCGTCGTCGGCCGCCGCGCTCTGCCTGGCCCCGGGCGGACGGCTGGTCAACCTGGGCTCCAGCGCCGGGCCCACCGCGTCGTACGACTCCGCGCACCTGCGCAGCGGCTCCCGCGAGGTGCGCGGCTACACCAACAACGACCTCACCGCCGGCCAGCGGGCCGACGCGCTCGCCGCCGTCGAGCGGCACGCGGCCGCCGGGCGCCTCCGCGTCGAGCACGAGCGCTTCGCCCTCGACGACGTCGCCGAGGCCTGGCGGCGCCAGGCGTCCGGCGCGGTCCGGGGCCGCGCGGTGGTGCTGCCCGGCTGACGGGACCGGACGGGCGCCCGACGCCGCGGTGGGTCAGGCCTCGAAGTCGGCCTTCAGCCGCGCGAGCGTGCGGGCGATGTTGCGCCGCTGGAAGTCCGCGAAGCTGCGCCCGCCCGTCAGCACCCGGTCCAGCCCGACGGCCACCCGGTCCGACCAGCCGCGCCGCCGGTCGGTCCACGTCTCGGTGACGCGGGTGCCGCCCGCGACGGGCTCGAACGCGTAGTCCCAGCGGGCGATCGGTCCCCGCAGGACCGGGCGACCCAGCCCGATCTCGCCGACGTCGAAGGTGAAGCGCCGGCCCGGCTCGGCGGCCACGACCACGCAGCGGGTGCTCCAGCGGGCCCGGCCGCGACGGTTCGTGCCGACGAACGACGCGCCCTCCGGCAGTGGCTCCCCGGGGTGGGGCACCACCGCCCCGGTGTTCTCCGAGCTCCACCGTGGCATCTGCGAGGGGTCGGCCACGGCGCGGTAGATCGCCATGGCGTCCGCGGCCACCACGACCGTGCCGCTGACCGTCCGAGTACGGCGGGACATGCGTCCACTCTAGGCAGGAGGGCGACCGGCTCAGAGCAGGTGGTCGACCGCCGGGTCGCCGCGGTCGACGAGCTCGAGGAGGCGCGCGGCGCGCAGGGCGGCGTCCACGCCCGTGTCGAGGTCGGCCTCCGCGGCCGGGTCGCGGCCTTCCTCCGGCTCCTCGGACCCGGCCCCCCCGGTGGGGGAGGTACGCCGGTGCAGGCGCGCGAGGAGGTCCTCGCGGTCGAGCCCGCGCAGGTGGAACAGCACCAGCGGGTCGCCGTCGACCAGGCGCGCGAGCACCACCAGCGTCGCCAGCGCGTGGCGGCACGGGTCGACCCAGGCCCGGCACGTGCAGGTCGCGCCCAGCTCCCCGGCGTACGGGACGAGCTCGACGCCGGCCTCCTCCGCGTCCTCCACCAGGCCCAGGGGGAGGTCGCCCGCGAGGAGCGCCCCGATGCGACCGGACCGCGTGGCGACGACCTCGACGAGCATGCCGACGGAGGTCGCGTCCCAGGTGTCGACCGCGCCGCTGACGGTCCAGGCCTCCCCGTCCTCGGTGACGGCGGCGACGAAGCCGCCGGCGTCGACGGTCACCGCACCCACCTGCCCGGCGCGGGCCAGCGCACGACCGCGCCGCAGGTCGTCCTCGCCGTACGCCGCCTCCTCGACCGCACGCAGCCAGGCCCGGGCCCACCAGCCGCTGGGCCGGCCGGCGCGCGCGGCCGCGACCCGGGGATGGGTGACGGCGGGCATCAGGGCTCCCGTCCGGCCGGGCCGGACGGGACGGCCGGGCCGTCCGCGCCGGCCGCGGTGTCGGGGCGGCGGAGGGCGACCAGGTCGCGCAGGGCCGTGTCGTCGAGCTCGGTGAGACCGCGCAGCTCGTCGTCGCCGCGGGCCAGGACGCTGTCGGCGAGGCTGCGCTTGCGGTCCAGCAGCAGCCCCACCCGCTCCTCGACGGTGCCCTCGGTGACGAGCCGGTGGACCTGCACCGGGCGGGTGCGCCCGATCCGGTGGGCACGGTCGGTGGCCTGGTCCTCGACGGCGGGGTTCCACCACCGGTCGACGTGGACGACGTGGTCGGCGCGCGTGAGGTTGAGCCCGGTGCCGCCGGCCTTGAGGGAGAGCAGGAGGACGGGGTAGGCGCCGGACTGGAAGTCCGCGACCATGCGCTCCCGCTCGGCGACCGGGGAGCCGCCGTGCAGGAGACGGTGCCCGACGTCCAGACGCGTCAGGTGGGCGGAGACCAGGCGGGCCATCGCGACGTACTGGGTGAAGACGAGGGCCGCGCCGTCCTCGGCGACGACGGTGGTGAGCAGGTCCCCGAGGAGGTCGAGCTTCTCCGAGCGGCCGGTCAGGCGGGGGTCGGACTGCTGGAGGAACTGCGCGGGGTGGTTGCAGATCTGCTTGAGACCGGTGAGCAGGCTCAGCACCAGGCCGCGCCGGTGGTCGGGGTCGGAGCGCTCGATCCGCGTCATCGTGTCGCGCACGAACCCCTCGTAGAGCACCGCCTGCTCGCGGGTCAGGCCGAGCACGTGGTCGGTGTCGAACTTCGCGGGCAGCTCGGGGGCGATGCCGGGGTCGGACTTGCGGCGGCGCAGCAGGAAGGGCGCGAGCAGGTCGGCGAAGCGGCGCGCGACCGAGGGGTCGCCGCCGGACTCGATCGGCGCCGCCCAGCGGCGCCGGAACGCCAGCCGGCTGCCCAGCAGGCCGGGGCAGGCCCAGTCGAGGATCGCCCACAGCTCACCCAGGTCGTTCTCCACCGGCGTGCCGGTGAGGGCCACGCGGGCCGTCGACGGCACCTTCCGCAGCGCCCGTGCGGTGGCGGACCGGGGGTTCTTCACGTGCTGGGCCTCGTCGGCGACCACCAGGTCCCAGGCGACGCCCGCCAGCTCGTCGGCGGTGGTGCGCAGCGTGCCGTACGTCGTCAGCACGAACCCGGGGTCGGCCCCCGGCGCGGCGGCGCCCAGGTCCTCGAGCGAGCGGCGGGTGCCGTGGAAGCGGCGGACCGGCGTGCCGGGGGCGAACCGGTGGACCTCCGCCTCCCAGTTGCCGAGCAGCGAGGCCGGGCACACCACGAGGGTCGGCCCGGTGGCGAGCCCGGCCTGGCGGCGGTGGAGGTGCAGCGCGATCACGGTCACGGTCTTGCCCAGGCCCATGTCGTCGGCCAGGCAGGCCCCGAGGCCGCGCTCGGTGAGGTCGGCGAGCCAGGTCAGCCCGTGCCGCTGGTAGTCGCGCAGCGAGGCGGCGAGCGCCCTCGGCGCGGGGATCGGCTCCCGGGTGGCCGCGACGCGGACCTCGTCGCGGAGCCGCTCGAGGGTGGCGCCGACGACCACCTCCTCCTCGCGGGGGGCCGCCGTGTCCGTGACCTCCACGACGCCGGAGAGGCTGGCGGCGAGGGCCTCGACCGCGGGGACGGTGCGGACCAGCCGCTCCCGGGCGCGGCGCGCGACGGACGGGTCGACGACGACCCAGCTGCCGCGCAGCCGCAGCAGCGGGCTGGTCGCGGCCGCGAGCTGGTCCATCTCGGCGTCGGTGAGGTGCTCGCCGTGCAGCGAGACCCGCCAGTCGAAGGCGAACACCGCGCGCGCCGACAGGGCCCCCTCGACGAGCTCGCCCTCCCGCGGCCCGGAGGGGGCCCGGCGGTCGAGCACGGCCTGGGTGGTGAGGTCGCGGCCCAGGCTGCGGGGCCAGAGCACGTCGACGCCGCGCTCGCGCAGCGCCGGCAGGCCGGTCTCGAGGAGGTCGAGGATCTCGTCGCCGTCGAGGGTGATCTGGTCGGGCACGGCGAGGTCCAGCAGCCGCTCCAGGGCGGGCCACGCCTGGGCGGCGGCGCGCAGCGCGATCGTCGCGTGGGTGCGGGCGCGGTCGCCGAAGCCGTGGCTCGCGTCGGGGCCCGTCTCGGCCCACAGCAGCGCCGCGTCGCACAGGTGGAGGGGGTCGCGCTCGTCGTGGACCTGCAGGACGAGGCGCACCGACCCCCCGACGAGCTCCTCCTCGTCGGCCTCGACGCGCAGCGAGACCGTGACCAGCTGGGGCCGGTCGGCGCCGACGCCGCGCAGGCGGGCGGACAGACGCTCCTCGAGGCGCGCGGGGTAGGCGGTCGCCCGGTCGGGCGCGGTCGGGCGCGGTGCGCCCGGACGTGGAGCGGGCGGTCGCGCGGCGGTCCGGCGCGGGGCGGTCTGGCGGGGCGCGGCCCGCGGCAGCGCGTCGACGACCGCGGCGACCACGGCGTCGACGACCTCCCGGGCCGCCGTCGCGTCGACGTCGTCGTAGGCCCGCGACGCGGCCAGCATCCGGGCGCGGTCCTCCTCGTCGGGGGTCAGCTCGGCGACGCGCCAGCAGGGGTCGCCGGCCGCGGTCGCGCCCGGCTCGAAGCGACCGGCGGCGACGAGGCGCACGCCGAGCAGCGCGGCCCCGGCGAGCAGGCCCACGCTCGGGTGGGGCGCCGCGCCCGATCCGCCGGCGCCGGCGTGGGCGCGGGTCAGCACCGGCAGCGCCGCACGGATCGGCAGGGGCACGGTCCGTGTGCCGCCGGTGAACGTCACCGACGTCTCCCGCGGCGGGTCGGCTTGCACGAGCTCCGCCGGTCCGGTCAGGGGCACGAACCCCACGGCCACCTCCTCAGGGACCCGGGGCACCGGGAGCGCGAGGAGCGCCGAGCGGTCGTCCCCAGCCTGTGGAGAGAAGTGTGAACACTGTTCACCGAGAACGCGCTCCCCTCACCCTCGCCACTCACCCCTGCGCCGCTCACCCCTGCAGGGCCAGCGTCAGCGGCAGCACGCGCTGCGCGCCGGCGGCGCGGAGCGCCCGACCGGCCACCGTCATCGTCCAGCCCGTGACCTGGCGGTCGTCGACCACGAGCACCGTGCCGGCGACCTCGGCGCCGGGGGCGACCTGCAGGTCGTAGCGGCGGCTGACGGCGGCGACGCGCTGGGCCGAGTTCGCGGCGCCGCGGCCGGGCTCGACGTCCGGGTCGACGACGGCGAGGCGCGCGACGATCGGCACGCCGAGCCGGCGCGAGACCCCCGCGGCCAGGTCGCGGACCAGCGCGGGCCGGGTGGTCGAGTCGACGTAGGCGACTCCGGCGACCTCGCGCACGTCGGGCCAGTCGTCGAGGACAGCCAGCATCGCCCGCACCAGACCCGGCGGCACCGGGCCGTCGGTCGGGCCCTCGGGTCCGTCGGCGAACAGCTCGCGCAGCGCCTGGCCGTGGCCGAGGTCGGTGAGCCGGGCGACGGCCCGGCCCTCGTCGGGGCCGTCGGGGATCTTGCCCTTCTCGCTGAGCCCGAGGTTGGCGAGCGCGGTGGGCCACAGCTTGCGGGGGGCGAGGGTGACGCCCGGGCGCGAGAGCGCCTCGTCGGCCGCGGCGAGCGCGGACTCGCCCACGTCGGTGGCGAGGTCGAGGCCGCCGCAGTTGTCGCAGCGGCCGCAGGGCGCGGCGTCGGGGTCGTCGAGCTGGCGGCGCAGGAAGAGCATCCGGCACTCGGTGGTCTCGAGGTAGGCGAGCATCGCGGCCTGCTCGGCCTCGCGGGCCTCGGCGACGCGGCGGTAGCGCTCCTCGTCGTAGGCCCACGGCTGACCGGTCGCCTCCCAGCCGCCGCGGACCCGTCGTACGGCACCGTCGACGTCGAGCACCTTGAGCATCGTCTCGAGGCGGGTCCGGTTGAGGTCGACGTGCGTCTCGAGGGCGGCGGTGCTGAGGGTGCCGCCCTCCGCGAGCGCGGCGAGGGTGTCGCGGACCTGCTGCTCGCGGGGGAAGGCGAGCGAGGCGAAGTAGGCCCAGATGTCGCGGTCCTCGACGGCCGGCAGCAGCACGACGGGGGCGTCGGGCGTGCCGCGGCCGGCACGGCCGACCTGCTGGTAGTAGCTGACCGGCGAGGACGGGGCCCCGAGGTTGACGACGAAGCCGAGGGTCGCGTCGAAGCCCATGCCCAGCGCGCTGGTCGCGACGAGCGCCTTGACCCGCCCGGCCTGCAGGTCGGCCTCGAGGGCCTGGCGCTCGGCGGTCTCGGTGCGGCCCGAGTACGCCGCGACCTCGTGGCCGGCGGCGCGCAGGTGCTGGGAGACCTCCTGGGTGGCCGCGACCGTGAGGCAGTAGACGATCCCGGAGCCGGGCAGCTCGCCGAGGTGCTCGGCGAGCCAGGCCAGCCGCTGCTGGGCGGTGCGGAGCCGCACGACGCCGAGGCGCAGCGACTCCCGGTCGAGCGAGCCGCGCAGCACCAGGACGCCGGCCTCCTCGAGCTGGGCGTCGTCGGCGCGGGTGGTCGCGAGCTGCTCGGCGACGTCGCGCGTGACCCGCTCGTTGGCGGTCGCGGTCGTCGCGAGCACCGGGATGCCGGTCTGCAGGTCGCCCAGCAGCGTGCGGATGCGTCGGTAGTCGGGCCGGAAGTCGTGGCCCCAGTCGGAGATGCAGTGGGCCTCGTCGACCACGAGCAGACCGGTGGTCGCCGCCAGCCGGGGCAGCACCTCGTCGCGGAACGACGGGTTGTTGAGCCGCTCGGGGCTGACCAGGAGCACGTCGACGTGGCCCGCGGAGATGTCGGCGTGGACGGCCTCCCAGTCCTCGAGGTTGGTCGAGTTGATCGTCACCGCACGGATGCCGGCCCGCTCGGCGGCGTCGATCTGGTTGCGCATCAGGGCCAGCAGCGGCGAGACGATCACCGTCGGGCCCGCGCCCGCGGCCCGCAGCAGGGCCGTCGCCACGAAGTAGACGGCCGACTTGCCCCACCCGGTGCGCTGCACGACCAGCGCGCGGCGCCGCTCGACGGCCAGCGCCTCGATCGCCGTCCACTGGTCGTCGCGCAGGACCGCGTCGTCGCGCCCGACCAGCCGCCGCAGGTGGCCCTCGGCCTGCTCGCGGGTGGCGCTGCTCGCGGGGGCGGCGTCGGTGGTGGTCATGCCGCAGGTCTACCAGCGACCCCGGACACCCGGCGTACGGCGATCCACAGGCGCCTGCAGCACGCTCGTGCACTGGGTACGATCCGGGCGGGTCCGGTCGGGCGGACCCGCATCCGACGTCGAGCGACACGGGGGACACCGTGGGGAGCACGCCCGAGGTGCTGGAGCCTCCGGCCGCGGTCGCCATCCGTGCGGGGTCCGCCGCCGTGGGCGGCACGGTTCGTCGCCACCTCTTCCCGGGATCGTCGGCCCAGGTCGTCGGGCTAGGTCGTCGGGCTAGGTCGTCTTCAGCGCTTCCTGGACCACGCGGACGCTGGGACCGACCCGTGGTGACCCCGGGGGTCCGACGGTGAGGCTGACGGAGGGGCTGCCGGACGAGGCCGGCCTCCGCCGGATCACCCGTCGTGCGGCCCTGGTGGGCTCCGTCGCCGCCGGGGTCTGCCTGCTGCTGGCCGGGCTGGTCGTCGCTGGGAGGGCGTCGGCCAGCATCGTCCACACGCCAGTACTCATGGTGTGGATGGCTGCCGTAAGCGTGGCGCTCAACCTCGGACCCGACGCAGGACCCCAGGACTTCCGCCGCCGCGAGGTCGTGCTCGCGGGCAGTCCGGAGCGTCGTCGCCGGATCCGCCGAGCCGTCGTGGGCGGGCGGTCCGACGCGATGACCCCCGTCGAGCAGCGCATCGTCGTGGACTGGGCACGGATCGCGCGGGTACGGACCCACGTCCACCTCCTGGGGGGTGGGTTATTGGCTGGCGCGACGGTGTTCCTCGGCCTGATCACGTGCTTCCGAGACCCCCCGGCGTGGGTCATCTGGACGCTCGCCGGCCTGTCCGTCCTCGGAATCGTGCTGACGGCGGTCCTGTGGCGCGAGTCACGGGCCGTCCGGCGCTTCCTGGCCGAGCACGAGGGCTGACGAGCCACGCGACCGCCGCGCCGACGGCGCCGATCCCCCCGGCGCCGTCCTCCTGGCGCGCGCCCGATCGCAGGCATAGGTTGCGTCGAGCACCACACGTCTCGGGAGGACATCCATGGCTGCTCGTCGTCGCCCCGCGCTCGCGGGGTCCCTGCTCGTCACCGGGGCGCTGCTGCTCTCCGGGCTGGTCAGCGGCGCGAGCGCCGCACCGGCGCCCGCATCCGTACCGTCGTCCGCGGCCGCAGGCACGTCCGTGGTGGGCGCCGAGCGGGCCGTCGACCTGCGCGACCGGATCCGCGCCCTGCCGCGGGTCAGCGCGGTCACGGAGGCCGAGGCACCGGAGGGCTATCGGTTCTTCCGGATCCGCTTCCGGCAGCCGGTGGACCACGCGCGGCCGAACGGGCCGTCGTTCGCCCAGCGGCTGACGCTGCTGCACCGCAGCACCACGCGGCCGATGGTCATGTTCACCAGCGGCTACGGCGTCTCGACGAGCCCCGGCCGCAGCGAGCCGACGCGCATCGTGGACGGCAACCAGCTGAGCATGGAGCACCGCTTCTTCGAGCCGTCCCGCCCGGCCCGACCCGACTGGCCCCGCCAGCTGACGATCGAGCAGGCCGCGACCGACCAGCACCTCGTGATCCGCTCCTTCCAGCGGCTCTACCGCAAGAACTGGCTGACCACGGGCGGATCCAAGGGCGGCATGACCGCCACGTACCACCGCCGCTTCTTCCCCGGTGACGTCGACGGCACGATCCCCTACGTCGCCCCCAACGACGTCGTCGACCGGCGCGACGTCTACAACGCCTTCCTCGGTCGCGTCGGCACGAGCCAGGCCTGCCGCGACGCGATCACCGAGGTCCAGCGCCGCGTGCTCGGCCGCGACCGGGCCTGGTTCTACGACCGCGCCCTGCAGGCCGCCGAGGAGCAGGGCCTGACGTGGCGCATCGTCGGCAACCCCGAGATGGCGTGGGAGTCGGCCGTGGTCGACGCCTACTTCGCCTTCTGGCAGTACCAGCCCGAGTCCGCGTGCGCCGACGTCCCGACCGCCGACACCGGGCTCGAGGACGTCTACCAGTGGTTCGAGCGGGTCTCCTCGCTCACCGTGTACGCCGACCAGTCCATCGGCGGCTTCACGCCGTACTACTACCAGGCGACCTACCAGCTGGGCTCGCCCCACCCGTACGAGAACCGCCTCCGCGACCTCCTCGAGTTCCCCGGGGCCGACGTCGCCTCGACCTTCGTGCCGGCCGGGCTCAAGCCGATCCGTCACGACGCCGGCGCGATGCCCGACATCGACCGGTGGGTGCGCACGCAGTCGACCCGGATGCTCTACGTGTACGGCAGCAACGACCCGTGGTCGGCCGAGCCCTTCACCTGCGGGAAGGGCGCGGTGGCCCGCGAGTGCTCGCGCTTCTCCGTCGCTGGCGGCAACCACGGCGCCTCCATCGCGCAGCTCGCACGCCCCGACCAGCAGAAGGCGACCATGCGCGTCCTCGACTGGGCCGGACTGGGGCCGGACGATCCCGCCCGTCGCGTCGTCGAGGAGCAGGGCGAGCCCGAGCGCCGTCCCGCGCTCGACCGGCCCGACGTGCGTCTGCTCGGGGTGCGCTGACGCTCCCGGCGACGCCGTGCCCGTCAGGGCGACGGTGGACGTCCGGTGCCACCAGGTGACACCGGGCGTCCACCGTCGTGCGGTGACGCCGGGACGGGTGCGCGACCCGCCGCGACCCGGGCATCGACGGCCCCGGGCCCGTCTGGGTACTGCGCGCCGTGCCCCCACCCCCCGCCCCCCTCCGCATCCTCGTCACCGGCGCGACCGGGTACGTCGGCTCGCGCCTGGTCGCCGCGCTCGTCGGTGACGGCCACCACGTCCGCGCCGCCAGCCGTACGACGTCGCGCACCGCCGACTTCCCGTGGCACGACGACGTCGAGACGGTCGAGCTGGACGTCGCTGACGCCGAGCAGGTCGCGCGGGCGGTCGAGGGCGTCGACGCCGTCGTCTACCTCGTGCACGCGATGGACGGCGACGACTTCGTGCGCGTCGACCGGGAGCACGCCGAGCGCATGGCCGCGGCCTGCAGCCGCGCCGGGGTCGGCCACCTGGTCTACCTGTCCGGGCTCGTCCCCCACGGCGAGCTGTCCGACCACCTGCGCTCGCGCCTGCAGGTCGAGGAGGTGTTCCTCGGCAGCGACGTGCCCACCACCGTCCTGCGCGCGGCGATGGTCATCGGCGCCGGCTCCACGTCGTACGAGCTGCTGCGGAGGCTCTCCGAGCGGGTGCCGCTGCTGACCCCGGTCCCGGGGTGGATGCGGCGCCGGCTGCAGCCGGTCGCGGTGGAGGACGTGCTGGAGGTCTTCCGGGCCGTCCTGGCCACCGGGCCGCGCGACACCCACTACGACGTCGGCGGCGACGAGGTGCTCACCTACCCCGAGCTCCTCGCCCTGTACGCCGACGTGGCCGGGCTGCGACGCCGCCGCGTGCTCGTGCCGGGGCTGTCGGAGCGGCTGGTCGGACTCGCCTGCGCCCGGATCAGCGGGCTGTCGCGCACCGAGGTCGTCTCGCTGGTCGCCAGCCTGCGCCACGACATGGTCTGCCAGGAGGACGTGGTCCGCCGCGAGGTGCTCGACCCGGGCTTCGAGTTCACCGGCGTCCGCGAGGCGCTCGTGCGCTCCCGCGCCGGGGGCCGCGACGGCACCGCCGCCGACGGGGACGCCCAGGCCGCCGCGACCACGGACCCCGCCTGACGTGCCCGGGACCCCCGACACCCCTGACCGCGCCGTGCCCGCCGTCCGCCTCGGCCCGGCGCCCGTCGTCGCCGAGACCGAGGCGCTGACCGCCCTCGCCGGGGCCGGCGTCGCCGGCGCCCTCGAGGCCGCCGTGGTCCTCGGCCGCGACGTGCCCCCGCCCGGCGTCGGCCGCACCCTGCACCGCTGGGAGGTGCTGGCCACCCTCGGCGCCGCCGACCTCGTCGTGGCGCGCACCCTCGAGCCGCACCTCGACGCCCTCGCCATCCTCGACGAGGCCGGCCTGCCCGGCGACCCGGACCGACCGGACGCCCGCTGGGGCGTGTACGCCGCCGAGGGCCCGGGCGCCCGACTCGAGGCCCGGCCCGGCGCCACCCGGGCCGACCCCGGCGACGCCACCGGCGCCACGGGCCCCGCCGCACCCGCGGGGTGGGTGCTCAGCGGCCGCAAGCCGTGGTGCTCCCTGGCCGGCGCCGTGGACCACGCGCTGGTGACCGCCTGGACCGACGACGAGCACCGCGGCCTGTTCGCCGTCGACCTGCGCCAGGACGGCGTCACTGTCGAGGACGGCACCTGGGCGCCGTCCGGGCTCGCCGAGGTCCGGACCACCCCCGTGGCCTTCGCCGACGTGCCGGCCCGCGCCGTGGGGGCGCCCGGCTGGTACCTGCGCCGCCCCGGCTTCGGCTGGGGCGGCATCGGCGTCGCCGCGGTCTGGCACGGCGGCGCCGTCGGCGTCGCGCGCCGCCTCCACGACCAGGCGCAGCGCCGAGAGCCCGACCAGCTCGCGCTGATGCACCTCGGGGCGGTCGACGCCGCCCTCACCGCCTCCCGCCTCGCCCTGGGCGACTCCGCGGCGGCCATCGACGCCGGGACCGCCGACGGCGCGGCCGGCACCCTGCTCGCCGCCCGCGTGCGCGAGGTGGTCGCCGGTGCGGCCGAGGAGGTCCTCCGCCGCGCCGCGCACGCCCTGGGCCCCGGCCCGCTGAGCCAGGAGCCGGAGCACGCGCGCCGGGTCGCCGACCTCGCGCTCTACCTGCGCCAGCACCACGCCGAGCGTGACGCCGCCGCCCTCGGCCGCCTCGTCGCCGGTCCGGGGTCGCCGTGGTGAGCCGCGGGGACACCGGCGCCCCCGGGGCCCCCGGGAGCGCCACGCCCCCGCTCCCCCCGTTCACCCACGACACGGCGGGCACGCCCGCCGCCGCCTGGGACGCGTACGCCGCCACCGGCGCGGCGCTGCACTGGACCCGCGACGGCACCGCGGACGGCCCGCCCCTGCGGCGCGTCGTCGTGCTCGCCGCCCACCCCGACGACGAGACCCTCGGCGCCGGGGGCCTGATCCACCTCGCCCACCGCCTCGGCCTCGAGGTGAGCGTCCTCGTGGCCACCGCCGGCGAGGGCAGCCACCCCGGCTCCCCCACCCACACCCCCGCCCGCCTCGCCGTACGACGGGCCGCCGAGCTGCGCGACGCCGCCGCCCTGCTGGCGCCCGGCGCCGCCCCGCCCCGGCTCCTGGAGCTGCCCGACGGCGGTGTCGCCGACCACCACGAGACCCTCGTGGTCCGGGTCGTCGAGGTCGTCGGCGACGGGCGCGACACCCTGCTGGTGGCGACCTGGCGCCACGACGGGCACCCCGACCACGAGGCCGTCGGCCGCGCCGCCGCCACCGTCGCCGCCCGCACCGGCGCCCGCCTGCTCGAGCACCCCGTCTGGGCCTGGCACTGGGGCACGCCCGGCGACCTGCCCGCCGACCGGGTCCGGCTGCCGCTCGACGGGACCGCCCGCGCCGCGAAGGCCGCCGCCGTGGCCGCGCACCGCAGCCAGGTCGCGCCGCTGTCCGGCGCACCCGGCGACGAGGTGCTGCTCGGGGAGGACCTGCTCGCCCACGTCGCGCGCGACGGCGAGGTGCTCCTCCCCGGCGCGCCCCACGACCGCGCCCTCGACGACCTGCACCGCAGCGTCGCCGACCCGTGGGGCGTGGACCGCCGCTTCTACGAGCGCCGCAAGCGCGCGCTGCTGCTCGCCGCGCTCCCCCGCGAGCGGTTCCGCCGCGCCGCCGAGCTGGGCTGCTCCACCGGTGCGCTCGCCGCGGACCTCGCCGCCCGGTGCGACGAGCTCCACGCGCTCGACGCGAGCCCCGCCGCCCTGGCCGCCGCCCGCGAGCGCCTCGCCGACGCCCCCGGCGTCACGGTGCACGAGGCCCGGCTGCCCGGCGACTGGCCGACGGCCCTGCCGGCGGACGCCGGTCTCGACCTGGTCGTCGTCTCCGAGGTCGGCTACTTCCTCTCCCCCCTCGCCCTCGAGCGGCTCGTCGCCGAGGTCGCGGCCCGGCTCACCGACGACGGCACGGTCGTCCTCGCCCACTGGCGCCACCCGGTCACGGGCTGGCCCCTCGACGGCGCGGCGGTGCACGCGACGTTCGTCCGCGACCTCGCGCGCCCGGTCCTCGCGACCTGGCGCGACCGCGACGTCGAGCTGCTGGTGCTGGCCGCCGACGAGGTGGCCCCGCCCCCGGACGGCGGCGAGCGCCGGCAGGGGCGGGGGTGAGCGACGTGGGCGGGCCCCGCGTGGCCGTCGTCGTCCCCGCGCACGACGAGGAGGAGCTGCTCGGACGCTGCCTCGACTCCGTCACCACGGCCGTGGAGGCGCTGGTCGCCGCGCGCCCGGAGACCCGCTGCGTCGTGGTCGTCGCCCTGGACCGCTGCTCCGACGCGTCCGCCGCCGTCGCCGCCGCGGCCGGGGTCGCCACCCTCGACCTCGACGCCGGACGGGTCGGGGTCGCCCGGGCCGCCGGGATCGAGCACGCCGTGACGCTCCTGGGCCCGCGCGAGGACGACGTCTGGCTCGCGGGCACCGACGCCGACACCGTCGTGCCGCGCGACTGGCTGACCACCCAGGCCGACGTCGCCGCCGCCGGCGGGCAGCTCGTCGTGGGGCGCGTGGTCCCCGACCCCCGCGACCTCACCCCGGCCCTGGCGCGCGCGTGGGCCCGACGCCACACCGCCGTCGACCCCACCGCCCACGTGCACGGCGCCAACCTCGGCCTCGCGCTCCCGGCGTACCGGCGGGTCGGCGGGTTCCCCCGCCTCGCCCAGCACGAGGACCGGGCGCTCGTCGACGCGCTGCTCGCCGCCGGGACCACCGCCCACCCCGGTGTGCCCGTCGTCACCTCCGGGCGTCGGACCGGACGCACGCCCGGCGGCTTCGCCGGCTACCTGCGCCGCCTCGACGCGCTCGCGCGCTGAGGACCGGCACCGACCACCGGCACCGACCACCGGCCCCGGGAAGCACCCGGGGCACCACCTGTGAAGGATGATGGAGCCCGTGGACATCGACACCCTGTACACGGCGGCCCTCGTGCTCGTGTTCGTGCTCATCGGCGGTGTCTTCGCCGGCACGGAGATCGCGCTCATCTCGCTGCGCTCCAGCCAGGTGGACAACATGTTCGAGCGCGGCGGCCGGGCCGCCCGGGTCGCCCGGGTCGCCCGCGACCCCAACCGCTTCCTGTCGGCCGTGCAGATCGGCGTCACCGTCGCCGGCTTCTTCTCGGCCGCCTTCGGCGCCTCGGCGCTCGCGCCCGACTTCGTCTTCCTGTTCACCGGCATCGGCATCCCCGAGGGCGTCGCGGGCACCGTCTCGCTCGTCGCGCTGACGCTGGTCATCGCCTACTTCTCGCTCGTGCTCGGCGAGCTGGTCCCCAAGCGCCTCGCGCTGCAGAAGTCCGAGGCGCTCTCGCTGGTCGTCGCCCCGCCGCTCGACCGCTTCGCCTGGCTGATGCGGCCGGTCATCTGGCTGCTGTCGAAGTCCACCAACGCCGTGCTGCGCGTGCTCGGCCAGGACCCCCACGCCGTCGACGAGGAGGTCAGCGAGGAGGAGCTGCGGATGCAGATCGCGCAGCTGAAGACCCTGCCCCAGGACGAGCGCGAGATCCTCGACGACGTCTTCGAGGCGGGCGAGCGGATCGTGCGCGAGGTGATGACCCCGCGCCCCCGCGTGACCGTGCTGCGCAGCGGGACCACCGTCGGCGAGGCCGTCGCCGCGGTCACCGAGCACCCCTACTCGCGCTACCCGGTCACCGGCGAGTCCGTCGACGACGTCCGCGGCTACCTCCACGCCCGCGACCTGCTCGGCCAGGAGCACGACACCCCGATCGACCGGCTGCTGCGCGACCTTCCCGGCGTCCCCTCGAGCAACCGCGTGCTGCCCACGATGTCGCACCTGCGCGCGGTCGGCGCGCACCTCGCGGTCGTGGTCGACGAGCACGGCGGCTTCGAGGGCATCGTCGCCCTCGAGGACCTGGTGGAGGAGCTCGTCGGCGAGATCCAGGACGAGTACGACGGGCCGGTGGAGGAGTCCGTCATCGAGGCCGGCGACGCCCGGCTCGTCGACGCCGGCATCACCCTCGAGGAGTTCGGCGAGCACACCGGGATCGAGCTGGCCGACGGCGAGTACGAGACCGTCGCCGGGTACGTCGTGGCCCGCCTGGAGCGTCTCGCCGCCCGCGGCGACGTGGTCCGGGTGGACGACCACGAGCTGGTCGTGACCGCGATGGACGGACGCCGGGTCTCCCAGGTCGCGCTGCGGCCCGTGGACCCCGACGACGACGCCGCCCACGGCACCGACCACGACCCGGAGGCCACGGCGGCGAGTGCCGGCACCGAGAAGTAACGGACCGGTCGGAACACGGGGCGCGGGCGCACGGTTGGACCCGGGGTGACCGACACCCCCACCGCCCTCCCGACCGACCTGCCCGACGGCGCGACGCCGACCGCCCTCGTCGTGGGTGCCACCGGCATCAGCGGCCGCGCGCTGAGCCACCGCCTCGTCGACGACGGCTGGCGCGTGCTCGGCCTCTCCCGTCGCAGCGCCTCCGACGTCGAGGGCGTCGAGGCCGTCCGCGCGGACCTCACCGACGCCCAGGCGCTCGCCGACGCACTGCGCGAGCACGCCCCGACCCACGTCTTCCTCACCGCCTGGGCCAAGCAGGACACGGAGGAGCAGAACATCGCGGTCAACGGCGCGATGGTCCGCGACGTCCTGGCCGCCGTCCGGCCCGCCGGCACCGTGCGCCACGTCGCGCTGGTCACCGGCCTCAAGCACTACCTCGGCCCCTTCGAGGCCTACGGCCAGGGCGAGGTGCCGGACACCCCGTTCCACGAGGACGAGCCGCGCCTGCCGCACCCGAACTTCTACTACGCGCAGGAGGACGAGCTCTTCGCGGCCGCCGAGCGCGACGGCTTCACCTGGAGCGTCCACCGCGCCCACACGATGCTCGGCCACGCCCTGGGCGGGGCCATGAACATCGCGCAGACCCTCGCGGCGTACGCGGCGATCTGCCGCGAGACCGGCCGCCCGTTCACCTTCCCCGGGTCGCGGACCCAGTGGGACGGGTTGACCGACGTCACCAGCGCCGACCTGCTCGCCGACCAGATGGTGTGGGCGGCGACGACCCCGGCGGCCGCGGACACGGCGTTCAACACCGCCAACGGCGACGTCTTCCGCTGGCGCTGGCTGTGGCCGCGCCTTGCCGACGCGCTCGGCGTCGAGCCCGAGGGCTACGCCGACGCCCCGCGTCCGCTCGAGGAGCAGATGGCCGGCGTCGAGGACACCTGGCGCACGATCGCCGAGCGTGAGCACCTCACCGAGGCCGACCTCGACCGCGTCGCCTCCTGGTGGCACACCGACGGCGACCTCGGCCGCGAGATGGAGTGCCTGACCGACCAGACCCGCGCCCGCCGCGCCGGCTGGGTCGGCCACCGCCCGACGCTCGACGCGTTCCGCGCCGTGTTCGCCGAGCTCGAGGCCGCGCAGGTCGTGCCCGCGACCCCGGCCCGGGACTGAGCCCGCTCCTCCGGACCGGGCCGGGTCACCAGATCCGGACCCGGTCCTCGGGGTCCAGCCACAGACCGTCGCCCGGCGACGTGGCGAAGGCCGTGTGGAACTCGTCGAGGTTGCGCACGATGTTGGCGCGGAACTCCGGCGGGCTGTGCGGATCGATGGTCAGGTACTGCTGCTCCTGCTCGCGCCGCCGCTTGGTGCGCCACACGTAGGCCCAGTTGAGGAAGAGGCGCTGGGAGCCGGTCAGGCCGTCGCGCTCGGGCATCGCGGCACCGTCGAGCGAGATCAGGTAGGCGTGGTGGCCGATGGTCAGCCCACCGAGGTCGCCGATGTTCTCGCCGACCGTGAGCTGGCCGTTGACGTGCTCGCCGGGCAGGTTGCGCGGGCTGAACCCGTCGTACTGCGCGACGAGGGCGGTGCTCTTGACCTCGAAGGCCGACTTGTCGGCCGGGGTCCACCAGTCGTTGAGGTTGCCCTGGCCGTCGTACTGGGCGCCCTGGTCGTCGAAGCCGTGGCCGATCTCGTGGCCGATCACCGCGCCGATCCCGCCGTAGTTCTCGGCCGGGTCGGCGTCGGGGTCGAAGAACGGCTTCTGCAGGATCCCGGCGGGGAAGCAGATCTCGTTGGTGCCCGGGTTGTAGTAGGCGTTGACCGTCTGCGGCAGCATGAACCACTCGTCGCGGTCCACCGGCGCGCCGATCTTGGCGAGCTGGCGGTCGGTCTCGAACGCCGAGGCGGCCGCGGCGTTGCCGAACAGGTCCGCGGCGTCGACCTGCAGCGCGGAGTAGTCGCGGAACCGCTCGGGGTAGCCGATCTTGGGCCGGAAGGTGCCGAGCTTGTCGTAGGCCCGCTGCTTGGTCTCCTCGGTCATCCAGTCGAGCTCGGCGATCGAGCGGCGGTACGCCTCCAGGAGGTTGGCCACCAGCTCGTCCATCAGCGCCTTCGAGCGGGGCGGGAAGTGACGGGCGACGTAGTGCTTGCCGACGGCCTCGCCGATCGAGCCCTCGACGAAGGAGACGGCCCGCTTCCAGCGCTCGCGCAGCTGGGGGGTGCCCGAGAGCGTGCGGCCGTAGAAGTCGAAGTTGGCGGCCACGAACTCGTCGGTCAGGTACGGCGCCGCCGAGCGCGCGATGCGCACGGCGAGCCACGGGCGCCAGTCCTCGATGCTCGTGTCCGCGAGCACCTGCGCGAGGTGGGAGAAGTACGACGGCTGCCGCACGACGACCTCGGCGAGCACGGTGTCGGCGTCGAGGGCGGCGTCGCCCAGGTTGCGGACGTAGGCGTCCCAGTCGAACGCGTCGCACAGCGCGCGCAGGTCGGCGGCGGTGAGCAGGTTGTAGGTCTTCTGCACGTCGCGGGTCTCGGCGCGCTCCCAGTGCCCCTGCGCGAGGCGACCCTCGAGCGCCAGCACCTGCTGCGCCCCGGCTGCGGGGTCGTCGTGACCGACGAGGCCGAGCATCGTCGTCAGGTAGCCCGCGTAGGCCTCGCGGACGTCGGCGAACTTGTCGTCGCGGTAGTAGGACTCGTCGGGCAGCCCGAGCCCGCCCTGGCCCAGGTGCAGCAGGTAGCGGTCCGAGTCGCGCGCGTCGGTGTCGACGTAGGACCCGAACAGGCCGTAGCCGCCCCGGCGCTCCATCTCGCCCAGGAACGCCGCGAGGTCGCGCACGTCACGCAGCCCGGCGGCCGCGGCGAGCAGCGGCCGGATCGGGGCGGTGCCGAGCGCGGCGACCCTGTCGGTGTCCATGAACGACGCGTGCAGCGCGTTGATCTTGCGCCCGTCCTCGTCGAGGTCGAGCGGGCTCGCGGCGGCGAGGTCGGCGATGATGTCGCGGACCTGCTGCTCGGCGGTGTCGGCCAGCGCCACGAACGGGCCCCAGCTCGACCGGTCCGCGGGGATCTCGGTCTCGGCCAGCCACGTGCCGTTGACGTGGCCGAAGAGGTCGTCCTGGGGCCGTACGGCGGGGTCCATGCCCGGGCGGGCGTCGTCGAGGATCGTCACGCCCCGACCCTAGCCACCCGGCGGGTCCGCGGACCCGCCCCGGCGGCGTAGCGTCGCGGCATGACCGCACCCGACACCGCTCTGCACGTCGTCGCCACCATCCCGGTCCGGCCCGACGCCGTGGCCGAGGCCCGGCCGATCCTGGAGGCCCTCGAGACGGCCACGCGGGCCGAGGACGGCTGCCTGGACTACGCGGCGTACACCTCCTCGGAGGACGGGGTCATGGTCACCGTGGAGACCTGGCGCGCCGAGGCCGACCTCGACGCCCACATGGCCACCCCCCACATCGCGACCGCCATCGGCGCCGTCACCCCGCTCCTCGCCGGCGAGATCGTGATCCACCGGCTCGCACCGCTCTGAGCGCCCCGCGCCGCGGGGCCCGACGCCGCTAGCGTGCCCGCATGAGCGATCTCTCCCTCGGCGCCTGGCTCAACCTCGACTCGGTCCTCGCCGCGGAGGCGGTGGTGCGCGCCGGCCACGACTGGGCCGCCGTCGACCTGCAGCACGGCGAGACCCAGGCCACCGGGCTCGTGCCGATGCTCGCCGCCGTCGCCGGGTGCGGCGTGCCGGCGTGGGTGCGCACCCAGGCCCGCGACTACGCGCAGGCCTCCTGGGCGCTCGACATGGGGGCGGACGTCGTGGTGATCCCGCAGGTCTCGTCGGCGGCGCAGGGCGCGGAGGCCCTCGCCTTCTGTCGCTACGCCCCCGACGGCCACCGCTCCTGGGGCCCCACCCGGGCCGGGCTGCGGGCCGCCTCCGCGCCCGCGCAGCAGGTCTACCTGATGATCGAGGACGCCGCGGGCGTCGCCGCGGCCGACGAGATCTGCGCGCTGCCCGGGCTCGACGGCATCCTGATCGGTCCCGCCGACCTCACCGTCTCCCTCGGGGGCCGCGTGCCCGACGACCTGCGCTCGGAGGGCACCCTGGCGGCCGCCGCCACCGTGGTCGAGGCCTGCCGGCGCCACGACGTCGCCGTCGCCGCGTTCGGCGGGACGCCCGACATGGTCCCGGCCTGGACCGGGATCGGCGTCACCACGATCGCGCTCGTCACCGACCTCGGGCTGCTCACGCAGGGCGCCGCCGACGCGCTCGCGCGGACCCGCGGCTGAGAGCGGGGAGGGGCCGGGAGGGGACGGGGCGGGTGGACGCGCGCCGGCTGCGGGTGTTCCTCGCGATCGTCGACGAGGGCGGGTTCGGGCGCGCCGCGGACCACCTCCACCTCGCCCAGCCGTCGCTGTCGCAGACGATCGCCGGGCTGGAGCGCGAGCTCGGCGTGCCGCTGTTCCACCGCGTGGGCCGGCGGGCCGTGCTCAGCAGCGCGGGCGAGCAGCTCGTCGAGCCCGCTCGCCGGGTGCTGCGCGACCTGGACGCCGCGGCCGACGCCGCCCGGGCCACCCGCGGGCTCCGGCGCGGCCGCCTCGACCTGGTCTCGATGCCCTCGGTCGGCATCGAGCCCCTCGGCGCGCTGCTGCGCGACCTGACGACGGCCCACCCCGGGCTCCGCGTGCGGGTCGGCGGGGCCTTCACCGCCGAGGAGGTCGTGGCCGCGGTGCGCGACGGGTCCGCCGAGGTCGGCCTGCTCGGCGCCGCCGGCGACCCGCCCGCCCCGGGCCTGCTCGCGGTCCCCCTCGCCCCCCAGCGCTTCGTCGTGCTGGCCGCGCCCGGCACCGACCTCGGAGGCGGGGCCCGCGGGGCCGAGGCCACCGCGGGGACCGACGCCCCCGTGGGCCCGGACGCGCTGCGGGGCCGACGGTTCGTGGCCTCGCAGGAGGGCAGCCTGATGCGCCGGCTGCTGGACGACCTCGCCGGCCCCGGGGGCGACCCGGCCGTGGTCGTCGAGGTCGACCACCGCACCTCCGTGCTCCCCCTGGTCCTCGCCGGCGTCGGGCTGGCCCTCGTGCCGGACTCCTGGTCGGCGCTCGCCCGCGCCGCCGGCGCGGCGGTGCACCCGCTCGCCGACTCCCCGGAGCTCGCGGTCCGGCTCGTGCACCGGTCGGCGCACCTGACGCCGGCGGCCCAGGCGCTCCTCGCGATCGCCCGTCGTACCGCCCCTGAGCAGCGGAGATAGTCGCGACCTATCGGTCGGATCGGATCCCGGTCCTGGACGCGCCCCACCCCCGGGCGGTCCCCTGGACCCATGAGCGCACCCACCGGCAGCCCCGCCGGCCACGGCACCACCGTCCGGCACCGCATCGCCGCCGTCCCCGCCGACGGGGTCGGCACGGAGGTCGTCGCCGCCGGTCGGCGGGTGCTCGACGCGCTGGCCGAGCGCTCGGGCGGCGCCTTCGCCCTGGACTGGACCGAGCTCGACTGGGGCAGCGACCACTACGCGCGCACCGGCCTGATGATGCCCGAGGACGGCCTGGAGACCCTGCGCGGCTTCGACGCGATCTACTTCGGCGCCGTCGGCTGGCCGACCGTGCCCGACCACGTCAGCCTCTGGGGCCTGCGGCTCAAGGTCTGCCAAGGCTTCGACCAGTGGGCCAACGTCCGGCCCGTCACCTTCTACCCGGGCGTGACGAGCCCGCTGCGCAAGGCCGACGACACCGAGCTCGACTGGGTCGTGGTCCGCGAGAACTCCGAGGGCGAGTACGCCGGGTTCGGCGGCCAGAACTTCGGCGCCCGGGAGGGCACCGGCCAGGTCGCCGTGCAGTCGGCGGTGTTCACCGAGACCGGCTGCGAGCGGATCATCCGCTTCGCCTTCGACCTGGCCCGCACCCGGTCGCGCGCGAAGGTCTCGAGCGTCACCAAGTCCAACGCCCAGCAGTACGGGATGGTGCTGTGGGACCAGGTGTTCGCGGCCGTGGCCGCCGACTACCCGGACGTCGAGACCGAGAGCGTGCTGGTCGACGCGATGTCGGCGAAGTTCGTGCTGCGACCGGAGGACCTGTCGGTGGTGGTCGCGTCCAACCTGCAGGCCGACATCCTCTCCGACCTCGGCAGCGCGCTGGCCGGGAGCCTGGGGCTCGCCTCCAGCGCCAACCTCAACCCCGAGGGCCGCTTCCCCAGCATGTTCGAGCCGGTCCACGGCTCCGCGCCGGACATCGCCGGCCAGGGCGTCGCCAACCCCGTCGGCGCCATCGAGAGCGGAGCGCTCATGCTCGAGCACCTCGGCCTGCCCGAGGCGGCGAGGACCCTGCACGCCGCGGTCGAGCGCACGCTCGCCGACGGCGTCATGACCCGCGACGTCGGGGGCACCGCCTCCACCGACGAGGTCGTCGAGGCGATCGTCGCCCGCCTCGGCGGCTGACGCGCCCGGCGGGCCGGGGGACAGCCGACCCGGTCAGTCGCGCAGGCGCACCACGGACTTGCCGAGGGTGCGCCGGGCGTCCATGTCGCGCAGCGCCTGCCCGTAGTCCTCGACGCCGTACGTCGCGCCGACGGGCGGGTCGACGACCCCGGAGACGAGCATCGGCTCGAGCGCGGCCCACTGCTCGGCGAGGTACTCCGGTCGCGTCGTCACGTAGGCGCCCCAGCCGACGCCCCGGACGTCGGTGTTGGTGAGCAGCAGCCGGTTGACCTTGACCTCGGGGATGCCCTGCCCCGCGGCGAAGCCGACGACCAGCAGGCGGCCCTGCGGCGCCAGCGAGCGCAGCGAGTCGGTGAAGACGTCGCCGCCGACCACGTCGACGACCACGTCGACGCCCCGGCCGTCGGTCAGCCCGGCGACGGCGTCCTTGAACCCGTCGAGGAGGACCACCTCGTCGGCGCCGGCGTCGCGGGCGACCTGCGCCTTCTCCTCGGTCGAGGTGACCGCGATCGTGCGGGCCCCGAGGCCCTTCGCGACCTGGATCGAGGCCGTGCCGACACCACCGGCGGCGCCGTGCACCAGCACGGTCTCGCCGTCGCGCAGGCCGCCGCGCTCGGCGAGGGCGAAGTGGGCGGTGAGGTAGTTCATCGGCAGCGCCGCGCCCGCGTCGTACGACACGGCGTCGGGCAGCGCGAACACCTGTGCGGCCGGGATCGCGACCCGCTCGGCCGCAACGCCGTGGACCAGGAACCCCGCGACCCGCTGCCCGGGGGTGAAGCCCCCGCCGGACACGACCGTGCCCGCGCAGTCGACGCCGAGGGTGAACGGCGGGTCGGGGCGCACCTGGTACCGGCCGCGGGACAGGAGCAGGTCGGGGAAGGCCACCCCGACGCTGTGGACCTCGACGAGCACCTCGCCCTCGCCGGGCGTCGGCTCCTCGACGTCGGCGACGACGAGGTCGTCGGGACCGGTGGGCGTGTGGACCTGCACGGCGCGCATGGCCCTCACCCTAGGCCTCACCCACCCGGCCCTAGGCTCGCGACGTGACGCCCGGGGACTACGCGCAGGCCTGGCTCATGCACCACACCGCGCGGTTCACCGTGCGCTACGGCCGCGACCTCGCGTTCGCCGGCCTCGACCTCCCCGCACCCCGCTCGCGCCGGGTCCCGACCCGGCACGGCGCGGTCCGGGTGCTCGAGCACGGCACCGGGGGCCCGGCGTACGTGCACGTCCACGGCGGCGCGTGGCTGATGCGCTACCCGCAGATGGACGACTGGTGGTGCCGCTACGTCGCGGCGACCGCGGGGGTGCGCGTCGTCAACGTCGACTTCTCGGCCGGGCCGCACGTGACCTACCCCGTCGCGCAGGAGCAGTGCCACGACGTCGCCGCGGCGGTCGCCGCCGAGGACGGCGGCACCCCGGTGGCGATCGGCGGCTTCTCCTCCGGCGGCGGCACGGCCGCGGCGGTGGCGCTGATGGCCCGCGACACCGGCAGCTTCGCGCCGCGCCTGCAGGTGCTGGGGGTGCCCGTCCTCGACGTCGCCGCCGACCCCGTGGGCAGCGGGATGATCTCGACCCGGCTGCGGGCGCTGGTGCGCCGCGTCTACTTCCCGGACGTCGCGCGGCGCCGCGAGCCCTACGCCAGCCCGCTGCTGGCCGAGGACCTGAGCGGCCTGCCGCCGGCGCTGGTGCTGACGGCCGAGCGCGACAGCCTGCGCCCGGACGGCGACGCCTACGCCGCACGCCTCGCCGCGGCGGGCGTGCGGGTGTGGCACGACGTCACCCCCGGCGCCGACCACTACTTCCTCACCGAGGACCCCCGCCGGGCTCGCTCCACCATGGCCACGATCAGCGACGAGATCCGGAGACACCTGTGAGCGAGCCCCTGCTGGTGACGTTCGACCTGTTCAGCGCGCTGACCGACAGCGCCACCGGCGGGTCCGCGGCGCTGGGGGCGATCGCCGCCGGGCGCGGGTGGCCGGTCGGCGGCGCGGAGCTGTACGCCGCCTGGGACTCCCGCAACAAGGCCGCCCAGCGCACCGCGGCGCCGCCGACGACCTTCGCCGAGGTCTCCGCCGGCGCCCTCGCCGCGGCGTACGACGACCTGGGGCTGGACGGCCCGCAGGCCCGCGCCGACATGGGCGCGGTCCACGGCGGCGTCGGGGACTGGCCGCTGTGGCCCGACGTGGCAGCCGGGGTCGCGGCCGTCGCCGCGCTGCCGGGTGTGGCCGCGGTCGGCCTGCTCAGCAACGTCGACGACGCGCTGGCCCGGCGCACCCGGGCCGCGGGGCTGGTCGACGCCGACTGGCTGCTGACCTCGCAGCGCCTGGGCGCCTTCAAGCCCGACCCGGCGATCTACGCCCGGGCCGCGGAGGCGGCGTCCGGGGCCGGCCTGCGGCTGGTGCACGTCGCGGCGTCGGCGCGCGACGTGCGCGGCGCGCTGGAGGCGGGGATCACCGCCGTGCGGCTGGCGCGCCCGGGCCACGCCCTCGACCCGGACGGCCCCGCGCCGCCCCACGAGGTCGCCGACGCGGGCGACCTCGCGGGGCTCCTGGACGGTCTCTGAGCCGGCGGGCCCCCGGTCAGGCGGTCGGCACGACGAGGACGGCCCAGGCGACGAGCGGCGCGATCACGACGATCGACATGCCCCACTGCATGAGGCGCTTGAAGACCATGTCCCGCTGGGCGGCGTCCGCGTTGGCGACCACGAGCGCGCCGTTGGTCGAGAACGGCGAGCAGTCGACGACCGAGCTCGAGATCGCCAGCGCCGCGATCAGGCCGATCGCGCTGACCTCGTCGGTGAGCAGGAACGGCACGGCGAGCGGGATCAGCGCACCGATGATGCCGGTGGTCGAGGCGAACGCCGACACGACCGAGCCGATGAAGCAGATCAGCAGCGCGGCGACCAGCGGCGCGCCGATGCCGGCGACGCCGTCGCCGAGCGCGTCCACGACGCCCTGGGACTCCAGCAGCGTCACGTAGGTGACGATGCCGCCGATCAGCAGGACCGTGCCCCAGCTGATCTTCTCCACCGCGCCCTTGGCGGACTGCGGGAAGACCAGGGTCAGCGCGACCGCGATGGTCAGGGCGGTGAAGCCGACGTCAAGGTCGAAGCCCAGCGCGCCGACCATCAGCACGACCAGGCCGCCGAGGGTGACGATCCGCTGGGCGTCGAGGCGCGTCACGTCGGCGTCGGGCTCGGCGTCGCCCGCGCCCGCCGTCCGGCGGGCCTCGGTGGCGGAGTACGGCGTGCCCGCGGAGCCGCCGTGGGTGGCGCGGCGCGCGACCTGCTCGGCGTCGGCACCCATGGCGGCGACCGTGCTGGACTCCTTGCCGCGGGCGATCAGCGCCCGGCCGCCGAACGCCACGTAGGTGATGACGGCGATCAGGGTCGAGGCCAGGAAGGCCGACAGGAACAGGAACAGCTGGTTGCCGGGCAGGTCGTTGGACTCGACGACGCCGTTGGTGATGGAGCCGAAGATGCCGATCGGGGAGAAGCTGCCGGCGGTCGCGCCCTGCACGACCATCATCCCCATCATCACCGGGTGGATCTCGTAGCGGAGCGCGAAGCCCATGGCCACCGGCGCGACGATCGCGACCGCCGCGGGGCTGACGGCACCGATCGCGGTGACCACCGCGCACACCCCGAACATCGCCCACGGCACGAGCGCGACACGCCCGCCGACCGCTCGCACCGACCCGTGCACGATCCAGTCGACGGTGCCGTTGTTCTTCGCCAGCGCGAAGAGGTAGGTGACCCCGACGAGGATGACGAACAGGTCCGCCGGGAAGCCGCCGAGGACGTCGTCGACGGTGACGCCGAACACCGACAGCCCGACGATGAACGACGCCACCAGCGCGAGCGCGCCCATGTTGACGCCACGCACGGTCGCGACGAGGAAGACGACGGCCAGGACGGCCAGGGAGATGAGTTCGTTCGACACGGTGTACCTCGTCGATCGGCGGCACGCAGGTGTGACCTGCGTCATGGTCCGCCCGACTATGGCAGTGGACTGGCCTCCTGGCAACCGAGCCACGCGTCTGCCTAGGATCGCCGCATGGCTGGTCGGTCGGGGCCCCCGCGCGGGCCCGAGGACGCGGCGCGCGGGCGCGCGCCGCTCTCCCCGCTGCGCCGCGAGCGGCTCTACGAGTCGCTCGCCGCGCACATCTCGGACTTCATCGAGGCCCAGGGCCTCGTCGGCGGCGACCGCCTGCCCCCCGAGCGCCAGCTGTCCGCGGAGCTGGGCGTCAGCCGCGCGACGATCTCCCGCGCGCTCGCGGCGCTGGAGACCCGCGGGCGCATCGAGGTCCGCCACGGCGTGGGCGCGCTCGTGCGCGACCCGGACGCGCCGGCCGGGTCGGCCGCGGGCTCCGGCCCGGGGCTCGCCGAGGCGGTGGCCGCCCACCCGCGCGCGGAGGTCACGACCGCCCGCGAGGCGATCCTCGCCGGCATCGCCCGCGCCGCCGCGGTCAACCCGAACGACTCGCTGCGGGTCGCGATGCTCGCCGACGACGGCCGCCCGAGGCGCTTCGACGAGACGTGGATGTGCGTCCGTCGCCTCGCGGGCGCCGCGCTGCTCGCCGACCTCGACCAGACCATGGCGACCTCGGCCCCGGCCCCGGCGGACTCCCCCGCGCTCCACGCCCGCCTCGACCTGCTGGCCTCGGCGATCATCCGCGGCGACGCCGCCGCGGCCGCCACCGCCTGCGCGGGCCTCCTCGACCCCGTCGACTGAGCCGGCGCGGCGGACGCGGGGCGGGGTCAGGCGTCGCGGGGGGCGTACATGATCACCGCGACGCCGACCAGGCACAGCGCCGCGCCCGTGAGGTCCCAGCGGTCGGGTCGGAAGCCGTCGAACACCGCGCCCCAGGCGAGCGAGCCGGCGACGAAGACCCCGCCGTACGCCGCGAGGACACGGCCGAAGCTCGGGTCGGGCTGCAGCGTGGCCACGAAGCCGTAGAGGCCCAGGGCGACCACCCCGGCGCCGATCCAGACCAGGCCCCGGTGCTCGCGGACGCCCTGCCAGACCAGCCACGCCCCGCCGATCTCGGCGACGGCGGCGAGCACGAAGAGCGGCACCGAGCGCAGGACGTCCATGGCCGCATCCTCCCGCGGGGACGGCCAGAGGCGCGCGAGCGCCTCAGCGCGCCTCGACGAGGCGGTCCATCTCGAAGTGCATGGGGTCGGTGAACGACCAGTCGCCGCCCCAGGCGAAGCCCCACTTCTTCATGATCGCCACGACGTCGCGGTCGATGTCGCCGACCGTGCCGCGCTGGTTGCCCGGCACGTTGAGGTCGACGGCGATGCCGAAGGAGTGCAGCGACAGCGAGCTCGAGCCGGCGATGAAGCGCGGGTAGTAGCACCCGGCGTACTCGTCGGGGTTGATCTCGTCGGCCAGGCCGCGGGTCACGACCTCGGTGAACGCCGCCCGCAGCTGCGGGAGCATCACCTTGTGGCAGGTGACGGCGCCGAGGATCGGGACCTCCTCGGTGCGGATGTTCTCCTCCACCCACGCCGGGTCGGGCGCGATCCGCCCGCCGCCGATGACGCGGTAGGAGAAGGTGCCGACCGCGTCGGCCACGGAGCCGCCGCTGAGGAAGGCGGTCTGGGTGGCGGTGATGTCGAGGTCGGGGCCGAGGATCTGCACCGGCGTGCCCTCGCCGACGAGCTCGCGGATCGGGTCGCGGACCTCCTGCGGCGCGGCGGAGCCGGTGTTGACCAGCAGCGCGTTGTCGCGGCGCATGCCGAGCGGGTCGACCCAGTTCTCGTTGACGACGCCGTCGATCTGGCGCACCTGCGGGGCGTAGGCGCCGATGTGGACCCGGGGGGCGTCGCGGTCGTTGCCGAGGCGGACGAAGCCCTCGTCGTCCTGCACGCTGCGGCCCAGCCGCGGCAGGATCCCCATCTCGCCGCGGGCGACACGGTCCCAGATCTCGCCGAACTGGGCGGCGTTGACGGGGTTGAAGCGCCGGTACGTCGCGGGGTCGACGGCCGCGACGTCGATCACGCGGTCCTCGACCGCGACGGGGGCGAGCGAGAACTGCTCGACGGCCTCGACGCCGTCGAGGGCCTCGACCTGTGCGACGACGTCGGGGTCGAGGGTGTCCTGGCCGTAGACGAGCAGGTCGTCGCCGAAGAGGCGCCCCTCGAGCGGGCCCGGGGTGGGCATCGGGATGGAGGCGTCGATGCCGGTCGCGCCGTCGCCGGCGGCGGCGGGGTCCGTGCTCGGGGCCTCCCGCGGCTCGGCCTCGTCGGCGCCGGCGGCGGTGGTCGAGGAGGCCGCCGAGGGCCCGTCGTCGGCGCGCTGGTCGCCGGTGCCACCGCCGCACGCGGCCAGCAGGAGGGCGAGGGTCACGCCGAGGACGCCGACCGCGCCGAATGTCGTCGTGTGCCGCATGTCGCTCTCCCCCGGTGACCGTGCCCGTGCCGGTCCAGGGTAGGCGGGCCCGGGTGAGAAGGCCGCACCGTCCCGCGCGGTGGGGTGGACGGGGGCCGGCCAGGGCGCGGCCGGGGGTGGCCGGAGCCTCAGCGGGGGTCCCGCACGAGCAGGCCCGCGACCAGCGAGCCCGCCACCATCAGGCCGGCGCAGACCAGCAGCGCCGCCCGGTAGCCCGCCTCGAACACGTCGGGCACCTGGTAGTCGACGCCCGAGAGCCCGACGAGGGCCGGCAGCGCCGCGACGGCCACGAGACCGCCCGCGCGGGCCACCGCGTTGTTGACGCCGCTCGCGACCCCGGCGTACCGGTCGGGCGCGGCGGCGAGCACGGTCGCGGTGAGGGGCGCCACGAGCAGGGCGAGCCCGAGGCCGAAGACGGTGATGCCGGGCAGGACGTCGACGACGTAGCCGCGCAGGCCGTCGGTGTCGGCGTCGGCGCGCAGGAGCAGCAGCGTGCCGGCGGCCAGGACGAGGGGACCGACGGTGAGCGGCACCCGCGGACCGATGCGCTGGGCCAGCTCCCCGCCGCGGGCGGCGAGCAGCAGCATGCAGACGGTGATCGGCATGGTCGCCAGCCCCGCGGGCAGCGCGTCCCACCCGGCCACGGTCTGCAGCTGCAGGACGAGGAAGAACAGCAGCGCCCCGAGCGCGGCGTAGACGAGCAGGGTGAGGCCGTTGACGGCGCCGAAGGTGCGGTCCGCGAACAGGCCCAGCGGCACCAGCGGGTGTCGGCTGCGGCGCTCGACCACGACGAACCCGACGCCCGCGAGGACGCCCACGACCGCGGCGGGCAGCGCGGCGTCCGAGCCCGGCTCGACCAGCGCCCAGGTGATCCCTCCGAGCGCGACGGCGGTGAGCGCCGCCCCGGCGACGTCGAATCCCCTGACCGCGTCGGGGTCCCGGGACTCCGGCACGGCCCGCACCGCCACGAGCACGGTGACCGCCGCGAGCGGGAGGTTGATCAGGAAGATCCACCGCCACGAGGCGAGGTCGACCAGGGTCCCGCCGAGCAGGGGTCCGACGGCGGCGGCGATGCTGCCGAACCCGGTCCACAGCCCGATCGCGCGGGCCCGGTCCTCGCGGGCGAAGGCGCCCTGGATCATCGCGAGGCTCCCCGGGGTCAGCAGCGCCGCCCCGACGCCCTGCAGGACGCGGGCGGCGACCAGGACCTCGGTCGTCGGCGCGAGGCCGCAGACCAGGGACGCGCCCGCGAAGAGCAGGGTGCCGACGACGAACACGCGACGCCGACCGAACCGGTCGCCCAGCGACCCGCCGAGCAGGATCAGGCTGGCCAGGGCCAGCAGGTAGGCGTTGGTGATCCACTGCAGCGCCGCGAGGCCCGCGCCGAGGTCCTCGCCGATGCTGCGCAGCGCGACGTTGACGACGGTCCCGTCGAGCAGGGCCATGCCGGAGCCGAGGGTCGCCGCCACGACCACGGCGCGGCCCGCGGGCGTCCCGAGCCGGACCGGCTCGCCCTCGCAGACGGGGTCCGCGACCCGCGCGGGGGCGCAGTCACCCGGGGCGCGGGTCGGCTCGGTGCTCACCTCGGTGCCTCCTGCGGCGGCTGCGTCGGTCCCCTCGTCGGACCCGGCGTCGGTCCCATCATGGGGCCGGTCGCGGCCGGCCACGGACTCGCTCAGAAGTCCGCCGCGGACTCGTGGCCGCCGACGCGGCGCAGGTGCACCCGGCGCGAGAGCCGGATCACGGGTCGCACGGCGAGCTCGGCGCTGCCGATCACGAACAGCCAGGTCCCGGCGTACGTGGTCTCGGCGGAGAAGAACAGCACGCTGCCCGCGAGGAACCAGATCGCGATCAGGAGGTCGTTGAGGATGCTCAGCGACTCGTAGCGGCGGCGGAGGACGAGCTCCTCACGACCGAGGTGCAGGGTCAGCGTGCCGTCGGGGTGCTTCTCGGCGCTGTGTGGTGGCATGTGCCGTATGGAACACCCCTTCGGCATCGACTTCGGCGGCACCGGGATCAAGGGTGCCCCGGTCGACCTGTCGGTCGGTGACTTCGCCGACGAGCGCGTGCGCTTCGCGACGCCGCAGCCCGCGACCCCGGACGCGGTCGCCGACGTGCTCGCCGAGCTCGTCGCGGCCTTCCCCCGCTCGCGCTCCGCCGTCGGCGTCACCGTCCCCGGGGTGGTCCGCCGGGGCGTGGTCGGCTCGGCCGCCAACATCGACGACGCCTGGATCGGCACCGACGCCGACGCCCTGCTCACCGAGCGGCTCGACCGGCCCGTGCACGTCGTCAACGACGCGGACGCCGCGGGCGTCGCCGAGGCGGCGTACGGCGCGGCGCGGGGCGTGACCGGCCTCGTCATCGTCACCACCCTCGGCACCGGCATCGGCTCGGCGATGGTCCACGACGGGGTGCTCGTGCCGAACTCCGAGCTCGGCCACCTCGAGGTCGACGGCCACGACGCCGAGACCCGGGCCTCCAACGTCGCCCGGAAGCGCGAGGACCTCTCGTGGGAGGAGTGGGCCGAGCGCCTCACCCGCTACTACCGGACCCTCGAGATGCTCTTCTCGCCCGAGGTCCTCGTCGTCGGCGGCGGCGTGTCCAAGGACGCCGACGAGTGGCTCCACCTCGTCGACGTCGCCACGCCGCTGGTCCCCGCGACCCTCCGCAACCGCGCCGGGGTCGTCGGCGCCGCCCTGCTGGCCCACCGCCTCACCTGAGGCGGGCGGGCCCGGCGCTCAGCCCCCCGCGATGGCGCGGGCGACGGCCTTCGGGACGGCGGTGTCGAAGACCGACGGGATGATGAAGCTGGCGTTGAGCTCCTCGTCGGTGACGACGTGGGCGATGGCGTCGGCGGCGCGCAGCATCATGTCGATGGTGACGTCGGTGGCCCGGGCGTCGAGCAGCCCGCGGAAGACGCCCGGGAACGCGAGGACGTTGTTGATCTGGTTGGGGTAGTCCGAGCGGCCCGAGGCGACGACGGCGGCGCGCTTGCCGGCCTCGCCGGGGTCGACCTCGGGGTCGGGGTTGGCGAGGGCGAAGACCACGGCCTGGTCGTTCATGTCCTCGATCCAGGCGGGGTCGAGCAGATTGGGGCCCGACACCCCGACGAAGACGTCCGCCCCGGTCAGCCCGGTCCGCAGGTCGCCCCGCACGCGGCGGGGGTTGGTCCGGGAGGCCAGCTCGGCCTTCGCCGGCGACAGCGAGTCGTCGTCCGCCGACAGGCAACCCTCGCGGTCCCACACGACGATGTCGCCCGCGCCCGCGGCCAGCAGCAGGGTCACGATGGCGGTGCCGGCCGCGCCGGCGCCGGCCACGACGATCCGGGCGTCGGCCAGCTCCTTGTGCACGCAGCGCAGCGCGTTGGTGAGCGCGGCCAGGACGACGATCGCGGTGCCGTGCTGGTCGTCGTGGAAGACGGGGATGTCGAGGCTCTCGCGCAGCCGGGCCTCGATCTCGAAGCACCGGGGCGCCGCGATGTCCTCGAGGTTGATGCCGCCGAAGCCGGGCGCGATCATCTGCACGGCCTTGACGATCTCGTCGGTGTCCTGGGAGGCCAGGCAGATCGGCCACGCGTCGATGTTGGCGAACCGCTTGAACAGCGCCGCCTTGCCCTCCATCACCGGCAGCGCCGCGCCGGGACCGATGTTGCCCAGGCCGAGCACCGCCGAGCCGTCGGTGACGACCGCGACCGAGTTGCCCTTGACCGTCAGCCGGCGCACGTCCTCGGGGTTGTTGGCCAGCGCCATCGACACCCGACCCACCCCCGGGGTGTAGGCCATCGACAGGTCGTCGCGGGTCCGCAGCGGCACCTTCGAGGTGACCTCGATCTTGCCGCCGATGTGGAGCAGGAAGGTGCGGTCGGAGACCTTGTGCACCCGCACGCCGTCCAGCGCCCTGACGACCTCGACGAGCTCGCCGGAGTGGTCGGCGTTGCCGGCCGAGCAGGTGACGTCGACGACGAGCAGGTCGTGACGCGACTCGGCGACGTCGATCGCGGTGACGATGCCCCCGGCCTCGGCGATGCTCGTGGCGACCTGTCCGACCACCCCGTGGTCGGGGTCGGCGTGCAGACGCATCGTGATCGAGTACGACGAGGTGGTGGCGGCCATGGGTCGAAGCCTCGCCCCACGCCCGTGTTACCGGCAAGTCACCACGGCCCGCGACGCAGTAGCGTCGGACACATGCCGGTGGTGGTGCGCGACGTCGCGGAGCGGAGCCGTTACGAGGTGCTGGTCGACGGTGAGCCCGGCGGGCTCCTCGCCTACCGGCTCCGGGGCGGCGGCGGGCGGGTGCAGGTCGACCTCGTCCACACCGAGGTCGACGAGGCGTACGCCGGCCGCGGCCTCGCGAGGGCGCTCGCCGTGCACGCCCTCGACGCGGCGCGCGAGGCGGGCCACGAGGTGCTGCCGTCGTGCCCGTTCGTCGCCGAGCTGATCCGCCGCGACCCGTCGTACGCCGACCTGGTGCCCGCCGGGGTCCGCGCCGAGCTCGGTCTCGGCTGAGTCGCCGACGGGGGCGGCGCGAGGATCCGTAAGTAGTTGCGGAATAACCCACCTCAGGGCGTGGTTGAGCCTTGCATGACCACCTCGGTAACCGCACTGTCCGTCCCGCAGGCCTCGGCCTCCTTCGAGACGACCACGATCGAGCGCCGCGACCTGCGCCCCAACGACGTCCGCATCGACATCCAGTTCGCCGGCATCTGCCACTCCGACATCCACCAGGTGCGCGGCGAGTGGGGCGGCGAGACCTTCCCGATGGTCCCCGGCCACGAGATCATCGGCACCGTCGCCGAGGTCGGCTCCGAGGTCACGGACCACCAGGTCGGTGACACCGTCGGCGTCGGCTGCTTCGTCGACTCCTGCCTCGAGTGCGCCGCCTGCAAGGACGGCGAGGAGCAGTACTGCACCCGCGGCGTCGTGCAGACCTACAACGACCAGGGCTACGACGGCGAGAAGACCTTCGGCGGCTACAGCCAGCAGGTCGTCACCCGCGACCACTTCGTCGTCCGCATCCCGGAGGGCATGGACCTCGCAGCCACCACGCCGCTGCTGTGCGCCGGGATCACGACGTACCACCCGCTCAAGGAGCACAACGTGGGCCCGGGCTCGCGCGTCGGCGTCATCGGCATGGGTGGCCTCGGCCACGTCGCCGTGAAGATCGCCGCCGCCATGGGCGCCGAGGTCAGCGTGCTCTCCCGCACCGACGCCAAGGCCGAGGACGGCAAGGCGTTCGGCGCGACGAACTACTACGCCACCGACGACGAGAAGGTCTTCGACGACCTCGCCGGGCAGTTCGACCTGCTCGTCAACACCGTCGGCTCGGGCATCCCGCTGGACTCCTTCATGGGCCTGCTCGACCGCGGCGGCGTGATGGCCAACCTCGGCGCGCCCAGCGACAACCTGGAGATCAGCGCGTTCTCGCTGCTCCCGAACCGCCGCTCCATCTCGGGCTCCATGGTCGGCGGCCTGCCCGAGACCCAGGAGATGCTCGACTTCTGCGCCGAGCACGGCATCACGGCGACCGTCGAGGTCATCGGCGCGGACCAGGTCGACGACTACTACGAGAAGGTCGTCTCGGGCGACGTGCGCTACCGCGCCGTCATCGACACCTCGACGCTGGGCTGACACCCGCGTCGTACGACCGGGTCCGCTCGGCCCGCTGGGGGGCTGCGCCGGGTGGACCGACGGTGGCACGCGGGGGGAGCGAGCCACCTCCGGGAGGCCGGACCCCACGGGGTCCGGCCTCTCGTCGCGTCCGCGGCCGGTCGGCGCGGCTCAGCCGGCCGGCCGGTCGGGCTCGCCGTCGTCGTCGCCCGGCTCGGCCCGCCGGCGACGGGCACGGCGCAGCATCGCCGCCACCCACGCGGCGACCAGCACGTTGCCGAGCAGGGTCATCCACAGCCCGGTGCGGCTCCGCACCTCCCCGGGGGCGTCGAAGGCGCCCGGGTCGCCGGGGACCGCGCGCACCGCGAGCTCGCCGCTCTCGCGGGCCTGCTGCCACGTCTCCCGCTCGACGACCACGGGCCACGCTCGCCGCGCCGGGTCGACCTCGGCGTCGAAGCGCAGCAGCAGGGCGTAGCGGTCGCCCTCCTGCCCGGCGTCGGTGACCTCGGCGGTCGTGGCCACGCCCTCGGTGGCGATCCGCCGGTCGGTGGCCAGCGAGGCCACGACGGGCACGTTGACCAGCGCGAGCAGGGCGACGACCAGCAGCCAGCGCGCCGGACCGATCGCGCTCACGAGCCGTCCCCGCCGGCCCGCTCCGCCCATTCCTTCCTGTCCGTCCGCTCGGTCCAGGGCCGGTCCCACGCCCCGTCGCGCGCCGCGACGCCGAGCCCGCGGCGGTCGCGCTGCCGCGCCTCCCGCTCCGCCAGCGACGCGGCCGAGGGACCCCCGTCCTCGGGCACGTCCTCGGCACCCGGCCCCTCGGGCGGCAGGTGCCGCCCGACGGCGATCCCGGCCAGGGGCCGGAAGTGGTCGGGCACCCCGAGGACGGCGGCCACCGTGTCGAGGTCCATCCCGGAGAACTGGTGGGCGTGGAGGCCCGACGCCGTCGCCTGCAGCGTCAGGTGCGCGGCCGCCTGGCCGGTGTCGTAGCAGGCGTAGTCGACCGGCGGCGTGCGCGCGTCCTTCGACCCGGGGTCCGCCGCCGGGTCCGGTCCCGAGCGCACGCACATCACCACGACCGCGGACGCGCGTCGCACCCACGCGTTGCCGCGGGTCAGCGCCGCGGCAAGCCCGTCGTGACCCGGTCCGCCCCGTCGCACGACGAGCGCCACCCAGGGCTGGCTGTTGCCGCGGCTGGGGGCCCAGCGGGCCGCCTGGAGCAGCGCGTCCAGCTCGACGACACCGAGGTCGTGGGCGGGGTCGAACGAGCTCGGGCTCCAGCGGGAGCGCATCGGCTCGGCGGTCCCGCTCCGCAGCTGCTCGCTCGGCGGCGGGGTCGGGGACGCGGTCGGCGGCGGGGTCGGCGGCGGGGTCGGGGGCGGGGTCGGGGGCGGGGTCGGCGGCGGGGTCGGGGGCGGGGCCATGCGGCCAGTATCCGGACGCCCGGGCAGCACGCCGCTGCGGCCGAGGTCACACGACGTACGGGTGCACTCCTCCCCACCCGAGTGCAACAATGCACTCCGTGACCGAGAGTGCAACCGCCGTCGACGCCCGGGAGCGTCGCCGGGCCCGGGTGTCGCACCAGATCACCGTGCAGGCGCAGCGGCTCACCGACGCGCACGGCGTCGACGGCTTCACCATGGACGACCTCGCCCGTGCCGCCGGCGTCTCCCGGCGGACGCTCTTCAACTACTTCGACTCGAAGGTCGACGCGATCCTCGGGCGCAAGCCCGACCTGCCCGAGGACGCGCTCGCGACGTTCCGGGCCGGCGGCCCGACCGGCGACCTCGTCACCGACATGGCCGGGCTCGCCGAGATGCTGATCTCCTCGCAGACCCTCACCCGCGAGGAGGCGCTGCTGAGCCGCCGCGTGCTGGAGGTGGAGCGTCTGCTCGAGGCCAGCCACGCCCGGATGGCGGAGTGGACCGACGAGTTCGTCGCCCTCGTCGCCGAGCGGGAGGGCACCGGCGAGGACGACCCGCGCGCCCGGATCGCCGTCGCCGTGTTCATCGCCCTGCTCGACATCTCCCTCGACCGCTTCGTCGCCGGCCCCGCCGACGCCGACTTCGCCACGACGTACGCCGAGATCCTCACCACCACCCGCGCCCTCATGGCCCCCGCCGCGGGCGCCTGAGCCCCGTCCCCAGGAGAGAACCCCATGGCTTCCCTGCTCCAGCGCCTCGGCACCACGGCGTACCGCCGCTGGCCGGCCTTCATCGCCGCCTGGCTGGTCGTGCTGATCGGCGTCGGCGTGTTCGCCGGCACCTTCTCCAAGCCGCTCGTCGACTCCTTCACGATCCCCGGCATCCCGGCCGAGGACGCCGCCGCGCTGCAGAGCGAGCTCGACCTGGGCAGCGCCGACGCCATCGACGCCGCGACCGCCAACGTCGTGGTGCGCGCCCCCGAGGGCGCCACCCTCGCCGACCCGGACGTCGCACCCGAGGTCGACGCCCTGGTCGCCGGGCTCCAGGGGCTGCCCCAACTCTCCGACACCGACGCCGACCCCCGGGCCTCGGCCATCCAGAACCCGGTGGTCGCCGCGCAGGCGCTCGAGCAGCAGCTGCGCGAGGGCTACGCGGGCCAGCAGGTCCCCGAGGAGCAGATCTCCGCCGACGTCGCCTCGGTGTCCCCGCTGTCGACCGACGGCACCACCGGGATCATCTCCTTCGAGTTCGACGTCGACGCCCCCACCGAGGTCGAGCCCGCCACCCGCGAGGCCCTCGACGACCTCATGGCCGACGCCCGCGACGCCGGGCTCACCGTCGAGGCCAACGGGCAGGGCCTGCAGGCGCTCACCGAGTTCGGCGTCACCTCCGAGGTCGTCGGCATCGGTGTCGCCCTGCTCGTGCTCGTGCTGACCTTCGGCTCGCTCGTCGCCGCCGGCCTGCCGATCCTCAGCGCCCTCGTCGGTGTCGGCGTCGGCCTGCTCGGCGTGCTGTCGGCGAGCGCGTTCTTCGAGCTCGGCACGACCACGCCGATCCTGGCCTCGATGATCGGCCTCGCGGTCGGCATCGACTACGCCCTGTTCATCCTCGCCCGCTACCGCAGCGAGCTGGCCACCGGCCTCGACCGCGAGCGGGCCATCGGCCGCGCGGTCGGGACGGCGGGCTCCGCGGTCGTCTTCGCCGGCCTCACCGTCGTCATCGCCCTGGCGGCGCTCACCGTGGTCAACATCCCGTTCCTCACCAGCATGGGCCTGGCCGCCGCCGGCACCGTCGCGGTCGCCGTGCTGGTCGCGCTGACCCTGCTGCCCGCCGTGCTGGGCCTGCTCAAGGGCAGGGCGTTCGGCGCCCAGGTCCGGCGCCAGCAGTCCCCCACCGGCGCCGACGGCAGGCTCCTCAACAACGGCGTCCGCTGGGCGAAGGTCGTGGGCCGGGCGCCGATCGCCTTCGTCCTCGTGGTCGTCGTCGGCCTCGGTGCGCTCGCGCTGCCCGCGCAGAGCATGCGCCTGGGCTTCCCGACCGACTCCACCGCGGCCGCGGACACCTCCGCCCGCCAGGCCTCCGACCTCGTCGCCGACGCCTTCGGCCCGGGTCGCGAGAGCCCCCTGGTGATCGTGGTCGACGGGCGTGACGTGGTCGAGGCGGCCGCCGCGGAGGCCGGCGCGGACGCCGACCCCCAGCAGGTCGCCGGCGCCGCGCAGGCGTCGTACGGCACCGTCGTGCAGTGGGCCGCCGGCCAGGACGGCGTCGTCAACGCCCAGGTGGCCGGCATCAACGAGGACGGCACCGGTGCGCTCGTGCTCGTGACGCCCGCGACGGGCCCCGACCAGGCCGCGACCGACGAGCTCCTGGCCGACCTGCGCGACGGCCAGGCCGACATCGAGGCCGAGACCGGCACGGTGCTCGGCGTCACCGGCCTGACCGCGATCCAGGTCGACACCTCCGAGCAGCTGGCCGAGGCGCTGCCGATCTACCTCGCGGTGGTCGTCGGGCTGGCGTTCCTGCTGCTGATGGTCGTCTTCCGCTCGATCCTCGTGCCGCTGACCGCCACCCTCGGCTTCCTGCTCTCGGTGCTCGCGACCGTCGGCCTGACGGTGGCCGTCTTCCAGGAGGGCCTGTTCGGGTGGATCGACCCGGCACCGCTCATCAGCTTCCTGCCGGTGCTCGTGATCGGCATCGTGTTCGGGCTCGCGATGGACTACCAGGTGTTCCTGGTGACCCGCATCCGCGAGGCGCACGTGCACGGCGCCGACAGCCGCGAGGCGGTGCTCGAGGGCTTCCGCTCCAACGCCCGGGTGGTCGCCGCCGCGGCGGTGATCATGATCTCGGTCTTCGCGGCGTTCGTGCTGCAGGAGGACGCGATCATCAAGTCCATGGGCTTCGCCCTCGCGGTGGCCGTGGCCCTGGACGCCTTCGTGATCCGGATGACGCTGATCCCGGCGCTCATGTACCTGATGGGCGAGAGGGCCTGGTGGCTGCCCCGCTGGATCGACCGGGTGCTGCCGGACGTCGACGTCGAGGGCGAGTCGCTCCAGCGCGACGCCACGCCCGACGACCCCGGCACCCCGGGCAGCCACCGGGCCGACGGCGACCCGGACGGCCCCGGCGACGGCCCCAGCCACCGCCGCCCCCAGCACGTCTGACGGCCGAGTCGGCGCGAACTCCCGCCGTACGACGGCCGAGTCGGCACGAGCTCCCGCCGTACGACGGCCGAGTCGGCACGAGCTCCCGCCGTACGACGGCCGAGTCGGCACGAGCTCCCCGGGTCCGGGGGGAGCTCGTGCCGGGTCGGCGGGCTACGGGACGATGACGAGCTTGCCGCGCACGTGGCCCGAGCGGGACTCGGCGAAGGCCTCGCCCACCTGGTCCAGGCCGTAGGTGCCGGCGACCTCGACGCTCAGCAGCCCGGCCGCGGCGAGCTCGCCGAGCCGGGCGGTCTCGCGGCCGTCGGGACGCACCCAGACGTGGACGCCGCCGTGCTCGGTGACGCTCGGGTCCGCGATCGAGGCGTGCCGACCGCCGGGGGCGAGCACCGACAGGGTCGTCTCGAGCTGGCCGCCGACGAGGTCGGCGACCGCGTGGACGCCCTCCGGCGCGAGCTCGCGCACGGCGGCGACCAGGCCGTCGCCGTACTCCACCGGCTCCGCGCCGAGCGCGGTCAGGTGGTCGTGGTTGCGCGCCGAGGCGGTGCCGATGACGCGGGCGCCGCGGGCGGCGGCGATCTGGACGGCCAGCGCACCCACGCCACCGGCGGCGGCGTGCACGAGCACGGTGTCGCCGGCGCGGACCCCGAGGACGTCGAGGGTGCGCAGCGCGGTGCCGCCGGCCAGCGGGAGGCCGCCGGCCTGCTCCCAGCTCAGCGCGGAGGGCTTGCGGGCCACCGACCAGGCGGGGACCGCCACCCGCTCGGCGAAGGTGCCCGCGTGGACGACGTCCTTGCGGGCGTAGGCCATCACCTCGTCGCCGATGCTGAACTCCGGGGTGTCCATCCCGACGCCGACCACGACGCCCGCGACGTCCCACCCGGGGACCACGGGGAACACGGACTCCATGACCGCGCCGAGCCCGCCGGTGACGAGCTTCCAGTCGACGGGGTTGACCCCGGCCGCGCGGACCTCGACGAGCACGCTGCCCGGGCCGAGATGGGGCTCGGGGAGCTCGCGGACCTCGATGGCCCCGGGGGCCTCCGGGGTGTCGGTGAACGAGTCGTAGACAGCGGCGCGCACGGGTTCCTCCTGGGGTGGTGGGCTCAGCCCTTCTCGAGGCCGAGGTGGTCGTAGAGGTTGTCGGCGAACCGGTCTCCCATCCGGGCCACGACCTGCTTCATCACCGTCCGTACGGCGGGTCCCGACGCGCGGGGCAGCGGGAGGTCGACGGTGATCTGCAGGTCGATGGTCAGGTGGGTGGAGCCGGGGTCGTCGGCCACCTCGACGAGGTCGTAACGCCCCTCCGCGCCCGCGCGTTCCCGTGACCCGGAGGGCGGCTCGTGGGTGAACACGATCCGCTCGGGCTCGGCGAAGGTCATCCGCTCGGTGAACTGCGGCGCGATCGAGGTGCTCAGCACCGGGATCCGGCTCAGCCGCCACGTCCAGTACTCGCCCTCAGCGGTGATGTCCTCGAGCAGCGGGGTCAGGCGGGCGACCAGGGCCGGGTCGGTGAGGACCTTCCAGATCGTCGCTCGGTCCGTGGGCACGACGGCCTCGGAGTGGTTGCGTGCGGTGAACCGGGCCATGCCGTCATCCTGCCAGCGCCCCGCGGCGGGCCCGCGGGCCGGCGGAGCAGCGCCTAGTCTCGGCGCATGACCGCAGACCCCGGGCCGAACGAGTCCTCCGAGGCCCCGCGGCCGCCGTACCGCCTCTCCGGGCCCTGGCCGGACCGGGCGTCGGTCATCGACACCGGGGCGGCCGCGCTGAACCGGTGGGGGCTGCGGCTGATCGTGCTCGCGGCCGTCCTCTACATCCTCGGCTGGGGCATCGGCCGCACGTGGGTGATCTGGTTCCCCGTGCTGCTGGCGATCCTGCTGTCGACGGTGCTGTCGCCGGCAGTGACCTGGATGCGCGGCCGGGGCGTGCCGAGCACCGTGGCCGCGGTGATCATGATGCTGACCGGGTTCGCCGCGCTGGGCGTGCTGTTCTCCTTCATGATCCCGCAGATCATCGACGAGGCCCCGGGCATCGCCGACCAGGCCTCGGGCGGCGTGACGGAGATCCAGCAGTGGCTGGTCGAGGGTCCGCTGCAGCTGTCGGAGGAGCAGATCGACGGGTACGTCAACGCGCTCATCACCCAGATCCAGAGCTCGGCCGACGTCATCAGCACCGGCGTCTTCGCGGGCATCAGCAGCGCCACCAACGCGATCGTCAACCTCGTCATCATCCTGGTGCTGACCTTCCTGTTCATCAAGGACGGCCACCGCTTCCTGCCGTGGGTCGACCGGGTCGCCGGTCGCCGCGCCGGCCTGCACCTGACCGAGCTGCTCGGGCGGGTCTGGAACACCATCGGCGGCTTCATCCGCACGCAGGCGCTGGTGTCGTTCATCGACGCGGTGCTGATCGGCATCGGGCTGTTCGCCGTCGGGGTGCCGCTGGCGCTCCCGCTCGCCCTGCTGACCTTCTTCGGCGGCTTCATCCCGATCGTCGGTGCGGTCGTGGCCGGCGTGCTCGCCGTCCTGGTCACGCTGGTCACCGGCGGCTTCACCGACGCCCTCATCGTGGCCGCGATCGTGCTGGCGGTGCAGCAGCTGGAGGGCAACGTGCTCTCGCCGTGGCTGCAGGGCAAGATCATGCAGCTGCACGCCGCCGTGATCCTGCTGTCCGTGACGGCCGGCAGCACCCTGTTCGGCATCACCGGGGCGTTCCTCGCGGTGCCGGTCGTGGCCGCGGTCGCCGAGCTGTTCCGCTACCTCGACGAGATGGTCACCGCCGGCACCGCGGCCGGCGCCGAACCGGGTCGGGCCCCCGACGCCGGCGACGAGGAGGCCCGCGCGGAGCGCGAGGAGCGGCGCCTCGGCATCTCCGACGAGGCCGTCGACCCGGACGCCCCCGACCCCGCGGAGGACCCCGTCACCGGCTCGACGCCGGGTGACGCCCGCAAGGCCCCGCACCACGACGCCGAGGGCGGGCGCCCCGGGTGAGCGGGCAGGGGGCGAGCGGTCCGGGGGCGAGCAGTCTGGGGGTGGCCGGCGTCGGCGTCGGTCACTGGACCGACACGGTCGCCGCGACCGGCTGCACCGTCGTGGTGCTCCCCGAGGGCACCGTCGCCTCGTGCGAGGTCCGCGGCGGTGCGCCGGCCTCCCGCGAGACCGACGTGCTCGACCCCTCGCGCACCGTGGCGCGGGTCGACGCCGTGCTGCTCACGGGCGGCTCCGCCTTCGGGCTGGCCGCCGCCGACGGCGTGATGCGCTGGTGCGAGGAGCGGGGCCGCGGGGTGCCCACCCCCGCCGGTCCGGTGCCGATCGTGCCGGCGCTGGGCATCTTCGACCTGGCGGTCGGCTCGGCGTCCGTGCGTCCAGGCCCCGCCGAGGGGTACGCCGCGTGCGCCGACGCCACGACGGACGGACGCCTCACCGGCCGCCTCACCGGACGCCTCGGCGCCGGCACCGGGGCCATGCGCTCCCAGCACCGCGGTCCCGCCGGCCGGCGGCCCGGCGGCCTCGGGCACCACGTCGTCCGGCGGGAGGTGGGCGGGGTCGCGGTCTCGGTGGCCGCGCTGGTCGTGGTCAACGCGTTCGGCGATGTCGACCCGGGCGACCCCGACCTGCCCGGGCGGGTCCTGGACGACCTCGCGGCCGCGGCGCCGCCCCCCGGCGGGCCGGGGTCGGAGGGCGGGCGCGAGCACACGACGATCGGGGTCGTCGTCACCGACGCCGTGCTCGACAAGACCGGCTGCCGCGTGCTCGCGCAGGGTGCCCACGACGGCCTGTCGCGGGCGCTGACCCCGCCGCACACCCGCCTCGACGGCGACGGGTTCGTCGCCTGCGCCACCGGCGGTGCCGCCGGCAGCGCGGCCGTGCCGGTCGACGTGCTGCGGCTGATGGCGCTGGACGCCGTCACGCGGGCGGTGCGGTCGGTGGCGCGGGAGCCGGGCGACGCGGCCCCGGCTCACTCGTCCTGAGGGGGGACCTGCTCCGCGGCCTGCTGCTCCGCGAGCCGCTCGTGCAGGCGCTCGCGGACCTGCTCGGGCGTCATCTGCCGGCGACGGCGCTGGTCGCGCACGACGACCGCCCCCGTCGCCGTCACGCCCGCCAGCCCGGCCAGTCCGACCCACTTCCACCGCGTCACGCCCCGAGCCTAGGGCGCGCCGGCGCGCGGGCCCCACGCCGTCGGCTGCTTGACTGCTCCGCGTGAGCGCGCGTCGGACGGCCCTGGACCTCGCGGAGGCCGTCGACCTCAGCCGCACGGGCGACCTGTGGCTGTTCCGGGGCAGCGCCGCCGCCGACCAGGCGATCCGCGTGCTGACCAACGCGCCGGTCAACCACGTCGGGATGGCCGTCGTCATCGACGACATGCCGCCGATGATGTGGCACGCCGAGCTCGGCCGGGGCCTCGTCGACCTCTGGACCGGCGGGCACCACCGCGGCGTGCAGCTGCACGACCTCGGCGACGCCGTGCGGCGCTGGCACGACGTCTACTCCCAGCGCGCGTGGCTGCGCCAGCTCACGCCGGAGGTCACCGCCGAGCAGGAGGCCGCGGTGCTGTCGACGATCGCGCGGCTCGACGGCACCCCCTTCCCCCAGACCGCGTCGCTGCTGGGCCGCTGGGCCCGGGGTCGCGTACGACGGGCCGCGGGCGTCGAGGAGACCTACTGCGCCGAGGTGGTCGCCGCGACCTACCAGGCGATGGGCCTGCTGGGCGACGAGCGGCCGACCAACTACTACGACCCGGGCCGGTTCTGGTCGGGCGACGAGCTCGAGCTGCGCGGCGCGGAGCTGGGGGCCGAGCTCGACGTGCGGGTGCCGTCGGCGACCCGTCAGAGCACCTCGCGCAGCAGGTAGGCCAGGTAGCCGAGGTAGACGGCCACGAAGGCGCCGCCCTCGGCCCGGCTGAGACGGCGCCCGCTGACGAGCAGGGGCACCGCCACGAGGCTGACGACGACGAGCAGCACGAGGTCGACGGCCAGGATCTCGGCCGGCACGGTGATCCGACCCGGGGCGATCAGGACCGTCGGGCCGAGCACCAGGGCGACGTTGACGATGCTCGAGCCGACCAGGTTGCCGATCGCGAGATCGCGCTCACCCGTGATCGTGCCGACGACGGTCGTCACCAGCTCGGGCGCGGAGGTGCCGATCGCGACGACCGTCAGCCCGATCAGCACGTCACTGGCCCCCAGCGCCTCGGCGACGTCCACGGCCCCGCCGACCAGCAGCTCGGAGCCGACCACCACGACGAGCAGCCCGACGAGCAGGAGCAGCACCTGCCGCCCGGACGAGGAGCCGTCGGCGGGCGCCGCGGGCGCCTCGGTCTCGCCGGGGGCCGACCCGGCGAGGGCCGCGACCCGTGGTCCGACGAGCCCCGGGGCCACGATGGGCACGACGACCACCGCCAGGTAGAGCGCGCCGTACGCGGTCAGCCAGACGCCGTCGAGGGTCGACAGCTCCCGGTCGAGGCAGAGCACCAGCAGCAGGACGGCGGCGCCGATCATGGCGGGGAGGTCGATGCGCAGGGTCCGGCCGTCGACGTCGACGGGCACCAGCAGCGCCGCCAGGCCGAGCACCAGGAGCAGGTTGACCAGGTTGGTGCCGACGATGTTGCCGACGGCGAGGCCGGCCGTGCCCGAGAGAGCGGCGTTCACCCCGACCCCGAGCTCCGGCAGGCTGGTGCCGACCGACACGATCGTCACGCCGACGAGGAACGGCGAGATGCCCCAGCGGCCCGCGAGGGCGGAGCCGGTGCGGACGACGAGCTCGGCGCCGA
The DNA here is from genome assembly GCF_039529515.1 of Nocardioides lentus. Lineage (NCBI taxonomy): Bacteria > Bacillati > Actinomycetota > Actinomycetes > Propionibacteriales > Nocardioidaceae > Nocardioides > Nocardioides lentus. The sequence continues at coordinate 323,001 of NZ_BAAAMY010000001.1, forward strand.
CGACCAGCAGGACGAGGCCGACGACCAGGGCACCGACGGACACGGCGGGGGACATCTCGGGCAGCACGGGCGGGAGTCGACCACACCCGCGCGGCTCAGGCCCTCGCCACCCCGCGGCGCTGGCGCGCCGCGACGAGGCCGGCCGCCAGCAGCGCGCCGAGCACGAGCGCCCCGACGCCGGCGGCGACCCCGGGCCAGGCCTCCGCCTCCCAGGCCAGGCCGACGAGGGCACCGAACAGGCTCGAGCCGCCGTAGTACGCCATGACGTACAAGGCGCTGGCGCGGTCCGGTCGTCGCCCGCCGACGACCTGGGTCCAGCCGCTGGCCGTGGCGTGGGCGGCGAAGAAGCCGCCGGTCAGGACGAGGACGCCGACGACCACCAGCGCCAGCACGTCCGGCAGCGTGAGCGCCACCCCCGCCCCCATCACCACGATGCTCGCGAGCAGCACGCGGGCGCGGCCGAAGCGGTCGGCGAGCCGCCCCGCCCACGCCGAGGTCACGGTGCCAACGAGGTAGGCGAGGAACACCAGGCCGGCCAGCGCCGCCGGCAGCGCGAACGGCTCGGCCTGCAGCCGGTAGGACAGGTAGTTGTAGACGGCGACGAAGCCGCCCATCACGAGGAACGGCACCAGCACCAGCCCCAGCACCGACGGGTCGCTCAGCAGCCGCAGCGTGCCCGCCGCCGGCGGGGCGTCGGCCGCGGCGGGCACCGTGGGCAGCGGGGGCGGGAGCAGCCACCAGAACAGCGCGGTCGTGACCGCCGCCAGCACCGCGACCGCGAGGGTCGCGGCACGCCAGCCGGACAGGTCGACGACCCCGGAGCCCACGAGCCGACCGGTGACGCCGCCGATGGAGTTGCCCGCGACGTACATCCCCATCGCCGCCCCGAGCCCGGCCGGGTGGACCTGGGTGCCGACGTGGCTCATCGCCACCGCCACGACCGCCGCCAGCGCGAGGCCGGTCGCGCCGCGCACCGCGACCAGCACCCCGAACGACGGGGCGAGCGCGCCGACGGCCGTCAGCAGCGTCGCCACGACCAGGGCGCCCTGCATGGCGCGGACCGGGCCGAGGCGGACCGCGAGGGCCGTCGCCGGCACGACGGCCAGCGCGACCGCGCCGGTCGCCGCCGACACGCTCAGGCTCGCCGTCTCCGCGCCGACCCCGAAGTCGGTGGACAGCGCGGGGAGCAGGGGCTGGGAGGAGTAGAGGATCCCGAACGCCGCGAGCCCCGCGCACACCATGGCCGCGTTGAGCCGCCGGAATCCCGGGGTGCCCGGGCGGTGCCGCTCGACCGCGCCCCCGGCCCCGCCGGGGCCGTCAGCCACCGGCGAGCCGGGCGAGCACGGCTCGGGCGGCGCGCTCGCCGCCGACGAGTGCGCCCTGGATCGAGGCGGTGTCGCGGTGGTCCCCGGCCAGGTGGACGCCCGGCCGCCCGGGCACCGCGGTCGGACGCCGCGTCGACAGCGGGGCGGGCTGGGCCGGCAGCGCGACCTCGACGACGTGGCGCGCGAGCAACCGCCACCGGGCCTCCGCGCCGTCGGGGGCGCCGAGCAGCCGCGCCGCGTGCCGTCGTACGTCGGGCTCGGAGGGCTCCGGGCGGTCCGGCGCGCCCGTAGGGCCGAGCAGCGCGGAGGCCTGCACGAGGTGCCGCCCGGCCGGGGCGTACGACGGGGCCGCGTGGCTGACGACCGCCGTGTTGACGACGGGACCGGCGGCCCGAGCACCGCCGTCGACGTGGAGCAGCGCGCTGTCGGTCGGGGCCTCGTCGAGCGACCACCAGCAGGTCACGACCCCGCGGGTCGGCGCGACCGGGGCGCCGGTCAGCGCGGCGGCGGCCGGCGGGTCGGCGGCGACGACCACCGCGCGCGCCCGCCAGGAGTCGCCGCCGGCGCGGACGACGACGCCGCCGTCGGGGGCGTCCTCGACGGCCTCGACCCGGCGCCCCAGCAGCACCCGGTCGCCGAGGGGCGCGGCGAGCTGGGCGGGCAGGGCGCGCATCCCGTCGGCGGGCAGGGAGGGCCGCCCGGTCAGGAAGGAGCGCAGCAGGAGGAGGACGTAGTGCGAGGAGGTGGAGCCGGAGTCGTCGAGGACCACCCCGGCGAGGAACCGCTCGAGCACCCGGCGCAGCTCTCCCGCGGCGCCGACGGCGTCCAGCGCCTCGCGCAGCGGGCGGTCGGTGCGCGGGTCGAGCCGGCTCGCGAGGCTGCGTCCCCGGCGGCGCGGCGGCCGGGCCGCCACGGCGTCGGGCAGGGGGTCGGCGAGGGTCTGGCGCAGCAGCGGCGCCGCCCACCGCGCGAGCGCCACCGCGTCCCGCGGGGCCCGCCCGGCCCCGAGGGCGCCCCAGAGCGTCGCGGGCAGCGCGCCGGGCTCGCGCCGGGGGTCCGCCAGCACGAGCCGGGTCCCGCCCGGGGCGAGGTCGGGGGCGACGACCCCGGCGGGGAACGGCTGGAGGCCCAGCGCGTCGGCGTCGACCCAGCGGCCGACGGCGGGGTACGCCGGGTTGAGCAGCTGGAAGCCGCGGTCGGCCAGGTGGCCGTCGACCACGTCGGTGGCCACCCGGCCGCCGACGGTGTCCGCGGCCTCGCAGACCACGACGTCCCGCCCGGCCTCGCGCAACGCGCGGGCGCAGCGCAGACCGGCGAGCCCCGCGCCGACGACGACGACCTCGGTCTCGGTGTCCACGGGCCCATGCTCCCCCACGGCCCCTCGCCCGCGGCGGGGCGGTCCGCCGCGGGCGCGGGACGGGCGGGCCGGGGCTGCTATCGTCGGATCCGGACGCCGCTGCTGGCGGGGTCCCGGCCTCCGTCCGGTCCTCCGGACGAGCCGCAGGGGGAGCACGGCGACCGGTCACCTCGACCCGCCGCGCCTTCTCCGCCGACATCTCGGGCGACGGGCCCGCACCCGCCCCCCGAGGGGAACAGGCGTCGTCACGACGCCGCGAGCAGACCTGCGTGAGACGCCTCCGCGCCCCGGACCACCGTCCCGGGCCCGGCGACCCGCACGCGGAGGAGGAGCCTGGTGGCTCGAGCACAGGAGAACCGCACCGGCGGCGGCAACCGCACCGGCGGCGGCAACCGCACCGGCGGCGGTGGCGGCACCCGTCAGGCCGGCGGTCGCCAGGCCGGTCGACAGCGCCGCAACGGGCGCCCCCGCGACGAGGAGGGCATCCTGCCCGTGCTCGCCCGGGCCGTGCGCGAGGTCGAGTCGCGCGCGCAGCGTCGTCCGCTGGGCTCCGAGCAGCGCACCACCTTCCAGGTCGTGGCCATGCTCGCCCGCGAGGAGCGCACCCGGGTCAAGAACGACCCCGAGCTCGCCGAGCCGCGTCGCGCCGAGCAGCTCAAGCGGCTCGACGGGATCGCGACCATCCTGGCCAAGACGGCCACCACCGACTCCACCCTCTTCACCCTGCTCGGCGACGACGCCGAGATCACCGCCGACGCCCGCGCCCTGCGCCGCGAGATGCTCGAGCAGGCCGGCGTCGAGGCGGGCGAGGACGCCCCCGCCGCGCTGGCCGCGGACCCCGCCGACGCCCCGGTCGACCGCCAGGTCGTGCCGCGCTCCGTCGTGCGGCGGCGGCTGGCGAACCCGTTCCAGGTCCCCGAGTACCTCGACGACACCACGCCGCCCACCCCGCCGCGCCGCCTCGGCAGCTGGGAGCTGCTCGGGCCGCTGTTCGAGTCCTTCGAGCGCGCCGCCGACGGCACCGCCTCGTCCATGGAGCTCCCCGACCCGGCCGGGCGCCGCACCCCCTCGGGCCTGCAGCTCATGGAGCACCAGGCCCAGCTCGTCTGCGCCGCGGAGAAGGGCCACCGCACCTTCCTGCTCGCCGACGAGCCCGGCCTCGGCAAGACCGCGCAGGCGCTGCTCGCCGCGCAGGCGGCCAAGGCGTTCCCGCTGCTCGTCGTCGTGCCCAACGTCGTGAAGTCGAGCTGGGTGCGCGAGGCCCGCCACTGGACGCCGGGCCACCCGGTCACCGCGATCCACGGCGACGGCCACGACCTCGACGCGTTCGCCGACATCGTCGTCGTCAACTACGACGTGCTCGACCGCCACGTCGGCTGGCTCGGCGACTTCGGCTTCCGCGGGATGGTCGTCGACGAGGCGCACTTCATCAAGAACAAGGGATCCCAGCGCTCCCGCAACGTGCTGCGCATCGCCCAGCGCATCCGCGAGGGCCGGGCCCGCCCGCTGCTGATGGCGCTGACCGGCACGCCGCTGATCAACGACATCGAGGACTTCCGCGCGATCTGGCAGTACCTCGGCTGGATCGACGACAAGAAGCCCACGCCGTACCTGCTGGGCCGGCTGGAGGACACCGGGCTCACCCCGATCGACCCGCAGTTCTCCGGCGCCGCCCGTCGCTGCGTGATCGACATGGGCATCGTGCGTCGCCGCAAGGTCGACGTCGCCTCCGACATCCCCGCGCGCCGCGTCGCCGACCTGCCGGTCGAGCTCGACGGCGAGGAGGGCCGCTCCATCGCGGCCGCCGAGCGCGAGCTCGCGGCCCGCATGGTCGCCCGGTACGACGCGGCGATGGCCGCGCGCGGCACGCCGTCGGCCGACCTGGACCGCGACCTCGTCCACGCCATCGCCGTCAGCGAGCGCAAGGACTCCGAGTCGAAGAAGACCGGCGAGAACGTCTTCGGGATGATGCGCCGGATCGGTCGCGCCAAGGCCGGCCTGGCCGCGGACTACACCGCACAGCTCGCGCGCAGCGTCGGCAAGGTCGTGTTCTTCGCCAAGCACATCGACGTCATGGACGCGGCCGAGGAGGCGTTCTCCTCGCGCGGCCTGCGGCACGTGTCGATCCGCGGCGACCAGTCGCCGACCCAGCGGCAGGCGGCGATCGACGGCTTCGTCGAGGACCCGTCGGTGCAGGTCGCGGTGTGCTCGCTGACCGCCGCCGGCGTCGGCCTGAACCTCCAGGTCGCCTCCGACGTGGTGCTGGCCGAGCTGTCGTGGACCGACGCCGAGCAGACCCAGGCGATCGACCGCGTGCACCGCATCGGCCAGGACCGGCCCGTCACGGCGTGGCGGATCATCGCCGCCCAGACCGTCGACGCCCGGATCGCCGAGCTCATCGACTCCAAGGCCGGACTCGCCGCGCGCGCGCTCGACGGCTCCGACGCCGAGGCCGGGTCGTCGGCCGACGTGCAGGTGCAGGCCCTCGAGTCGATGCTCGTCGACGCGCTCGCCGCCCGCTGACCGCCGAGCCGTCGCGAGCTCCCGCCCGCTGACCGCCGAGTCGTCGCGAGCTCCCGCCTGCGGGGGTGATCTGCTGCCGGCTCGACCGTCGTACGACGGGGGCACGGTGACGGTCGCGTGACCCCGGGTCGACGCCGGGCCGACGCCGGGCCGACGCCGGGCCGACGCCGGGGTGACCGGTCGGCGGGTCCGGAGAACGGTGGCCGACGCCTCGCGGAACACTGCTCGACGAGGCCCTCCGAGGGGGTCCGCCGGGGCGGGGGACCGCCCTACGGTGCCGTCGTCGGCCCGACCCCGGGCCGCCCGCGACGACCTCGGAAGGCTGACCTGACATGAAGCTCACCCGCACCAGCGCCGCCACCGCCCTCAGCGCCCTGCTCCTCGTCGGCACCCTCGCCGGCTGCTCGGAGGACTCGGGCACCGACGCCCCCGACGACACGTCGTCGGAGAGCCCCTCCGACGACAGCTCCGACGACAGCGCCGAGGAGCCCTCGGACGACGCCTTGGAGTAGCCCCGGGGAGCTTTCGGGCACGGACACGACGGAGCGGGTGGCGCCGGTGGCGCCACCCGCTCCTGTGTGTGTCGTGCGGTCCGGCCCTGCTCGGGTCGGGACGGACCCCGCCGGCGCGGCCCCGTGGAGCCACCAGCCCGGTCACCCGTTCACCCGACCGCACCAGCGATGGAGCCGATCTTACGCTGTTGCGACCAATGCGCAAGAAGGTGTCGCGGGGCGCGCGGCCTCCACGCACGCCGCCGCGGGGGCGGGCAGCGTGGGCAGCAGGTCGTCGAGCACGGCGTCGACGAGGGCCGCCACGAGCGCCGGGCGGTAGCACTCGCGGTCGGCCTCGGCGCGCAGGACCCGCAGGTCGTGGCGCAGCGCGGCGGCCTCACGGGCGCTCATCCGCGCGGAGCTCGCCGCGATGTGGGCGACGTGGACGAAGGCCGCCGTCCGCTCCCGCTGGTCGTCGGCCGCGGTGCGCCCCGGGGCCGTCACCGCCGGGGGTCCGACTCGACGGCGCCGTCGACGTCCTCGCCGGCCCGACGCACGCCGGTCACGACCGCGAAGGTCACGCCGGCCAGGAGCGCGCCGACCGTGGGCGCGGCGAGGAAGACCCAGACCTGGCCGAGGGCCGCGGGGTCGAACCAGGCGACGGCCAGCGAGCGGGCCGGGTTGACGGAGGTGTTGGACACCGGGATCGACACGAGGTGGATCGCGGTGAGGGCGAGGCCGATGGCCAGCGGGGCGAAGCCGACCGGCGCGCGGTGGTGGGTCGCGCCGAGGATCACGTAGAGGAAGCCCGCGGTCAGGACGACCTCGGCCACGAGGACGGCGGCGAGGCCGTAGCCGGTCGGCGAGAGGTCGCCGTACCCGTTGGTGGCGAAGCCGCCGGCGAGGCTGAAGCCCGGTCGGCCCGACGCGATCACGTAGAGGACGCCCGCGGCGGCGCTGCCGCCGGCGACCTGCGCCACGACGTACGCCGGGAGGTCCTTCCAGGCGAAGCGCCCGGCGGCGGCGAGGCCGGCCGTGACGGCGGGGTTGAAGTGGCCGCCCGACACGTGGCCGACGGCGTAGGCCATCGTCACGACGGACAGGCCGAAGGCGAGGGCCACGCCGGCGAAGCCGACCTGGTCGCCGGCGAGCACAGCGGTGCCGCACCCGAGCAGCACCAGCCAGAAGGTGCCGACGGCCTCGGCCGCGCTGCGGTGCACGAGGGTGGGGGTGACGGGACGGGAAGCCGTGTCGCGGCTCATCTGGTGGTCCTCCGAACGGGCGGGCCCCGGCCGTTCCGGGGCGATCCGGAGGTTGGTCGCCCGGGACCCCCGGATCGGCACGCCGTCGGCCCGGTGACGCTGGTCACCCCCCGGGCGGCGCCGGCAGGGCGTCCAGGAGGCTGCGGGTGACGGCCGGGTCGAGGTCGGGCAGCAGCAGGTCGACGACGTCGCCGACCAGGGCGCTCACGACGAGCCTCCGGGGCGCTCCGTCCTCGCACTCGTGGCGCAGGGCGTCGAGGTCGCGGACCACGTCGTCGCGACGGTCCGGCGCCAGGGCGGCGAGGCCCAGCGCGATCTGCGCGAGGTGGGCGAAGACCAGCACCTGAGAACACAGGTCACCCGGGGGCGCCCCGAGCTCCGGGACGGTGACGGCCCGCTCGAGGCCCTCCCCGTGGGCGCCCTCCCCCCGCACGCCCCTCCCGTGGACGCCGCCGCGGGCGGTCTCGTCGGGCTCTGGGATGTCGCAGTGCGGGGTCCGGATGCCGTGTCCTCCCGTGACGGGCCCCCGCCTGGACAGCGGGAGGCTGTCGTCATTGGTCGTCGCGAGCGGGCCGATCGTCACGCCGGGGGCGGGGTGAGGTACCTCACGGTCGCAGCAGCAGGTCGAGGGCGCCGGGGAGGTCGCCGAGCGAGAGCACCTCCGCGAGCCGGGCGCCGCTGGCGCGGGCGAACGCCCGGGCCTCGTCCGCGTCGGAGGCCGGCGCGAGGACGAGCAGCTCGTCGAGGGCCCGCGCCACGGGCACGGGGTCGACGTCGTCGGTCACGCGGCAGTCGGACAGCAGGACGGTGACCCGGCGGCGCGCGCGGGCGCCCGCCAGCTGGGTCGCGGCCGCACGCAGGGCCGCGTCGAGCGAGGTCATGCCGTGACCGCGCAGGCCGAGCACCCGCTCGACCACCGCGTGCGGCGACGCCCCGGCGCCGAGCCCGACCACGGTCTCGGCCCGGCGGTCGAAGGCGACGACCGCCAGCTCGCCCCCCGCCTGACCCGCGCGCAGCGCGCAGGCCGCCGCGGCCATCGCGGCGACGGCGAGCCGGGTGCCCTCCATGGAGCCCGACCGGTCGAGCAGCAGGCACAGCGCCGTGCCGGGTCGCTGCCAGGAGGTCGCGGTCAGCTCCTCCAGCCGTGGGTGCCGCCCCTGGCCGGCCGCCTCGGCGAGGGCGTCGAGCGAGGCGTCGACGTCGAAGTCGCCGCCCCGGTCGGCCGGAGCCCGACGGAGCCGGCCGGAGCCGGCGCGTGCCGTCGGGCCGCTGCGGGCCCGCTCCAGCACCAGCCGCGGCACGACGGCCTGCACCTGCGCGCGCAGCGACTCGTCAGTCGCGCTGCTCATCAGCGCCAGCAGCGGCACGACGCTGTCGGGGTCCTCGGCGACCGCCCGGGTGAGCGCGTCGTGGTCGAGCTCGCCGACCTCGGGGGAGATCTCCGCGAACCGCGGGTGCCGCGAGAGCTCCGAACGACCGAGCGTGCGCTCCGGTCGGCCCCGGCGGGAGCGACGCGGCTCGCCGTCACCCTGCCCGCTGCCGGGCGGCGGGGTCCCCGTCCCGTCTAGGGACGGGGGCGGGCTTCCCCCGCCCCACCACCTCCGTCGGCCGCGTCCTCGTCGTCGGCGCCCCGCTCCTCGGGCGGGGGCCCGAAGACGTCCCGGTACAGCTCCGTGACCACGTCCTCGGGGGAGCGCACCGACGCCTCGGCCACGCGGATCCGCCCGGAGAGCGCGACCAGCGCCGCGTCGAGCCCGACGTGCCAGTCCTCCGCACCGGTGCCGCGGGCCCGGGCGAGCTGGTGGGCCAGCCCGCCGAGGTCGATCGCGCCGCGCACCGACGCGCCGATCCGCAGGTCCGGGTGGTCCCGGGTGGCCCGCACCAGCGCGACCGCGCGGGCGCACCAGGCGGGCGAGGGCATGGGCGCCCGGTACGCCGCGATCTGCTCCTCGGCCGCCGCGGACTGGTAGCCCATCACGATGCGGCAGGTCCGGTCGTAGATCGCGCTGGAGACCCGCGCGGTGCCGACCGCGTCGTACGGGTTCATGGCGGCGACGATGCCGAAGCCCTCGGCGGCCGCGACGAGACCGAGCCGGGGCACGACGATCTCGCGCTCCGACATCACGGTGAGCAGGGCGTTGAGGGTCTCCTCCGGGACCCGGTTGAGCTCCTCGACGTAGAGCAGGCCGCCGTCGCGCATCGCGGCGAGCAACGGGCCGTCGACGAACACGTCCGGGGTGTAGCCGCGCGCCAGGACGAGCGAGGGGTCGAAGTGACCGACGAGGCGCGCCGGCGTCAGCTCGGCGTTGCCCTCGACGAGGAAGAACGGCGCCTCACGGCGAGCCGCGACCTGGCGCAGCAGGGTGCTCTTGCCGGTGCCGGGAGGCCCCTCGAGGACGACGTGGGCACCGCTGGCCAACGCCGCCTCGAGGAGCTCGGTCTCCCGCGCCCGGTCGACGACCGGGGTGGCGGCGCGGTGGACCGCAGCGGTCATGCGTGCTCGTGGATGACCACGCCGCGGACGTTCTCGCCGTTCAGCAGGGCGTCGTAGCCCTCGTTGACCTGCTCGAGCGTGTAGGTGTTGGTGATGATCTCGTCGAGCTTGATGTCGCCGGACTGGTAGAGCCCCAGGATCCGCGGGATGTCCGTGGTCGGGTTGCAGTCGCCGAACAGCGAGCCGCGCAGCTGCTTGCGGTACAGCGTCATGATCGAGCCCGGCAGCTGGATGGTCTCCTCCATCAGCTTGTTGAGGCCGGTCAGCACCACGACCCCGCCCTTGCCGACGGCGTGGAAGCCGCCCGCCACGATCTCGGAGGTCATGAGGCCGGGCGTGAGGATCGCGGAGTCCGCCATCTGCCCGCGGGTCAGGTTGGTGATGGTCTCCATCGCCTCGTCGGTGCTGGCGAAGGCGTGCGTGGCGCCGAGCTCCATCGCCTTCTCCCGCTTGTTGGGCAGCGGGTCGACGGCGATGACGTTCTTGGCGCCGGCCAGGGCCGCGCCCTGGACGGCGTTGATGCCGATGCCGCCCACGCCGACGACGATGACCGTCTGGCCGGCCTTCACCTCGGCGGTGTTGACCGCCGCACCCCATCCGGTGGGGACGCCGCAGCCGACGAGGACCGCCTTCTCCAGCGGCAGGTCGTCGTCGACCTTGACGCAGGAGTTCTGCGAGATGACGCCGTACTGGCTGAAGGTGCCGAGCATGCACATCGCGCCGTACTGGCCGCGCGGGCCGGTGATCGGGAACCGCTCGCCCGGCAGGTAGCCCTCGAGGATCGTCGCCCCCATGTCGCAGATCGACTGCTGGCCGTTGGCGCAGTAGCGGCAGTGGCCGCAGTTGGGGATGAACGAGCAGACCACGTGGTCGCCGACCTTCACGCGGCTGACGCCGGGGCCGACCTCCTCGATGATCCCGGCTCCCTCGTGGCCGAGGACCATCGGCAGACGGGCCTCGAGGTCGCCGTGGGCGACGTGGACGTCGGAGTGGCACAGACCCGCGTGGGTGTAGCGGATGAGCACCTCGCCCTCCTGGGGCTTGTCGAGCTCGAGCTCCTCGATCTCGATGCGGGCGCCGGCTTCGTAGACGACTGCGGCCTTGGTCTTCATGGGCTCTCCTGCGGATCGGTGGGCGTCGCGGACGTGATGCCCGCCACACTCGCAACGGCGTCCGCCGCCGGGTGTTCACAAACTGGACAACCTCCGACCAGCCTGGCCGGCGCTAACGTGACGTGCACCACACCCGGGGGGTGTCATGTCCGGTCCGCCGATCTCGCCCGCGTCGCGCCGCGAGCCCGCCTCGCAGCGCGACGAGATCGCCGAGTCCTGGCGCCGCACCGAGCTGGCGGGCCTCGACCCCGCCTCCGCGCTGACCCGCATCACCTACGGTGCCGTCGACGCCGCCGACCGCCTGCTCGCCGCCGCCGCGCCCGTGCTCGAGGACCTCGACGCGCGGCTCGCGGGCACCCGCATCAGCACGATGCTGCTCGACGCCGACGGGCGCGTGGTCACCCGCTCCTGCGGGGACCAGCGGGTCCTGCGGGCCTTCGACCACGTCGGCGTCGACGTGGGGGCGTCGCTGCTCGAGGAGTCCGTCGGCACCACCGCGCCGGGGGTCGTCCTCGAGACCCGTACCGGGGTCAGCGTGCACGGCGAGGAGCACTTCGCCGTCGCGCTGCGGCCGTTCAGCTGCTACGCCCAGCCCGTCATCCACCCGACGACGCGGCGGGTGGAGGGGGTCCTCGACGTCACCACGCTGGCGACGGAGGCCAACCCCCTGCTGGTGCCGCTCGTGGCCCGGGCGGTCGCCGACATCGAGCAGCGCCTGCTCGACGGCGCCCGGATCGCGGACCGCGAGCTGCTCGCCGCCTTCCAGGCCGCGGGCCGTCGGCGCCCGCTCGTCGCGGTCGGCCACGACCTGCTGATGTCCAACGAGGCCGCCCTCGACCTGCTCGACGCGACCGACCTCGCGGTCCTGCGGGGGATGGCCGCCGACGCCGGCGACGGCAGCCGCACCCCGCTCGTGCTCGCCTCGGGCCGTGAGGTGCGCGTGCACGCCAGCCGGGTCGGCGGCAGCCGCGGCGGCGCCCTGCTCGCCGTCGAGGCGCCCGGCGAGAACCGGCAGCGCACCCGCCGCCTGGGCCGTCGTACGACGGGTCTCGCGGCCCGGCCCGCGGCGGCTGCCGGGCCCACCGGCGCGGCGCCGGTGCTGGTGTCGGGTCCCCCCGGTTCGGGCCGCACCACCCGCGCCCACGAGCTCGCCGAGGCGCCCACCTCGGTGCTGAGCTCCGCCGACGCCCTGGTCGGCAGCGTGAGCGCGTGGGCCCGCTCGTTCGACGTGCTCGTCCGCAGCGGCCGCGGCACCGTGGTCGTCGACGGCGCCGACCTCCTCCCCCCGCCGCTCACCGACCTCGTGCGACGCCACCTCGCCCGTGCCGTGGCCCCCCGGGTCGTCCTGGTCACCGGTCCCGTCGAGGAGCTCGAGGGCCGGGCCGCCGCCCTCGCCGGCCTGTGCACCCGCCGCGAGCAGCTGCTGCCCCTCGCGGGGCGTCGCCACGACCTGCCCCGGCTGGCGGGGAGCCTGCTGCGCGAGCTCGGTGCCGACCCGTCGCTGCACCTCACGCCCGGCGCGCTGCGGGCGCTGACCGCCCAGGAGTGGCCGGGCAACCTGGTCGAGCTCCGCGCGGTGCTCGCCCACGTGCTGGAGCGTCGTTCGACCGGCGGGGTCGTCGTCGACGACCTGCCCGAGGGCCACCGCAGCCACGACCCGGTCCGGCCGCTCGGCGCCATGGAGCGGGCCGAGCGCGACGCCGTCGTCGGCGCCCTGCGCGCCCACGGCGGCAACAAGGTCCGCGCCGCCGCCGACCTCGGCATCTCCCGCACCACCCTGTACGCCAAGATCCGCGCCCTGCGCATCGCGGAGTAGCCGGGTACGACGCAGCGAGGGCCGGTCCCGTGCGGGACCGGCCCTCGCCGAGTGCTGCTGGTGGTGCGCGAGGGGGGAGTTGAACCCCCACGCCCTTTCGGGCACACGGACCTGAACCGTGCGCGTCTGCCTATTCCGCCACTCGCGCCAGAAGCCCGGTGAGCGTATCCCAGGCCGACCCGCGGCCCCAAACCGGGCGGGGTCCATCCTCGTGGCACGCACGCCCGGCCTCCGTGACCCCGTTACGATCGCCCACGACCCGACCAGCGCGCGGGCGGTGCGTGCTGCCGCCAGGCCGTCGGTCCGACGACACGACCACGACAGCGAGGAGGTGCGATGGGACGGCTGCAGAACTTCGAGAACAAGCTGGAGCAGGCGATCTCCGGCGTCTTCGCCCGCGCCTTCCGCAGCGCCGTGCAGCCCGTCGAGATCTCCGCCGCGCTGCAGCGGGAGGTCGACAACAACGCCCAGATCCTCAGCCGGGACCGCCGCCTGGTGCCCAACGACTTCCACGTCGAGCTCTCCGACACCGACCTCGAGCGGCTCGCGCCGTACGACTCGACGATGTCGCGCGAGCTGACCGACACGCTGCGTCGCCACGCCGAGCAGCAGAGCTACGTCTTCCCCGGTCCGATCGCGATCTCGTTCGAGGCCGCCGAGGACCTCACCACCGGCCGCTTCCGCATCCGCAGCCGGGCGCAGGCCAAGGTCACCTCCCGTGACGAGCCGGAGGCCCACGCCGCCCCGGCACGACCCGCCTCCCCGGCCGGCGGGTACGACGCACCGGCGCGGCCCGCGCAGCGCACGACGCGCGCGGTGCTCGAGGTCAACGGCACCCGCCACGCGCTGCGCGCCCCCGGCCTGGTCGTCGGGCGCGGCACCGACGCGGACGTGCGGATCAACGACCCCGGCATCAGTCGGCGCCACGCGGAGTTCCGCGTGGGCGAGGGTCGCGCCGACCAGGGCAGCCCGCTGCACCTCTCGGTCCGCGACCTGGGCTCGACCAACGGCATGACGGTCGACGGGGTGAAGGTCGCGCAGTCGCCGCTCGGCGACGGCTCGGTGGTCAAGATCGGCAACACGACGCTGACGGTCACGGTGGAGGGCGCCAGTGCGGCGTCGTGGGAGGACGGTCGTGTCTGAGCTGACGTTGTTCCTGATCCGGTTCGCCTACCTCGCCATCCTCTGGGTCTTCGTGCTCTCGGCGATCTCGGTGATCCGCTCCGACATGTTCGGCGCACGCGTGGCCGACACCGGCCGCGGCCGGTTCGGGCGGCGCGAGAAGTCGGCGCGCGCCCCGAAGGCCGCCAAGCCCTCCCGGCGCCGCGGCGCTCCGACGCACCTCCTGGTCGTGGAGGGCAGCAACGCCGGCGCCCGCGCCGAGCTCGCCGACGCCCCGCTGCTCATCGGCCGCGGCAGCGACGCCGCGATCCGGCTCGACGACGACTACGCCTCGACCCGTCACGCCCGCGTCGCGGCGTACGAGGACGAGTGGTTCGTCGAGGACCTCGGCTCGACCAACGGCACCTACATCGGCTCGGCGCGCATCACCCAGCCGACCACCATCACCCCCGGCGTGCAGGTCCGCATCGGCAAGACGATCCTCGAGCTGAGGAAGTGAGCGACCGATGAGCTCCCCCCAGCCCCCGCCCGACCCGGCCGCCGGCCCTCCCGCCGCACCGGCGCCGACACCGGCACCCGCGTCCGCGCCGCCCGCCGCGCCTCCGCCGACGGTGCCGACCCCCGTCACCAACCTGGCCGAGGACGACACCGCCCAGGGCCCCGAGGGGCTGGTGCCCGCCGGGTCGCTGCGCCTGGCGTTCTCCGCGGTGTCCGACGTGGGTCGCGTGCGCAAGGACAACCAGGACTCCGGGTACGCCGGGGCGTGGCTGCTCGCGGTCTGCGACGGCGTCGGCGGCGGCGCGCGCGGCGACATCGCCTCCAGCACCGCGGTCGCCCAGCTGCGCAGGCTCGACGAGCAGCCCGGCCCCGACCTGCTGGGGCTCGTGGCCGGCGGGCTGCACCGCTCCCACGACCGCATCGCCGAGCTGGTCGACGACGACCCCGCGCTCAACGGCACCAGCACCACGGCCACGGTGGCGCTCTTCGACGGGTCCCGCGTCGGGATCGCCCACGTCGGCGACAGCCGCGCCTACCTGATGCGGTCCGGCACGCTGACCCAGCTCACCCGCGACCACACCTTCGTCCAGAGCCTCATCGACGAGGGCCGCATCACCGAGGCCGAGGCGCGCACCCACCCGCACCGCAACCTGATCCTCAAGGCCCTCGACGGCCAGCGCGACCCCGAGCCCGACCTGTTCGTGGTGGACCTCGCCGTGGGTGATCGCCTGCTGCTGTGCAGCGACGGCGCCTGCGGGTCCCTGACCGACGACCAGATGCTGGCCGTGCTCGCCGACGGCTCGCCGGACAGCGCCGCCCTGTCGCTGGTGCAGGACGCGCTCGACGCCGGCAGCACCGACAACGTCACCTGCGTGGTGGCGGACGTCGTGCCGGCCGACCAGCCGCCCGACCCGGAGTCGGCCGCCGTCGACGACACCGGCGCGCTGGTGCCGCTGCTGGTGGGCGCCGCGGCGGAGCTCCCCCGGCGCGGGGGCCGCGGCGCGGTCTCCGGGCTGTTCCGCAGCAGCCGTCACGACCACGGTCACCCCGACGCCGGGGGCGCGGCCGCCGACCTGCCGCCCGAGGCCGCCCACGCCATCCCGAGCGACCCGATCGACCCCGAGCGCGCCCGCTACGCGCCGCGGCCGCCCCGGCGCTTCCTGTGGCTGCGCCGCGCCCTCGTGCTGGCCGTGGTCGTCGGCCTGGTGTGGGTGGCGGGCGCCGCCGCGTGGTCGTGGACCCAGCAGCAGTACTACGTCGCCGAGTCCGGCGGCGTAGTCACGATCTTCCGCGGCGTCAACGCCGAGGTGCCCGGCCTGAGCCTGTCCTCGCCGCTCGAGGAGAGCGACGTGTCGGTCGACGCCCTGCCGACCACCGACGCCGACGCCGTGCGCAGCGGGATCGAGGCCGACGACCTCGACGACGCCCGCGCCACCGTCACCGAGCTCGCCTCCCGCCAGGCCGACGAGCCCTCCCAGCCGCTGCAGGACGACCCCTCCCCCAGCGAGTCCCCCTCACCGGGCGACGGCTCCGGCGGGACCGACCCCAGCCCCACCCAGCCGGGCGACGGTGCGAGCAGCCAGACCGGCTCCACCGGTGGGGAGGCCCGCCGATGAGCGCCGCCGAGGCCACCCCGGGCGAGTTCGTCCACCGTCCCCGCCGCGGCGCGGAGCTGTTCCTGCTGCTGCTGGCGCTGACCGTCGGGCTCGGCGCCTACGCCGCCGTCGGGCTCGGCATGGAGGACGAGATCCCCGCCGACATGGCGACGTACGGCGGGGTGCTGGCGCTGATGGTCATCGCCTGCCACGTCGTGGTGCGGTTCGTCGCGCCGTACGCCGACCCGGTGCTGCTGCCGGTCGTCGCCGCGCTCAACGGGCTCGGGCTCGCCGTCATCCACCGCCTCGACCTCACCTACACCGAGCTGGGCCGCGACGACGGCTTCGCCTCGCGGCAGCTGATCTGGATGGCCCTCGGCATCGCGCTGTTCATCGCCACCCTGCTCGTGCTGCGCGACCACCGCTCGCTGCAGCGCTTCACCTACACCTCCGGCCTGGCGGCGATCGTGCTGCTGCTGCTGCCGCTGATGCCGGTGATCGGCACGCAGATCAACGGTGCGCGGATCTGGATCCGCGTCGCCGGCTTCTCCTTCCAGCCCGGCGAGATCGCCAAGGTCCTGCTGGTCGTCGCGTTCGCGGGCTACCTCGTGCTGCACCGCGACGCGCTCGCGCTCGCCGGGCGTCGGGTGCTGTTCATCGACCTGCCCCGCGGCCGCGACCTCGGTCCGATCCTCGGGATGTGGCTGATCAGCCTCGGGATCCTCGTGTTCCAGCGCGACCTCGGCTCGTCGCTGCTGTTCTTCGGCCTGTTCCTCGTGATGCTCTACGTCGCGACGGAGCGTCCCGGCTGGCTCGTGGTCGGCGGCACCCTGTTCGCCGCCGGCGCCTTCGCGGGCTACCAGGCCTTCGGGCACGTGCGGCAGCGCTTCGACCTGTGGCTCGACCCGTTCGCCTACTACGGCGAGGGCACCAGCGACCTGGGGCGCCAGACCGTCGAGACCATGTTCGGGATGGCGTGGGGCGGCCTGATCGGCCGCGGCTTCGGCAACGGGCGCCCCGAGCTGATCCCGTTCGCCAACTCCGACTTCATCTTCGCCTCCATCGGCGAGGAGCTCGGGCTGACCGCGGTGATGGGCATCATCCTGCTGTACGGCCTGATCGTGGAGCGCGGCCTGCGCACCGCCGTGGTGTGCCGCGACGGCTTCGGCAAGCTCGTCGCCACCGGCCTCGCGGTCACCTTCGCGCTGCAGGTCTTCGTCGTCATCGGCGGCGTCACGCGGCTGATCCCGCTCACCGGCCTGACCACGCCGTTCCTGTCCACGGGAGGCTCCTCCCTCGTCGCCAACTGGGTGATCATCGCGCTGCTGCTGCGCATCTCCGACCAGGCCCGTCGTCCGCTGCCGGCCGCCCTCCCCGAGGAGGACGAGGAGCCCGACGCGGCCACGACCCAGGTGGTGAAGCTGTGAACCGCCCGATCCGCACCCTCGCCGTGTTCTGCATGCTGCTGTTCGGCGCGCTGATGATCAACGCGACCGTGCTGCAGTACGTCAACGCGGGCGACCTCAACGCCAACCCCTCCAACCGCCGGGTCGTCGACGCGACCTTCTCCCGCGACCGCGGCGCGATCCTCGTCGGCCGCGAGCCGGTGGCCCGCAGCGTGCCCAGCGACGACGAGTTCGAGTACCAGCGCGAGTACCCGGCGCCGTTCAAGTACGCCCACGTCACCGGCTACTTCTCCTACTTCAGCCAGACCGGCATCGAGCGGACCTACAACCCGCTGCTCTCCGGCGACGACTCGCGGCTCTTCGTGACCCGCCTGGTCGACATGGTGAGCAACTCCGAGCCGGTCGGCGGGTCCGTCGAGCTGACCCTGGACGACGGCGCGCAGACCGCGGCGTTCGAGGGCCTCGAGGCCCTCGGCGAGGGCACCGAGGGCGCCGTGGTGGCGATCGAGCCGGACACCGGTCGGATCCTGGCGATGGTCTCCTCGCCGTCGTTCGACACCAACCGCTTCGCCGACCACGACTTCGGGGCGCTCAACGACACCTTCGAGGAGCTGGACGCCCGCGAGGACGAGCCGCTGCTCAACCGCACCATCCAGACCACGCTGCCCCCCGGCTCGACGTTCAAGATCGTCACGGCGGCCGCGGCGCTCGAGTCCGGCGCCTACAGCTCCGCCGACGACCTGGTGCCGGGCGGCTCGTCCTACCAGCTGCCGCTGACCGACATCTCGATCGAGAACGGCGGGCGCGACTGCGGCACCGACACCATCCCCTTCACCCAGGCGATGGAGCAGTCCTGCAACACCACCTTCCTCGCGCTGGCCGACGAGCTGGGCGTCGAGGCGATGCAGGAGCAGGCCGAGGCCTTCGGCTTCAACTCCGAGTACCTCGACGACCTGCCGCTCCAGGCCGAGTCGCGCTACCCCGGTGACCTCGACGAGCCGCAGACGGCGCTGTCGGGCATCGGGCAGTCCGACGTCGCCGCCACCCCGCTGCAGATGGCGATGGTCTCCGCGGGCATCGCCAACGACGGCACCGTGATGAAGCCCTACCTGGTGGAGGAGCTGCGCTCCCCCGACCTCGACGTCCTGGAGCGCACCGACCCCAGCGACCTCTCGCGGGCCGTCGACCCCGACACCGCCGAGGTGATCACCGAGATGATGGTCAACACCGTCGCGGAGGGCACCGGCACGCCCGGCGCCATCCCCGGCATCGACGTCGCCGGCAAGACCGGCACCGCCGAGAGCGCGCCGGGCCGACCGCCGTACGCGTGGTTCACCTCGTTCGCGCCCGCCGACGACCCGCAGGTCGCGGTCGCCGTGCTGGTGGAAGCCGCGGGCCAGCCCGCCGAGATCGCGGGCGGCACGCTCGGCGGTCCCATCGCCCGCGCGGTGAGCGAGGCGGTGATCGACCGGTGAGCGACCAGTACTCGACCGGCGGCGTCTCGGCGCACCCCGAGGGCTACGCCGACGACGCCCGCCGCTACCGCCTGGACTCGCGGATCGCGACCGGCGGCATGGGCGAGGTGTGGCTCGGCACCGACGAGGTCCTCGGCCGCCAGGTCGCGGTCAAGCTGCTCAAGGCCGAGCTCGCCGACGACGGCACCTTCCGGACCCGCTTCGAGACCGAGGCGCGCAACGCCGCCCGCCTGCAGCACCCCGGCGTCGCCAGCGTCTTCGACTACGGCCAGGCCTCGCCGCGGGACGGCTCGAGCGTGCCGCGCCCCTACCTGGTGATGGAGTTCGTCGACGGCCAGCCGCTGTCGGCACTGCTGCGCCAGGGCGCGGGGATGCCGCCGGCCGTCGTCGTGCCGCTGCTGGCCCAGGCGGCGGACGCGATCGGTGCCGCCCACGCGGCCGGCATCGTGCACCGCGACGTCAAGCCCGCCAACCTGCTGGTGACGCCCGACCGGACGATCAAGATCACCGACTTCGGCATTGCCCGGGCCGCGGAGGGCGTCGCCCTGACGCAGACCGGCCAGGTGATGGGCACCCCGCAGTACCTGGCGCCCGAGCAGGCCGAGGGTCGCGAGGCGGTGCCGGCCTCCGACGTCTACTCCCTCGCGTGCGTGGCCTACGAGTGCCTCGCCGGCCGGCGGCCCTTCACCGGCGAGTCGTCGGTCGCGGTCGCGCTGGCCCACCTGCGCGAGCCCGTGCCGGAGCTGCCCGACGACGTGCCGGCCGACCTCGCCGCCGTGGTGCGCCGCGGCCTCGCGAAGGACCCGTCCGAGCGGTACGCCGACGGCCACGAGTTCGCCCGTGCGCTGCGCCACCCCGAGGGAGCCGCCACCCAGGCCACCCACGTGGCGCCCGCGGTCACCGACCGCTCCACCTCGGTGCTGCCCGCCGTGGGCGCCGGGGCCGCCGGCCTCGCCGCCGGCGCGGGCGGGGCGGCCGCGGCGATGTCGCGCCCGGCCCCGACGCCCACGTCGGCGGTCACGACCACCACGCGTGAGGGCGGGACCGAGCCCGAGGACCGTCGCCGCAAGGGCGTCCCCGGCTGGCTGCCCGCCGCCGTGTTCGTGGTGGCCGCGCTGCTCGGCGTCCTGCTCGTCGCGCTGGTCTTCAGCGGTGGCGACGAGGACGAGCCGACGGACGACCCGACGCCGACGGAGACCACCACCGAGCCGACGGACGAGCCCACCTCCGAGGCGCCGACCGAGGACACGGAGCCGACGCCCGAGCCGGAGCCCACCCCGACCCCGACGCCGACGCCGACCCCCACGCCCACCCCGACGCCGACCCCGACGCCCACGCCCACCCCCACCGAGGAGCCGACCCCGACCGAGCCCACCGAGCCGGTCGAGCCGCCGGAGCCGGGCGAGGGCGGCCCCGAGCAGCGCTCGCTGCCCACCGAGCCGGACGAGGCCGCCCCCGGTGACGCGGGTCCCGGCGAGCCCGGACCGGAGGACGCCGGGCCGGGCGCGGACGGCACGGAGGAGGAGGTGCGGCCGTGACCACCACCGGGGGCTCGTCGTCCGGGCAGACGGTCGGCGGGCGCTACGAGCTCGGCGAGCTGCTGGGTCGCGGCGGCATGGCGGAGGTCCGCAAGGGCACCGACACCCGGCTGGGCCGGGTGGTCGCCGTCAAGCGCCTGCGCACCGACCTGGCCAGCGACGCCACCTTCCAGGCGCGCTTCCGCCGCGAGGCGCAGTCGTCGGCCTCCCTGAACCACCCGGCCATCGTCTCCGTCTACGACACCGGCGAGGAGCTCTCCAGCGACGGCAGCGACGTCGCCCAGCCCTACATCGTCATGGAGTACGTCGCGGGCCGGACGCTGCGCGAGGTGCTCAGCGAAGGGCGCAAGATCCTGCCCGAGCGTGCCCTCGAGCTGACCTCGGGCGTGCTCTCGGCGCTGGACTACAGCCACCGCGCCGGGATCATCCACCGCGACATCAAGCCCGGCAACGTCATGCTCAACCCGAGCGGCGACGTCAAGGTCATGGACTTCGGCATCGCCCGCGCGGTCTCCGACGCGTCCTCGACGATGACCCAGACCGCCGCCGTGGTCGGCACGGCGCAGTACCTCTCCCCCGAGCAGGCGCGCGGCGAGACCGTCGACTCCCGCTCCGACGTGTACTCGACCGGCTGCCTGCTCTACGAGCTGCTGACCGCCCGGCCGCCGTTCGTGGGCGACAGCCCCGTGGCGGTGGCCTACCAGCACGTGCGGGAGCCCGCCACGCCGCCGTCGTCCCTCGAGGACGACCTCGATCCCGAGATCGACGCGATCGTCATGAAGGCGCTCGCCAAGCGGGTCGAGGACCGCTACCAGAGCGCCGCGGCCATGCGCTCCGACATCGAGCGCTACCTGGCCGGTCGTCCGGTGCAGGCCCCGGCGGTGGCCGCGGTCGCGCCGGTCGACGACGCCCCGACCGCCGCGGTCACCACGACCACCGCGACCGCGCCGCCGGCCGAGGAGCGCCGTGGCAGCCGGACACCCTGGTTCGTCCTGCTCGCCCTGCTCCTCATCGCGTTGCTCGGGGTCGGGGCCTTCTTCCTGCCGACGCTCTTCGAGAGCGAGCCGGACCAGATCACCGTGCCCAGCGTCATCGGTCAGAACGAGGACACGGCCCGTGCGGAGCTCGGCGACCTGGGACTGCGGATCACCGTGACCCGTGAGCCCGACCCGGAGATCCCGGTCGACGAGGTGATCGACCAGGACCCCGCCGACGGCGACCAGGTCGACGAGGGCGCGACCATCGCGCTCGTCGTCTCGAACGGGCCACCCGAGGTCGAGGTCCCCGACGTCGTGGGCGACGACCGCGCCGACGCCCGCCGGGAGCTCCGGGAGGCCGGTCTGCGGGTCCGCGTCGAGACCGTCGCCTCCGACGAGGACGCCGATGAGGTCCTGAGCACCGACCCGGGCGCCGGCGCGCGGGTGCAGGAGCAGCAGGTCGTCACGCTCACGGTCTCCGAGGGACCGGTCGCGGTGCCGACCGTCATCGGACTCGACGAGGCCTCGGCGACGGCGGCGATCGAGCAGGCGGGCTTCACCGTCCGGATCACCCCCGACCCGGGCAGCGCCGAGCAGCCGACCGGCACCGTCGTGGACCAGTCACCCGACGGCGACACGACCCAGCCGCAGGGCACCGAGATCGTGCTGTTCGTCTCGACCTTCGAGCCGACCCCGACCGAGGAGCCCAGTCCCACCGACACCCCGAGCGAGCCCGACGACTCCACCGGTCCCGGCAACGGGAACGGCAACGGCAACAGCAACGGCGGGGGCAACGGCAACGGGAACGGCAACGGGGACGGCAACAGCAACGGCGGCGGGAACGGCGGGGGCAACGGGGAGACCGGCACCGGCGTCTCGCTGCCCGGTCCCCGCTGGGACTGAGCGGCCCGGCGCGGTGGGTCAGTCCATCGGCTCGGCGTAGGACAGGTCCAGCAGACCGTCGTACGCCGGGGCGGTGAGGCTGTCGTCGAGGTCGACGTCGAAGCCGAGCGCGATGTCGGGGCGAGCGGCGTCCTCGCGGAAGAGGGACACGAAGTCGTCGCCCTCGAGCGAGTCGAGCAGCGCGTCGGTGTCGCCGACCGCACCGATCACGTAGGGCTGCGGGTAGGTGCGGCCCTGGAGCTGCACGGAGCTGCCGGCGCACTTGATGCCGGTGGTCGACACGATCCGCTGACCCTGGAGGGTGACCGCCTCGGCCCCGCCACGCCACAGTGCGTTGACGACGGCCTGGATGTCCTGCTGGTGCACGACGAGCCGGTTGGGGTCCTCCTCGGAGACCTCGAAGACCTCCTCGGGGGCGTCGGCCAGGGTGATCTCCAGCCCCTCACCGGTGCGCGGCGAGAGGCCCGCGGGGGTGGCCGCTGCGGCCGCGGCGTCGCGGAAGCGCTGGGCGGACCGGTCACCGCGCGCGCGACCGAGCCCGTCGACCTCGTCGGACAGCTCGCTCACCCGGTCCTGCAGCTGCTGGACCTCGCGGTCCTCGGCCCGCACGACCGCCGCGAGGTCGGTGTAGCGACCCGGGCGCAGGTCGGTGCCGTCGCTGTTGGCGGCGCTCGTGATGACGAGGACCGCGCACAGGCCGAGCACGAGCGGGGTGCCCAGACGCCACACCGTCACCGAGGCGCGGCCCGGCCGCTGCCGGGGGGAGTCGGTACCGCTCGTCATGGCGTCTACGCTAGCCGGGCTGGCGTGACCGCGACCGAGGAGTGACCAGGCCGATGGCCGACGACAAGTCCGACGACACCACCGAGACGGCTCGGACCTCCGAGACGGCCCGATCCTCCGACGCCGACCGGTCACCGACGACCGACGCCGGGAAGGCGGGCGCGACCCCGGCCACCCGCGGCCGCTCGGGCAACCCGGCGAAGGCCACGGCCGGCCGCACCACGCGGCAGCGCAAGCCGAAGGACGAGCTGCGCTCGCTGGACGACCCGATCTCGGCCCGCGCCTACCGCTCCCCGCGGTTCCTCGCCGGCCTCGTGCTGGTCCTCGGCGGCATCGCCTGGATGGCCTGGTACTACGCCCAGGTCCGCCCAGGCTCCGACGGACAGCCGGGCTCGCCGGCCTTCATGGCCGACCTCGAGCGGTGGAACTACGCGATCGGCTTCGGTGCGATCCTCGTCGGCCTGGTCGTGATGGCGCACCGCTCGACCCCGCTCGGGCGCGGGCGCGGCGTGGTCGTCGGCATGCTCGGGTGCTTCCTGATCGGGCTGGTGTGGATCTGCACCTTCTACGTCTTCACCAACGACATCAGCGGCGTGCCGCTCATGAACGACCTCGGTCAGTTCAACCTCGTCGTCGGCATCGCGTTCATGGCGGTCGGCTTCACCTACGCCACGAAGTGGGAATGACACCGGTGTAGTCCTCCACAGGTCTGTCCACCGGTGTGGAGAACTACACCGGTGTAAGCCGTCCACAGGGTTCCCCACACCTGTGGACATGACCGGGCCGGCGTCACCGCGACCGCTCGGGCCGGACGGCCGGGCTCAGACGACGGCGCTCAGACGACGGCGCGCAGCACCATCGCGGCGACGATCACAAGGGCGACCGCGCCGAGACCGGCGACCTGCCAGAGCGTGCGGCGCTCCCGCGGGGCGTAGACGAGGACGGCGGCCACGACGACGCCGCCGACCAGCCCGCCCAGGTGGCCCTGCCAGGAGATGAAGCTGCTCCCGACGACGGTGATGACCGCGTTGATGCCGATCCAGCCGAGGATCGGGGTGACGTTGCCGCCGAGCTTGTGGCCGACGACCAGCAGCGCGCCCATCAGGCCGAAGACCGCGGTCGAGGCGCCGACCGTCGCGCCGTACGGGCTCGAGAGGTAGAGCACGGCCAGCGAGCCCGCGAGACCGGACAGGAGGTACAGCGCGAGGAACCGGGCGCGGCCCAGCGCCAGCTCGAGCTGGGGGCCGAGCACCCACAGGGCCAGCATGTTGAAGGCGATGTGGAGGAGGTCGACGTGGGTGAACATCGACGTCAGCACCTGCCACGGGGCGCCACCCGTCGCGCCGAGCACCCAGGAGCTCACCGCCGGCAGGGAGTCGCACGCGGCCTGCGACCGCACGTCGGTGTAGACGCCGCTCCCGGAGCGGCAGAAGCCCTCGGGCCGCAGGGCGAGGTAGGGCAGCAGCGCGCTGGCACGACCGCCGCTGAGGGTGATCGCCAGCCAGACCCCGACGTTGACCGAGATCAGGGCGATCGAGGTGAGCGCCGGGTTGGCGGGCCGCCTCCCGCCGTACGCCGTGCGCCCGGAGCGGGTCGCCCTCGCCCCTTCACGGACGCAGTCGGGGCACTGGAAGCCCACGGACGCCTCGTGCATGCAGTCGGGGCAGATCGGGCGCTCGCAGCGCTGGCAGCGGATCCACGTCTCCCGGTCGATGTGCCGGTAGCACGTGGGCGCGTCGGTCCCCGGCGCGCGCGGGCCGGACGTCTCCGTCATGACGGGGTCATCGTGGGGCGCCGGGGACCTGGTGCGTGACCGGGGTCAGGCCAGCTCGACCGACTCGATGACCACCGGGTCGTTCGGGCGGTCCTGGCGGCCGGTCGGGGTCGCGCCGATGGCGTCGACGACGTCGCGCGAGGCCTGGTCGGCGACCTCGCCGAAGATCGTGTGGCGACGGTTCAGGTGGGGGGTGGGGGCGAGGGTGACGAAGAACTGCGAGCCGTTGGTGCCCGGGCCGGCGTTGGCCATCGCCAGCAGGTAGGGGCGGTCGAACGACAGCTCGGGGTGGAACTCGTCCTGGAACTGGTAGCCGGGGCCGCCGGTGCCGGTCCCGAGCGGGCAGCCGCCCTGGATCATGAAGCCGGAGATGATGCGGTGGAAGCCGAGGCCGTCGTAGAACCTGCCGGTCGTCTTCGCGCCCGACTGCGGGTCGGCGTACTCCTTCGTGCCGCCGGCGAGGCCGGTGAAGTTCTCGACCGTGACGGGGGCGTGGTTGCCGAAGAGGTTGAGGACGATGTCGCCCTTGTTCGTCTTCAGCGTGGCGGTGGTGGTGCCGTCGACCATGTCTGCCTTTCGGAGCCCGCGCGGGGCTCGGGTTCGGGGACGACGCGGGGCGCGTCGCAGGGGGCCTCCCACGGGAGACCGGTGCTCTCGATCCTCCCACGTGACGACAAGACGCCCCTGCGGACGTGTGCACCGGTGCGGCATGATCGGGGGACGGCACGACGACGTCACGAGGAGGGCCCATGGGTCTGCGCACGAAGAAGTCCCCGCTCGATCAGGGCAAGGAGAAGGCCAACGACCTGGCGGAGGCCGTCCGGCCGGCGCTGGAGTCCGCCTTCGAGAGCGCCAAGAAGAGCGCGACCCCCGTCCTCGAGGAGGCGCGCGAGCGTGCGTCCTCGCTGGCCGAGGAGGCCCGGGACAAGGCCCACGTCCTCGCCGACGACGCCCGCGACCGCGCGCACCACCTCGCCGAGGACGCCCGCAGCACCGCGGCGCCGTACGTCGACGAGGCGCGCAGCAAGGCGCAGCCCTACGTGAAGGACGCCCGGAAGAAGGCCACGAAGGCCCGCAAGAACGCCGACCCGTACGTGACGCTGGCCAAGGCGAAGACCGCGCCGTACGTCGAGAGCGCGCGCACCCGCGCCGAGCCGCTGCTCGCCGAGGGCAAGGCCAGCGCCGCCGAGCGCGCCGCCGCCGGGGCCTCGTTCCTGGCGGCCAAGGCGGAGGAGTCCAGCTCGCGGATCGACTCCCGCGCCACCGCCCTGCGCAAGGAGGCCACCAAGGCGAAGGGCGGGGGCAAGCTGAAGAAGGTCCTCTTCCTGGGCGTGCTCCTGGCCGTGGGCGCCGTGGTGTTCTCGAAGGTCCGCGGCTCCGGCCAGGACAACTGGCAGTCGTCGTACACCCCGACCCCGGCCCCCGCCTCGAGCCCGCAGCGCGACGTCGCGGGCGCGACCGGCACCACCTCCGCCCCCGCGCCGGCCGTGAGCCCCGGCGTCGAGGACGACCCGGGCGGGGCCGACGCCGCCGAGGCCGTCTCGGACCGCGTCGACGCGCCCCACCCGGTCACCGACCCGGACCACCCGGCCGCGTCGATCGACGTGGACGGCGACAAGCGCGACTGAGCCAGCACGAGAAGTGCACCACCCGCGGCCCCCGGGCCGCGGCCTAGGACCGGCCGGCACCCCCCAGGGGTGTCGGCCGGTTCTGCGCGACCCAGTCGTCGATGTGGTCCCACCAGTCGTAGAGCCACGTGATCCGCTCCTCGCGGCCCGCCGGGATGTCCTCGGCCGGCACGGTCCACCACCGC
>NZ_BAAAMY010000001.1:349315-363270 GCF_039529515.1 Nocardioides lentus
CATGTGGTCCAGCCCCGTGTGGGCGACCCAGACCACGTCGGCGAGCGGGGCGGCGTCGAGCGCGGCGAGCAGCCCGCCCGGACGCGGCGCGAGGACGTGCTCCATCGCCTCGGCGCGCTCCGCCATGCCGTGCAGCCCGCGCGCCCGGAGCCGCTCGATCGACCGCGTGCGGCGCGAGGGGGTGAAGTTGCCGCCCTCGGGGAAGATCACGAAGGCGTCGTTCTCGTCGAGACCGGTGGCCAGCTCGTGGATCTGGCTCTCCAGGTCCTCCCCCGGGCCGGGGTCGGTGGTGATGAAGCGGGCGTGCAGGCGGCCCAGCACCACGTCGATCGCGGGGTCCCAGCGCAGCGTGTCCTTCAGGACCACGCGCGGCTCGCGGGCGTAGGTGGTCATCAGCGCGTGCATGAGGATGAACGAGTCGCCGGGTCCCGCGTGGCGCGAGCACACCAGCAGCGGCTGACCGGGGTGCGCGTCGGGCGCGGGACCCTCGGTGCGGATCTCGAGGTGCGCGACGCGGCGCCCGACCCGGTCCAGCACCCACAGCAGCCCCTGGACGAGGTCGTAGTGGATCCCCTCGAAGTACGCCGTCCGCAGCCGCCACCCGCAGCCCGAGGCGAGCCACAGCCCCAGCATCACCAGCAGGAGCAGGCTGGCGCACGTCAGGTAGGTCAGCGCCAGCCAGAACAGCCGCAGCGCGCGCCAGTGGCCGGGCAGCACCGGCGACGCGAGCGCCGCGAGCACCAGCCAGACCGGCAGCGTCGCCCAGAGCACCGCGGTGAGCGCGAGCACCAGCGGCGGCCCGACCACCCGGCGTACGACGACCGTCGCGGTGCGCCCGGCCCGCCCGCTCACGCGACGACCCCGGCGTCGTCGAGGAAGGCCCCGGCGGCGGTCCGGGTCAGCTCGATGCGGGTCTCGACGTCACGGAAGTCGCGGTGGGAGGTGATCCGGTCGTCGCGCGCCGAGGTGCCGGCGGCGGGGAGCACGTGGACCTCGACGCCGTCGGGGACCTCGGCCAGCTCGCGGTGGAAGCGGTGGCGGCGCGCGATCTCGAACGACACCCGCGCGACGTCCCAGGGCCGCTGCGGGACCGTCAGCGGCCGATCGATGCGGCCCACCTGCAGCACGAAGACCCGGGTGGCGCCCTGGGCGACGGCGCGGCCGAGCGGGATGGAGTTCACGACGCCGCCGTCGAGGAAGTGCTCGTCGCCCACCTTCGCCGGCGGCAGCAGGCCGGGGACCGCGGCGCTGGCGACCACGGCGTCGACCAGCGGGCCGGACGTGAACCAGTGCTCGGCGGCGCGCTCGATGCTGGCGGCGCAGACCTCCAGACGCACGGGGAGGTCCTCGATGAGGGTCGCCCCGAGCTCCCCGCGCAGCCGGCGCGTCAGCGGGGAGGCGGAGTACAGGTGGGTGCCGGTCGCGACCGCGCGTCGGACGGTGCGCACGGGCCCGTCGCCGTACACGTCGCGCGTCGTGGCGGCCCGCCGCCACAGGGCGGTGAGCCGGTCGACCACGGCGGGCGTCGGGTCCTGCGCGAGCAGCGCCCCGTTGAGGGCCCCGACGCTCGTGCCCAGCACGAGGTCCGGCCGTACGCCGCGGTCGAGCAGGGCGCCCAGCATGCCCACCTCGACGGCCCCGAGCACTCCCCCGCCCCCCAGCACGAAGGCGGTCGTCACGACGTGCTCACCGGGCGCCCACGCGCTCAGGCCGCGGGCGGTCGCACCGGGGTGGCCAGCTCGTCGGCGTGCTCGGCGCGGACGCGACGGGTGGCGCGGTGCTCGGCCCAGAAGGAGAGCACCGGGACGGTGCCCATCAGCAGCGTGACCGCGGTGAAGCCGAGGTCCCAGCCCGCGCGGCGGGCGAGGAGGAACGCGCAGACGAGGAAGATCATGTAGAGCCAGCCGTGGGCGACGCCGAGGAACTCGCTGACGGTCGCGCCGAACTCCTGCACCGGGCTCCCGGGGGTGACCCAGTCGGGGGTGACGGGGATGAAGCCCCACATGCTGCTGCCGTCGAAGTTCGACAGCGGGGTCGAGACGAAGAACAGCACCACCAGCAGCACGCCCACCACCGACGCCATGACGCGGTAGCGCAGAAGAGCCCCTCTCACCCCTCGAACCTAGCCGACGGGCGTGCGCGCGGGGTCGGCGGACGGCGCGGGCCCCGGCTCCCGGTGGGGCGGGTCACGCGGCTCGTCCCCCGGCTCGTCCCCGGGGTCGTCGCCAGGGTCGTCGCCAGGGTCGTCGCCGGGGTCGTCACCGGCCGCGGCCGCCGCCCGGTCCGCCTCGAGGGCGTCGCGGACGAAGCGCCACCACACGAAGGCCGCGAACCCGCCGAAGACCCACCACTCGATCGCGTAGAGCAGGTTCTGCAGGGCGGTGAACGGGCCGACCTCCTCGCGCGGCGGCACCTCGACCGGCGCCAGGCCCGTGGCCGGCTCGGCCGCCACCGCGTACCCGCCGTACAGGTCGGCGGTGGTGAGCTGGACGGCGTCGGCGATGCGCAGCTGCGGCAGCTCCCGGTCGCCGGGGACGTCGGCGGCCACGCCCGGCTCGGCCTGCGACGGCTGTGGGCGTACGACGAGGTCCGCGGCGCCGCTGGGCGGCGCCGGGAGGTCGTCCGCGGAGCGTGCCCAGCCGGTGACGACGAGCAGCTCGGCGCCCGCCTCGTCCGTGACGGCGACCGGGGTCACCGACCACACGCCGTCGCCGGGGCTCTCGGTGTCCTGGCTGCGACCGGTGACGACGAGGCTGCCCTCGGGCACCCACTCCCCGCTGACCTCGACCGGCCGCCCGAGCGCGTCGACCGGGAACCCGTCGTCGGGCCGCATCACCTCGCCGAGCGGGACCGGGCTCTCCTGCGTGAGGTCGACCGCCGCCGCCTCCCGCTCCGCGGACCAGGCCGCGAGCTGCCAGAACCCCAGCCCGACCGCGATCGCGACCAGCACCACGGCCAGCGCGTGGGCGCCCAGCATCCGCGGCGCGAGGACGCTGCGGTACCGGTGAGACACACCCCGAGTCTACGAAGCCCGCCCACCCGGCCCGCGCCGAGCACCGGCCGGCCCCGGCCGCGGTTCCACCAGGTATGCCGCGGAACTGCCACTTCTCGCGCTGTGCGGAGTGCGAGGAGTGGCGGTCTCGTCACAGACCTGGTGAAACCGCAGGCGCACGGCGCGGACCCCACGTTCCCCGCGGAGCGGTGGAGCCTAGGGGACTCGAACCCCTAACCCCCTGCTTGCAAAGCAGGTGCGCTACCAATTGCGCCAAGGCCCCGGGTGTGGATCCTGCGTCGGACCCGGGTGGAGCGGGTCAGCGGGCGGGCTTGACCGGGTCGGTGGCCTCGGCCCACAGGGCCTTCTCCTCGCGACCGTCGTCGTACTTCTTCTTCGCGAACGCCGCGCCCAGGCCGGCGAGGAGGACGACCATCAGCTTCTTCATCGTGCTCCTCGGTGTCACCGTGCTGCGGGGTGGGCCTAACAGGACTTGAACCTGTGACCTCTTCCTTATCAGGGAAGCGCTCTAACCGTCTGAGCTATAGGCCCGCCGGGACCGGCGGGACCGCCGTGTCGACCGCGGGCGAGACTACAGCAGCGCTCGCCGACGGCTCAAAACGGGGCCCGCCGGTGGGTCAGGACCTCAGCGGTCGTCCTCGGCGAGGGTGACCTCGACGCCGCCGAGCAGCGCGGCCGCGAGGTTGTACATGAACGCGGCGAGGGTCGCCACGGCGGTGATCAGGAAGACGTTGAGGATCGTCACCAGCGTGGTGAAGCCCAGGATCCGCTGGATCCCGACGTAGTTCTCCACGTCGAAGCCGGAGGTGTCCTCGCCGTCCAGCACGCTGGCGACGGTGGCGTTGATCGAGTCCCAGACGCCGGCGGCGCCCAGCACCGACCAGACCACGGTCACCGAGACGATCGTGACGACGCCGAAGGCGATCGCAAGCAGGAACGCCGTCTTGGTCACCGACCACGGGTCGATGCGGGTCAGCCGCAGCCGGGCCCGGCGCGGCGGACGCGGAGCGCCGCCACGGCGGGGCTTCACCGCGCGGTTCTCACCGGTGACGAGCGCGGCGCCCTCGCCCCGGGACTCGCCCTTCTGCACGGGCCGCGCCGCGTTGCTGATCGCCTGCGACATCCGCTGGGTGAAGGGACGGACCGCGGTGTCCTCGGTGCCGGACGCCGCCGGGCGCTGTGCCGACGAGGGGGCCGGGGCCGGGGCCGGGCGGGTCTGCTCGGCGGTGCCGGACCGCCGGGGCGCGCCGGGGCCGGGGCCCGGGGGGCGCTGGTCGGGGCCGTCCACCATCAGTCGTCACCATTCCCGGGATCGCCGTCACCATCGGTCGTGCTGGACTCGATTGTTGCATCCGGGGCCTCGGGATCCTCATCCCTCGAGTCCGTGACGGTCTCGGCCTCCTCCTGGGCCTCGACCGTCGCCTCGATGTCGGCGTCGCTCGGCTCGGCCTCGCCGGTGGCCTCCTCGACCACCTGCTGCTCCACCGAGCGGGCGACCACGGCCACCGAGTCGGCCCCGCGCATGCTCACGAACCGCACGCCCATCGTGGAGCGCCCGGTCGGACGGAAGTTCTCGTCCACGCGGCTGCGGACGACCTGCCCGGCCTGCGTGATGGACAGGATCTCGTCACCCTCCTGCACGATGAACGCCCCCACCAGGGAGCCGCGGTCCTCGTCGGAGAGCTGCATCGTCTTGATGCCGATGCCGCCGCGCGACTGCAGGCGGTAGTCGGTGATCCGGCTCCGCTTGGCGTAGCCGCCGTCGGTGATCGTGAAGACGTACTGCGCCTTGACCTCGGCCGGGTCCACCTCCGCCACCGGGGTCTCCGGCACCTGCGGGGTGTCCTCCGCCGACGTCTCCTCGTCGAGGCCGGCGGCGACCTCGGCCGCCACCTGGGCCGCGCGGATGACGGACATCGACAGCAGGGCGTCACCGTCGCGGAACTTCATGCCGGTCACGCCGGACGTCGCCCGTCCCATCGGCCGCAGCTGGGTGTCGTCGGCCCGGAACCGGATGGACTGGCCCTTGCGCGAGACCAGCAGGATGTCGTCGGCGCCGTCGACCAGCTCCGCGCCGATCAGCTCGTCGTCGTCCTCGCGGAAGTTGATGGCGATGACGCCGGCCTGCCGCGGGGAGTTGTAGTCCGCGAGCCGGGTCTTCTTCACCAGCCCGCTGCGCGTGGCCAGCACCAGGTACGGCGCCTGCTCGTAGTCGCGGATCGCGAGCACCTGGGCGATCTGCTCGTCGGGCTGGAAGCTCAGGAGCCCGGCGACGTGGCCGCCCTTCGCGTCGCGCGACGCCTCGGGCAGGTTGTAGGCCTTCGTCCGGTAGACCCGTCCCTGGGTGGTGAAGAACAGCAGCCAGTGGTGGTTGGACGTCGAGATGAAGTGCTCGACCACGTCGTCCCCGCGCAGGGAGGCCCCCCGCACGCCCTTGCCGCCGCGCCGCTGGGTCCGGTACGCCGCGGCGAGGGTGCGCTTGGCGTAGCCGCCGCGGGTGATCGACACGACGAGCGCCTCGTCGGGGATCAGGTCCTCCATCGACAGGTCGCCGGCGGCCGCGATGATCTGCGTGCGCCGCTCGTCGCCGTACCGCTCGACGATCTCGGCCAGCTCGTCCGCGACGATCCTCCGCTGCCGGGTGACGTTGGCGAGGATGTCCTCGAGGTCGGCGATCGTGCGCTCGATCTCGGCGAGCTCGTCGACGATCTTCTGGCGCTCGAGCGCCGCGAGGCGGCGCAGCTGCATGTCGAGGATCGCGTTGGCCTGCAGCTCGTCGATCTCGAGCAGCTCGATCAGGCCCTGGCGGGCGTCGTCGACCTCGGGCGAGCGCCGGATCAGCGCGATCACCTCGTCGAGGGCGTCCAGGGCCTTCACCAGGCCGCGCAGGATGTGGGCCCGCTTCTCGGCCTCGCGGAGCAGGTACTCCGTGCGGCGGCGGATGATCTCGACCTGGTGCTCGACCCAGTTCGAGATGAACTGGTCGATCGTCAGGGTGCGGGGCACCCCGTCGACGAGCGCGAGCATGTTGGCGCTGAAGTTGGTCTGCAGCTCGGTGTGCTTCAGCAGGTTGTTGAGCACGACCCGGGCGACCGCGTCGCGCTTGAGCACGACCACGAGCCGCTGGCCGGTGCGGTCGGAGGTGTCGTCGCGGACGTCGGCGATGCCCTGCACCTTGCCGGAGTCGGCCAGCTCGGCGATCTTCAGCGCGAGGTTGTCGGGGTTGACCATGTAGGGCAGCTCGGTGATCACCAGCGTCGTGCGGCCGCGGGCGTCCTCGTCGACCTCGATCACCGCGCGCTGCGTGATGGAGCCGCGCCCGGTGCGGTAGGCCTGCTCGATGCCCTGGTGGCCGACGATCAGCGCGCCGTTGGGGAAGTCGGGGCCCTTGATCCGCTCGAGGAGCGCGTCCTGCAGCTCCTCGCGGGTGGCGTCGGGGTGCTCGAGCGCCCACGCGGCGCCGGCGGCGACCTCGCGCAGGTTGTGCGGCGGGATGGAGGTGGCCATGCCGACCGCGATGCCGGCGGAGCCGTTGACGAGGAGGTTGGGGATCCGGCTCGGCAGCACGACGGGCTCGGCGGAGCGGCCGTCGTAGTTGGGCTGGAAGTCGACGGTCTCCTTGTCGATGTCGCGGACCATCTCCATGGCCAGCGGCGCCATCCGGCACTCGGTGTAGCGCATCGCCGCCGCGGCGTCGTTGCCCGGTGACCCGAAGTTGCCCTGACCGTTGACGAGCGGGGCGCGCATCACCCACGGCTGCGCGAGGCGCACGAGGGTGTCGTAGATCGCGGTGTCGCCGTGCGGGTGGTACTGGCCCATCACGTCGCCGACGACGCGCGAGCACTTGGAGAAGCCGCGGTCGGGGCGGTAGCCGCCGTCCCACATCGCGTACAGCACCCGGCGGTGCACCGGCTTGAGGCCGTCGCGGACGTCGGGCAGCGCCCGGCCCACGATGACGGCCATCGCGTAGTCGATGTAGGCGCGCTGCATCGACGTCTGCAGCTCGACGGGCTCGATCCGACCGCCGGGCGGCGTCTGGGACTCGGTCATTCAGTGACTCCTGGTTGAGAGCTCAGACGGCTCAGATGTCGAGGAAGCGGACGTCTTT
Source organism: Nocardioides lentus (assembly GCF_039529515.1). Taxonomy (NCBI): domain Bacteria; kingdom Bacillati; phylum Actinomycetota; class Actinomycetes; order Propionibacteriales; family Nocardioidaceae; genus Nocardioides; species Nocardioides lentus. The sequence continues at coordinate 356,437 of NZ_BAAAMY010000001.1, forward strand.
GGCGTTGCGCTGGATGAAGCCGCGACGCTGCTCGACGTCCTCGCCCATGAGGATCGAGAAGATCTCGTCGGCGTGGGCGGCGTCGTCGAGGGTGACCTGCAGCATCAGTCGCTGGTCGGGGTCCATCGTGGTCTCCCACAGCTCCTTGGCGTTCATCTCGCCGAGGCCCTTGTAGCGCTGGACCGGGTTCTCCTTGGGCAGCTTCTTGCCGGCGGCCGCACCGTCGGTCAGCAGCGCGTCACGCTCGGCGTCGGAGTAGACGAACTCGTGCTCGTGCGGCTTGTTCCACCGCAGCCGGTAGAGCGGGGGCTGGGCCATGTAGACGTTGCCGTGCTCGATCAGCGGGCGCATGAAGCGGAACAGCAGCGTCAGCAGCAGCGTGTTGATGTGGTGGCCGTCGACGTCGGCGTCGGCCATCAGCACGACCTTGTGGTAACGCAGCTTGTCGGGGTCGAACTCCTCCTGGATGCCCGTGCCCAGCGCCGAGATGATGGACTGGACCTCGGCGTTGCCGAGGACCTTGTCGATGCGGGCCTTCTCGACGTTCAGGATCTTGCCGCGGATCGGGAGGATCGCCTGGATGCGCGGGTCGCGGCCCTGCCGGGCGGAGCCGCCGGCCGAGTCGCCCTCGACGATGAAGACCTCGCACTCCTCGGGCTTGGTCGACTGGCAGTCCGACAGCTTGCCGGGCAGGCCGCCGCCGCCGAGGAGGCCCTTGCGGGAGCGGGCGAGGTCGCGGGCCTTGCGCGCCGCGACCCGGGCGTGGGCCGCGGCCTGCGCCTTGCGCACGATCTCGCGTCCCTCGGCGGGGTTCTGCTCGAGCCAGGCGCCGAGCTGGTCGTGCATGATCTTCTGCACGAAGCTGCGGGCCTCGGTGTTGCCGAGCTTGGTCTTGGTCTGGCCCTCGAACTGCGGCTCGCCGAGCTTGACCGAGATGATCGCGGTGAGGCCCTCGCGGATGTCGTCGCCGGAGACGCGGTCCTCGGGCTTCTTCATCAGGTTCCAGGTCGCCCCCCACGTGTTGACCAGCGAGGTCAGCGCCGAGCGGAAGCCCTCCTCGTGGGTGCCGCCCTCGTGGGTGTTGATCGTGTTCGCGAAGGTGTGGACCGACTCGGTGAACGTCGTGTTCCACTGCATCGCGACCTCGAGGCTCATGTGGTTCTCGACGTCGATCGCCGTCTCGGCCTCGAAGGAGATCACCGTGGGGTTGGCGGCCTCCTTGCGCTTGTTGAGGTGCTCGACGTAGTCGACGAGGCCCCGGTCGTAGCGGAAGACGTGCTCGACGCCGCCGCCCTGGCCGCGCTGCGCCTCGTCGGCCTCGGGGGCGTCGCCCCCGTCGCCGCGGGTCTCGCCCTCGATGGCGTCCGCGACGTCGTCGGCCGCGGGCCGCTCGTCGCGGACCACGATCTCGAGGCCCTTGTTGAGGAAGGCCATCTCGCGGATGCGGCGGGTGATGGTCTCGCGGTTGTAGACGACGGTCTCGAAGATGTCCTCCGAGGCCCAGTAGGTCACCGTCGTGCCGGTGCCCTCGTCGTCGGCGAGCGGACGGACCTGCTCGAGGTCGCCGTCGGGCACGCCGAGCCGGAAGCCCTGGCGCCACAGGTGGCCGCGGTTGCGGACCTCCACGACGAGCCGCGAGGACAGCGCGTTGACGACGGAGACGCCCACGCCGTGCAGGCCGCCGGACACCTTGTAGCCGCCGCCGCCGAACTTGCCGCCGGCGTGGAGCATCGTCAGCGCCATCGTCACGGCCGGCATGTCGGCGCCCGGGGCCGTGTCGGTCGGGATGCCGCGACCGTTGTCCTCGACCCGGATCGCGCCGTCCTCGGTGAGGGTGACGACGATGCGGTCGCAGTGGCCGGCGAGGGCCTCGTCGACCGCGTTGTCGACGATCTCCCAGATCAGGTGGTGCAGGCCGCGCTCACCGGTCGAGCCGATGTACATGCCGGGACGCTTGCGGACGGCCTCGAGGCCCTCCAGCACCTGGATGGCGGAGGCGTCGTAGTCGGCGGTGACCCGGGTGTCGCCCCGCAACCCGGTGGGCTCGTCGGCCTCCACGGACCCCTCGGGCAGGTCCGTGGGCGGCTGCTCAGTCGGGGTGGACTCGTCCTCGGGGTTCGCACCGTCTGCGCTGTCGCTCACTGGACCTCTTCTCGACCCGGCCGGGGACGGACCCCCGGCACCGCAAGAGCCGCAGCACACGCACCGGGCGCGGCAGCGACTCCGCTGCCAGCATACCGGCTCTGAGGGCCTCAGGCACGGACCCTCGCCTGTGGAGGAGGGGTGGCCCGAGGCCAGGGTGCCCCTCAGCCGCCCGGGAAGGCGCCCGCACGGGCCTGCGACGGTGTCGCCCAGCCCCGGGTACGGCCCGAGGACCCCCGGGACGGCTCACGGACGATCTGCGCGACCCGTCGTACGGGACCTCGACCGAGCTCCCGAGCCGCGGTCCTCAGCCGTAGGTGTCACGGGGGCCCCGCCCGCCGCGGACGGACCGCGCGCCCCGCGTCCACGACGGGACGTGGGGACCCTTGACGTCGATCGCGACCACGCTCCCGTGGCCGAGCTCGGTGTTGAGGCGTCGCACCAGGGCCGGTGACAGCAGGCGCAGCTGGGTGGCCCACGCCGTGGAGTCGGTGCCGACGACCAGCCGGCCGTCGGCGAACGACTCGGGTCGGCTGTGGGCGGCCACCTCCGCCCCGACGATCTCCGGCCAGCGGGCGAAGACCCCGTGGGCCCGCAGGTCCGGCGCCCACCCGTGCTCGGAGACCACCCGGCCCAGGGTGGCGTCGATGGTCTGCGGGTCGCGCTCGTCGGGGTGGGCGCCGGAGCCGGCGCGCGTGTCGCCGCCCGACCGCCGCGGACCCCGCGAGCTGCGTCCCCGCTCCGGCGTACGACGGGAGGCCGGGCGACCGCGGGCCGTGCGGGCGAGGGCCCGGGCCAGGTCCAGGCCGGTCGTGTCGTGGACGACCTCGGACCCGACCTCCGCCTCCGACCCGACCTCGCCGGCGGCCCCGACCTCGCCGGCGGGGGCGGCCGGGGGCCCGTCGGGCCCGACCCCGTCCTCGCCGTCAGGCGTCATCCGCGCCTCGCTCCGGGTCGATGGGCTGGGGGTCCGAGGGCCGGGATCCCGTGGGCCGGGGGTCGCCGGCGGAGGGGTCGACGGCCACGACGCTACCGCCGCCGACGTCGTAGCGCCTCCCCCGCAGGGCGGCCGGGACGTCGTCGGGGACCGCGGCCGTGACGAGCACCTGCTCGGCCTCCGCCACCAGGGCGGCCAGCGACGCGCGGCGCTCGGTGTCGAGCTCGGCGAAGACGTCGTCGAGGATCAGGATCGGGTCGTCACCGTCGTCGCGCAGCAGGTCGTAGGCGGCCAGCCGCAGCGCGAGCGCGGTCGACCAGGACTCCCCGTGGGAGGCGTAGCCCCGCACCGGCAGCCGCAGGTCGCCGCCGGCCGGGCCCAGGGTGAGCAGCAGCTCGTCGCGGTGGGGCCCCACCAGGCTCACCGCCCGGTCGAGCTCCTCGCCGCGGCGCCGGGCGACCTCCGCGAGGAGGGCCTCGGCGAGGGCGGGCGCGGAGTGGTCCTCGCCGATCGGCAGCGACGGCTGGTACTCGCCGCGCAGGTCCTCGCGCGTCGCGCCGCGGGCGACCGCGGCGTAGGCCCGCCCGACGTACGGCTCGAGGTCGGCGACGAGGCGCAGCCGGGCGGCGAGGAGCTCGGAGCCGCTCGCCGCCAGGTGGGTGTCCCAGACCTCCAGCGTCGACAGGGCCGCCTGCCCCGAGGAGGAGCCCGGGCGGTGGCCGCCGGCGCGCAGGTTCTTCAGCAGGGAGTTGCGCTGCTTCAGCACGCGGTCGTAGTCGGCCCGGACCCCGGCCAGGCGCGGCGTGCGCAGCACGAGCAGGTCGTCGAGGAAGCGGCGCCGCTCCCCCGGGTCGCCCTTCACCAGGGACAGGTCCTCCGGCGAGAACATGACGGTGCGCACCAGGCCGACGATGTCGCGGGCCCGCGGCAGCACCGAGCGGTTGACGCGGGCGCGGTTGGCCTTGCCGGGGTGGAGCTCCACCTCCAGCGTCGCCTCACGGCCGTCGCGGACCACGACGGCCCGTACGACCGCCCGCTCCGCCCCGGCCCGGACCAGCGCGGTGTCGGAGGCGACGCGGTGCGAGGCCAGCCGCGAGAGGTAGTCGATCGCCTCCACCAGGTTGGTCTTGCCCTGGCCGTTGCGGCCCACGAACGCCGTCGCCCCGGGCGCGAGGACGACGTCGGCCTCGCCGTACGAGCGGAAGTCGGCGAGCAGCAGCCGGGTGACGTGCACGCCGGGCTACGGCGCGTCGGGCTCGGGACCGGTCTCGCCCGCGGGGTCGACGCTGCCCTTGACCGCGTGGCCGCCGAACTGGTTGCGCATCGCGGCGACCGCCTTCATCGCGGGCGAGTCCTCCTGGCGGGAGACGAAGCGCGCGTAGAGCGCTGCCGTGATCGCCGGGGTCGGCACCGCGTTGTCGATGCCCGCCTCGACGGTCCAGCGACCCTCGCCCGAATCGTCGGCGTAGCCCTGGATCGACTCGAGCCCCGGGTCCTCGTCGAGGGCGGCGACCATCAGGTCGAGCAGCCACGAGCGGACGACGGTGCCGCCGCGCCAGGAGCGGAAGACCTCGGTGACGTCGTCGACGACGTCGACCTTCTCGAGCAGCTCGAAGCCCTCGGCGTACGCCTGCATCATCGCGTACTCGATGCCGTTGTGGACCATCTTGGAGAAGTGGCCGGCGCCGACGCTGCCGGCGTGGACGCTGCCGAACTCCCCGGCGGGGCGCAGCGCGTCGAAGGCGGGCTGGACCTGCGCGATCGCGTCGGTGTCGCCGCCGTACATGAGGGCGTAGCCGTTCTCCTTGCCCCAGACCCCGCCGGAGACGCCGCAGTCCACGAAGCGGATCTGCTTCTCGCCGAGCTGTGCGGCGTGGGCCTGGTCGTCGGTCCACCGCGAGTTGCCGCCGTCGACGACGAGGTCGCCGGGCTCGAGCAGGTCGCCGAGCGCGGTCACCGTGTCGTGGGTGGGGGCGCCGGCGGGCACCATCACCCACACCGTGCGCGGCGCCTCCAGGCTCGCGACGAGCTCCTCGAGCGAGCCGACGTCGGCGAGGGAGGGATCGCGGTCGTAGCCGACGACGTCGTGGCCGGCGGCGCGGAGCCGCTGGACCATGTTGCCGCCCATCTTGCCGAGGCCGATCATGCCGATCTGCACGCGAGTCCCTCTCTTGCGGCGCCCGGGTGCCGGGTGCCCGCGGTGGTGGTGGTCGTCAGGACAGCAGGCGGCGCGGCATCAGCAGGTAGCGGAAGTCGCCGCCGGACTGGGCCCCCTCGTCGGCGGGCACGCCGCTCATCACCACGGGCTTGGAGGCCTGGGTGAAGGCGAGCTCGACGACCGCCTCGTCGATGGCGGTGAGGCCGTCGAGCAGGAACTGGGGGTTGAAGCCGGTGGTCAGCGGGTCACCGGTGACCTCGGCCTGGATGGACTCCGAGGCCTGCGCCTCGTCGCCCGAGCCGGCGTCGAGGGTGAGCACCCCGTCACCGAAGGCCAGCTGCACCGCGGTGTTGCGCTCCGCGACGAGGGCGACGCGCTTGACCGACTCCACCAGCTCGGCCTTGTCGACCTTCGCGACCGTGAGGTGCTCGGACGGGAAGAGGCTGCGGACCTTCGGGAACTCGCCGTCCAGCAGCCGGGTCGTGGTCCGACGGACCCCTCCGGGACCGGTGCCCTCGAAGCCGATGATGCCCTCGCCGGCCCCGCCGGCCGAGAGCGCGATGGTGACCTCGGTCCCGACGGTCAGCGACTTGGCGGTGTCGCCCAGCACCTTGGCCGGCACGAGCGCGGCGGCGGACTCGTCGGGGGTGTGGGGCTCCCACCCCAGCTCGCGCTGGGCCAGCCGGAACCGGTCGGTGGCGAGCAGCGCGATCGCGGAGCCCTCGATCTCGACGCGGACACCCGTCAGCACCGGCAGCATGTCGTCGCGTCCGGCGGCGGTGACGGCCTGGGCGACCGCGTGCGCGAACTCCGCGCTCGGGACGGTCCCCGTGGCGGCGGGCATGGAGGGCAGGCTCGGGTAGTCCTCGACCGGCATGGTCTGGAGGCTGAAGCGCGCCGAGCCGCACGTGAGCTGCACACGGGTGCCGTCGAGGACCATGTCGACGGGCTTCGCGGGCAGGCTGCGACAGATGTCGGCGAGGAGCCGCCCGGAGACCAGCGCGGTGCCGGGCTCGGCGACGTCGGCGTCGAGGCTGGCCCGCGCGGAGGTCTCGTAGTCGAACGTCGAGAGCATCAGCCCGTCGTCGTGCGCCTCGACCAGCAGGCCGGCCAGGACGGGGACGCTGGGGCGGACCGGGAGGCTGCGGGCCGCCCACGCCACGGCGTCGGCGAGCACGTCGCGCTCGACTCGGAACTTCACGGGGCCTCCTGGCTGGTTCGGGGGCTCGATCCTGCCATGCCGGGTGCGTTGTCCACACGGGCGCGGTGGTCTCGGGGATTGCCGTTCAGCGATGTCATGAGAAGGGTGTCAGTGGTCGTAGCGTCGGTGGAATCTGTGGAGGACGCCCTCACGGCCCGCAACCGGGCCGTCGCGGCCTGTGCGTCGGGCTGTGGAGGAGACCCGGTGGAACTACACGTCGGTGTGGACCGGACCGCGTCCGGACGTGTCGTTCGCGAATGCCCACAGGGACGACGGCTCGGACGCGCGCGGGCCCACAGCCCGACTGTGCACGGGCCCTCGACCTCCGCGGGAGGGTCAGGGCGTGCGGGCCTGGAGCTTGATCCGGTTCGTGAGCTCGGTGACCTGGTTGTAGAC
>NZ_BAAAMY010000001.1:363318-460497 GCF_039529515.1 Nocardioides lentus
CGTGGTGTGGTCGCGCTTGCCGAACTCGCGCCCGATCTGCGGCAGTGACATGGGGGTGAGCTCACGGCACAGGTACATGGCGATCTGACGGCCCTGCACGAGGTGGCGTCCTCGGCTGGGGCCGGTGAGGTCCTCGATGGAGACCCCGAAGTAGCTGCACGTCTGCGCGATGATCGTGCCGGCCGTGATCTCCGGCTCGCCGCCCTCGGGGATCAGGTCCTTGAGCACGATCTCGGCGAGGGTCAGGTCGACCGGCTGCCGGTTGAGGTTGGCGAACGCCGTGACGCGGATCAGGGCGCCCTCGAGCTCGCGGATGTTGGTCTGGATCTTGCTGGCGATGAACTCGAGCACGTCGGCGGGCGCTGCGAGACCGTCCATCGCGCCCTTCTTGCGCAGGATCGCGATGCGCGTCTCGAGGTCGGGCGCCTGCACGTCGGTGATCAGGCCCCACTCGAACCGGTTGCGCAGCCGGTCCTCGAGCGCCTCGAGCCGCTTCGGCGGTCGGTCGGAGGTCAGCACGATCTGCTTGTTGGCGTTGTGGAGCGTGTTGAAGGTGTGGAAGAACTCCTCCTGGGTCTGGGTCTTCCCCTCCAGGAACTGGATGTCGTCGATCAGCAGGACGTCGACCTCGCGGTAGCGGCGCTGGAAGCGGTCCTGCCGGTTCTCGCGGATCGAGTTGATGAACTCGTTGGTGAACTCCTCGCTCGACACGTAGCGCGCCCGGATCCGCGGGTAGAGGTTGCGGACGTAGTGGCCGATCGCGTGGAGCAGGTGGGTCTTGCCGAGCCCGGAGTCGCCGTAGACGAGCAGCGGGTTGTACGCGCGTCCCGGGGCCTCGGCGACCGCGATCGCCGCGGCGTGCGGGAACCGGTTGGACGAGCCGATGACGAAGGTCTCGAACGTGTACTTGGGGTTGAGGCGCGTCTCCTGGGCGGCGTTGCGCTCCCGCAGGGACGCCGCCTCGTCGCCGTGGTCGGGGACCGCCGAGATCTGGGCCCCCCGCGAGGGCGCGTACGCCGCGGGGTCGGACGCGGGGGTGCCGGGCTCGGCCGTCGCGTCGGGCGCCAGGCCCAGGGCCGGGCGGGGCTCCCGGTCGTCCCCGCGCGGGTCGTCGCGCACCTCGTCGCGCTCGTCGACCTGTCGAGGGAGCGACATGTCGACATCTCGACCCGTCGACTCGTCGACCCGAGGACCGCGGGCGGCGGGACCGGAGGCGGAGGGGACGGTCGGGTGGCCGGGAGCAGGAGTCGCGGCGCCGGCCGCGCCGTCGAGACCGGGCACGCCGGGGACCACGGGGTCGTCGTCCTGCTCGAGGTCGGGGTCGACCGTCACCGCCAGGCGGATCTCGCGACCGAACTCCTCCGAGAGCCGGTCCTCCAGCCGGGGGCGGAGTCGCCCCTCGAGCTGGACCCTCGTGAAGTCGTTGGGCACGGCGACGACCGCGGTGTTCTTCTGCAGGGTCACCGGCGCACTCGCGTGGAGCCACGCCCGCTGCTTCGGCTCCAGCGAGGCCAGGATGCCGGCCCACGCGGTGTCGAGATCGGTCTGGTCGTCCACTGGTCTCCCGTCCGCCCCGGTCGTCCGAGGGTCGTGCACACGTTTGTCCACAGGCTGTGCATCACGCCGGCCACGGGGGTCGGGCCCCGGGACTGCCCGTCGCGACGCGGTGGATGACGCGTGACGGCGACGGGCCGGGGATGCTCGGGGACCTGGAACCTAACAAGGCGACGAGAGCACGAGCAAGGCGTCATCCACAGGCTCGTCCCGGCTGCGGCCCGGACGCGGGGACGAGGCCTTGCGCGTGGTTTGACCCCCTGTGAACGGGCCGCGTACCGTGGTGCGGTCGCCCCGTGTCAGGGGTGTCGTCCGCCCGGGCCCACCCGGCCCGCGACGCCGCCCCGGTGCACCGAGCACCTCGCCCACCCACGGCCGGCGCCCGCCTTCCCCCGCACCGACTACGCACGATCCGGAGTGACTCGACGTGAGCAAGCGCACCTACCAGCCGAACAACCGCCGCCGCCACCGTGTGCACGGCTTCCGCCTGCGCATGCGCACCCGCGCCGGCCGCTCGATCCTGTCCTCGCGTCGCCGCAAGGGCCGCAAGAGCCTGTCGGTCTGAGTGCTCCCCGCTGCGCACCGCCTCACGCGCCCGGCGGGGTTCACCCGTGCGGTCCGTGGCGGTCGCCGCAGCGGGACCCGCACCGTGGTCGTCCACCTGGCCGCTCCCGAGGGCCCCTCGGCCGCTCCGGCGGAGATCGGGCTCGTGGTGAGCCGCGCCGTCGGCGGTGCCGTCGTGCGCAACCGGGTGAAGCGGCGTCTGCGTCACCTGCTTCGTGAGCGGTGCGCCGGCCTGCCCGCCGGTGCGGTGCTGGTCGTCCGCGCCCTGCCGGCGTCGGCGGCGGCGTCGTACGACGGGCTCGGCCGCGACCTCGACACCGCCCTGGGCCGCGTCGCGCGGCCCGCGCCCGCCGGAGCGTCGGCGTGAGGCTGCTGCTGATCGGGCTGCTGCGCGCCTACCGCGCCCTCATCAGTCCGCTCTACGGCCAGGTGTGCCGCTACCACCCCTCCTGCTCGGCCTACGCGCTGGAGGCCGTGACCCGTCACGGCAGCTTGCGCGGCAGCTGGCTCGCCGCCCGCCGTCTCCTGCGCTGCCACCCGTGGGCCGCCGGCGGCTACGACCCCGTCCCCGGGACCAGCACCCCGTCGCTGGTCGCCGAGACCCGAGGAGCCTGACGTGATCGACTTCTTCTCTTCCATCGGCGGCTTCATCATGACGCCGCTGTACTACGTCGTCTCCGGCATCATGATCGGCTTCCACGAGGTGCTCAGCACCTTCATGGACCCCGAGGGCGGTGCGTCCTGGCTGCTGTCGATCGTCGGCCTCACCGTCGTCATCCGCGCGCTCCTGATCCCGCTGTTCGTCAAGCAGATCAAGTCGAGCCGCAACATGGCGCTGATCCAGCCCCAGATCCGGGAGCTGCAGAAGAAGTACGGCCACGACCGGGAGCGCTTCGCGCAGGAGTCGATGAAGCTGTACAAGGAGACGGGCACCAACCCCTTCGCCTCCTGCCTGCCCCTGCTGGTGCAGATGCCGATCTTCTTCGCGCTGTTCCGGATGATCGACCAGGCGTCCAACGGGAACCCGCGGGGGTTCCTGAGCGACCTGCAGGCCCGGCAGTTCGGCAACGCGGACCTCTTCGGGTCGATCCCGATCGCGGGCACGCTGATCAACCCCGAGCCCGGCGGGATCGAGGTGCGGATCCTGGCGGTGGTGCTCGTGCTGGCGATGACCGCCACCACGTTCCTCACGCAGCGACAGCTGATGAGCAAGAACATGCCGCCGGAGGCGCTCAACGGCCCCTACGCCAAACAGCAGAAGATGCTGCTCTACGTGCTGCCGCCCGTCTTCGCCATCGGTGGCGTGGCGTTCCCGATCGGCGTCCTCGTCTACTGGACCACGACGAACCTGTGGACCATGGGCCAGCAGTTCTACATCATCCGGCGCAACCCCGCCCCGGGCACGCCCGCGGCGCAGGCGAAGGAGGAGCGGGACCGCGAGAAGCGGGTCCGCAAGGGCCTCGAGGACGCCACCCCGGCCGGCACCTCCGGCACCCCCGGCGGTGTCGCGACCGCGACCGAGACCGAGCCGGCGCCCCGCGAGCGCCAGCAGCCGAAGCGCCAGACCCGCAGCGAACGGACGCGAACGGCCGCTAACGGCGGCAAGCCGACTGCTGCGGCGGCCCGCCCGGGCTCGCCCCCGCGGAAGCACCCCCAGAAGTCCAAGAAGCGTCGCTGACGCCCGACGCCCCGCGAGGGGCGCCCTCGGCCCCACCGATCCACCCCCGGCCGCGTCCGTCGTACCGGCCGTCACTCCAGGAGCACACACATGACCAGCGAGCCGCAGGAGACCACCGTGGAGCCCGGCGAGGTGTCGGACGACGTGGCGGGCGAGAACGCGGACGGGACCCCGCGCCCGTCCCGCGCCCAGCGCCTCGAGCACGAGGGTGACGTCGCAGCGGACTACCTCGAGGAGCTGCTCGACATCGTCGACCTCGACGGTGACCTCGTGATCGGTGTGGAGGGTGACCGGGCGGTCGTCAACCTCGTGGGTGAGGGTCTCGACCACCTCGCCGGTCGCGACGGCGAGGTCCTCGAGGCCCTGCAGGAGCTGACCCGGCTGGCGGTGCACCGGGAGACCGGCGAGCGGTCGCGTCTGATGCTCGACGTCGCGGACTACCGGGCGGAGCGTCGCTCGGCCCTCGTGGCGCTGGCCGAGAAGGAGATCGAGGCCGTCCGCGCCTCGGGCACGCCGTCCTCCCTCGAGCCGATGTCGGCCTTCGAGCGCAAGGTGGTGCACGACGCCGTCGCCGCGGCCGGTCTCGTCTCGGAGTCCGAGGGTGCGGAGCCCCGCCGGCACGTCGTGATCCTCCCCTCCTGAGCGTCGACGACGGTCGCGACGGAGGCGAGTCGGTGACGGACGGTCCGGCCGCGACGGCCGCCCTTCCCCCGCCGGCCGCCTCCGACGTCTTCGGCGACCGGCTGGTCCTGGCGCAGGCCTACGCGGCGTGGCTGGCGGACGCCGGAGTGGTGCGCGGTCTGATCGGGCCCCGGGAGGCACCCCGGCTGTGGGACCGACACCTGCTGAACTGCGCCGTTCTCACCGAGGTCCTGCCGGCGGGATCGTCGGTCGCCGACATCGGCTCGGGGGCCGGCCTCCCCGGTCTGGCGCTCGCCATCGCGCGCCCGGACCTCCGGGTCACTCTGGTGGAGCCGCTGCTCCGTCGCGCCACCTTCCTGCAGGAGGTGGTCGACGACCTGGACCTCGGCGCGGTCGAGGTCGTGCGGGCTCGCGCGGAGGACGTCAGGGAGCGTCGGTTCGCGGTCACGGTCTCCCGAGCGGTCGCGCCCCTCCCCCGGTTGGCCGACTGGTGCCTACCGATGACCGAGGTCGGTGGCGCGATGGTGGCGCTCAAGGGAGACCGCGCCGCGACGGAGGTGGCGGAGCTGCCGCCGGCGTCGTGGACGGCGTCCGGTGCCGCGCAGCCCGAGGTGCTCACCGTCGGAGTCGGGGTCGTCGATCCCCCCGTCACGGTGGTCCGGGTGGTCCGCGAGCGTGAGGCACCAGTACGTTTGGTCGGTCACGACGGTCCTCCGTCGGGCCGTCCGCGTCGTCGGTCGTCGTCGTCGGCGCGCCGCCGCCCCCGTTAGCACCGTCCGCTCCCCCGATCCGTCCCCGGAGGCGATGACACGTGGTTTCACGTGAAACACCCCAGTCCAGCAGTGGCGTGCGTACCGCCGCCGAGATCGCCGAGGGCCTCCCCAGCCTCCACGACGAGACCACTCCCCTGGCTCGCGCGGCCGAGACCCTCGTCCGCGCGCGCCACGACGCCACCCAGCGGCCCGCCGTCGAGCGTCCCGAGCGGACCCGACGCCTCGTGGTGGCCAACCAGAAGGGTGGCGTCGGCAAGACGACCACGTCGGTCAACATCGCCTGTGCCCTGGCCCAGCTGGGTCAGCGGGTCCTGCTGATCGACCTCGACCCGCAGGGCAACGCCTCGACCGCGCTCAACATCGACCACCCGCGGGGCACGCCGTCGAGCTACGAGGTGCTGGTCGACGGCACCCCGCTCGCGGAGGTGGCGCAGCCCTGCCCGGACCTGGCGTTCGTCACGGTGGTGCCGGCGACGATCGACCTTGCCGGGGCCGAGATCGAGCTCGTGGCCGAGGACCGGCGCGAGACCCGGCTGCGCGAGGCGATCGACGCCCACCCGCTCGTCGGCGGCGTCGAGGACGCAGGCACGGACCGGTTCGACTACGTCGTCGTCGACTGTCCGCCGTCCTTGGGCCTGCTGACCCTGAACGCCCTGGTCTCCGGGGTGGAGATGCTGATCCCCATCCAGGCGGAGTACTACGCGCTGGAGGGTCTCGGGCAGCTCCTGGAGACGGTCCGGATGGTGCACGAGCACCTCAACAGTGACCTGGTGGTCTCCGCGCTGCTGATCACGATGTACGACGCCCGCACCCGGCTCTCCGCCGGTGTGGCCGGCGAGGTGCGCGAGCACTTCGGCGCCCGTGTGCTGCGGACCACCATCCCGCGCTCGGTCCGGGTGTCGGAGGCCCCGTCGTACGGGCAGTCGGTGATGACGTACGACCCGGGGTCCCCCGGCGCGCTGAGCTACCTGGAGGCGGCTCGCGAGCTGGCCACCCGTGGGGTGATGGCGTGAGCACCCCCAAGCCGCCCCAGCGCCGAGGGCTGGGACGCGGGCTCGGGTCGCTGATCCCCACCGCGCCGGCGCCGGCGCCGCCTGACCCCGCGGCCGAGACCGCCGCCCCGGTTTCACGTGAAACGCCACCACGGGACGACAGCGCCGTTTCACGTGAAACAGCGAGCGATCCAGCGACGGTGTCCGAGTCGGCGCACCCGACCACCACCGCCGACGACCTCACGGTCGACAGCGGGGCGTTCTTCGCGGAGCTGCCGATCCACCAGGTCGTGCCGAACCCCCGGCAGCCCAGGGACGTCTTCCACGAGGAGGCGATGGCGGAGCTCGTGCACTCGATCCGTGAGATCGGGCTGTTGCAGCCCGTCGTCGTGCGCCCGACGGGGGACGAGTCGTACGAGCTCGTGATGGGGGAGCGGCGCTGGCGCGCCTCGCAGGCCGCCGGCCTGGACCACATCCCGGCGATCGTGCGCGAGACCGGCGACGACGACATGCTCCGTGACGCCCTGCTGGAGAACCTCCACCGCTCGCAGCTCAACCCGCTGGAGGAGGCGGCGGCGTACGGCCAGCTGCTGGAGGACTTCGGCTGCACCCACGAGGAGCTGGCGCAGCGCATCGGCCGTTCGCGCCCGCAGATCAGCAACACGCTGCGCCTGCTCCGGCTGAGCCCCGCCGTCCAGCGACGGGTCGCGGCCGGGGTGCTGTCGGCCGGCCATGCACGGTCGCTTCTCGCGGTGGACGACGCGTCGCTCCAGGACCGTCTCGCGCAGCGCGTCGTCGCCGAGGGCATCAGTGTCCGCGGTCTCGAGGAGATCGTGGCGGTGGGGGACCCCGGCTCGGGTCCCGGCCGTCGCACCCGCCGCACGGCAGAGCCAGACCCGGCCCTCGCCGAGGTGGCCGAGCGGCTGTCCGACCGCCTCGACACCCGCGTCTCCGTCGATCTCGGCCGCAGCAGGGGCCGGGTGACGATCGAGTTCGCCTCGCTCGAGGACCTCGGACGCATCACCGACGTCATCGACCCCCGCAATCGCCACGACCGCCCGATCTGACCGACGTCCCCCGGGCGATCCGACCCGACTAGCGGCCGTGGGAGCGCGCATCCGGGCCGACTCGGCACCGGGAGGCTGCGCATCCGGGCCGACTCGGCAGTCTAGGGCCGCGCATCCGGGCCGACTCGGCGACACATCGATCCGTCGACGTGTCGGCATGACGATTGGTCGCCTTGTCGACATATCGGCGTCGTCGCAGGTCAGAGCGCTGCGACGGGCCGCGAAGCGGGCCCGGAGCGCTCAGGAGGAGCGCTTGCGGGCCTTCTCGGCGCGGCGCTTGGCGCGGGCGCGCTTCTCCTCGGCGTCGAGGCGCTCCGCCTCCTCGGGCGTCGGGGCGCCGCCGCCGTGGGAGGCGGGGAGCCACCAGGCGCCCGGGGGGCGACCACCGGGGTAGGCCTCGATGGTCTCCGCCAGGAGTCGCTGCATCTGCGTGCGCAGGGCGGCGGTGTCGCCGACCGGGTCGTCGCCCGTCGGGTGCAGGGGGGCGCCGACGGTGAGCGAGATGGTCGTGCCGCGACTGAAGTCGCGGGGACGGTCCTTGGTCCAGATGTGCTGGGTGCCCCACATGACCACGGGGATCAGCGGCACCCCGGCCTCGGCGGCGATGCGGGCGGCGCCCGTCTTGAGCTCCTTGATCTCCATGGAGCGGGAGATGGTGGCCTCGGGGAAGATCCCGACGACCTCGCCCCGCCGCAGGAAGTCCACCGCGTTGCGGTACGACGCGATGCCGTCCGCGCGGTCGACCTCGATGTGGTGGAACGAGCGCATCACGGGGCCACCGACCGGGTGGTCGAAGATCTCCCGCTTCGCCATGAAGCGCACGAGGCGGTCCGACGGCTGGGCGGCGAGGCCGCCGTAGACGAAGTCGACGTAGCCGATGTGGTTGAACGCCATCAGCGCGCCGCCGGAGGTGGGGACGTGCTCGGCGCCGGTGATGACGAACCTCTGCCCGAGGACCTTGAACAGCATCTTCGCGGTCACGATCACCGCGGGGTAGGTCAGGTCACGCACGGTGGGCCCCCCGGGCGGTGGCGCCGGCGACCAGGGAGGCGCAGAGGCGGCCCAGGTCGAGCCCGTCGGCCTGGACGGCGAGGGGCACGGTGGAGGTCTCGGTGAAGCCGGGCGCCACGTTGGCCTCCAGGAACCAGACGACGCCGTCGGCGTCGACGATCAGGTCGGAGCGCGACAGGTCGCGCAGCCCGAGGGTCTCGTGCACCAGGACGGCCACCCGGGCGCACTCGGCGGCGAGCTCCTCGGAGAGGGTCGCGGGCACCCGGAACTCGGTCGACCCTGCCGTGTAGCGGGCCGTGTAGTCGTAGACGCCGCCGTCGGGGTGGATCGAGACCGGCGACAGGGCCCGGGGGCCCGAGCCGTCGTCGACGACGCCCACCGCGACCTCGGTGCCCGCCACGAAACGCTCGACGAGGGTGAGCGCTCCGTACGCGAAGGCGTCGACCATCGCGTGGGGGAGGTCGGCGGGGGAGCGGACGACGCTGCAGCCCAGCGCGGAGCCGCTGCGCGCCGGCTTGACCATGAGCGGCAGGCCGAGGCGGTCCACGATCGCGGACATCACCTTGCCGGCGCCGAGCTCGCGGAACGTCTCGTGGGGCAGGCACACCGAGGCGGGGGTGTGGACCCCGGCCCGGGCGACGACCGCCTTGGCGGTCGGCTTGTCGAAGGCCGTCCGGCACGCCACCGGCGCCGCGCCGACATAGGGCAGGTCGAGGAGCTCGAGGACCTCGCGCACGGCGCCGTCCTCGCCGGTCTCCCCGTGGAGCATGGGTACCACGCAGGCGGGACGGTCGGCCGCGAGGCGCTCGAGCAGGCGGGAGTCGACGTCCAGGACCTCGGTCTCGGTGCCGGCCCCCCGCAGCGCCTCGGCGACGCGGCGCCCGGAGCGCAGCGACACGTCACGCTCGTGGGACAGCCCGCCGGCGAGGACGACGACGCGGCCGGGGACGGCGGCCTCGGCGCCCCCCGGAGGGGTGGCAGGGCTCTCGGTGGTGCTCGTCATGGGGCGCTCGGACCTCTCAGGTCAGGTCGCTGCCGGGGGCGTCGTACCGGCTCCGCGGCAGGCTGGTCTCGTGGGTGCCGGCGGCGCCGAACGTCGCCCGCAGCTCCATCTCCTCCTCGAGCACGCCCGCGAGGCGCCGGACGCCCTCACGGATCCGCTCGGGGGTGGGGTAGCAGAAGCTCAGGCGCATGGCCGTGGTGCCGAACCCGTCGGCGAAGAACGCCGTGCCGGGCACGTAGGCGACCCGCGCCGTCACGGCGCGGGGCAGCATCGCCTTGGTGTCGATGCCGGGGGGCACCGTCAGCCAGACGTAGAACCCGCCCGCGGGGACGTTCCAGGAGCAGCCGGGGGGCATCAGGTCCTCGAGGGCGTCGACCATGGCGTCGCGCCGCTCGCGGTACATCTCGCGGAACGACTTCACCTGGCCCTGCCAGTCGTGGCCGCGGAGGTAGGACGACACCGCCATCTGCGAGAACGACGGGGGGCACAGGGTGGCCGACTCCTGGGCGAGCACCAGCTTCTCCCGCACGGCGTGCGGGGCCAGCGCCCAGCCGACCCGGAAGCCCGGGGCGAAGGTCTTGGAGAACGAGCCGAGATAGATGACGCCCTCGGCCTCGTCGGCGCGCAGCGCGCGCATCGGCGGCTCGTCGAAGCCGAGGAGGCCGTAGGGGTTGTCCTCCAGCACCAGCACGCCCGCCTCCCGGCAGATCGCCAGGATCTCCGGACGGCGCTCGGCGGACATCGTCACGCCGGCGGGGTTGTGGAAGTTGGGGATCGTGTACAGGAACTTGATGCGCCGGCCGGAGGCCTGCACGGAGGCGATCGCCGCCCGCAGCGCGTCGGGCCGGAGCCCGTCGGCGTCCATCTCGGCGTGCACGACGTCGCACTCGAACGACTTGAAGACGCCCAGCGCCCCGACGTACGACGGGGCCTCGCAGATCACGACGTCGCCGGGGTCGCAGAAGATCCGGGTGACCAGGTCGACGGCCTGCTGGGAGCCGACGGTCACCACGACGTCGTCGGGGTGCGCGGTGATGCCCTCCAGCGCCATCACCTCGCAGATCTGCTCCCGCAGCTCGGGGACGCCCTGGCCGGAGCCGTACTGCAGCGCCGTGGCGCCGTGCTCGGCGACGAGCTCCCCGACGGCCCCGCCGACCACGTCCAGGGGGAGTCCGGAGATGTTGGGCATGCCGCCCGCGAGCGAGACGACCTCCGGACGCGAGGCGACGGAGAACAGGGCGCGGATCTCCGAGGCGGTCATGCCGGCCGTGCGGGTGGCGTAGCGGTCGACGTAGGAGTCGAGCCGGGTGCGGCCGGGGGTGGCGGGGGAGTGGTCCATGGCCCCCCCAGCATGGCTGATCCGGCCCAGCAGCGCACCAGCAGGTTCCTCACACCGCCCGCTCGCGTGCCACCGCACCACCGGTCGCCGACCGCGCGGCCACCCTGCACGCACGAGACCCCGGCTCCCACCAGGGGGCCGGGGTCTCGTCGACGCGTCGGGGCCGGAGCGTGTCCGGCCGGGACTCACGCGATGTAGGAGTCGAGCTCCTTCAGCAGCGCGGCCTTGGGGCGGGCGCCGACGATGGTGTTGACGACCTCGCCGCCCGAGTAGACGTTGATCGTCGGGATGCCGGTGACCCGGTACGAGGCCGGGGTGACGGGGTTCTCGTCGACGTTCATCTTCAGGAACGTGATCTTGTCGCCGTGCTCGGCGGCCAGCTCGTCCAGGATCGGGGCGACCTGGCGGCACGGGCCGCACCACTCGGCCCAGAAGTCGACCAGCACGGGCTTGTCGGACTGCAGGACCTGGTTCTCGAACTCGGCGTCGGTGACGGCGGAGATGTTGGCCATCGTGTGCTCCTCAGGACTGGATGTGGGTACCGGTTGTGGTCATCAGAACGCCGGGCGTGTCGCGTTTCTTCCACGCGGCGCGTCCGGCGCCGTGGCGGCTCAGGCGCGGGCGTCGATCTGCGCGGAGTCGGGGCTCGGCGCGGCGGCCTGGGCGTGGTCGGCGAGGTACTTCTCGGCGTCGAGCGCGGCCGCGCAGCCGGTGCCGGCGGCGGTGATGGCCTGCCGGTAGCGGTGGTCGACCAGGTCGCCGGAGGCGAAGACGCCGGGCTGGTTGGTGGCCGTCGACTCGCGGTCGACGAGCACGTAGCCCTCGTCGTCGAGGTCGATCTGGCCCGTGAGCAGCTCCGAGCGCGGGTCGTGGCCGATCGCGATGAACAGGCCGGTGACGGCGAGCTCGCGGGTCTCCCCGGAGCGGGTGTCGCGCAGCGTGAGGCCCTCGAGCCGGTCGGAGCCGTTGATCGCGGCGACCTCGGTGTCCCAAACGACCTCGAGCTTGGGGTCCGCGAAGGCGCGTTCCTGCATGATCTTCGACGCCCGCAGCTCGTCGCGGCGGTGCAGCAGGTAGACCTTCTTCGCGAAGCGGGTGAGGAAGGTGGCCTCCTCGATGGCGGAGTCGCCACCGCCGACGACGGCGATCTCCTGGTCGCGGAAGAAGAAGCCGTCGCAGGTGGCGCACCACGACACCCCGCGGCCGGAGAACTCGTCCTCCTGGGGCAGGCCCAGCTTCTTGTACGCCGAGCCGGTGGCCAGCACGACGGACTTCGCACGGTGGGTGCCGGTGGCGGTGCGCACGGTCTTCACGTCACCGGTCAGGTCGACCTCGACGACGTCGTCGGGGACCAGCTCGGCGCCGAAGCGCTCCGCCTGGGCGCGCATCTCGTCCATCAGCGCGGGGCCCATGATGCCGTCGCGGAAGCCCGGGAAGTTCTCGACCTCGGTGGTGTTCATCAGGGCGCCGCCGGCGGTGACCGACCCCTCGAAGACGAGCGGTGAGAGGTTGGCGCGGGCGGCGTAGACCGCCGCGGTGTAGCCCGCCGGTCCGGAGCCGATGACGATGAGCTCGCGGATCTGGTCGGTCTGCTCCTGGTCGCTCATGCGGAGCCACTCCTCGGTGTCGCGTGTGGGTGCTGCGTCGTGGACGTCGCGACCGCGCTGATCACGGGGCGACGTGGGGGTCAACCGATGCTAGGGCAGCGTTGTTCCGGCCCGCCGCGCCGCTCAGCGGCGCGGCAGCACGGCCGAGCGCAGGGGCCCCGCGGCGTCCGCGGCGTCCGGGACGCAGGACCACACCTCGGCGCGCCGCGCCCCGTCGCCCGCGGGGACGAGGACGACCTCGGCGGGGACCTCGGTGGCGCGCGACCCGGCGGCGAAGCGCACGCGGACCCGCTCGCCCTCGACCGTGCGCGGGGCGCAGGGCGCCACCACCCGCAGGTCGGGCCGTGCGGTGCGGGCGGCGTCGACGAGGTCGGCGACCAGCGTGGAGCCGTCCCGGACCACGGGGAGGCCGCGGGCGGTGGCGCGCGGGTCGGACTCGGCGGAGAACCCGGGGTCGTCGGACCCGGAGGGTGCGCCCTCGTCGCGCTCGGCGACGTCGGGGCCCTCGCTCCCGGGTGGCGTGCTCCCGGGTCGCGTGCCCTCGGGGCCGGGGGCCTCGAGGGCCCCACCCGCGCTGTCCGACCCGGAGCCCTCGCCGCCGGCGCCGGAGAGGTCCAGCCCCCCGGTCGCGCCGAGGCCGACCCCGGCGACGACGACCACCGCCGCGGCGGCGAGCGCCCCGGTCCAGCGGCGCCGGCGACGGCGGGCGGCGAGCTCGTCGAGGCCGGTGTCGGCGGGCTCCCGGCCGTCGGCGTGCGCCGCGTCGCGGAGCGCCGCGTCCAGTCGGGCGGCGACGTCGTCGGGGACGGGCGCGGTGTGGCGGGCGCGGGCCAGCAGCCGACGCACCTGCTCCTCGCTCACGGTGGGGCCCCCTGGGGACGGTGCGGATCGGACGGACGCTGCTCGGGTGGGACGGCGCGGGACGGCGGGTGGTTCCCGCGAGGTGCGGCCCCGTCGTCCGGGTCGAGGAGGTCGCCCAGCAGCACGGCGAGGCGGGCGCGGCCCCGCGAGCAGCGGGACTTCACCGTGCCGACGGCGCAGTCGAGCATCACGGCCGCCTCGGCGACCGGGTGGCCCTCCATGTCGACCAGCACGAGGGCGGCGCGCTGCTCGGCCGGCAGGGTGGCCAGCGCGGCGAGCACCCGACGCTGCTCGTCGGCGCGCACGGCGCCGGCCTCGGGGTCGCCGTCGGCGCGCGTGGCGGCGAGCCCGGAGCCGGACGGCCCCTCGCGGGGGACGACCCGGTCGTCCTGCTCGGGCAGCGGGTCGGCGCGGCGCACCCGGGAGGCCCGCATCCGGTCCAGGCAGGCGTTGACCACCACGCGGTGCAGCCAGGTCGTGACCGCGGCGTCGCCCCGGAAGGAGGCCGCCCGGCGGTACGCCGCGACGAGGCCGTCCTGCAGCCCGTCCGCGGCCTCCTCCCGGTCGCCCGTGGTGCGCAGCGCGACGGCCCAGAGCCGGTCGCGGTGACGGGCGACGAGGACGCCGAACGCGTCGGGGTCGCCCGCGACGTGCGCCGCGAGCAGGTCGCGGTCGTCCGCGGGGTCCTGCTCGGGGCTCATCCGAGGACCGTGATCTCCGCGACCTCGGCGCGGAACCCGTCGGAGACCGCGGGCAGCTGGTCGATCCAGACCACGACGAAGCGTCCGGTGTCGGGACTGTCGAGCGTCAGCGTGACCTCGCCGTCGCCGGAGCCCTCGGCGAGGCGGGGCAGGTCGGCCACCCCCGTGGGCTCGGTGTCGGCGACGTACGCCGCGAGGGCGGTCTGGCCGACGACCTGGACCCGGACCTGTGCCACGTCGCGGAACTCGCCGAGGTCGACGACCAGGCCGAGGCCCGTCTTGAGCCCGTCGGGTCCGAACTGCTGCGCGTAGGTGTTGGTGTTCCAGGCCGTCGCGGGGTCGCCGTCCGCGGCCAGCGGCGCGAGCTCGGGGTACTCCTCGGGCGGGTCGCCCTGCGGGTCGAGGTCGGTGACCGCGGCGACGGGCAGCGGCTCCGGCGGCGTGGCCTCGTCACGGGGGCTCGCGCTCCGGCCGGGGGTGTCCTCGCTCCCGAGCAGGGAGCCGTCCTGGCGGGCGTTCCACACCACGACCCCGGCCACGGCGACGAGGATCAGCACGATCAGGGTCACCCCGAGCGCCAGCGAGCGGCGGCCGGGGACCGGACCGTCCTCCTCGGGCTCGTCGCTGCCGGGGACGGGGGACCCCGGGCCGTGCCCGCCGTGGCCGTCGTCCCAGGGCCAGAACGTGCCGGACCCGCCGGCGCGGGAGGAGTCGTCGACGCGACCCCGCCGGGTGCGCGCGTCGTCGGGCGGGCCGGGGGCGAACAGCGGCCGCTCCGGCGGCTCCTCGAACGGCGGGGGCGGCGCCGGGGCCTCCGCGCGGGCGCGCAGCCACTCCACCTCGTCGGCGTCGTCGTCGAAGATCGGCATGCCGGCCTCGGTGGGCGGACCCGGCTGGTCGGCGCGGCCCGCGGCCCCCGCCGCGGGCACCGGCGTCGTGACGGCGTCGGCCTCGTCGTGAGGGTCGCCGGGATCGGTCCCCTCCTGCGCCGGGACCTCCTCGTGCGGGCGGTCCGCGTGGTCCGGTGCGTCCGCGGGGGCCGGCACCGGACGGGTCGCACCCGCTGCTCCGGCCGCTCCGGCCGCGGGCAGCGTGGCGGCGCGGGCGGCGGCCCCGACGCGGGGCACGACCGTCGTGGCGGGACCGGAGCGGAGGTCGTCGTCCGAGGGGGTCGGCGGCGTGGTCGTTGGTGTGGTGGGCGGTGTGGTCGGCGTCGTGGTCGGCGGTGTGGTCGTGAGGGGGGCCGTCGCCGGGTCGCCGGGGGCGGGGTCGGCGACGGGAGCGGGCGTCGTGGTCGGCGCCGGCCAGGTGGGGGTGGGGGGCCAGGGGCCGCGGGCGTCGGTCGCGGTGCGGTGGCGCGCCGCCTCGGCGGCGACCATCCCGTTGTCGTCGCCGACGACCTCGTCGAGGGCGGCGGCGAGGCGGGCGGCGTCGTCGACGCCGCCGAGGTGGGTGCCGGCGGGGTTGAGGAGCTCGTCGCAGACGACGTCGAGGGCCCGGGGGATGCCCGCGCGGACCTGCCGGGGCCGGAGCACGTGGACGCCCTCGCGCGGCGCCTCGGGCACCTGGGACGGCGGGGGCCCCGGCCACCGGCCGGTGAGCGCGGCGTACAGCAGCCCGGCGAGGCCGCGGACGTCGCCGGCCGGGGACGGGTCGAGGCCCCGCAGCGCGGCGTCGACGGCGAAGCCGATCAGGCGGACGGCGCCGCTGCGGTCGACGAGGAGGTTCTCGGGGACGAGGTGGCCGTGCGACACCCCGGCGGCGTGCGTGACCGCGAGCCCCTCGGCCGCCTCGCGGACGATCCAGGCCGCCCGGCGCGGCGACAGCGGTCCCTCGGTCCCGAGGATGATGTCCAGCGACCGCCCGGTGCCCCACTCGTTGACGACGAAGCACAGGCCGTCGCGGCGCTCGGCGTCCAGCACCCGCAGCAGCCGCCGGTCCGAGACGGTCGCCGACCGGCGCGCCGCGTCGAGGAGGTCGTCGGCGCGGGGGTCGTCCTCGGCCAGCACGTGCAGGGCGACGTGGCGCGACAGGACGCGGTCGTGGGCGCGCCAGAACCGGCCGCCGCCGCTCTCGGTGAGCAGGTCGACGAGGAGGTAGCGATCGGCCAGGACGTCCCCGGGCCGGACCCCGTGCTGCACCTGGTCTGCCTCTCCCGCCTGCTGGTCACGCTGCGTGTCGGTCGTCTGACCGGGCTCCACCGCCCCGGCGCGCCGGAAACCCGGCCCCATCGTAGGCGCGAGTCAGCGCCTCCGCAGGCCGGGCAGCCGCCGTCCGAGGACGGCGAGGACGTCGGAGAGCTCCGAGACCCGCATCACGGTGCCCAGGACGAGCACGAGTCCGAGGTGGAGCACGGTGAGGCCGCCCGCCTGCAGCGCGGCCTGCAGCTGGCCCGGCTCGGGCTCCCAGGTGCGCAGGCCCCACGACGCCGCCGCGGTGGCCGCGGTCGCCAGCGCGACCACGACCGCCAGCCGGACCAGGAACCGCAGCAGCCGGCCCGTCCGGAGGCCCCCGAGCACGTGGCGCAGCGTGAGGTAGGAGATCGCGGAGCCCACGGCGTACGACGCGGCGTAGGCGACGACCAGCGCGGGCGAGGTCGACCGGGCGCTGACCATCGGGACCAGGCTGAGCGCCACCCCGATGTTGGTCGCGGCCACGAAGCACTGGATCCACAGCACGGTGCGGGTCCGCTCCAGGGCGTAGAAGCCGCGCAGCATCAGGTAGTGGACGGTGAACAGCAGCACCGCCGGCCCGAAGAGGGCGAGCGTCGGCACGAACAGGTCCGAGCTGCCGGCGACCGCGCCGAACGCCGCGGCGCGGGCGGCGTCGTCGGCGATCACCGGCAGCAGCACCGCGATCGGCACCATCAGCGCGAGGGTGCGGCGCACGACGGAGGCGAGCGTGCCGGCGAGGGAGGACAGGTCGCCGTCCGCGGCGTACGCCGAGAGCCGGGGCAGCGCCGCGGTGGCCAGCGAGACGGTGATCACCGAGTGCGGCACCATCGCGACGAGGAAGACCGTGGAGTAGACGAAGTAGCCCGTGCCAGACCCGCCCTCCCCGGCGGCGGTCGCGGGGCCGCTCGAGGCGAGACGGACGACCACCGTGGCCGTCACCTGGTTGACGATGACGAACAGCACCGTCCACACCCCGAGGCGCAGGGTGTGGCCCAGCCCGGAGTCGCGGAAGTCGAAGCGCGGGCGGAAGCGGTAGCCGGCCGAGCGCAGGTAGGGCAGCAGGATCAGGAACTGCGCCGCGATCCCGACGGTCGACCCGATCCCGAGCACCGCCTGCTGGGTGCCGGTCAGCGCGCCGTTGACCTCGTCGGGCCCCGCGGCGCCGTACGTGGCGAGGAACGCGACGAGCACCGCGACGGCGATCGCGTTGTTGGCGATCGGGGCCCACATCATCGGGCCGAAGCGGCCGCGTGAGTTCAGGATCTGTCCGACGAGCACGAACATGCCGTAGAAGAACACCTGCGGCAGGCAGTACTGCGCGACCGCGATCACCGAGGCCCGCTGGGCCGCGAGCTCGGGGCTGGAGTACTCGTCGGTGAGGTAGATCCCCATCAGCCAGGGCGCGGCGACGACCAGCAGCACGGTGACCACGCCCAGGAACAGCGCGGCGAGCGTCACGACCCGGTTGGTGTAGGCCTCCCCGGCGTCGGGGTGGTCACGCATGGCGCGGACCAGCTGGGGGACGAGCACGGCGTTGAAGACCCCGCCCGCCAGCAGGATGTAGACCATGTTGGGGATCGTGTTGCCGATCGCGAACTGGTCCGCGAGCAGCTCGCCGCCCAGCGCCGCGGCGAGCAGCAGCGAGCGGATCAGCCCGCTGGCGCGGGAGAACACGGTGCCGGCCGCCATCACCGCGCTGGACGCGAGCAGCGACCGGGTCTCCCGGCTGGGACCCGGGCCGGTCTGCCGGCCCGCGTCGTGCTCGACGGCGGGGCCCGCGTGGACGTCGGCCTCCGTGGGGGCGGGCGTGGCGGTGGGCGTGGCGGTGGGCGTGGCGGTGGGTGCGGCGGTGGGTGCAGGCGGGTCCTGCGGGCGGCCCCGGCGGTGGCGACCGCTCGTGCGCGAGCGCGTCATGCGGTGGCGCCCGAGCGACGGGCCGCGCGGATCCGGCGGACCAGCCGCACCAGGATCGCGCTGAAGAGCAGGGCCGTGCCGACGCCCAGGATCCACCAGATGACGACCCCGATCTGCACGGACCGCACCGGCAGCGAGTCGGAGGCGCCGATCGCGTTGCCCGCGCTGTCGGTCAGCTCCACCTCGACGGTGGTCAGCCCGACGCGGCTCGTCGCCACCGGCATCCGGATCGTGGTGCCCGCCTGCGGCGGCACCTCCACCTCGGCCGGCGCCCGGATCTCGAGGGGCCCGTCGGTCACGGCCCGCAGCCGGACGACCACGGGCTGGTCGAGCCCGTTGGAGAGCTGGACGGAGAAGTCGCCGCTGTCGCTGGAGAGGGTCAGCGAGGTGGGGGCCTCGACCGTGATCTCGCCCAGCATGCCCTCGACGTGACGGCGGGCCAGGGTGATCGCGCGGCGCGACAGCTCCGTCGAGCCGCGGTTGGCGTAGGAGAGCGCGACCAGGGCCTCGTCGGCGGCCTGCTCGGCGACGGTGTCGTTGAGCGGCAGGACGTCCTGCAGGCTGATCGCGGAGTCGATCATCGGTCCGGCCCCCTCGACCGCGGCCTCGGGGACCTCGCGGGCCCGCACGGCGTCGGGGTAGGCGAGGGCCTCGGCGTCGAGTCCCGCCGCGGGCTCGCGGGGGATCACGGAGCTCTCGATGTCGCCGCCCGCGCCCCCGAGGGCGTCGTCGAGCGAGGTGAGGTTGAGCCAGTCGACCTCGTCGAGGGCGCGGAAGAACCCGGTGCCCGGGGTCGGGTCCCAGGAGCTGGGCATCGTCACCACGAGCGAGGGGTCGCTGCGGGCGGCGTCCTCGGGGTCGGCCGCGAGCAGCCGGAGGGCCGCCTCGCTGACCAGCCGCTGGCGCACCGCGACGGGCGAGAGCCGGTCGCCGGGGTCCGGTCCGCCGGTCGCGGGCGCCGCCGCGGTCACCGCCAGGTCGCGCCCGGCCACCCGCACCCGGGAGCCCTCGGGAGGCTCGGGCAGCGCGGTGTCCGCCACGACCACGGTGTCGGTGGTCGGGATCGCCTCGAGCGTCGCCGGGTCGAGGTAGCCGCTGGGCGGCAGCACCACGGGCTCCGCGTCGTCGATGCCCTGGGCGGCGGTGACCTGCTCGGAGCGCACGCGCGCCCGGTCGTAGAGGTCGGGGTCGGCGCGGGCGACCGCGTCGACGTCGATGTCGCCGTAGGGGAGCGCCAGCACGGTGCCGTCCCCGAGGACCTCGCGCAGCTGCTCGAGCCAGACGCGTCCGCCACGGGCGGCGCGCTCCTGCGCGGCGAGGACGGCGGGGTCGGTCTCGGCCTCGGACGGGGACGGGGAGGCCCCGTCGCCCGTGCCGTCGTCGGTGTCGTCGTCGGTGTCGTCGTCGGTGGGGGCCGAGGACGAGGGCTCCGCGTCGGGCTCCTCCCCCTCCTGCCCGCCGTCCTGCCCGCCGCCCTGCCCGTCCGTGTCGTCGGGACCGGGCTGCACGCTGGGCGCGATGGACAGGCCGTCGTTGCCGGCGACGAGCTCGGCGACCGTGTCCGGCACCGCGGGGTCGAGCAGCCAGGTGACCGTGCTGGACCCGGTGCCGGAGGCCTCGGCGCCGAAATCGAGCAGCCGGTCCAGCCGGCCTCCGGGCGCGAGGTCGTTCGACCAGGCGGCGAGGTTGCGGACGCGGCCGTCGGCGTCACGCCGTACGGGGTGGCGCACGGGGACCACGAAGGCGGTGTCGACCTCGCCGACGTCGTCGTCCCGGGTGGACGCCGTGACGCGGGGGACGAAGGTGCGGGCGCGGCCGTCGGCGATCTCGTCGCGGCCCGAGCTGTCGGCTCCCAGGGCCTGCACGCCGGTCCAGTACACCCCGTCGCCGGCGTCCGGCAGCAGGTCGCCGGGCAGCCGCAGCGAGAAGCTGCGGGTGGTGCCAGGCTCGAGGTCGCCGACGTCGGCGAAGGCGCCGGTCTCGGTGATCCGCTCGCCGATCAGGGCGTCGGCGGGCAGCGCCGAGGCGTCCGCCAGCTCGGCTGCGGTCGTGAGGGGGCTGGCCGAGAACAGGGCGTAGACGTTGACGTCCTCCCAGGTCTCGATGCTGTCGTTGGTGACGCTGCCGGTGAGGGTCAGCGGTCCGCGCTCCGGCAGCTCCGCGGGCCCGACGGTGTCGATGACGACGTCGAGGGGGTCGTCCCCGGGCGCAGCGGCGGCTGCCGGCGCTGCTGTCGACGTGGGGGCCGACGCCGCGGGTGCGGCCTCGGCGGCGCTCGCGGCGGTCGCGGGGGTCGCGCCCAGGGCGCTCGCGAGCAGCGCCGCGGCCGCGGCGAGGGGCCCTGCCCGACCGCCGGCCCGGCGGCCGGGCGGCTGGTCGGGGGCTGCTGGCACGCCCGCAGCCTAGGCCGTGCGGGCCAGCGGGCCCGTGCCCACGGGCCGCGTCGGCGCCACTACAGTGAGCGGTCGTGTCCGAGCCCTCCTCCGCGCCCGCGAGCGCGTCCGCGACCCCGTCCGCGGCCCCGCCGGGGGCGTCGGCCTCGACGGACCGTCCGACGGACCCCTCGGCGCAGCCGCTCGACATGCGCGCCGCGCAGGACTCGGTGACCGCGGAGCTCGACCGGCTGGCGCCGCTGCTGGAGCCGCTGGGCCGGGTCTTCGCCGACGCCGGCGAGCAGCTCTCGCTGGTCGGCGGGCCGGTCCGGGACGCGATGCTCGGGCGGCGCCACACGGACCTCGACTTCGCGACCTCGGCGCACCCCGACACCACCGAGCGCCTGCTCAAGGACTGGGGCGACGCGACCTGGGACATGGGTCGCAGCTTCGGGACCATCGGCGCGCGCAAGGGTGACTGGCAGGTGGAGGTCACCACCTACCGCTCGGACGTCTACGACCGCGCCTCGCGCAAGCCGGAGGTCGACTTCGGCGACAGCCTGGCCGGCGACCTCGGCCGGCGCGACTTCACCGTCAACGCCATGGCGGTGACGCTGCCGGGTCGCGCGCTCGAGGACCCGTACGGCGGCGTGGTCGACCTGGCGCACCGCCGGCTGCGCACCCCGGGGACCCCCGAGGACTCCTTCTCCGACGACCCGCTGCGGATGCTGCGGGCGGCGCGGTTCGCGGCCCAGCTGGGCTTCACCGTCGACGACGACGTCGCCGCCGCGATGACCGCGATGGCGGACCGGCTCGAGATCGTCTCGGCCGAGCGGGTCCGCGAGGAGCTCGTCAAGCTCGTCTGCGCGCCGTACCCGCGGCTGGGGCTGACCCTGCTGGTCGACACCGGGCTCGCCGAGCGGGTGCTGCCCGAGCTGCCGGCGCTGCGGCTGGAGCGCGACGAGCACCACGCCCACAAGGACGTCTACGAGCACACCCTCACCGTGCTCGAGCAGTCGATCGAGCTGGAGCACCGTCTCGGGGGCGCGCCCGACTTCGTGTCGCGCTTCGCGGCGCTGATGCACGACGTCGGCAAGCCGCGCACGCGCCGCTTCCTCGACGACGGCACGGTCACCTTCCACCACCACGACGTGGTGGGCGCCAAGATGACCCGCAAGCGGATGAAGGCGCTGCGCTTCTCGACCGAGACCACGGACGCCGTCTGCCGCCTGGTCGAGCTGCACCTGCGCTTCCACGGCTACGGCACGGGCGAGTGGACCGACGCGGCCGTGCGCCGCTACGTGCGCGACGCCGGCGACCAGCTCGCCCGACTCCACGTGCTGACCCGCGCCGACTGCACCACCCGCAACCGCCGCAAGGCCGCGCGGCTGCGGGCGACGTACGACGACCTCGAGCAGCGCATCGAGCGGCTCGAGGCCGAGGAGGAGCTCGCCTCCCTGCGCCCCGCCCTCGACGGCAACCAGATCATGGAGGCGCTCGGCATCCCCGCCGGCCGCGACGTCGGCACCGCCTACCGCTGGCTCCTCGAGCTCCGCATCGACGAGGGCCCGCTCTCCGAGGACGACGCCCGCGAGCGCCTGCTCGCGTGGTGGGCCGCCCGCTCGTAGCCGTCACGCGGTGAGACCCCGGGTACAGACACGGGCGGTTACCGACCAGTAGCATCGCGGCCCATGAGCGACACGACGCAGACCCCCACCGAGCTCGAGGCCTCCATCGAGATCGCCGCGGAGCCCGCCGCGGTGTGGAAGCTGGTCTCGGACCTGCCGCGCCTCGCCGAGTGGAGCCCGCAGGTCGTCCGCACCCTCGTACGGCGCCCGCTCACGGTGGGCAGCCGGATGCTCAACGTCAACCACCAGGGCTGGAAGGTGTGGCCGACGACGGCGAAGGTCGTCGCCCTCGAGCCCCACCGGCGCGTGGCGTTCCGCATCACCGAGAACCGCACGGTGTGGTCCTTCGAGCTGGAGCCCACCACGGTCGCCGGCGTGCCGGGCACCCGCGTGGTGCACCGCCGCGAGACCCCGCAGGGCGTGTCGGCGCTGTCGAACCGTCTCGTCGACGCCGTGCTCGGCGGGCAGGAGACGTTCACCGCCGACCTGCGCGCCGGCATGCGGCAGACGCTGGCGCGGGTCAAGGCCGAGGCCGAGCGCTGAAGTCTCCCCGCCACCGGCCCGGACAGGGCAGGATGCGGGGTCATGAGAAGCGATCTGTTCGCCCAGGAGAACCTCGAGGTCCAGAGCCAGGAGCGGTGGGCCCTGCAGAACCCGCAGATGCTGCGGGTCGGCCTCGGCCCCGACGTGCTCGCCACCAAGGGCACGATGGTGGCCTACCAGGGCCAGGTGCAGTTCCACCACGAGAAGTCGGGCAGCCTCGGCAAGCTCGCCAAGAAGGTCCTGACGTCGGAGAACGTCAGCCTGATGCGGGTCTCGGGCCAGGGCGAGGTCTTCTTCGCGGAGGAGGCCGGCTACGTGCACCTGATGCACCTCGAGGGTGAGGGCATCAGCATCAACAGCCGCAACATCCTGGCCTTCGACCAGGAGCTGACCTGGGACATCAACCGCACCAAGGGCGCGGGGATGATGACCGGCGGGCTGTTCAACACCACCGTCGGCGGCACCGGCACGGTCGCGATCAACGTCGTCGGCAACCCCGTGGTCCTCGACTGCTCCCAGCAGCCGACCTTCGTCGACCCGCAGGCCGCGGTCTGCTGGTCGGCCAACCTGAGCCCCGGCGTGCACAACTCCATGAACGTCGGCTCCGCGCTGCGCGGCGGCTCCGGCGAGGCGATCCAGTACGTCTTCCACGGGCCCGGCTTCGTCGTGGTGCAGGCCTTCGAGTGGAAGCCCCCGCCGCCGAACGCCTGAAGGCCGGGGCGGGTCGCGGGACGCGCGGTCGACGTGGTGTCGGCGCCGTTCTCGTGAGGCCCGTCGGCGACGGGCCGGCCGTGGTCCCGGTGACGGCGCAGCGACCGACGGCCCGATGAGCCGCGAGGTGGCGGCCGACGGGCTGCACAACGTCCGCGACCTCGGGGGCCTGCCCACGGCACGGGCGGCCGCCGGCCTCACGTCGTACGGCGTGGTGGTGCGCGCGCCGCGCCGGGAGCTGCTCACCGCGCGGGGGTGGGAGCAGCTGCGGGCATACGGCGTCCGCGCGGTCGTCGACCTCCGCAACGACGACGAGCGCGGGCCGCGGCCGGGTGACCCCGACCCGCCGTCGCGGCCCGGCGCGGGGGTGACGGTCCGGCACCGCCCGACCGAGGACCCGGCCCACGCGGAGTTCGTCCGCGTCTGCGGGCCCATCCTCGACCGGCCGGCGTACTGGGGGCACAACCTGCGTCTGCTGCCCCACCTCGTGGCCGACGCGCTGAGCGCGGTCGCCCGGTCCGAGGGGGCGGTGCTGCTGCACTGCTCCGCGGGCCGCGACCGCACGGGGATGCTCAGCGCGCTGCTGCTCGCTCACGCCGGGGTGGCGCCGGAGGTGGTCGCCGACGACTGGGAGCTGTCGGTGCGCGCGATGCTCCGCCGTCCGCCGTGGAGCGGCGCGGAGGACCACCTGACGACGCTCGCCCCGGACGCGCTCGAGGCCTGGGTCGCGCGGGGGCGGCGCGAGGTCGTCGCCCTCGTCGACCGCGACGTCGACGCGCTGCTCGCGACGGTGGGCATCGCGGCCCGGGACCGGCGGAGCCTGCGCGACCGGCTGACCGGCTGACCGGGCCGGCGCCGGACGCACGAGACCCCCGGACCGGTCGGTCCGGGGGTCTCGAGGTGGATCGGGATCAGACGGTCGCGTCGCCCTTGATGAACGCCTCCACGCCGGCGCGACCCTCGTCGTCCGGGCGCTGGATCGGCGGGGACTTCATCAGGTAGGTCGCCGCGGCGTGGACGGGGCCACCGAGGCCGCGGTCCTTGGCGATCTTCGCCGCGCGGATGGCGTCGATGATGATGCCGGCCGAGTTGGGGGAGTCCCAGACCTCGAGCTTGTACTCGAGGTTCAGCGGGGCGTCGCCGAACGCACGACCCTCGAGGCGGACGTAGGCCCACTTGCGGTCGTCGAGCCACTGGACGTAGTCCGAGGGGCCGATGTGCACGTTGCGGTCGCTGATCTTGTTGGCCAGCTCGCCCTGCAGGTTGGAGGTGACGGCCTGGGTCTTGGAGACCTTCTTGGACTCCAGGCGGTCGCGCTCGAGCATGTTCTTGAAGTCCATGTTGCCGCCGACGTTGAGCTGGTAGGTGCGGTCCAGCGCGACGCCGCGGTCCTCGAAGAGCTTCGCCATCACGCGGTGGGTGATCGTGGCGCCGACCTGCGACTTGATGTCGTCGCCGACGATCGGCACGCCGGCGGCCTCGAACTTCGCGGCCCACTCGGGGTCGGAGGCGATGAAGACGGGCAGGGCGTTGACGAAGGCGACGCCCGCGTCGATCGCGCACTGCGCGTAGAACTTGGCGGCGTCCTCGGAGCCGACGGGCAGGTAGCAGACCATCACGTCGGCCTGCGCCTCGCGGAGCACGGCGACGACGTCGACCGGCTCGGCGGCGGACTCCTCGATGGTCTCGCGGTAGTACTTGCCGAGGCCGTCCAGGGTCGGGCCGCGCAGGACGTCCAGGCCCAGGGTGGGCACGTCGGCGATCTTGATCGTGTTGTTCTCGGAGGCGTTGATCGCCTCGGAGAGGTCCTTGCCGACCTTCTTGTCGTCGACGTCGAACGCGGCGACGAACTCGACGTCGCGGACGTGGTAGTCGCCGAACTCGACGTGCATGAGGCCGGGCACCGTGGCGGACGCGTCCGCGTCGCGGTAGTAGTGCACGCCCTGCACGAGGGAGGTCGCGCAGTTGCCGACCCCCACGATGGCTACTCGTACGGAACCCATCGGTTCACTCACTTCCTTCTCGGCGCCCGGAGACGGGCATCGGGTGGTCTGGCTGGATCTGGTCGGGCTCGTTCTGGTCCTGCGGGTCCTGCGGGTCCTGGGGGCCGGACGGGCCCGCCCGGTCACCGGGAGCCGTGCCGTTGCGCTCCGCGGTGATGAGGTCGGAGAGCCAGCGCACCTCCCGCTCCACGGACTCGACGCCGTGGCGCTGGAGCTCGGAGGCGTAGCGGTCGGCCTCGGCGCGGGTGCGGTCGAGGTCGCTCTGCACGCGGGCGAGGCGCTCCTCGAGCCGCGTCCGACGCCCCTCGAGCACGCGGAGCCGGCTCTCGAGGTCAGTGCGCGAGAAGAACGCGAACCGGACGCCGAAGCTGTCGTCCTCCCACGCGTGGGGGCCGACCTCCGCCATCAGGCGGGCGAACTCCTCGCGGCCGGTGTCGGTGAGCCGGTAGACGATGCGCTGGCGTCGCGTCGCCGGGGGCGGCGTGACGACCTCCTCCTCGATGAGCGAGGCCCGCAGCATCTTCTTCAGCGTGGGGTACAGGGAGCCGTACGACAGCACGCGCCCCCAGCCCAGCATGAGGTTCAGGCGCTTGCGCAGCTCGTAGCCGTGCATGGGTGACTCGTCCAGCAGTCCGAGGACTGCCAGCTCCGTCGTCTCTCCGCGTCTGACCATCGCGACCTATCGTAGCGATATATCCACGCGACGTGACACCGCGTTGTATCGCGTGTGGCGCGACTCACGCGGGACCGCGTCGAATGGCGTCCTCCCCGCGCGTCGCTACGCTGGGGGACTGCTTCGCGCCTGAACCACCCCGTCACCGGGGCCGGACGAGCGGGCGCTGCCCCCGGGTCGACCCGGGATCGTCATGTCGCCGAGCAGTCGGAGAGCCAGTGAGCGGGAAACGCAGGGCGGCCGCGCCCGGGACCACCGGGCGGGCCACGGGCCGCGCGGGCCGGTCCGCCAGGGGCCGTCGCGGAGGTCTCCTCCGTCGCCTCGTCGTGTGGACCGGGGTGACCGTGGTCCTCGCGCTGATCGCGGGGGCCGTCGCGTTCGTGGTGCTCTACCAGACCACCGACGTGCCCGACCCCAACGCGGACTTCCAGACGCAGACCAGCTTCGTCTACTACCGCAACGGCGACACCGAGCTCGGCGAGTTCGCCACCCAGAACCGCGTCTCCATCGACCTCGAGCAGATGCCGGCGGACCTGAAGGACGCGGTGATCGCCGCGGAGAACCGGACCTTCTGGACCGACCAGGGCATCGACCCCCGCGGCATCGTGCGCGCGGCGTTCTCCAACGCCCGCGGCAACAGCACGCAGGGCGCCTCGACGATCACCCAGCAGTACGTGAAGATCCTCTACCTCAGCCAGGAGCAGACCCTCAGCCGCAAGGCGAAGGAGGCGCTGCTGTCGCTGAAGATCCAGCGTCAGCAGTCCAAGGAGGAGATCCTCGAGGGCTACCTCAACACCATCTACTTCGGCCGCGGCGCGTACGGCGTCGAGGCGGCCGCGCAGGCCTACTTCGCCACCCCCGCCGCCGAGCTGACGCTGCGGCAGTCGGCGTTCCTGGCCAGCGTGCTCAACAACCCGGGCCGCTACGACCCCGACGGCGGCGACCGCGCCGCGCTCAAGGAGCGCTACGCCTACACCCTGTCCGGCATGGCCGAGATGGGCACCGCCTCCGAGGCCGAGGTCGAGCGTGCCTCCCGCGCCCTGCCGAGGTTCCCCGAGATCGAGGCCGAGAGCCGGTACGCCGGCCAGCGCGGCCACGCGCTGGAGATGGTGCGCTCGGAGCTCAACGAGCTCGGCTTCAGCGACGCCGACGTCGACGGCGGCGGCCTGCGGGTCACCACGACCTTCGACCAGCAGGTGATGGAGGCCGCGGAGGCCGGGGTCGCGGCCCAGCGGCCCGAGGGCTTCGGCGCCGACCTCCACATCGGCGTCGCGAGCGTCGAGCCCGGCACCGGTGCCCTGCGGGGGTTCTACGGCGGGCAGGACTACCTCGACTCCCAGCTCAACTGGGCGCGCGAGGGCGGGCAGGCCGGCTCGACGATGAAGGCGTACGCGATGGCCGAGGCCATCGAGCAGGGCTTCTCGCTCAACGACACCTTCGAGGGCAACTCGCCCCTCGTGCTGCCCGACGGCTCGGAGATCGGCAACCAGGGCGACACCGACTACGGCTCGGCGATCACGATGCTGACCGCCGCCGAGAACTCGGTCAACACGGCGTTCATCGACATGACGGAGCGGATGAGCGACGGCCCGGAGTCGATCATCGACCGGGCCAACGCGATGGGCGTCCCCCCGGCGCAGACCCCCGAGCGCGACCCGTACGGCATCCCGACCGACAGCCCCGGGCTGGAGCCGGTGCTCGGCGTCGCCCTCGGCAACGCGACGGTCAGCCCGATCAACATGGCCAACGGCTACGCGACCATCGCCGCGGAGGGTCGCGCCGCGGAGGTCCACGTCGTCGAGCGCGTGACGGACCGCGAGGGCAACGAGCTGTACGCCCGGGACGCCGGCGAGGACGGCGGTACCGAGCAGGCGATCAGCGAGGACGTGGCCGCCGACGTGAGCTACGCCCTGCAGCAGGTCGTGACCTCCGGGTCCGGCTCGGCCGCCCTGGACCTGGGCCGCCCCGCCGCGGGCAAGACCGGCACGGCGACCAACGGCGACGACGAGGTGTCCTCGTCCTGGTTCGTGGGCTACACCCCGCAGCTCTCGACCGCGGTGATGTACGTCCGCGGCCAGGGCAACGAGCAGCTCGACGGCTGGCTGCCGGAGTTCTTCGGCGGCTCCTACCCGGCCCGCACCTGGACCGACGTGATGGGCCGGGCCCTGGAGGGCACGGACGTGCTCGAGTTCCCCGAGCCGGTCTTCCTCGACGGCGAGGCCCCCGACGGCTCCGTGCCGGCGCCGACCGCGCCGCCGGAGACCGAGGCGCCCGCGCCGCCGCCGTCCCAGGAGCCCCAGCCCGAGCCGCAGCCGCAGCCGCAGCCCTCGGATGAGCCGAGCGTCAGCGAGCAGCCCGACCCCGAGCCGCCGCCGACCCCGGACGAGCCGACCGAGGACCCGACGACCCCGCCCGTGGTGCCCGAGCCCACGCCCGACGACCCGGGCACCACACCGCCGGCCGGCGGTGGCACCGGCGGCGGCACGGGTGGCACGGGCGGTGGCGGCGGTGGCGGCGGCACCGGCGCCGGCGCGGGCGGCGCTGCGGGCGGTGGGTCGGGCGGTGGGTCGGGCCGCGGGCCCGGGCGCGAGCGGTAGCGGACCCTGACGAGCGAGCAGCGGGTCCACCCGACCCGCGACGACACGGTGGTGGCGGGCCTCGCGGAGGCGGTGGGCGGCCCGCTCGGCTCGCGCGCCGGCCGGCACCGCTGGTTCACGCCGATGCGCGTGGTGCTGCTGCTCACCGCGGTCTGCTTCGCGCTCGGCATGGTGCAGAAGGCGCCGTGCTTCGACGACACCTGGAACGACGCCGACCAGCGCTACGCCGCGATGTGCTACTCCGACCTGCCCTACCTGTACACGGGGCGGGGGTTCGCCGAGCTCGCCTGGCCGTACGCCGAGGCGACGGCCGAGCGCTACCAGGTCATGGAGTACCCGGTCGCGATCTCCTACCTGGCCTACGGCACCGCGGCCGCCACCCACCTCCTGCTCGGCACCGACGACCTCGCCGAGCGGTCGCAGCGCCCCGTCGACGCGCTCGCGGACCCGGAGCGGCTCGACGCCGAGGTCCGCTGGTTCGTGATCCTGAGCGCCCTCGCCCTGGCGGCGATGACGCTCGGGGCCGCGGCGCTGCTGGTCCGGGTCAACCCGGGGCGGCCCTGGGACGCGGTGGCCTTCGCGGTCTCCCCGGCGCTGGCCCTCACCGGCCTGGTCAACTGGGACCTCCTGGCCGTGCTGCTCGTCGCCGGCGCGCTGTGGGCCTGGGCGCGCGAGCGGCCCCTCCTGACGGGGGCCCTGATCGGCCTGGGGGTCGCCGCCAAGCTGTACCCGCTGTTCCTGCTGGGGGCCGTCCTCGTGGTCTGCCTGCGGCGGCGGGCGTGGTCGGACCTGGCGGGCGCCTCGCTGGCCGCCCTGGTCGCGTGGCTCGCGCTCAACCTGCCCGCGGTGTGGTCCTCCCGGAGCTCGTGGGAGGTGTTCTGGTCGTTCAACTCCGAGCGTGGCCCGGACCTGGGCTCGCTGTGGCTGGTGTGGGACCAGGTGACCGGGTCGGCGACCTCGGCCGACGTGGTCAACCGGGTCTCGCTGGTGCTCTTCGCGCTGTGGTGCGTGGGCGTGCTCGTGGTGGGCCTGCGGGGACCGTCCGAGCCGCGGCTGGCCCAGCTGGCGTTCCTCGTCGTCGCCGGGTTCCTGCTCGTCAACAAGGTCTACTCACCGCAGTACGTGCTGTGGCTGCTGCCGCTGGCCGTCATCGCGCGCCCGCGCTGGCGCGACCTGCTGGTGTGGCAGGCGGGGGAGGTCCTCTACTTCGCCTGCGTCTGGTGGTACCTCGCGGGCACGCTCGAGGCGGGCAGCGGCGGCGACAGCCCGTTCTACTGGGTGGCGATCGTGCTGCGGGTGGCCGCGGAGCTGTGGCTGGTCGCGGTCGTGGTCCGCGACGTCCTGCGCCCGGAGCGCGACCCGGTGGGGCGCCCGGGTCAGTCGAGGGTGACGTCGTCGAACGACGTCGTCGTGTAGCGGACCCGCACCGAGACGCGCTCGCCCACGGCGGGGACGCGGGATCCCGACGGCAGGAAGAGCATCGACGCCTGCATGTGGGGCGGCTCGGCGAACAGCCGCTGCTTGCCGTCGATCGAGAACGGCGAGCGCGTCAGGCCGGCCGCGTCGAGACCGCCGCGGGCGACGGTGACCGCGCGGGCCTTCAGCGACTGGTCGCCGGGGGGCGCCTCGAGGCCGATGCCGTGGGCGGTGCCGCCGCTGACGACCAGCAGCGTGCCGGCGCGCGGGGTGGAGCGACCGCGGTAGCCGAACAGCGTGCCGCGCTCGACGGGGTGGGCGTCGAGGACGGTGGCCTCGACCCGGAGCGCGCCGCGGTCACCGAGCCACAGCGCGGTGCCGACGCGGGGCCGGATCCGGAAGTCGGCGTACCGGGCGCGCAGCGTCGTGAGCTCCTCGGGGGTCAGGTGGCTGACCCAGACCGTGCGACGGGCGGGGTCGCTCGCGCCCTGGGGAGCGAGGCCGGCCGCGACGACGTCGTTCATGAGCCGCTCGAACTGCCCGATGTGCGAGCCCTGCGCCAGGGGGAGGTGCAGCGCGACGCCCTCCAGGCGGGCCCGGGGGTGCTCGCGCAGCAGCTCGACCGCCTCGCGCAGCCCGCTCGCGTCGAGCCCGTGGCGCAGCATGCTGGTCATGCGTTCGAGCACGAAGCGCGCCGACGGGTCATGCCCGAGCAGGGCGACGAGGTCCTCGACGCGGCTCACGGTGTGGATCAGGCGGGGGTCGGGGGTGCGATCGGCCACCGCGGCCAGCGAGTGGCCGAAGGGCCGCCACGGCGTCAGCACGAGCAGCGACCCGCCGAAGCGCTTCTCGACCTCGCCGAGCTCGGCGTACGTGCCGACCGCGACGGTGTCCACACCGAGCCAGTCGCTCTTGCGGGCCAGGCGACCCAGGCCGAAGCCGTAGCCGTTGCCCTTCAGGACCGGCACGAGGCCGGGGTTGGCGTCGGCGCAGGCGCGCAGGTGGCTGCGCCAGCGCTCGCCGTCGACGACGAGGGAGAGGCTCACGGGGTCACCTCCGTCGCTTCAGGTAGGTCTGGAAGGCCGAGTAGAGCACCCGGTTGACCGGCAGGTCCCACTCGCCGGCGTACTCGACGGCCTCACCCCCGGTGCCCGCCTTGAACTGGATCAGCCCCACGTGGGGGTCGTCGGCGTCGAGGGTCTCGGTGATGCCGCGCAGGTCGTAGACCGCGGCGCCGGCCGCGAGGGCGTCCTGCACCATCGCCCACTGCACCGCGTTGGAGCCGCGGACCTCGCGCTTCTCGGTCGACGACGCGCCGTAGGAGTACCAGGCGTGCTCGCCGACCCGCACCGCGATCGTCGCGGCCACCAGGTCGCCCTCGTGGTGCGCGGTCCACAGCGAGATGCGGTCCGGGTCCTCGGCGCCGAGCGCGGCGAACATCCGGGTGAAGTACGACGCGGGGCGCGGGGTGAAGCCGTCCCGCTCCGCGGTGTGCACGTACAGCTCGTGGAACGCGGCCAGGTCGGACACGTCGCCGGCGGGGGCCTTGGTCACCACGACGCCGGCCTTGTCGGCCTTCTTGATGTTGCGGCGCCAGAGCTGGTTCATCCCCTTCAGGACGTCCTCGGGCGTGCGCTGCTCGCCGGCGGCGTCGGTGAGGGGGATCCAGAAGACGTGACGCGGCTGGCCCGCGGCGAACCCGCCGTCGGTGCCCTGCGGTCGCCAGCCCAGCTCGTGCAGGCCCGAGACGACGCGGGCGCCGGTGGTCTCGCGGGCGGTGGGGGCCAGGTCGCCGAGGCGGTGCACCTCGGGATCCGCCACGCCGGCCTTGACCGTCGCCGCGTCCCAGCGGCGGACGACGACGGGCGGGCCGATGCGGATGCCGAAGGCGCCCTTCCGCCGCAGGTGGGCCACCATCGGGTCGAGGTGCGCGCGCAGGTCGCCGCCCCAGTCGAGCACCGGACCCTCGGGCAGGTAGGCCAGGGAGCGCCGGAGCCTCGGCAGGTCGCGGTACAGCACGAGCCCCGCACCGACCGGCTCGCCGTCGCGCTCCCACAGCAGCGACTCGTGGCGCCACTCATTCTTCACCGCCGCCCACGCGGGGGTCTGCAGGAAGCTCGCGGAGCGCCGCGACGCGAGGAAGGCCAGGTGCTCGGCGGGGCTCGCCGTCCGCACGGTCAGGTCGCTGGTGCTCATCGTCCCCACGGTATCGGTCGCCGGTGCCCGGGTTTGCGGCGACGGCAGCCGGGTAGGCGGAGGTGGCCACGGGTCCGGGACGGAGCGGCCCACCGCCACGAGAGGATCCCACGGTGACCGACGACGTCCCTCCTGCGCCGGACCGGCCGTCCCCCACGCCCGCGGTCGGCGACACCCTGCCGGACGGGTCGGTCCGGGTGGTGTCCCCGCCCGTCGTCTACCTGCCCTGCCGGCTGGAC
Organism: Nocardioides lentus; assembly: GCF_039529515.1. Taxonomy (NCBI): domain Bacteria; kingdom Bacillati; phylum Actinomycetota; class Actinomycetes; order Propionibacteriales; family Nocardioidaceae; genus Nocardioides; species Nocardioides lentus. The sequence continues at coordinate 395,577 of NZ_BAAAMY010000001.1, forward strand.
GCGGACGGCGCGCTGAGCGAGATCATGATGGTCAGGCTCGACGACGGGCGAGCTGCCCTCATGGCCTACTCCGCCCTCGACCGCCTGGGCCGGGCGTGCGGTGACGCGCACCCGTGGGTGCTGTGGGAGACCGAGCGCCTCGACGAGATCAAGGACCTGAAGCACTTCGACGCGGCCTACCTCGACGTCGCGCTCCCGAGGGCGATGCGGTTGAGCACCTCGTGACCCGCGACATCAGGCTCGGCGCCACGACGGGGGAGGACATCGCTCGTCAGCACGACGATGGGGCCCGCGAGATCGCCGACACGGCCCGCTCGATGCCGGAGGGCGTAGATGCCGGTCTCGGGTCGGTGCACGTCGGACGGATCATCGCGGGCGTGGCGGAGACGGCGGCCGGTCTCGCCGACATCGGCTCCGCGACGGCTGTCGTGGTGAGGGACACCGACGGCGAGTTCGGCGAGACGGAGGCCGAGGTCGCGCGGGTGATGCGCGACATGGGCGACGACCTCGAGAGCGACGGGTCCCGGTGATCGACACGGAGGTGCGCGGTTCGGTCCCCGCGGTGCGGGCCGCCGCCACCTGGCTGAGGGAGACCCTCCGGTCCGGGGTGGAGGGCGCCGGCGACTCGACGGCCCGGGCCCGGCGCACCGCCGAGAGCGAGTGGGACGGGCACGCCGGGAACGCCTACGCCGCCTTCGCGCGGACGTTGCTCGAGCACACCGACGACCACGAGAAACGCATCGGTCGAGCCGCCGACGCCCTCGACGACTACGCCGCTCACCTGCGGGGAGTCAAGGGCGAGATGGCCAGGGTCCGGGGGGCGGCGAGGGCCGGGGGGCTGGAGGTGGACGGGCAGGTCATCGCCGAGCCCCCGGCGGTCCCTCCCCTCGCGGGCCTGCTCCCGGGGAGCAGCGCGGCGGACCGCGACGCCTGGGAGGAGGACAAGGCCCTGCACGACGCCGGAGTCGACAAGCTCGAGCTGTACAACCGGCTGAGCGAGGACGTCGGACGTGAGTACCAGCGGCACAGCGACTGGATCGAGGCAACCCTCGGGCCCGCCCGTGACGACGCGGAGGAGGACGGCGGGGTCGGTGCCCTGACGGTGGAGCTCAGCTCGCAGTGGGGTCCGCTCCTGCGGGGGGCCGGGTTCGAGATCGGTGAGCTCCTCCTGACCCGCCGCGCGCAGGACGTGGTGAACCAGGCAGCCGCTCATCGACGCGAGGCGCGCAAGATCGCCGAGGCCGCCCGCTCACGCCGGGCTGGGGCTCGGAGGGACCGGGCCAGGACCCCGGAGGCGACCGAACGGCGCGACGCGCACCACCGCGACGCCCGCCAGCTGGGCGACCAGGCGAAGTGGCTGCGACGCGGCGCCAAGCTCCTCGGACCGTTCGGCCTGGCGGTCGACGGCTACTTCGCCTGGCAGGACATCCAGGACGGGGAGTCGCCCACCGGGGTGGTGCTCAGCACCCTCGGCGGGGCCGCGGCCACGGCGGGTGTGCTGGCCCTCGGTGCCGCCGGGGTCATCACCGCACCCGCGTGGGGGACGGCCGCCCTGGCCGTCGGCGCAGGGATCGCGGTCGGGGCCGCCGTCAAGTTCGGCTGGGACGCCCTGCCGGACGGGTTCACCGACGGCGTCGACGACGCGGTGTCGGACGCCGCGGACGCGGTCGGTGACGCGGTCTCGGACGGGTGGGACAAGGTGACGTCATGGCTGTGACGAGGCTGAGGGTGCCGGGCTGGTCCGTGCTCGTGGTGCTCGCGATCGTGGTCGTGGGCACGGTGGGGCTCCTGCTGATGGCCCGCGAGGCGGGGGGCTGGACCGGGTCGGGCGTCGGCCTCGCGGCGGTGGGCCTGGCGATCCTGGGTCTGGCCTTCGCCTGGGCGGCCCGGCCCGCCCACGGCGTGATGCCGCCCGAGACGGAACCGCTCCGCGGGTCCGTCACGCTCGCGGTCCTGGTGGGGGTGGGCACGGTGCTCGGCCTCGTCGGCGCCGGGGTCACGTCGTGGTTCCTGCTGTCGGAGCCGGCGTCGGGCCTCGGGCGTCGGGGCCAGGGGGCCGGTCTGGTGCTGGCGGTCGCCGTCCTGGCATCCGTCCCGACCCTCGTCCGCGCCGGGACCGGTCGGCTCCACCTCTGGTGCGTGTCCACCGACAGCGACGGGCTGCGCTACCGCGGGGGCCGGACCGACCGGACGATCGCGTGGGACGCGATCGGCAGCGTGGCCCTCAACGAGGTCGGCACGCAGGTCGTCGTGCGTCCCCGTGCGGACGGGGAGCCCCCGCTCAGGTTCTCGGCCCTGTGCTTCGACGTGCCGGCCGGTCGTGTCGTCGAGAGGATCGAGGCGGCGCGGGGCCGACGCCGACCGCGCGGCCCCGGGCCCGTCCCCTGGCGCTGAACCGCTGCGGCCGTGGCCGGGGACGCGGCGCTCAGCTCGTGCGCTCGCGCAGCCAGGCGAAGTCGGCGCGGTGCTCGGCGGCGCCACCGGGGGTCTCGCAGATCACGGGCGCGCCTGCGTCGGCGACGACCTGCGCCAGCAGCTGGGCGTCGATGCGACCGGAGCCGAAGTTGGCGTGGCGGTCGGCGCCGGAGTCGAAGTCGTCGCGGCTGTCGTTGGCGTGGACCAGGTCGATGCGACCGGTGATGGCCAGGACGTCCTCGACGACGGTCTCCATCGGGTTGCCGCCGGCGTGGGCGTGGCAGGTGTCGAGGCAGAACCCGACCTGCTCGAACCCCTCGGCCGCCGACACCGCCTCCCACACGCGCGCGATCCGGTCGAGGTAGCGGGTCATCGCGTTGTCGCCCCCCGCGGTGTTCTCGATCAGCAGCGGCAGGGTGAGGTCGGTGGCCTCGACGGCCTTGCGCCAGTTGTCGAAGCCGGTGGTGGGGTCGTCGTCCTTGCCGACGTGGCCGCCGTGCACGATCAGGCCCTTGGCGCCGATCGCGGTCGCGGCGTCGACGTGCTTCTGCAGCAGCTTGCGCGACGGGATCCGCAGCCGGTTGTTGAGCGTCGCCACGTTGATGACGTACGGCGCGTGCACGTAGAGGTCGATGCCGGCCGCCTCGGCGTCGGCCCGCAGCTGCTCGGCGCCGCCCTCGCGCAGCACCTCGGGGGAGGCCTTGAAGTCCTGCGGGTCGGCGAGGAAGAACTGCACCACCGTCGTGTCGCGGGCCTGCGCCTCCGCGACCGGGTCCTCGCGGGCGACGTGGGCACCGATCCTCAGGGTCATGGCCCCGAGTCTAGGAACCGTCGCCGACGCCGGGCGCCCCGGCGAGGGCGGCGAGGAGCACGTCGGCGTCGCAGTTGCCGCCGCAGTGGACCACGGCGACCCGGGTGTGGGACGCGGGTCGCGCGGTGTCGGCGAGCAGGCCGGCCAGGGACAGCGCCCCCGCGGGCTCGGCGAGGTTGTGGGTGGCGCGGTACATGAGGGCCATCGCGTCGCGGGCGGCGTCGTCGCCCACCCGGACGACGCGGGAGACGCCGGCGGCGAGGATCCGCACCGCGTCCGGGTCGGGGACCCGGCAGGCCACGCCGTCGACGACGGTGTCGGCGGTCTCGGTGGACACCGGCTCGCCCGCCGCGTGCGACAGCGCGTACGCCGGGGCGCGGTCGGCGACGACGCCCACCACCTCGGTCCGCAGGCCGAGCAGGTCGCGCACCGCGACGTTGGCCGCGGCGCCCGAGCCCATGCCGACCGGCACGTAGACGACGTCGAGGTCGGGCACGGACGCGTGCAGCTCCGCGGCGTACGTCGCGACGCCGGCGACGAGCGCCGGGTGGAAGGCCGACACCCCCACCAGGCCCTCGGTCCGGGCGAGGTGGTCGGCGTGCTCGCGGGCCGTCTGGAAGTCGTCGCCGTGGACGACGAGGCGCGCCCCGTAGCCCTCCATCGCGCGGTTCTTGTCGGGGCTGTTGCCCTCCGGCACGACGATCGTCACCGGGACGCCCGCGGCGGCCCCGGCGTACGCGAGGCTCTGGCCGTGGTTGCCCCGGGTGGCGCTGACCAGGCCCGGGAGACCCTCGCGACCGCGCTCGGCGAGCAGCCGGTCGAGCAGCACCAGCCCGCCGCGGACCTTGAAGGCGCCGGTCGGGCAGTGGTTCTCGTGCTTGACCCAGGTCTCGACGCCCGTGACCTGCTCGAGCAGCGGCCAGCGCCGGGTGGGGGTGGCGCGCACGTGGCGGCGCACGACGGCCGTGGCGGCGCGCAGCGTCTCGTCGGTGAGCGCGAAGGGGTCCTCCGGCGCCGCGGCGGAGCGGGGGAGGAGGGGGGCCTGCGGGGTCGGGTAGTGACTCGGCGGGGGTCCGGAGGCGGCCCGCACCTGGCTGAGCGTGAGCGGGACGTCGGCGGCGCTCGCCCGACCGGCGCGCAGGTGGCCGCAGAAGTCGCGGAGCATCACCAGCCGCGCGGTGGCGGTGGGGTTGCCGATCCGGGCGCGGCGGCCCTCGCGCACCCGGGCGAGCATCGGCGCGGAGATCCCCAGGGTGGAGGCGAGCTCGCGCGCGTCGATGCCGAGCAGCTGCTCCATCTCGCGGGCCAGGTCGTCGACGGGCGCGCCGTACAGCCGGGCCTGCTCCGCCCGTCGCGCGGCGTCGTCCGCCGCCTGGGCCCCGTCGGCCGCGGGGCCGTCGGGTGGAGGCGGCGGCTGGTGGTGGCTCACCGGCGCACGGTACCCGCGCGACGCCGCGCCCCGCACGGCTCGGCGGTGGTTTGCCCGGACCCGTCCCCGGGCATGACCCCGGCCTCAGCCCGTCGACGTCCGGTCCTCCCGGACCCCACGCCTGGAGGCCCGGTGCGCCACCCGACCCGTACGTCGCCCCGCGGCCGGCGCCGCCCGTCGGCCCGGCGCTCCCTCGCCGCCGGTCTCGCCGCGCTGCTCGCGGCGACGTCGCTGGCGCTGGGCACGGGCCCCGCGGCGAGCGTCCCGGCCGGCGTGGAGGAGCCCTTCGGCGACCCCGTGGAGCCGGGCACCTCGATCGCCGGGGCCACCGAGGTCACGACAGGCACCTACGTCGTGCCGGTCCCCGAGCCGGGCCAGGACCACTTCTTCGAGATCAGGCGCACCCAGCCCGGCCAGGTCCTCTGGTACGGCATCACCGCGGACCTCGAGGAGCCGATCTTCTACGGGACCCTCGCGGCCACCGGCATCGCCGACGGCGACGAGACCCGCACCTGCAACGAGGGGCAGATCAGCAACCTCGACGGGCTGTCGTACCTGACCATGCTCGCGAGCGGCAACCGCTCGCCCGACTGCCGCGACGCCGAGTCGGTCGTCGTCGTGGTCGAGAGCTACGAGATCGCCGACGAGGTGGTCCCGACCGACGGCTCCTACCAGCTCGTCGTGTGGACCGAGCCGCCGACCGATCCCGACGACCTGGCCCCCGGGGCCAACGAGAACAGCCGCTGGACCCCCGTCCAGGCCACCGACCCGCCGCGAGCGGTGGAGGGGGCCTCGACGTTCGTCGACGCCGAGCCGCTGGCCGACGGCACCTACCGGACCACGGTCCGCCAGGGCCGCGCCGCCGTCTTCGCCTTCCCCCTGACCTTCGGCCAGCACGCCCAGGTCGAGGCCAGGATCGTGGAGGGTGCACGCCCGGAGGACAGCCTCGACTACGTCGACGCCGCCTGGATCTCGCCGCTCGGCGGACAGCTGCGGCGCGTGACCCCGGCCGGGGGGCCGGACCCGCTGCTCGGGCTCGACGGGGCGAGCACCGCCGGGTGGTCGACGCCGATCGTCACCTACGCCAACCGGCAGCGCACCGGCGGTGTCGGCAACCTGGACGGGCGCGACTCCCAGGCCGCCGCGCCCGCCGCGTTCGCCGGCACCTACTTCCTGGTCCTCGAGCTGCCGGGAGCGGGCGCCAAGGCCGAGTCCTACACCGACAAGATGGTGCTCGACCTGACCGTCGCCACGATCACGGACTACCGGGGCTCCGCGCCCGCCTACGTCGCCGAGCCGCCACCGCTGCCGACGCTCGACGGGTCGGGCTACGTCGCGACCGCGGCCGAGGAGCAGGCGGCCCGGGAGGCCGCGGCCAGGCCCGCGCCCTGGCTGCTCGTGGGCGGCCTGTTCGCGCTCGCCGCGCTGCTGGCCGTCGTCGGCGGGATCGCCGTCGGTCGGGTCCTCGGGTCGCGGGCGGGGGATCCGCGGTGAGGGCGCCGGCCCGGCGGGCCGTGCCCCGCGCGGTGCTGCTCGCCCTGGGGCTGCTGCTCGCGGCCCCCGGCCCCGCGGGAGCGTCGGCCGCCGGGCCCACCGGCCCCACCGGCCCCACCGGGCCCACCGTGGTCGGGGTCGCCGACGAGGTCGGCGGCGCCGCGGGCGAGCGTCCGGAGCTGCCCGGCCTGGGGCCGGTGGAGGGCGGTGCCGGGGCGACGCCGGTCGCCCCGATCGAGGCCGGGCGCTACGTGGACGTGCTGCCGGAGGACCCCGAGGACCAGGAGACCAACCTCCGCGGCTACGAGTTCACCCGCACGATCCCCGGCTCGACGGTCCACTTCGGGGTCACGTTCCTCGAGCCGGTCCCGGCCTCCAGCCGGGCGAGCCTGGCGATGATCCGGCCCAGCGAGGGCGAGCGGGACTCGACGGTCTGCGGCGCGGTCGTCCGGGTCCCCGGCACGAGCGCGACGAGCATGCCGCTCGTCAGCTACGGCGGCTCCTCCTTCCCCCGCAAGCGGGCCTGCGCCGAGGCCGAGACGCTGCGGGTGGGCGTCGCCGCGACCGGCGAGCGCGCCGTCCCGCCGGGCACGCCGTACGAGCTGAGCATCTGGGAGGAACCGCCCCCGACCAACCTCGACCGGCTGCCCCTGCCGGCGTTCAGCCCGGGGTCCGAGACGTTCGAGCCGGCGGACCCGGCCGAGGTGACCAGCGCCGTCGACCCCGGCCCGAGCAAGCCGGAGGCGACGCCGGTCGAGCCGGACGGCGCCGTGCACGTCGACCTGCCCCTGGGGGAGGTGGCGTGGTTCGCGGTCCCGCTCGCGGTGGGCGAGATCCTGGCCGTCGACGCGGCGGTCCGCGACGCGGACCTGGTCGACCAGGGGGCCACCTTCGAGACCCGCATCCTCTCGCCGGTCGGTGGCTTCGCCGGCGAGGTGCTCACCCCGGGCGTGGGCGTCTTCGACCCGGCGTACGGCCCCGCCGGCGTCGTCGGCACCGGCACCACGCGCACCCAGCTCCAGACCTACTCCACCGGCCCCGGGGCGCTGCGGCTGCTGGCGGCCCCCGACTTCACCAACGGCGCCTCGTTCGACGCCGGCCCCCTGATCGCCACCGCGGGCGTCTACTACGTCGCCGTCCACGCCCAGGACCTCGTCGGGGAGGACGGCGCGACCCTCCCGATGACGCTGACCACGCGGACCTGGGACCTGCCGGGCGCCTTCGGCGCCGAGCCCGAGTACGACGGGGCGGGGCCCGAGCCGCTGCCCGGTCCGGCGGGCGACGTCGAGCCCGAGCCGTACGACGGGGCCGCGGCGACCGCCGACCTCGACCGACGGGTCGCGGCGCGGGAGCAGCGTGACGACGAGGCCGCCGCGGACGGGACCGTGCCGTGGTGGACCTACCTCCTCGGGGCTGCGGCGGTCCTGCTCCTCGCCGTCGGCGGCTTCGCGCTGGCCCGGGCCCGGCGGATCCGCGACCGCCGACGGGCGTGGGACGGGCAGGGACCCGGCCGCCCGCCCGGCCCGCCCGGCCCGCCCGGCCCGCCCTGGTCCGGGGGTCCCGGCGGCGCCGGTCCCGGCGGCCCGGGAGGCCGGCCACCGCACCCCGGCCCGGACACCCCGCCGACGCGGATCCGGTCGGGACCGCACCCCGGTCTGTCCGGCGAGGGACCGACCCCGTGGAGCGGCCGCCCGGGCGAGGCCCGCCCGCCCCGTGCCCCCGGACGCTGGGACCCGCCCCCCGGAGGGTGACGGTGGCGTGACGGGGGCTCGACGGTGGCTCGACGGGGGCTCGACGGGGCTCGACGGGGGGCGGCGGCCGCGGCGGGCCGGCGTGATCGGGCGGAACCCACGTGACGGATGTGGTTTCATCCGACCACCACCGGGGCAGGACCCCGGTCGACCACCCGTCACCCCGCGCCCGCCGACCCCGCGCGGACCACCACCCCGGAGGCCCAGGTGCGACAGCCCCGCCCGCCGTACCCCCCGCGCCCGCCGCGGCACCGCCTCCGGCGTCCCGCCGGCGTCGGTCTCGCCGCGGTGCTGGCCGCGACCACCCTCGCGGTGACCCCGCCCTCGCTGGCGAGCGAGGAGGGCGGCCAGGACGACCAGAGCGACCAGGGCGACACCGCGACGTTCGAGGCACCGTTCGGGGACCGGATCGAGCCGGGCACCTCGATCGGCGCCGCTGCCGAGGTCACGACCGGCACCTACACGATGAACGTGCCGGAGGCCGGCGCGGAGCACTTCTTCGAGGTCAGCCGCGGCGACCCCGAGGAGGTCATCTGGTACGGCGTGACGACGCAGGTCGACCGGGGCTACGACTACGCCGGCCTCAACCTGACCGGGGTGGCCGACGGCGACTCGACCCGCGAGTGCAACGCCGGCGTCGGCAGCGACCTCGACTCGCGGTCGTTCCTGACCCAGCTGGCCAGCTCGAACCGATCGCCCGACTGCCGCGACGCCGAGTCCATCGTCATCTCGGTCGCCAACGAGGAGATCGCCGACGAGTCCCTGCCCTCCGACGCCTTCTACCAGCTCGTGATCTGGCGCGAGCCCGCGGTCGAGGACACCGGCGCGCTGCCGGCGCCCAACGAGGACAGCCCCTGGGTGCAGATGAACCCCGCCGAGCCCCAGGAGGTCGACGGCGCGACCAGCTTCACCGAGGCCGAGCCCCTGGCCGACGGCACCTACCGGACCACGATCCGGCGCGGCGAGCCGACGATCTTCGCCTTCCCCCTGACCTTCGGGCAGCACGCGCAGGTCGAGGCGTCCATCGCGGACGGCAGCACCTTCAACGGCTTCAGCGACATCACCCCGGCCTGGGTCTCCCCGCTCGGCGGTCTGCTGCGCGAGGTCGACCCCAGCGGAGGCCCCGGTCCGGCGCTGCCCGTCAACGGCGAGGCACCCGCCGGCTGGTCCACGCCGATCGTGACCTACACCAACCGGCTGCGCACCGGCGGCGTCGGCGGGCTCAGCGGCGGCGGCTTCGGCTCCACCGCGGCCGCCCCGGCCGCCTTCGCCGGCACCTACTTCCTCGCGCTCGAGATCCCCGGCGGGGAGTTCGACCAGGACAACTACCGCGAGGAGACCGAGATCGAGATGACGGTCGCCACCATCACCGACTACGCGGCCAGCCCGCCGGAGTACACCACCGACGCCGCACCGCTCTCGGCGCTCGACGGCTCGGGCTACGTGGCCACCGAGGAGGAGGAGCAGGCCGCCCGCGAGCAGTCGGCCGACGAGGCCCCCTGGCTGCTGGTGCTGGGCCTCTTCGCCGGCGCCGCGCTCCTCGCCGCCGTCGGCGGCGTCGCCGTCGGCCGGGTCCGTCGGAGCCGCTCGTGAGCGCGCTCCCGCTGCCCGGCGTCGCGGTCGGGGTCACCGGGTCCTGGGCCCTGGTCTTCGGACTCGTCGGCGTCGCCGCGCTGCTCACCGTCGTCGGTCTCGTCCTGCTCGCCCGCTCACGCCGTCGTACGCCGGGAGGCCACCGATGACCACCCGTCCCCGCCCCCGGTCGGCCGCCCTGCTGGCCGCCGGCCTCGCCTCGGTGCTGCTGGCCGGCGCCGTCCCGGGCGCCGTCCCGGGCGCTGCCGCCGCGCCCGCCCCGGCCGTCGCGTCCACCCCCTCCACCTCGTCCGCCCCGGCCGCCCGGACGGCGCGAGAGCTGGCGCCGTCCCTGACCGCGGCGGAGCAGGCCCGTGTCGCGGCCCTGCCGGCGAGTGACGAGCAGTCGCCGGACGCCGGCGAGGAGGGCGCCGAGCGACCGGAGGTCCCTGGCCTCGAGCCCGTCGAGGGCGGTCCGGACGGATCCTCGGCGGCCGTCGTCACCGCCGGCCGCTACGTCGACGTGCTGCCGGAGCAGCCGGAGGACCCCGAGGCCGCGCCGACCCTGCGGGCCTACGAGTACCGGCGCACGATCCCCGGCTCCGTGGTCCGGTTCGGCGTGACCTTCCTCGACGAGGTCAACCCGTCCAACCGCCTGCGCTTCGTCGTCATCGAGCCCGAGGCGCGGCCCGACGGCGACTCCCGGGCCTGCGGCCAGGTGGTCCGCGACCGGGACCAGTTCGCCAACGTGATGCCGATGGTCACCTACGGCGGCACGAGCTTCCCCAACAACGACGCCTGCGCGGCCGCGGACGTGCTGCGCATCGGTCTCGCGCCGGGCAGCAACGCCCCGCCGCCGGGCACGCCGTACGAGCTGAGCATCTGGGAGGCGCCGGTCCCGACCAACGACGCCGACCTGGGGTTCACCGCCCAGTCGATCCCGGGCTCGGAGTTCGAGGAGACCCCGCTCGACCAGGTCGAGACGCAGGTCGCCCCCGGGCCGAGCAAGCCCGAGGCCAGCCCGGTCGAGCCCTCCGGGGGGACCCACGTCGACCTCCCGCTCGGGCGCGTGTCGTGGTTCGCGGTGCCCGTGGAGTACGGCCAGCTCCTCGCCGTCCAGGCCGCCGTGGTCGACGCCGCCGAGGTCAACCAGGGCGGGGCGCTGGAGATGCGCCTGGTCGCGCCCGAGGGCGGGTTCGTCGGCGAGACCGTCCGCGGCACCACCGACCCCGCGGGCGCCTTCGACCCGCTCTACGGCCAGTCCAGCGTGGTGGGGACCGGCACCTCCCGGGTGCAGGCGCAGACCTACAGCGTGGGCGCCGGCGCCTACCGCAACCTCACCGCGTCCAGCTACTCCGGCGGCCTGCCGCCGTCGCTGCCCTCGATCGGGGAGGCGGGCACCTACTACGTCGCCGTGTGGGCCCAGAACCTCACGGGGGAGGAGGACGCGACGCTCCCCCTGACGCTGAGCGTCCAGACCGCGGCCAACGAGCCGAGCGAGGAGTTCAACCCGGCGCCGGTCTATGACGGGGAGGGCCCGCAGCCGCTGCCCGGCCCCGAGACGGACGCCGAGCCCTCGTCGTACGACGGGGCCGCGGCGGCGGCGGAGCTCGAGCAGCTCGCCGCGGAGGAGGACCCGGCCGCGACCGAGGCCGTCGAGGACGAGTCGGTGCCGTGGTGGGTCTACGCGATGGGCGCCCTGCTCGTCGTCGTGATCGGCGTGGGCGGCTTCCTCCTCGCCCGCGGTCGTCGCTCGGGCCGCCGGCGTGGGTCCTCGACGCCGCCGGGCCCGGGTGGCTGGAACGGCCCGGGCGGCCCGGGAGGCCCGGGCGGTCCGGGGTGGGGCCCGGGTGGGCCCCAGCAGCCGTGGCCCGGCCGAGGTCCCGACACCCCGCCGACCCAGGTGCGGCCCGGTCCGCACCCGGGCCAGTCCGGGCCGGGGCCGACGCCGTGGCAGGGCGGCCCCGGCCCGGGTCGCCCCCCGCAGGGGCCTCCGCCGCAGGGGCCTCCGCCGCAGGGGCCTCCGCCGCAGGGGCCTCCGCAGGCCCCGTGGGAGCCACCGCAGCGCTAGGGCGCGACCGCGCGCACCACGACGCACCACGACGCGCCACGACACTCGACGGGGCGGCGGACGAGGAGTCCGCCGCCCCGTCGTGCGTCGATGAGCCCGAGCGACCCCGAGCGACCCCGAGCGCCCCGGACGTGCGGGGCCGTCGCGGTGGGGGTCAGCCCAGGGTGAGGAAGAGCGCGACGCCGGCGAGGACGAGCGCGAGCACGAAGCAGACGATCGCGATGGTCAGCGCCGAGCCGGGGGAGCCCTCGTCGACGGCGCCCGCGCCGAGGGCGGGCGTGCCGGCACGCCCGGGGGTGACGGGGTTGGTGCCGCCACCGAAGCCGCCCGAGGCGGGACCCTGGGTGCCGGCCCAGGCGGGCACCTGGGCGTCACCGAGCTGGTCGAAGACCTCCGGCGGCTCGGGGTCGGCCTGCCAGGGGGCGCCGGGCGGCACGCCGACGCGGCGCAGGTAGTCCAGCGCCGCCGCGGCGGACGGCGGGCGCTGGGCGGGGTCGGTGGCCACCATCGCCTCGAGGAGGGGCTTCAGGCGGCTCTCGGGCACGCCGTCCTGCTGGCGGGGCTCGAGGCCGGTGAGCATGTAGACACCGACGACCCCCGCGGCGTACAGGTCCTGCTGAGGGTCGGGCGGGGCGCCCTCGTTCTGCTCGGGCGACATGTAGCCCTCGGTGCCGATCGCACCGGGGAAGCGGGTCAGGCGCACGTCCTCGACGAGGGCGGCGATGCCGAAGTCGGACAGCCGCAGGTGGGGACGCCCGGTGCCGGTCGCCTCGAGGAGCAGGTTGGCGGGCTTCACGTCGCGGTGCACGACGCCGGCGCCGTGCACCGCGTCGAGGGCCTGCAGCAGCTGGTCCATCAGGACCGTCACGTAGGCCTCGGGCAGCGGGCCGTGGTCGCCGACCAGCGTCTGCACCGAGCCGCCGTGGCAGAGGTCCATGGTGAAGACGACGAGGTTGTCCTCGGCCGCCCAGCCGCTGGGCGCGACCACGTGGGGGTGCTGGATCCGCACCGACTGCTCGCGCACGAAGCGCAGCAGCATCCCGCCGTCGTGCTGGCCGAGGACCTTCGCGGCCCGGAAGGTCTCGGTGCGCAGGTCCCACGCACGCCAGACGGAGCCCATGCCGCCGGCGCCGATCTGGTCGATCAGCACGTAGCGGCCCGCGAGCGGGTGGTTGGCAGGCAGACTCATGGCGAGCGACACCCTACCCACGCCCGGCGCCGTGAACCCCCTTTCGTCCCCAGCGCCGGCCCGTCGCGCGATTTCGGTGCGGGGGCGCGGCTGGGCTACTGTGGCCTGTCGCCGTGCACGTGCCCCGCAGGAGGGGCGTCCGTGTGCGGCGGACCGCCGGAGAAGGGCCTCGCGGCCCCCGGCGGACGCAACGCCCTCCTGCCGCGGAAGTTCCGCGGCCGCCGAGACCACAGGAGGTGGGGACCCGCGTGCGTGCCTACGAAGTCATGATCATCCTCGACCCGTCCCTCGACGAGCGGACCATCGAGCCGTCGCTGGACCGCTACCTGACCGTCGTCCGCAACGACGGCGGCACCGTGGAGAAGGTCGACGTGTGGGGCCGTCGGCGCCTGGCGTACGAGATCGCCAAGCACGCCGAGGGCATCTACGCCGTGCTGACCCTGCAGGCCGAGCCGGCCACCGTCGCCGAGCTCGACCGTCAGCTCACGCTGAACGAGTCGATCCTGCGGACCAAGGTCATCCGCCCGGTGGCCTCCTGACGCTCGCGCGCTGAGCCGCCGGCCGGTGCCTGTGGAGACACGGGTATCCACCGTCGGTGCCAGGCACGAGCATGGGGACCACCAACCCAGAGGACCTAGGAGTACGACATGGCAGGCGACACCGTCATCACCGTGGTCGGCAACCTCGTCGACGACCCGGAGCTCCGCTTCACCCCGTCGGGTGCCGCGGTGGCCAACTTCCGGATCGCCTCGACGCCGCGGACCTTCGACCGTCAGAGCAACGAGTGGAAGGACGGGGAGGCCCTCTTCCTGTCCTGCGCCGTCTGGCGCCAGTACGCCGAGAACGTCGCGGAGTCGCTGACCAAGGGCGCCCGCGTCATCGTGCAGGGCCGCCTCAAGCAGCGCTCGTACGACACCCAGCAGGGTGAGAAGCGCACCGTGTACGAGCTCGACGTCGAGGAGGTCGGCCCCGCGCTGCGCTACTCGACCGCCAAGGTCACCCGCACCCAGCGCTCCGGCGGTGGCGGCGGGTACGGCGGCGACCAGGGCGGCGGCGGTGGCGGCTACGGCGGCCAGCAGGGCGGCGGCGGTGGCGGCGGTTACGGCGGCGGCCAGCAGGGCGGCGGCCAGGGCGGCGCCCCGGCCAACGACCCGTGGGCCTCGCCCGCGCCGTCCGGCCAGCAGGGCGGCGGACGCCCGCCGGCCGGCAACGACCCCTGGGGCGCCCCGGGTGTCGGTGGCAACGACGACCCGCCGTTCTGATCGTCTTGTCCGACCCGTCAGGTCCTCGGACCCCGGCCTCCACGGCCACCAGATCCATCTCATCCAGCCACCATTCCGGTGCGCGCGCCCCTCGGGGTGCGGCGGCCGGGCTCGCATGAAGGAGCACCACAATGGCGAAGGCAATCGTCCGGAAGCCCAAGAAGAAGGTCTGCCAGTTCTGCAAGGAGAAGGCGGACGGTGTCGACTACAAGGACACCACCCTGCTGCGCAAGTTCATCTCCGACCGCGGCAAGATCCGCGCGCGTCGGGTGACCGGCAACTGCGTCCAGCACCAGCGTGACGTGGCCATCGCGGTCAAGAACGCCCGCGAGGTCGCCCTGCTGCCCTACACGGCCACCGGCCGCTGAGCGCGGAGAAGGAGAACATCCGATGAAGCTCATCCTGACCCAGGAGGTCTCCGGCCTCGGCAGCCCCGGCGACGTCGTCGAGGTGAAGGACGGCTACGGCCGCAACTACCTCATCCCGCGCGACCTCGGCATCCGCTGGACCCGTGGCGGCGAGAAGACCGTCGAGTCCATCAAGGCCGCCCGTGCGGGTCGCGCCCTGCGCGACCACGACCACGCCGAGGAGGTGCGGACCAAGCTCGAGGGCCAGACGGTCAACGTGTCCGTCCGCTCCGCCGAGGGTGGCCGTCTGTTCGGCGCCGTGTCGGTGACCGAGATCGCCGACGCGGTCCAGGCCACGACCGGCCAGGCCATCGACAAGCGCTCGATCGCCGTCGAGCAGCCGATCCGCTCGCTCGGCACCCACGAGGTGTCCGTGCGGCTGCACGACGAGGTGAGCGCCAAGCTCACCGTGAACGTCGTCCCGGCCTGAGCCGCACACCACCACCAGCCCATCGCCTGCCTAGGCGGTGGGCTGGTGTCGTCCCGGGACCCAGTCGCGGCGGCTGTAGGCGAAGAGCAGGACGACCACGGTGAGCAGCACGAACCCCGCGAGCACGTAGAGCCCGGCGGCGAGGGTGTCGAGCCCCCCGCCGAGGACGACGGCGGGCGCGAGCCCGACCGCGACGACCAGCACGGTGGTGCCGGTCAGCGTGCGCCCGGCCGGCGGGTCGGAGGCCCGGGCGTGGTCGCGCAGGTCCCACAGCAGCAGCGCGATGAATGCGACCTGTGGCAGGTTGATCGACCAGGTGACCGCCGGGTCGGCGGAGACCACCTGCGCGCGCAGCCCCGGCAGCCACAGGACGACGGACACGGCGCCGGCGACGACCGCCAGCGCGATCAGCAGGCCGCGCCGCGTGGAGCCGGTCAGCCCGGCCACGCCCGCGACCACCAGGGCCCAGCCCAGGGGGTCGGCGAGCACGTCGTACCCCCCGGCCGTCGGCACGCTGGCCAGCACGACGACCAGACCCAGCGCGATGCTCACCAGCGGCACCCGCCGACCCTAGGCCACCCCCGGGAAGGGTCCCCCGCAGGTCGAGGTGGCCCGCACCCCGCTGGTGGCCGAGGTCGACGCCGGTGGTGGTGGTCGCGAGACCGTCCTGGTCGACGTCGCGGCGCAGCCGGTCCCTCGCTCCACCTCGCCTCGGCTGCCGCACTGGTGCCCATGGGCCCGAACCTGGACGCGACCACCGACACCGGAACCCAGCAGCGAGACCACCCTCCACACCCCCCGAACCGGACCGATCTCGGTGGTCTCGACGCCGCGCGCTCCCGTCGACAGGCTCAGGACACCGCGCCGGGGCTCGCGAGCTGCTCGACCACCTCGGGTGCGGCTCGGGCGTGATGATCAGGCGCCGGTGACCATCCAGGCGGTGCCGCGGGCGCGGTGGAGCAGCACGACGAGGCGCCCGCCCATGAAGACGACGACGAAGGCGACCCAGACGGTCACCAGGCCGCCGACGGTGGCGGCGAGCGCGAGCGTGACGGGCGCGTGGAGGAGCAGCACGAGCAGGCCGCTGCGGGCGAGGTAGGAGCCGTCACCGGCGCCGATCAGGACGCCGTCGAGCACGAACACCACGCCCGCGACGGGCTGGGCGAGCGCGGCGACGAGCAGCACGGGCACCAGCAGGGAGCGCACCTCGGGGTCGGCGGTGAACAGGGGGCCCAGCACGGGCGCGGCCGCCGCGAGCATCACGCCGGTGACGACGCCCGACCAGATGCCCCAGGTGACCATCCGCCGGGTGACCGCGCGCGTGCCGGCGACGTCGCCGGCGCCGAGGTAGCGCCCGGTGATCGCCTGCGCGGCGATGGCGACGGCGTCGAGGGCGAGCGCGAGGAAGTTCCACCAGGTCATCGCGAGCTGGTGGGTGGCCAGGTCCACCTGCTGGCTGCGGCCGCCCGCGGCGCCGACCGTCCCGCCGACCGCGACGGCGTACGTCGTGACCAGGAGCGAGGCCCGCAGGGTCAGGGTGCGCACGACGAGCGGGACGGAGGCCCGCGCGGCGGCCCGGACGCCGGTCGGCCGGGGTCGCAGTGACGCGCCGTGGCGGCGCGCCCCCCGCACCACGACGGCCAGGAGGACGACCGCGCTCAGCAGCTGGGCGACGACCGACCCGAGCGCGGACCCGGCGATGCCGAGGGCCGGCACCGGGCCGGCGCCGTAGACGAGGACGACGTTCAGGACGACGTTGAGCACGTTGCCGAGCACGGCCACGACGAGCGGGGTCGTGGTGTCCTGCAGTCCGCGCAGGACACCGGTGGCGGCCAGCATGACGAGCAGCGGGGTCACGCCGAACAGGGCGACGACGAGGTAGTCGACGCCGAAGCCGGTCACCTCGGCGTCGGCGCCGAACACCCCGATGAGGGGTCCGGCCAGCGGCACCCCGACGGTGGTGAGCAGGACGCCGAGGCCGACGGCGAGCCAGATGCCGTCGATGCCCCCGGCCATGGCGCGCCCGAGCTCGCCGGCGCCGAGGCGGCGGGCGACGGTGGCCGTGGTGCCGTAGGCGAGGAAGACGCAGAGCCCGACGGCGGTCTGCAGCACCACGCCCGCGAGGCCCAGTCCGGCGAGCTCGGCGGTGCCGAGGTTGCCGACGATGGCCGCGTCGGCGAGGAGGTAGAGCGGCTCGGCGACGAGCGTGAGGAACGCGGGGAAGGCCAGCCGGAGGATCTCGCGGTCGTGGCTGCGGGGCGCGGGGCCACCGCTCTCGCTGCTCACGGGCCCCGACCCTAGGCCGTCGCCCCCGGTGCCCCGCGGCCGGTGGACAGCCGGTGGAAAACCTCACTACCCGAGGGTTCCGGGCGACCGCAAGAGCGGAACGGACAACTTTCGGGCCGGTGGACGACCCGTGAACGGAACCCGTCGCCAACTGTTTTCGATGCACACCTGGGGATCGACGTTCCTGCAGGTCAGCGAGGTTTGGAACGTGCCAACGTCGGATTTGTCCACAGGGTCGTCAACAGTCTGCGCACACCGACGCGCCGCGTTGTCCACGGGCCACCCCGGTTGTCCCCAGGGGCCTGTGGACAAGGTCGTGTCGCGGGGGTGGCTCCGACCCGTACCGTCGGGTCTCAGACGTCCCCGGTCGGCGGCGGTGTCGGTGGCCGGGCCTAGCGTCCGGAGCGCGGTCGGAGCAGGCCGTGCGGTGGCCGCAGCAGACGGGTGAAGGGTGGAGACGCGCAGCATGAGCCTCACCGATCAGGACCACCCGAGCTACGGCCCGCCGGAGGACGCCTGGGGCGACGGTCCCGCGCCGTACGCGCCGGGCGAGGGCCCCGGGGGCGGCAGCGGCGACCGCACCCCGCCGCAGGACATGGCGGCCGAGCAGAGCGTGCTCGGCTCGATGCTGCTGAGCAAGGACGCGATCGCCGACGTCGTCGAGGCGATCAAGGGCACCGACTACTACCGTCCGAGCCACGAGATCATCCACGACGCGATCATCGACGTCTACGGCCGTGGCGACCCGGCCGACCCGATCACGGTGGCCGCCGAGCTCCAGCGCCGCGGCGAGCTGCAGCGCGTCGGGGGTGCGCCGTACCTCCACACGCTGTCGGCGCAGGTGCCGATCGCGCTGAACGCCGGCTACTACGCCGAGATCGTCCGCGAGAAGGCGATCCTGCGGCGGCTGGTCGCCGCCGGCACCAAGATCGTGCAGATCGGCTACGCCGGGGAGGGTCAGGTCGACGACGTCGTCGACGAGGCGCAGGCCGAGATCTACCAGGTCACGGAGAAGCGGGCCTCGGAGGACTACGCGCCGCTCTCGGCGATCATGGAGGGCGTCCTCGACGAGATCGAGGCGATCGGCAACCGCGAGGCGGGCCTGTACGGCGTGCCGACCGGCTTCGCCGAGCTCGACGAGCTGACCAACGGTCTGCACTCCGGCCAGATGATCATCGTCGCGGCGCGTCCCGCGATGGGCAAGGCGCTGGCGCTCGACACCCCGCTGCCGACCCCCGAGGGCTGGACGACGATGGGGGAGGTCGCCGTCGGCGACCGGCTCGTGGGCTCCGCGGGCCAGCCCATCACGGTGGTCGCGGCGACCGAGGTGATGGAGCGCCGCCCCTGCTACGAGCTGCGCTTCTCCGACGGCGCGCGCGTCGTGGCCGACGCCGAGCACCAGTGGGTGACCACCGCGCAGGGCGCGGTGCAGGCGCGGGTGCGCACCACCGACCGGCTGCGGCGCACGCTCGACATGGTGCACGTCATCGAGCTGCCCGACGGCTCGGAGGTGAAGGTGGAGGCCATCCACCGGGTGCCGTCGGTGCCGGTGCGCTGCGTGCAGGTCGACGCCGCCGACAGCCTCTACCTCGCGGGCCCGACGATGGTGCCGACGCACAACTCCACCCTCGCGCTCGACCTGTGCCGGGCGGCGTCGATCGCCAACAACATGACGAGCGTCTTCTTCTCCCTCGAGATGAACCGCTCCGAGATCACGATGCGCCTGCTCTCGGCCGAGGCGAAGGTGCCGCTGAACCACATCCGCACCGGGCAGCTCACCGACGACGACTGGGCCAAGCTGGCCCGCAAGATGGGCGAGGTGTCGTCGGCGCCGATCTTCATCGACGACAGCCCCAACATGACGATGATGGAGATCCGCGCGAAGGCCCGACGGCTGAAGCAGCGCCACGACCTCAAGCTGATCGTCATCGACTACATGCAGCTGATGAGCTCCGGCAAGAAGGTCGAGTCGCGCCAGCTGGAGGTCTCGGAGTTCTCCCGCCAGATCAAGCTGCTGGCCAAGGAGCTGGAGCTGCCGATCATCGCGCTGAGCCAGCTCAACCGTGGCGCGGAGCAGCGCAGCGACAAGCGGCCGATGATGAGCGACCTGCGCGAGTCGGGTTGCCTGACCGCCGACACCCGGCTGCTGCGCGCCGACACCGGCGCCGAGGTCAGCCTCGGCGAGCTGATGGCGACCGGCGCCCGCGACGTGCCGGTGTGGGCGCTGGACGACCGGCTCAAGCTGGTGCCCCGCACCCTGACCCACGCGTTCCCGTCCGGCACCAAGCCGGTCCACGAGCTCACCACCCGCTCCGGGCGCACGATCCGGGCGACGGCCAACCACAAGTTCCTCTCCGACGCCGGCTGGGTGCCGCTCTCGGAGCTGACGGTCGGCAGCCGCATCGGGGTGGTGCGGCACGTGCCGTCGCCGATGATGGTCACCCCCCGCTCCGACGCGGAGGTCGCGGAGGTCGCCCAGGTGCTGGGAGAGGGCGCGCTGCGCAAGCGCACGCGCCTGCCCGGGGGTCTCCGGGCCGTCCGCAACCACCAGCGTCGCGTCCCGGACTGGGTCCACGGCCTGCCGTCCGAGCAGCTCGCGCTGTTCCTGCGCCGGCTCTGGGCGACCCCCGGCACGGCCGGCTTCACCCACGAGCTGCGCCCGCTCACGTCGTACGGCGCGGTGAGCCGCGCGCTCGTCGACGACCTGGCCCGGTTGCTGCTGCGCTTCAACGTCACGGCGGCGGTGGTCCGGGTGCGCCGCCACGGGCTGCGCGACGCCTGGCACCTGCGGGTCCTCGGCGGCGAGGACCAGCTGCGCTTCCTCGAGAAGGTCGGTGTCGACGGGCCCCGCGGTGACGAGGCTGACCGTCTCGCCGAGCTGCTGCGCGGCGCGGCCGCCGACGACACGCCCGCCGCCGGCACCTCCGGCGAGGTGTGGGACCGGGTCCGCGGTCTGCTCGCCGGCGACGGCGGCCCCGCCCCGGACGGCACCCACGGCCGCCTGGTCGACCTGCTCGACGCCGACGAGCTCGAGGTCGTCGCCACCAACGACGTCCGCTGGGACGAGATCGTCTCGGTCGTGCCGGTCGGCGAGGCCGACGTCTACGACGCCACCGTGATGGGTCTGCACAACTTCGTCGTCAACGGCCTCTCGGCCCACAACAGCCTGGAGCAGGACGCCGACATGGTCATCCTGCTGCACCGCGAGGACGTCTACGAGAAGGAGTCGGCCCGCCCCGGCGAGGCCGACATCATCGTCGCGAAGCACCGCAACGGCCCGACCCGCGACCTCGTCGTGGCCTTCCAGGGCCACTACTCGCGCTTCGTGGACATGGCGCACTGAGCGTCCCCGTCGCGGCGACGGCCTCATGCGGACATCGCTCCGGTCGCGACCTCCGCCAGGATCACCAGCGCCAGGAGCACGTACACCGCGCCCGAGACGAGGCTCGGGACGGTGCCCGTCGAGCACGACCTCGGTCGCGACGTTCACCGAGCCCAGCAGAGCCAGCTGCGCCGCCGTGCTCCTGGCGTCGCCGACGAACTTCGGCAGCACCGCCAGGAAGAACAGCAGGACCTTCGGGTCGGTCAGGCTCACCACCACGCCGCGTCGGTAGGGCCGTGCGCCCGGCACCTGGTCGCCCCCGCCCCCCGGGTGGCTCCGCGCGTGACGGGTCGTCTGCGACCCCAGCCAGAGGAGGGAGGTCGCCCCGCCGACCTTCACCGCCTCGATCACGAGCGGGTACGACGTGGCGATCGCGCCCCCGCCGACCACCACCGCGGCGGCGTGGGCCGTCATGCCGGTCCCGATGCCCACGATCGCGCTCAGCGCGCCGCGGCGGCCGCGTGCGACGCCAGGGCCCGCGGTCGGCCCTGGCGGCGACCCCCGGACCGGCCGCGGTGCGACGATGGGGCATGGACCTCGGGCACCCACCTCTGCACTTCCCGTTCTACGGAGTGGACACGCCGGCGGTCCGTCCGCGGTGGCTCGCGGCCGTCGAGGGCCGGTTGGGCCACCCGGCTACCGGGGTGTGGCTGCGGCACGGGTCGCTCCCGCCGCACCCGGCCGGTGAGCCCTGGCTCCTCGTCGGCACGCTGCGGGGCGACCGCTCCGTCGACGTGCGCGGCGACGTCCCGATCCCCACGGAGGACGTCGCCGCCGACGCCGTCCTGCGCCTGCTCGACGTGATCGCGGAGCGGACCGGGTCGTCGCCCGACGGCGAGCCGGACCGCGTCGTGGACCTCGCCGACCGCGAGGGCGCGCGCCACGCGGAGTGGCCCCGGCGGACGTGGACCGTGGCCGGGACCGAGGTGCGGGTGCCGGTCCTCGAGTCCGAGGGCGGGTGGGCGGGCTTCGCCCGCGACCTCGACGGCGCCGACCTGGTCGTCCTCGGCGGCGGGGTCGATCCGGACCGACTCGTCCTGACCCGCGTGGTCGACGGCGGGGCCTACGGCTTCGACCCGGCCGAGCCGATCCGCTCGCCGCAGACGCTCAGGCGCTCCCGCGCGCGGGCGCTGGGTGCCGGCTGACGGGAGGACCGCCACGACCCGGCCCGGGGTCACCGCGGGCCCATCCGCCTCGCGACGTCGCCGTCGGTGTCCTGGAGGTCGCCGCGCGCGGCCCGCAGCTCCTCGGCGGTGCGGCGCACCGCGCGTGATCCGGTGCGGAGGCTGTCGGCGCAGCCGGTGAGCAGGTCCTCCACGGCCGCCGTCAGGTCACCCGCCTCGGGCACGGGTCCGAGCGCCGAGGAGGGCACGGACGCGCCGTCGAGCTCGGAGGCGGCGTCGGAGAGCACGGACGCCGACGGCGCGAGGTCGGACGCCGCCCGGTCGAGGGTCGCGGGCTCCATCGTGACGTCGTCGCCGATGCCGAGCTCGTCCAGCGGCGTCCGGGTCATGTACGGGTTGGCCCACAGCCCGACCGAGTCGGGGACGCCCCACCACCACCCGCCGACGCCATGACTGGGGTCCGAGAACTTCGACGCGCCGGACTCGTAGGACGTCAGCAGGTCGCCGCCCCGGGTCTCCACCACGCCCTGGGACATGGTCGGCAGGGGGTAGCCGCTCGGGTCGCCGATCGGCTCACCGGTGTGACGGTCGTGGACGATGAGCGAGCCTTGGGAGTGACGGCCGTACGACGAGCTGAAGACGTACTCGTCGTCGCGGACGACGACGCCCTGGGTCTGGCCCGGGGTGGGGACGCTGTCGGTCTTGACCCACGTCCCGGTCGCGTCCTTCTCGTAGACGTTCATCACCCCGGGGACAGCCTCGTTCTTCTGCCACTCCCCGACGTACAGCTTGCCGTCCTTGTACGTCGAGTAGGCGCCGCCGTCGATCGCCTGCGAGGGGCCCTTCTGGTAGACCGTCCCGCCCGGGTTCTGCCGCATCTCGGACAGCGAGTAGGTGTAGAGCCGACCGTCGTCGCTGACCAGCACGTCGTCGCCGGCGACGGTGACGCCGCCCGCGTGGTGCGGGCTCGCGTCACTGACGAAGCCGCGGGGCCCGTAGTAGCCGCCGCCGAGGGTGACCTCGCCGCGCTCGGCGCCCGTGCGCTCGTCGATCATCGCGAGACCGGATCCCTGCTCGTCGGCGTGGTAGTAGCCCTGGAGCAGCAGGTTGCTCCGCCTGTCGTAGCCGAGGCCCTGCGGGGTCAGGCCCCGGTCGTCCCCGGTGGCCGCGGTGTTGGGGATCAGCGGGCCGAGGCTGCTGCCGTTGCCCTCGAGCCAGTCCTCGTTCTGCTCCAGGCCGCGCTCGACCCACGCGCGGGTGTCGGAGTCCAGCGCGTCGAGGTCGAGGTCCTCGCCCTTCAGCACGGCGGTGACGCCGGCGAGCTGGGTGCCGTAGGAGTCGCCGGCCTGCACGAGGGCGGCGTCGACGACCCGGGCGAAGACCTCCTCCACGAAGGCGGGCATGCCGTCGGGACGGTCGCGCCAGAAGCCGATGCAGTAGTCGGCCCGGTCCGCGCAGTCGTCGTACGCGTCGGCCGCGACGTCGAGCGCGCCGAGGGCGCGGGTGACGACCGTGGACGCCGTCCCGGTGCCGGTGGTGAGCCCGGTGGCGCGCGCCGAGAACGCCAGCGCGGCCAGCCCGGTCCACACCGGCACCCGCGCGGCGTCCTCGATGTCGTCGCGCGCGTCGCGGAGGCGCCGGACGACGCCCCGCAGGGCCTGGATCCGATCGCGCACGGCGCCGACGTCGCCCGACACCAGGCGGCGGTAGGTCACCTCGGGGTCGGTCACGACGTCGGCCCGCCCAGCAGGAGGGACGTCGCGGCCGACCCGGCACGCTGCGGGAAGACGACCTCGGCGTCGGTGGTGTCGTCGTACACGCGGCAGTCGCCGGACGGGACCGTGCACGCCATCAGGGTCTGGCTGTCGTCGGGGCCGACCCGGGTTGGGCTCCCCGGCCCGTCGACCGCCGCGCCGACGGCCGTGGTGTCGTCGACCCAGAACCGGAGGGTCCACCGGTCGGTGCCGGGGTCCGGCGTGAGGGTCCGGCCGCCCTCGACGGGCTCGATCGTGTCGGTGAGCCGCCGCCCCTGCACGATCCGCCAGCGGCCGTCGGGGCTCCTCAGGGCCTCGGGGGAGTCCGCGGTCGGCGCGGCCGGGACCTCCTCGTCGGGCGCGGGTGCGCGGGAGTCGCCGGTGGCGAGGTCCCAGGCGAGCTCGCCCTCGGTGGTCCTCGCGACGACCGCGTCGTCGGTGAGGGCGAGCGGGCCGATCTCGGACTCGCTGTAGAGGTCGGCGAGGTCGTCGCTGCCGGTGTCACCCATGCCGTCGGTCGAGTCGACGACCTGCTCCCCGGTGCTCAGGTCCAGCACGACGACCGTGGCGAGCGGGGTGCCGTAGGCGTCCTCCTCCTCGCTCGAGGCGACCTCGACCGCGGCCAGGTAGCGGCCGTCCGGGGACGCCTGGAGCGACTCGGGGAGGACGTCGAGCCCGGTGTCGACCGACGACTCCCCGGGCGCGGTGAACAGCACCGGCGAGCCGGGGTCGTCCCCGTCGGGCTCGGCGGTCGAGAACACGCCGTCGCCGGCGACGACGTAGGTCTCGGTCGGCTCGGCGAGCTCGACGGTGCTGTCGTCCGCGAGGTGCACCGTCGTCCCGGTCAGCCGGACCAGGCCGCCGGGGTCGACCGGATCGGTGCTCGTGCGCCAGCCGGCACTGTCCCCGCCGTTCCCGCCCGGGTCGCTCCCGGGTGCGGCGTCCGGGCCGCACGCCGACGCCACCAGGGCGAGCAGCAGCGCGGCGGGCGCGGAGCGGAGCGGAGCGGTCACGCCCGGCATGGTGCCCCGACCGTGAGCAGGCAAACCCCGACCCGGCGGCGCCTACGCTGAGGAGGTGTTCTTCCTCTTCGGCTTCGGCACCAAGCAGAAGCAGCTCGGGCCCGGGTCGACCCGCACCTGCCCGCGCTGCCACAACTCCACCACGTGGGCGCGGGTGAAGGAGTACCGGCAGTTCACCCTGTTCTTCGTCCCGGTGCTGCGCTGGAAGCGCCGGGACCTGGAGGTCTGCGGCATCTGCAGCGCGGCCGTGGAGCTCTGAGCCCCGTGGCCCACCCCGCCGTCGCCCGACTCACCCTCGAGGAGAAGGCGGGACTGCTCTCGGGCGCCTCCTTCTGGCGCACCCGCGCCGTCGAGGCCGCCGACGTCGAGGCGGCCGTGCTCACCGACGGCCCCCACGGCGTACGGCTGCAGACGGGCGCCGGCGACCACCTCGGGCTCCACGACAGCGAGCCGGCCACGGCCTTCCCCACCGCGTCGGCCACGGGGTCCACGTGGGACCCGGACCTGCTCCGCGAGGTCGGCGAGGCCCTCGGCCGTGAGGCGCGGGCCCTCGGGGTCGACGTCCTGCTCGGCCCGGGCATCAACATCAAGCGCTCGCCGCTGTGCGGTCGCAACTTCGAGTACCTCTCCGAGGACCCGCTCCTCGCCGGGGTCCTGGGCGCCGCCTGGGTCGAGGGTCTGCAGTCGGAGGGGGTCGGCGCGTCGGTCAAGCACTACGCCGCCAACAACCAGGAGACCGACCGGATGCGCGTGAGCGCCCAGGTCGACGAGCGCACGCTGCGCGAGATCTACCTGCCGGCGTTCGAGCGGGTCGTCACCACCGCCTCGCCCGCGACGGTGATGTGCTCCTACAACAGGGTCAACGGCACGTACGCCGCCCAGCACCCGTGGCTGCTCACCGAGGTGCTCCGCGACGAGTGGGGCTTCGACGGCTACGTGGTCTCCGACTGGGGCGCCGTCACCGACCCCGTCGCCTCCGTCGCCGCGGGGCTCGACCTCGAGATGCCCGGCACCGGCGACCGGAGCCCCGGCCTGCTCATCGACGCCGTACGACGCGGCGAGCTCGACGAGACCGTGCTCGACCGGGCCGTCTCCCGCGTGCTCGGCGTCCACGACCGGCTGCGCGCGGCCCGCGCGACGGACCCGGCGGGCACCGAGGACGTCGACCCCGGGGCCGACGCCGGGGCCCACCACGACCTCGCTCGCCGGGTCGCGGCCGCCTCGATGGTGCTGCTGGTCAACGACGGCGGCCTGTTGCCCCTCGACGCCCGCGACGGAGGTCGGATCGCCGTCGTGGGCGAGCTCGCCCGCACCCCCCGCTACCAGGGCGCCGGCAGCTCGAAGATCTCCCCGACCCGCCTCGACGACGCGCTCACCGCGATCCGCGCGGCCACCGACCGGCAGGTCGGCTTCGCCGCCGGCTACACCCTCGACGCCGAGGACGAGGCGGACCCGACCGAGCAGGCGCGGCTGCGCGACGAGGCCGTCGCGCTCGCCGACGGCGCGGACGTGGTGGTGCTGGTCCTCGGGCTGCCCGCGGCGGAGGAGTCGGAGGGCTTCGACCGCACCCACCTGCTGCTGCCCGCCGCGCAGCGTGACCTCGTCGCGGCCGTCACCGGCGTCACCCCGCGGGTCGTCGTCGTGCTCGCCCACGGCGGCGTCGTCACCCTGGACGGCATCACCGGTGTCGTCCCCGCCGTCCTCGAGACCTGGCTGTCGGGCCAGGCGGGCGGCTCCGCGACGGCCGACGTGCTGTTCGGCGTCGCCGAGCCCGGCGGGCGCCTCGCCGAGACCGTCCCCCTCGCGCTCGCCCACACCCCGGCCCACGTCAACTGGCCCGGCGCCGACGGTGTCGTGACCTACGGCGAGCGGCTCTACGTCGGCTACCGCTGGTACGACGCCACCGACCGCGAGGTCGCCTTCCCGTTCGGTCACGGCCTCGGCTACACGAGGTACGCCTACGACGACCTGCGCGTCGACGTGCCCGACCCCTCGATCGCGCGGGCCCGGGTCGAGGTCGTCGTCGAGAACACCGGCGCCCGCGCCGGCGCCGAGGTCGTCCAGGTGTACGTCGGCCATCCCGGCGCCGCCGTCGACCGCCCGGTGCGCGAGCTCCGTGCCTTCGCGAAGGTGCACCTCGAGCCCGGGGAGCGCCGTACGGTCGCGCTCGACCTGGACGAGCGTGCGTTCGCCCACTGGTCCCCGGACGGCTGGCGCGTCGAGCCCGGGACGTACGTCGTGGACGTCGGCGCCAGCTCGCGCGACCTGCGGGCCACCGCGGAGGTCGTGCTCGAGGTGCCGGCGCCCGTGCCCGCGCTCACGACCACCTCGACGCTCGACGAGTGGCGCGCCCACCCCGCCGGGGGCCCGGTGCTCGCCGAGGCCCTCGCCGGCCAGGCGGGCGCCGGCACGCTGGAGGACCCGGAGACGCTCGCCCTCGTGGGCCCGATGCCGCTGCGGGCGGTGCTGTCGTTCGCGTCGTCCGGCGACGGGCCGGACCCGGACGAGGTCCTGGCCGGCCTGCTGGCGCAGGCACGCGACCGGGCACCGGCGCCGGGATCCGGCGCCACGGCCTAGTCTCCGGCCATGACCACCGCCCGGCTCGTGCCGGTGACCACCGAGATGGACGGTGAGGAGCTCGACGCCGAGGACGCCTGGCACCTCGCGCGGCGCCACGGCCTGAAGAAGATCGTGGTCGAGTCGTTCGTGCGCTTCCGCTACGGCGACGGGTTCACCAACAGCCGTGCCCTGGCCCTGCAGGCGGCGCTGGCCGTCGTCCCCTTCCTGCTCGCCGTCACGGGGCTGGCGGCCGACATCGACGAGGACCAGCCCGCCGTGGTCGTGGCGCTGACGGTCGACGCCGTCACCCCGGGCGGCGGCGACGAGGACGCCCTGGTCCGCGCGGTCACGCAGGGCTCGGAGGTGCCCGGCGAGCTCGCGCTCGTGCTCGGTCTGGTCCTCGCGCTGATCACGATGACCACGGCGATGGCCCAGGTCGAGCGCGGGGCCAACCGCATCTACGGCATCCGCCGCGACCGGCCGGCGGTCGCGAAGTACGGGCGGGCCGCCGTGTTCACCGCGGTGCTCGCCGTGCCCGTGGGTCTCGGGTTCATGCTGCTCGTGGCCGGCGGCGCGTTCGCCGACGCGATGGTCCAGGAGTACGGCTGGAGCGAGACCACCGAGGACCTCTTCGACGTGGCCCGGTGGCCGGTCGGGCTGGTCCTGCTCGTGGTCGCCATCGCCGTGCTCCTCAACCACGCCCCGCGCCGCCGGCAGCCGGCCCTGTCGTGGCTCGCGCTGGGCGCGGGCGTCGCGGTCCTCGTCAGCATGGTCGCGGCCGCCGGCCTCGCGCTGTACGTCGAGGTCGGCGGTTCCTTCGACGACACCTACGGCCCGCTCGCGGGCATCATCGCGCTGCTGCTGTGGAGCCTGCTGTCCTCGATGGGCCTGTTCTACGGCGTCGCCGTCTGCGCGCAGCTCGAGGCCCTGCGCGCCGGCGACGAGGAGCCCGCCCTCGACGACCCGGGCCGACCCCACCACACCTCGGTCGCCACCACCGAGGACGCCGAGGACGCCCGCGAGGCCGAAGCCCGATGACCCGCCGGCAGCGCGTGGCGGCGGTGCTCGTCCTCACCGCCCTGCTGTCCGGCTGCGGCGGGACCCGCAGCGGCGGTCCCGCGGCCGAGGATGCCGACGACCGCGGGCGTCGGCCGGACGCCGTCGCCACGCCGGCGCTCCCCTCCCTGCGCCCGGAGGCCACCGGCGCGCCGGCGCGCTGCGCTCCCGGCGACCCGATCGCCGTCGGCACCGGGCCGGTGGACGCCGCGCTCGGTCGTCGCTACCTCCTCCTGGAGTTGCGCAGCTGCCGCGAGACCGGCGTGCGCCTGGACGCACAGCCCGTGCTGACGGCGTCCGACGCCTCCGGGCGACCCGTCACGATGAGGTTGGTCGACGCGGCGACCATCCCGCGGGTGCCGAGACCTCTGACGCTCCGCCCCGGCGAGGCGGCGTACGCCGGCTTGTCCTGGCGGGGCGCGCCCCGGTCGGGCCGCGTCCGCGACCTGACGCTGGTGGCGGCGCCCGGTGACCGGCCCTCCGGACTGGTCGTCGAGCAGCCCGACCTGCGCCCGCGCTCGCCGGTCCGCCTGTACCCGTGGACGACCCGACGCTCGGACGTCTTCGGGTAGCCGAGTCGGGCCGCGGAGCGTCGGGCGGAGCCGGACGACACCGGCGGTCGGCACCGCGGGCCGTCCTACGGTGGGGGCATGGTGTTCTGGCGACGGGGTTCCGACCGGGCCGGCGGCGGTCCGGTGGAGGGCGTCGCCGCGACGTACGCACGCCTCGCCCGGACCCACCTCGCCCCGGACGTAGCGGAGCGGTGGCTCGCCCTGGTGCGCCCGGCCATCGAGCTGACGGTCGATCCCGGCGGCGGCCCGATGGTCGGGCGCCTCGGGGGAGTGCCGCGGCTCCCGCCCGGCGTGGCCTGGCCGACGTGGGAGGGGCACGGCGCGCTGCAGCACGTGGCCGAGATCGACCTCGCCGCCGTGGCGGCGTCCGGCCTCGACGCCGACGTGCCCCTGCCGACGACCGGACGCCTGCTGGCCTTCTTCTACGACGGGCCCGGCCGTGACGACCCGGACGGCACCGTCGGCGAGCTCGACCCCGCCACCACTGCCGGGTCCCGCCTGCTGCACCTCGACGCCGCCGCCGACCTCCCTCCGGCGACGGTCCCGCCAGGGGTGGTCGTGATCGAGGAGCAGACGCTCCACGCACGTCAGACGGCCACCTGGCCGCGCTGGGAGAACCCGGCGCTCGAGGAGGCCTTCGGCGACGACCTGGACGACGCGCTCGGCGACGACTTCCTCGAGGCCCTCGACGAGGTCGACGCCCGGGGCACCACCGAGCAGCTCGGCGGCTGGGCGGACTCGCTGCAGTCCCCCGTCGACGCCGACCTGCGGGCCGCTCGGCCCGACGGCCCTCGTCGCGCGCTGGTGCTGCAGGTGGGCTCGGCGGGCGGGATGGAGTGGGGCGACATGGGCACCCTCTACTGGCTCGCCCCCGTCGACGAGCTGCCACGCCTCGAGGGCGTGACGTTCACCTGGCAGACCTGACGCCCGACGGGAGGGTCGGTCCCGTCGGGCGTCGGGTCGTGGCGTCGGGCCGGGTCAGGGCCGGGGGACCGTGAAGGTCCCGGCGCGGGGGGTGCCCGCGGGGACGGTGTTGTCCTCCAGGTAGCGCGCGAGCCACGGCGACGGCTCGCCGCGGGTGGCGCGGTCGTCGGCGGTCGACTGCACCGCGAGGCGCAGGTCGGCGCCGCGCACGGTCACCGTCCGGCCGCTGGGCAGGGCGCGCCAGCTGCCGCCGTCGATGGTGCCGATGCCGACCACGAGCCGGTGGCCCTTCCGCAGGGTCCAGTCCATGCCCTTCAGCTCGAAGGTGCGCCCCGTCCCGGTCAGCTCGGCGACGTTCTCGTTGATCAGCGTCGCCGTGTCGGCCGCCGGGTCGACGTCCCACATCGAGACGTGGACCTGGCCCTCGCCGCGCGTGTCGAGCGCGATCTCCGGGGTGCCGGTGAGCCGCGTCTCGCGGGCCAGCGGACGCGACCAGGTCTGGTACGACGTGGGCACGGTGCCGGCGGCCGCCAGCGTCGTGGCGTCGCGCTCGGCGGCGGTGCCCAGCGCGCTGCGGACGGCCTGGTCCATGTCACCGCCCTCGCGGCGCACGACCCGCGGCGGGACCCGGCGCTCGGCGACCCTGCGAGCCTGCGCCGGGTCGAGCCCGGTGCCACGCAGCGCGGCGCCGTCGCCGCGGGCGGCGAGCGCGTCGAGGGGGCCGGCGTCGACGTAGCTGCCCGGGCGCAGGGCCACCACCTCGGTGCGGTCGGCCAGCGGCCAGGTGGGCTGCGCCCGCCAGGCCCCGAAGTTGTCCTGGATCGCGAACGCCGGGTCCTTCACGGCCGGCTCCAGGCCCTTGAGGTGCCGGTCGTAGAACCGCATCACCTCGGCGAAGTAGTTGGTCCGCCCCTGCGACAGCTCGCCGGTGCCCGGGTCGACCTCGTTGCCGCGCACGTGCTCCCACGGGCCGAACCAGCCGCGCGTCGGGCCGCGGTGGTTGCGCAGGTAGGTGGTCATCTCCTCGGGCTTCGTGTTGGACTCGGTGAAGCCCTGCGTGAGGAACAGCGGCGTGGTCGCGCCCTGCGCCTTCGCGGCCTGGTCCCGCAGCCGCCAGTAGGGGTCGTCGTCGTCGGTGTTGACGACGTTGTCGCGCAGGTTGCGGGCCAGGCACTCCGGGTGCTCGGTCTCGTAGGCCGCGGCCCGCCGGTAGCGCGGGGTGTCACCGGAGGTGCCGCCGAGCGAGGCGATCGAGTTGTAGGCGTTGGGCGTGCCGGTCTGGTTGTAGCGCGGCACGTCGTGGGAGTAGAGGTACGGGTACATGTCCCACAGCGGCTCCTGCGCGACGACCGCCTCCAGCCCGTCGGGGTCGAGGTCGGCGCCCCACAGGCCGGTGACCGCGTCGTAGGACTTGCCGTACATGCCGACCTTGCCGGTCGACCACGGCTGGTTCTTCGCCCAGCGCACGGCGGCGCGGATGTCGGCCTGCTCCCCGGCCCCGAGCCAGTCCAGGCAGCCGGTGCTGCCGCCGAAGCCGCGGTTGTCGACCAGCACGACGGTGTAGCCGCGCTCCATCAGCCGCGCGCCGTCGATCAGGTCGTCGAAGCGGGAGCTGGGCTGGACCTCGTCGGTCTCGCGGCCGGTCTGCCCGGAGTGGTTGAAGTAGGGGCCCACCGACAGGATCACCGGCGTACGACGGGTCGCGGGGAGGTCGGCGGGCCGCAGCACGTCGGCGTGGAGGGTGACCCTGGTGGGCGAGCCCGCCTGCGCGGCCGGGAGGTAGTGCTCGGTCCAGGACGCGCCCTCGGGCACCCCCGGGTTCTCGTCGGTGGTGACGCCGTCCGTGATCGGCCCGGCGGTCGCCACCGTGCCGGCGGCAGGGCCGACGACGGCCGGGGCGGTGCTGGTGGCCGGGGTGGTGGCCGTGGCGCCGGGCGCGGTGAGCGCGCCGGCTGCGAGCGCGACGGCGGCCAGAGAGGCCGCGGTCGCGAGGGGTCGCGTGAGTCGCATGTGGTGCCTTCCCGAGAGCGGACGCCCCGGGCG
This sequence comes from Nocardioides lentus, assembly GCF_039529515.1. Classification (NCBI taxonomy): domain Bacteria; kingdom Bacillati; phylum Actinomycetota; class Actinomycetes; order Propionibacteriales; family Nocardioidaceae; genus Nocardioides; species Nocardioides lentus. The sequence continues at coordinate 427,130 of NZ_BAAAMY010000001.1, forward strand.
TGGGACGACCAGGATCCGAACCTACGACACGCCGGACCCTGCCGTCGCGGGTCCGGTCGCCGGGTGCCGCGGCGTCGTACGGTCCTCGCACGGCGTGGGATCGGGGGAGACCATGGGGGACGCTCGGCAGGGGAGGACCGCGACGAGAGCCTCGGCGGAGGTGAGGGTCGGCAGACGGACGGTGTCCTTCGCGCTGGACGACCCCGACGACCACGTGCAGCGTCACCTGGTGCGGGGCCGCTTCTACGAGGCCGACCTGCTGCCCACCCACGGCGACCTGGTCTGGATGCGCTCCACCGTGCTCGACGTCGGCGCCAACGTCGGCAACCACACGGTCTGGTACGCCCTGCGCACCCGTGCGGCCCGGGTCTACCCGTTCGAGCCGAACCCGCCGACGGCGGCGCTGCTGCGTGACACCGTCGAGCGCAACGGTCTCGCGAAGGTCGACCTCACGCACCTCGGGAAGGGGGTGGGGTCGCGCCGGCGCGACCTCTACGTGCACGCCGCGCCGGGCGAGCACAACCTCGGCGGCACCTCGCTGCGCAAGCAGGGGGACGTCGCCGTCGCCGTGCACCCGCTCGACGGGCTGGACTTCGAGGGCCCGATCTCGCTGGTCAAGATCGACGTCGAGGGCATGGAGCTGCAGGTGCTCGCCGGGGCGGAGGCGCTGGTCGCCGAGCACCGCCCGGGCCTCGCGGCCGAGGTGCGGACCAAGCACCTCGCCGCGTTCTGGGCCTGGGTCGAGGCCCACGACTACCACGTCGTGCGGGCCCACAAGATGTACGCCGACAACGTCAACTACGTCTGCGTGCCCCGCTCCTGACGCTCCGGCGGCTCCTGCGGGCGCTGGCGCCCGAGCTCGCCGCCGATCCGCCCGCCGTACGGACGCCCGTGGTCGGCGTACTCCTCGCGGAAGAAGGACAGCCGGTGCGGCCCGACCGAGATGCCGGTCCCGGTGCGCAGGATGTGGCGCATCACCGGCGTGCCGTGGACCCGGGTGGTGCCCCCCACGGCCTCGACCACCCACTCGTCGTCCTCGTCGTGGACGAGTCGGGAGTGGACCTCCGCGAGCCCGGGCAGCCGGATCTCGCAGTCCTCGCCCGAGCCGATGCGGGCACCGTCGACGAGCCAGTACGTCGGGGCGCGGCGGTCGCCGAGCACGTCGGCCTCGACCAGGAACAGGCGGGCCTCCCCGCCGCGCCCGGGGTCGTGGGTGGTGGTGGGGTGGCGACGCCGGCGGCGCAGGAACGTCGGGGCCGGTGGCCACACCGTGGCCGGCGGCAGCATCGACAGGTCGGGCAGGGCCTGCTGCTGACCACCGGTACGGGCCCGGGCGGCGGTGAGGGCACCCCGCAGGCTGCCCATCCGGATCCGGCGGGAGCCGGTGAGCCGCCGCTGCCACCACGGCGCCCTCACGTCGCCGACCGTGATCAGGTGCTGCCCGCCCGACACGACGCGCACCTGCACGTGACGCTCCGCGAGCGCCCGGGCGAACCCCCGCACCGCGGGGGCGTCCCGGGCGCCCGCGAAGGCCTCCGGCGTGTCGACCTCCAGCACCAGCCGGTTGCCGGACCCGGTCAGGCGACCCTCGACGTCGGGCTGGCCGTCTCGCTCGAGGGTGAAGCGGAGGTCCGCGGAGACCGTCGTACGCACCCGCTCAGTCCGATCCGGAGGCCACGCGGTCGGTGGTGGTGATGGTGAGCGTCCCGTTGAGCTTCCAGGTCGCGCGGGGCGCCTGGGGCCCGGTGTCGCGGGGCACCTCGACCGCCATGTCCTCGAAGCTGTAGTGGATCGCGGCCTGTCGGCCGGTCAGGAAGTCCCACATCTTCTGGCCGAGGTCGACCCAGTCGAGGACGTCGTCGGTGCGCTCGGTGCGCGGGCTGTTGACGGTCATGGCGTGTCTCCGGTGTCTCTCAGAGGTCCGCGGGGCGCAGGACCCGGTCGATGGCGTGGCCGACCTGGCGGTTGCCACGGTTGATGTCGAGCACGACCACCTGCGGGTTGGGGTCGTTGAAGTCGCGGTCGCCGAGGAGGACGTCGCCGTTGCGGACGGTCACCCGGATCGGGGCGCCGAGCGCGGTGCCGACCCGGGTGCCGCGGGCCGCGAGGACCTTCTCCGAGGTGAGCGTGCGGCCCGGGAGCACGTGGTAGAGCAGCACGTCGTTGACGGTCGGGACGCCGAGCGAGCGCACCGCCCGGAAGGTCGCGCGCTCCGAGCCGGGTCGCTCCCCGGTCAGGTCGGCGACGAGCCGGGTGAAGGCCTGGTCGGTGGGCAGGAAGGCGGTCGTCCGGCGCGAGCCGTCGGCGAGGACGCCGACCCGGCTGCCCGGTCGCGCCTCGAGGACGAGGCCCACGGCCCGCTCCAGGACGTCGAAGTCCTGCGCGTCGCGGTCGAAGCGCGCGCCGTCGGCGGCGAGCACGGTCGCGAGGCTGCGGGTCTTCAGGGCCTCGGCCGCGCCGTCCGCGGCCTGGGAGGGCGACCCGGCGGCCAGGACGGCGCCGCCGGCGAGGACACCGGAGGTGGCGAGGGCGGCGAGGCGGCGGCGGAGCGGGGTGCGGGACATCGGGAACTCCTCGGTCAGGGTCGCGTCGGGGATGTGGTGCAGGTCACGGGGGTGACCGCGTTGTGCAAGTAAACCACTTTCGTGTGGAGGTTCAAGGGCCGAAGGTCCCACGGCGCGACCAGTATTCATCCACAACCTCCACAGGCTGTGGACGCAGGTGTGGAGGATTCGCCGTGCACGTGTCGGGGCGCGCCCGGGCCGGAAGAGGAGCGGGTCGACGTGCGTTCTGCGTCGTATGACCTCCCAGATCCGGACCGAGATCCAGACCGTCGGCTTCATCGGCGCGGGGCGCATCGGCAGCGCGGTCGCGCGCCTCGCCGTCGACGCGGGCTACGACGTCGTGCTGTCCAACTCCCGCGGGCCCGAGACCCTCGCCGACCTCGTGGCCGACCTGGGCCCGCGCGCCCGGGCCGCGAGCCGGGAGGAGGCCGCCGAGGCGGCCGACGCGCTCGTCGTCACCATCCCGCTGCACGCCGTCGGGGACGTGCCGGTCGCGCCGCTCGACGGCACGATCGTGCTCGACACGAACAACTACTACCCCGACCGGGACGGCCACGTCGCCGCGCTCGACGAGCACCGCGCGACGACCAGCGGGCTGCTGCAGGAGCACCTGCCGGGCGCGCACGTCGTCAAGGTGTTCGGCACCATCAACTCCGAGGCCATCGTGCCGCTCGCGCGGCCGTCCGGGGACCCCGAGCGCTGCGCCCTGCCGGTCTTCGGCGACGACGCCGACGCCAAGGCCCGGGCGGTGGCGCTGCTGGACCGCCTCGGCTACGACGTCCACGACGGCGGCGGGCTCGACGAGAGCTGGCGCGCCGAGAACGGCCAGCCGGCCTACGGCATGCCCTACGCGACCGACGGCGACATGGCCCGTCCGCGGCCCGCGAGCGCGGACGAGATCGCCGCGCTGCTGGCGCGGGCCGACCGCGAGGACGTCGAGCTGATGACCTTCGCCGCGCCGGAGTGACCGCAGGAGCGGGCGCGGGGGCGGGCCCGTCGGGCGGACCACCTGCTCGCGCGCTCGCGCTCGTCGGCGCCAGGGACTAGGAAGGGGCCCATGCCCCCCACCTCGAGCCCGACGCCGGAGCCCGACCCGGGCGCGCGGCCCGTCGCCGTCCCCGCGGACGAGGCGGCGCAGGTCCGTGCGCGCTGGGAGCGGCTCGGCCTGCCGGGCCTGGTCGACGTGCACACCCACTTCATGCCGCAGCGCGTGCTCGACAAGGTGTGGGCGTTCTTCGACCGGGTCGACGAGCTCGCCGGGCGCGCGTGGCCGATCGCCTACCGGCTGCCCGAGCCCGAGCGCGTCGCGCGGCTGACCGACTTCGGGCTGCTCGGGTTCACGGCCCTGGCCTACCCCCACCGCCCCGACATGGCCGCCTGGCTCAACGAGCACACGCTGGACCTGGCCTCCCGGACCGCCGGGTGCGTGCCGTCGGCGACCTTCTACCCCGAGCCCGCCGCCCCGTCGTACGTCGCGGACGCGCTGCACGCGGGCGCCCGGGTCTTCAAGTCGCACGTGCAGGTCGGCGACTACGACCCCCGCGACCCGCTGCTCGACGAGGTCTGGGGCCTGGTCGCGGAGGCGCAGGTGCCGGTGGTGCTGCACGCCGGGTCCGGGCCGCACCCCGGCACGTTCACCGGCCCCGGGCCCGTCGCGGAGGTGCTCGCGCGCCACCCGCGCCTCGTGCTCGTCGTCGCCCACATGGGCCTGCCGGAGTACGGCGACTTCCTCGACCTCGCGGCGGCGTACGAGGGCGTGCACCTCGACACCACGATGGCGTTCACGCCGTACGTGGAGTCGATGCACCCGTTCCCGGCCGCCGAGCGGGCGCGGCTGCGCGACCTCGGCGACCGGATCGTGTGGGGCAGCGACTTCCCCAACATCCCCTACCCCTACCTCGACGGGCTCGACGCCGTGATCGGCCTCGACCTCGGCGACGACTGGCTCCGCGCCGTCCTGCACGACAACGGCGCCCGCCTGCTGCGGCTGTCCTGAGCGCGCCCGCCGCTACGCCACGAGGCTGACGGCGAAGATGATCGGGAGGGCGATCACCGAGGCCAGCGAGGTGACCAGGGTCAGCGACTTCAGGGCGCCGCTCGTGGAGACGCCGAGCAGGGACTGGAACATCCAGAAGAAGTTGCTGTTGACGTGCAGCGCGAACAGGGCGCCGGCGCCGATCGCGAGCCCGACGACGACCGGCGCGGTGTCCAGCTGACCCAGCACGGGACCGATGATCCCGGCGGCGGCGATGGCGGCCACGGAGATCGAGCCGATCGCGAGGTGCAGGACGGCGGCGACGAGCCAGGCGAGCAGGATCGTCACGGCGACGGGAGCGCCCTGGTCGGCGGAGAAGAGCCCGCCGAGCACGTCCGCGAGGTCGGTCGCGGCGATGACGGCACCCAGCGAGCCGCCGACACCGGTGATCAGCAGGATCTGGCCGGTGGTGTCGAAGCCCTTCTCGATGGCCTCGCCGGTGCGCCGACGGCCCATCGTGACCCGTGACAGGACGAAGGCGCCGAGCAGCCCGACGAACAGCGCGAACGCCGGGTCGCCGACGAAGGCGACGAAGGGCGTCGAGGCGCCCAGCGCGTCCATGACCGCGCCGAACGCGATCATCGCGAGCGGCACCAGGACCGGCAGCAGCGCGACCGGCAGCGGCGGCACCCCGGGTCCCGACCCCGGGCCGGCGACCGCGGCGCCGTCCGCCGCCTCGCGCTCCGCGAGCGCCTCCGCCTCGAGCAGCGACTCGGAGGGGTCCTCGTCCCTCTCGGGGTTCCAGAGGCCGGCCCGCAGGATCAGGCCGTGCACCAGCACGGTGAGGACCGCGGTCAGCGGCCCCACGAGCAGGCCGTAGACCAGCATCGTGCCGAGCGGCACGCCGAGCAGGCCGGCGATCGAGACCGTGCCGAGGCCCGGCACGACGAAGACGTAGCCGACCAGGATCCCGGCGGTCACCGCGCCGCTCATGCGGCCGAGCCCGTGCGGCCCGAGCCGTGGCGCCGCCGAGCGGGCCAGGGGCGAGGCGAGCACGAGCTGCACGTCGACGTAGATCGACGGGAACAGCGACGTCATCACCGCGGCCATGGCGTAGGGCAGCCGGGTCGCCCCGAGCAGCCGCAGCAGGCCCGCGACCAGTCGCTGGAGCGCCTGCATCGAGAACAGCAGGGCCCCGATCAGGACGCCGAAGCCGATCAGCAGGCCGACCTCGGCCATGATCGAGCCGAACCCGCCGACGATCTCCTCCAGCGTCCCCGCGAACCCGAGCCCCGCGGCCAGGCCGAGGCCCAGGGAGCCCAGGACCAGCGAGATCATCGGGTCGACGTCGAGCACGATGATGAGCAGCACCACCGCGAGGATCGTGACGGTGGCGTACAGGATGATCACGCGAGGCACCTCCGGGTCGGGTGGCCGGGTCGGGTGGCCGGGTCGGGTGGCTGCACCGTGCCACACCGCGCTGCTCCGGCCCTCGCGCCGGTGGCACCGCGTCCTAGGCTCGGCGCGTGTACGTGCCCCGGGCCAACGCGATGGACGAGGAGTCCGGGGCGCGCGCCCTGGTGGCGGCGGTCGGCGCCGCCGAGCTCGTGACGACCGGCGCCGACGGCTACCCACGGGCGACGCTGCTGCCCGTGGTGTGGGACGGCGACGTCGTGACCGCCCACCTCGCGCGGGCCAACGAGCAGTGGCGCGGGATCGGCGTCGACACCCCGGCGCTGCTCGTCGTGCGCGGCGCGCAGGCCTACGTCTCGCCGTCCTGGTACGCCGCGAAGCGCGAGCACGGCCGGGTCGTCCCGACGTGGAACTACTCCACGGTCCACCTCACCGGCCGCGCGCGGGTGGTCGAGGACCCCGCCCGGCTCCGGGACCACGTCGAGGCGCTGACCCGGCTCCACGAGGGGCGGCGGGCCGAGCCGTGGGCGGTCGGCGACGCGCCGCCGGCGTACGTGGCGGGGCAGCTGCGCGGGATCGTCGGCGTCGAGGTGGTCGTGGAGCGGGTCGAGGGCAAGGCCAAGCTCAGCCAGAACCGCTCGGTGGCCGACCGTGCCGGTGTGGTCGCCGGGCTGCGGGCCGAGGGTGGCGCGGACGCCGCGGCGATGGCCGACGAGATCGCGGCCGGCCTCGACCGGTAGCGCCCAGTCCCCAGGCCCGGTCCCCAGGCCCGGTCCCCAGCCCTCGGCTCCCGTTGTTCACTGCTCAGCGCCCGGCGAGCGCCTCGGCGACGACCCGCCACACGTCGGGGTCGACGCCGAGCCCGAGGTGGGTCGAGCCCACCTCGACGTGACGGACGTCGGGGGAGGTGCGGTCCAGGCAGGCGCGCCAGTCGACGACGCCGTCGCGGCGCGAGAGCACGGCGGTGACGGGCACCCGGATCGGCGTGCCGGTGCCGAGGCGGCGCCCGAGCCGCACCGGGCTGCCGTAGGTGACCACCCGCCGCACGGCGTCGGGCTCACGGCGCGCGACCTCCCGCGCGATCAGCCCGCCCAGGCTCCATCCGACGAGCGAGACCGGCCCGCGGGCGGCGGCCACCTCCCGCACGTCGGCCGCGAGCAGCGCGACGTCCCGGGTGGGACGGCCGGTGTTGGTGCCGAGCCCCCACGAGCGGGCGTCGTGGCCGAGGCTGCGCAGGTAGGTGCGGATCGGCAGCCCGGTCAGCTCCGGGGCCCGCCACCCCGGCAGGTCGATCACGACGGACCCGTCGCCGCGGGGGGCGAGGGCCAGCCGCGGGGAGGCCGCCCACAGCCGGGCCGCGCCGGCCCAGCCGGCGAGCTCGCCGAGCAGCAGGGCGGGGTCGGGCCGGCGGTGCGGGGCGGGCGCGGCGGCGACGCGCTCCACCTCCCGGGCCCGCGACGTCAGGCCGATCGTGCCGAGGGCCCGGCCGGGGCCGGGGATCCTGCCGAGCGTCCTGCCGAGCGTGGTGCCGGAGGTCCTGCCGAGGTGGGCCACGACGGTCGGTACCCGGGTTCAGCGCTCCCAGGCGCGGTAGCCGTCCAGCGCGACCGTCGTGCCGGACACGCGGGCGCCGACGGCGTAGCGGTAGTCACGACGGACGTCGTCGCGGCGCAGGTCCAGCGCCCCGGCGGTGTCGAGGCGGAACAGGAACCGCCAGCCCTCGCCCCGGGGATCGGCGTACGCCGCGGCGCTCGCGCCGCGCACGACCAGCGCGATCCGCGCGGCGGGGTGGTCGAGGTCGACGACGCCGTCGAGGGCGGCGGTCGGCTCGGCGCCGCCGACCTCGAGGCGCCCGCCGACGCGCAGGTCCCAGCCGACCCGGCGGAGGTCGTGGCGGTAGCGCAGCAGCAGGTAGTTGTCGCCGTCCTTGGCCACGCCGGCGACGAGGGTGCGCTCCCTCGGGGCCCCCGGCCCGGCCGTGGGCAGGGGGCCGGGGTCGAGCTGCACCACGAACTCGTCGCCGCGCGGCCCCACGGGCGCGATCGCCAGCAGGTGGGCGGCGCCGGCGGAGGAGACGACCAGGCGGGAGCCCTCGACCGTGACGTCGGCGGGGGCGGCGGTGGCCGGGACGGGGGCGAGGCGGTGCTCGCCGAGCCCGCCGTCGAAGGTCTCGGTGACCACGCGCCGCTCGCGCCCGGCGGCCTGCGAGGGCGGCCCGGGGTAGAGGTCCAGCTCCGCGAGGTGGGCGGTGAGCATCGCGGTCAGCCGCGCGGCGACCTGCGGCCGCTCGGCGGCGAGGTCGCGCGACTCGCCCGGGTCGATCGCCACGTCGTACAGCTCGACGCGGCGGTCGCCGAGCCACATCAGCAGCTTGTCGTCGCCCACGCGGACCGCGGCGTGGGGCAGGGTGCCGCCGATCAGGTGGGGGTAGGCCCAGTACGTCGCCTCGCGGGTGCGCTGGCGACCCCGTCCGGTCAGGGTGGGCACCAGGCTGGTGCCGTCGACGCCGCCGGGTGCGGGCAGACCGGCGAGCTCGGCGGCGGTCGGGAGCACGTCGACCGTGCTCGTGACGTGGTCGCTCTCGGCGCCGGCGCGCACCAGGCCCGGGCCCCAGGCCACGAGCGGCACCCGGATCCCGCCCTCGAGGAGCTCGCCCTTCCCGCCGCGCAGCGGCGCGTTGGCGGGGCGGTTCTGCCCGCCGTTGTCGGAGGTGACGAGGAGCAGGGTGTCGCGGGCCAGTCCGTGGCGCTCCACGGCGCGGCGGATGCGGCCGACCTGCTCGTCGACGCTGGCGAGCATCGCGGCCAGCAGCGGCCGTCGACCCGGGCTGCCGGCCCCGGGCTTGGCCTCGAAGCGCGCCAGCAGGTCGGGCTTCGCGACGAGCGCGGTGTGGACCGCGTAGTTGGAGACGTGGAGGAAGAACGGCTCCTCGCGGTGGGTCGCCACGAAGTCCTCGACCTCGGCGGCGAGGCGGTCGGTGAGGTACTCCCCGGGCTCCCGGGCCGGCTGCGCCGGCATGAAGAAGTAGGGGTGCTGGTAGTCGCCGTCGCCGATGTAGAGCTCCTCGCTGACGCGTACGTCGTCGAAGCCGTGGGCGTAGGGGTTGCCGGGGCGGCGGCGGTAGTCGCCGGAGTAGGTCTCGGTGAGGTGCCACTTGCCGATCAGGCCGCTGGTGTAGCCACGGCGGGCGAGCACGTCGGCGACGGAGGCGCCGCGCGGGTCGAGGAAGGAGTCGGAGGCCGCCGACTCCGGGCGCAGGAAGTCGGTGATGCCCGTGCGCCCCGGGTAGCGCCCCGTGACGAGCGCCGCACGGGTGGGGGAGCACAGCGGGGCCGCCGCGTACGCCTGGGTGAAGCGCGTGCCCTCGGCGGCGAGCCGGTCGATCTCCGGGGTCTCGTTGAAGTCGTTGCCGTAGCAGCCCAGCTCGTCCCACCCGAGGTCGTCGATCGACACGACGACCACGTTGGTGCGTCCGGCCGGCCGGCCGGGTGGCCGGCGGGGCCGGGCGCCGGCGGGCGTCGGGCGGGTCCCCGCGAGCGCGGCGGCCGCGGCGGAGCCGGCGAGGACGCTGCGGCGCGTGGCCGGCAGGGTGGAGCGGACCGTCACGACGACCTCTTTCCCGAGTAAGTCAACCGAACCAGTGCAGTAGAACACGCCGCCGGGCCGGATGGCGCACACTGGGGCCATGGAGATCGCCCGTGTCCGGACGTTCGTCGAGCGCCACCACCGCGCCGTGCTGGCCACCCGGAGCGGTGGCCGCGTGCAGCAGAGCCCGGTGCTGGTCGTCGTCGACGACGAGGGTCGCTTCGTGGTGAGCAGCCGTGAGACGGCGTACAAGACGAGGAACCTGCGCGCCGACCCCTGGGCGCAGCTGTGCGTCTTCACCGACGCCTTCTTCGGGACCTGGTACTACCTGGAGGGCCGCGCCGAGGTGCTGTCGCTGCCCGACGCCATGGAGCCGCTGGTCGACTACTACCGCCGCGCGGCGGGCGAGCACGACGACTGGGACGACTATCGCGCCACCATGCGCGAGGAGCGACGCGTGCTCCTGCGGATCACGGCCGAGCGCGCGGGTCCGGACCGTCAGGGCTGAGGCCGCGGCGCCGGGGTCACGTCAGGTCGTCGGCCAGGCGTTGCGCGTGCAGCCGTCGAGGCCGTAGGTCTGCTGCTGCATGACCGGGGCCGGGCTCCCGGGGGCGCTGCACTCGACGTGGCCGTAGCCGAGGCGGTGGCCGACCTCGTGGTTGACGAGGTAGGTGCGGTACTGGCGCAGGTGCCCGCGGTAGTCCGGGACCCCGAGCGCCCAGCGCTTCGCGTTGAGCACGACGAGGTCGCCGTTGCGGCACGAGACCTCGCCGTTGGTGGCGAGCGGGGCGCAGAGCAGGTCGGTGGTCGCCGGGGTGGCCACGAGCACGCGGAAGTCCGACGCCTCGCCGGTACGGCGCAGCTCCAGCCCGGCGGTGGTGCGCCAGCCGCGGGGGTCGCCGAGGACGCGGTCGACGGTGCGGGCGGTGGCCCGCGGGGAGAACGGCACGCCCTCCTCGACCTCGACGGTGTAGGTCAGGTCCGCGTCGGCGGGCGCCTCGGCGGCGAGGGCCACCCGGAACACGCCGCTGCCCGTCGCGGGCACCCGCCGGGGCCGCGGCGCCGGCTCGGCCTCCGGCTCCTCGGCGGGGGTGGTGCTCGGCGACGGCGCGTCGCGGCCGGGCAGGGCGTCGGCGGGCGCGTCCGGGGCCGGCTCGCCCGACGGGGCGGCGGACGGGGCGTCGGTGTCGCGGGCCACGGTCGACGGGCCGCGGTCGAGCAGCTCCGGGACGACGGGGCCGAAGCCGGTCGCGAGCCCCGCGACCGCCAGGATGCCGACGCCCCGCACGACCCTCGTCGTACGACCCGGGCGCGGGGCGGGCGGTGTGGCCCGGTGGCTGCCCCCGCGGACGCGGCGGCCGGGCTCGCGCGGGGGCATGGCGGAAGGATAGGCCGCGCCGGGCGGGCGGCTCCACGGTCGGGAGCGGCGCGGGTGGGGAAGGCCGCGGCCGGGGCGGGGGCCGACGACCTCCGAGATCGCCGACACCTGGACGAGGCAGGGGCTCGTCGTGCTGGCCTCGACCCCGGGCTGAGGCCCGGCGCGCCGTCCGGGCGTCAAGGAACCATCAGGACGGTGCGGGAGGGCGTCTCGGCGCTGGCAGCATGGGGACCATGGGAGAGCGGCGGGGCCGGCTGGCGGTCTACCTCGGCGCCGCGCCCGGGGTGGGCAAGACCTACGCGATGCTCGACGAGGCCCGCCGTCGCGTCGCGCGGGGCACCGACGTGGTGGTCGGCTACGTCGAGACCCACGACCGCCCCCACACCTGCGCCCAGCTGGAGGGCCTCGAGGTGGTGCCGCGCCGGGAGGTCGGCCACCGGGGCTCGGCGTTCACCGAGCTCGACGTCGAGGCCGTGCTGGCGCGCTCGCCCGAGGTGGTGCTGGTCGACGAGCTCGCCCACACCAACGTGCCCGGCAGCCCACGCGCCAAGCGCCACGAGGACGTCGAGGTGCTCCGCGCCGCCGGGATCGACGTCGTGACCACGGTCAACATCCAGCACCTCGAGTCGCTCAACGACGAGGTCCGGCGCATCACCGGCGTCGTCCAGCGCGAGACGGTCCCCGACGAGGTGGTCCGCACCGCGGACACGATCCAGCTCGTCGACATGGCGCCCGAGGCGCTGCGCCGCCGCATGGCCCACGGCAACGTCTACCGTCCCGAGCGCGTCGACGCCTCCCTGTCGTCGTACTTCCGGGTCGGCAACCTCACGGCCCTGCGCGAGCTGGCGCTGCTCTGGCTGGCCGACCGGGTGGACGACGCGCTCGGCGACTACCGGCGCCGCCACGACATCGACGCGCCGTGGCCGACGCGGGAGCGGATCGTCGTCGCCGTCACCGGTGGACCCGAGTCCGAGACCCTGCTGCGCCGCGGCGCCCGCCTGGCCCAGCGGGCGGGCTCCTCGGAGCTGCTCGCCGTCCACGTGGTCGCGGGCGACGGGCTGCGACCGGCCGGGGAGCAGCGCGTGGCCCACGTGCGCCGGCTGGTGGCCGGGCTCGGCGGCACCTTCCACAGCGTCGTCGGCGAAGAGGTCGCCGAGGCGGTCGTCGACTTCGCCCGCGGCGCCAACGCCACGATGGTCGTCGTCGGCGTCTCCCGGCACGGTCGGTTGCGACGACTGGTGGCGGGCAGCACCGGCGACCGGATCGCCGCCCTCGCGGGCGGGGTCGACGTCCACCTCGTGACCCACGACGAGGTCGCCCGCAGCACCCGGTGGCGCCACCCCGGCCCGTCGCCGCTCAGCCGGCGGCGGCAGGTCGCGGGGTGGGTCGGGGCGCTGGTGCTGCCCTTCCTGGTCGCCGGGCTGCTGCAGGCCTTCGACGAGACCGACCAGCTGCCCCTCGCGGAGATGCTGCTGCTCGCGGCCGCGGTCGGGGTCGCCCTCGTGGGCGGCCTGCTGCCGGCGCTGCTGGCGGCCGCGGTCAGCTTCCTGCTGCTCAACCTCGTCTTCACCCCGCCGTACGGCGTCCTGACCGTCGCCGACCCGGCCAACCTGCTGTCGCTGCTGGTCTACGTCGCCGTCGCGACCGGCGTCGCCGTCGTGGTCGACACCGCCTCGCGGCGCGCGATCAGCGCCACCCGGGCCCGCGCCGAGGCCGAGACGATGGGCTCGCTGTCGGCCTCGGTGCTCACCGGCCAGGACACCGCGCAGGCGGTGTGCGCGCGGGTGCGCGAGGCGTTCGGCCTCACGGCGGTCGCGCTGCTCGAGCACGGTCCCGACGGACCGCGCACGCTCGCGCTCGACCCGCCGGGGACCGACCCGGACGTGTGCGCGGGCGGGGGCCCCGACGGCGACGGCCGGGCGGCCGCGGTGCGGATCGACGACACCCACGAGCTCCGGCTCGCCCCGAGCACCCTGCGCGCGGAGGACCGCCGCGTGCTCGAGGGCTTCGCGGTGCAGGCCGGCCTGGTGCTGGAGTACCGGAGACTGCGCGAGCGCGAGGAGCGCGCCGCCACCCTCGAGGGCGCCGAGGCCACCTCGACCGCGCTGCTGCGCGCGGTCTCCCACGACCTGCGCACCCCGCTGGCCACGATGCGCACCGCCGTCGACGGGCTCGCCCGGCCGGCCGACGGTCTCGCCCGCGGGGACCGCGAGGCGCTGGTCGCCGCGGTCGACGGCGCCACCGCCCGCCTCGAGCGGCTCATCGACGACCTGCTCGACCTCTCGCGGGTCACCTCCGGGCTGGTGCGCCCGGTGCTGGCCGACCGCAGCCTCGAGGAGGTGCTGCCGACCGCGGTCGCCGGCCACCCTCCGGGCACGGTGAGCCTGGAGGTCGACGAGGACGTCCCGCTCGTGCGCACCGACGCGGGCCTGCTGCAGCGGGTCGTGGCCAACGTGGTCGACAACGCGGTGCGGGTCTCGGACGGGCTGCCGGTGCGGGTGCTGGCCGACGTGCGGCCCGCGACCGTCGAGGTGATGGTCGTCGACCGTGGCCCCGGCGTGCCGCCCGAGCGGCGCACCGCGATGTTCGAGCCCTTCCAGCGCCTGTCCGACACGAGCCCCGGCGGCCTCGGTCTCGGCCTCGCCGTCGCGCGCGGCCTCGCGGACGCCCTCGGCGTCGACGTGGTCGCCGAGGACACCCCGGGCGGCGGGCTGACCCTCGTGCTGTCGGTGCCGCGGGCCACCGCCCCGGAGGGGGCCGCGTGAAGGTCCTCGTGGTCGACGACGAGCCCGCCCTGGCCCGGGCTCTCGCGATCAACCTGCGCGCCCACGGCTGGGAGGTCGTCACCGCGGCCGACGGCCGCTCGGCCCTCGACGCCGCCGCCCGGACCCACCCCGACGTCGTCCTGCTGGACCTCGGCCTGCCGGACCTCGACGGCACCGAGGTGATCGAGGGCCTGCGGGGCTGGACGACGGTGCCCGTCGTCGTGCTCTCCGCGCGCCAGCACGGCGAGGACAAGGTCGAGGCCCTCGACCTCGGCGCCGACGACTACGTCACCAAGCCGTTCGCGATGGACGAGCTGATGGCGCGTCTGCGCGCCGCGGTGCGCCGCGCCCAGGCCACGGCGGCCCCGGCCGACCCGGTCGTCGTCGCGGGGGACCTGCGCATCGACCTGGCCCGCAAGCAGGTCCACCGCGACGGGGTGGAGGTGAGGCTGACCCCCACCGAGTGGGCGTTCCTCGAGCTCCTGGCCCGCCACCGGGGCCGGCTCGTCACCCGCGAGGAGGTGCTGCGCGAGGTGTGGGGCCCGGCGTACGCGCACGAGCACCACTACCTGCGCGTCTACGCCGCGCAGCTGCGCCGCAAGCTCGAGGCGGACCCCGCGCACCCGCGCCACCTGATCACGTCGCCGGGCCTCGGCTACGTGCTCGAGGCGTGAGCGCGGGACCGGCTCCTCAGCCCTCGGCTCGCAGCAGCGTCAGACGGTCCAGCAGGCTCTCGAGCGCGTCCTCGAACTCGAGCGCGGCGTGGTCCTGCGACAGCTCGCTCCGCAGCGCCGCCACCGCCGGGTAGTCGGCGAGGCCCTCGTCGGCGACCGAGCCGTCGTCCACGACGTCGAGCGGACCCACGTCGGCGCCGTGCCCGGCGACCTCGAGCAGCAGGTGCCCGAGCAGGAAGCTCGTGAAGGACCGGTACGCCGCGACCGCGGACCCGGCGTCGAACCCCTCGTCGGTGAGGGCGACGAGGAAGCGCTCGACCCAGACGAGGCTGCGCAGCGGGGGACGCAGCCAGGGGGCCTCCGGCGGGCGGGAGGCGACGAGGGGGAACGCCTTGGGGTGGGCCAGCGCCGCCCGGCGGATGCCGTGGGCGAGCCGCTGCAGGAAGTCCTGCCACCCGTCGGTGGGCGCGACCAGCACGTCCGGATCCCGCTCCAGCACGTCGAGGAGGGCCTCGACGACGGCGTCGAGCAGGTCCTCCTTGCCCGGCACGTAGCGGTACAGCGACATGGCCTCGACCCCGAGCCGGTCCCCGAGGCGCCGCATGGTGAGACCCGCGAGGCCGTGCGCGTCGACGTAGGTGAGGGCGGCGGCGACGATCCGGTCGCGGTCGAGCGGCGCCCGGGCGGGCACCGCGTCGCCGCCGGCGATCGCCGCGTCGAGGTCGTGGCCGGCGCCGGCGCTGCGACCGGCGGGACCCCGTCGGTCCGAGGAGTCCGCGCTGTCGCCCACCCCCGCAGGCTAGCGCTCGGCGGGCCCGTCGGCTCCGTCGACCACGAGGTCGACCACGGCGACGTCGGCCTCGACGACGGCGAGCCCGGTCATCGCGTCGACGGCGCCCACGACCGCGCGGCGCACGTCGTCGGCGAGGTCGGGCAGCGGGGATCCCCAGGCGGCCGTCAGGGCCAGACGCAGGCGGACCTGCTCCTCGGCCATCGCCAGCTCGACGGCGGCGACGTCCACGACCCCGGGCACCTCACGGGCGGCGAGGCCGGCGATCTCGCGCAGCACGCGCGTGGTCAGGACGGTCCGGCCGCCGGACCCCTCGTCGGTCGTCTGGCTGTCCACGCGGTCCTCCTGTCGCGGCGGACCCGGCGTCCGCCTTACAACGTAAGGCAGCGTAGCGGTCGCGTCCCGGCGCGGGACGGACGGCCGGAGTCCGGACGCGACGACGGGCCGGCCGCCGTGAGGCGACCGGCCCGTCGGGCACGCGTGCGGGACGTCAGTTCTTGAAGGCGTCCTTGACGTTCTCGCCGGCCTTCTTGGTGTCGGCCTTCGTCTGGTCGGCCTTGCCCTCGGCCTTCAGCGAGTCGTCGTTCTTCGCGTCGCCGATGGCCTCCTTGGCCTTGCCCTTGAGGTCCTCGGCCGCGTTCGAGATCTTGTCGCCGATGCCCATATCAGCTCTCCTTCTGTGGGTGAGGCGCGGGGTGATCCCCGTGCCAACTTGATGGGTAAACGATCGCGCGGGCGGATTCATTCCCGACTCGCGCTCGGACGTCGTGACCGTGGTCAGCGTCGTCCACGAGTCCGCCGGCGCCCGCCGCGGGACTCGAGCTTCTTCTTGGCCGCCGGTACCCCGACGAGGGCCAGCAGCTTCCAGACCAGCCACCCCAGCAGGGCGAACAGGTTGGTCTTCGCGCGGGCCACGTCAGTGCACCCGGGCGGTGGTGGACCGGCGACCCAGCGACGGGCGTCGCGAGGGGCCGTCGACGAGGACCCGGCAGGTGGCGTCGCCGTCGGGCAGCGCCCGGGCGACGTCCTCGGCGCAGGTGCGCGCCGCGGCGGCGATGCTGGGACCGTCGGCGCGGGACGCCAGGCGGGCCTTGATCTCCACGACCTGCTTGGAGCCGTAGCTGCGGGTGCGGCCACGGACGTGGTCGGTCGGGGTCAGCGTCGCGAACCGGTCGGCGGTGGCGTCGGCCATCGAGGACAGGTCCAGCTCGAGCCGACCCGCGCCGCCGGAGCCGCGCAGGCGCAGCGTCGACTCGTGGGGACGGCGGGTGTGGGACAGCAGCCACCACAGGCCCAGCAGCCCGAGCACGAGCCCGACGACGGCGAAGACCCACGGGAACCACGAGGACTCCACGACGGTGGTCGCCGGCTGGGTGGACAGCTCGTCGGCGTAGGTGAAGACCCAGCCGTAGCGCCAGTCCAGCGCGAAGAACGCACCGGCGCCGAGGCCGAGGGCCAGGACGAGGGTGACCGTCCGGTCGAAGGCGTTCAGCTTGCGGGTCATGAGGGCTGCTCCTGGGTGCGGGTGCGGACACGGACGCTCTGGGTGGCGAGGCCCGACAGCTGGTCGGAGACCGACTGCTGCACGGCCTCGGCCACACCGGAGGCGGACGGGTCCACGGAGACGGAGACCGAGACCTTGCGGCGGGTGGCCCGGGCCTCGGCGGCCTGGACGCCCGACGTGCGGTCGGCGGCCTCGCGGGCGAGGGCGGCCACGGCGGCCGGCGTCACCCACAGGTCGGTGGCGGAGTCGGCGCCCTTGGCGTGGGTACGACGGGCCGGCTTCAGCGCGACGTACAGCAGCACGAGGGCCAGCACGCCGGCGACGACGCCGGCGACGACCACGGGGGTGCCCGCGGTCAGGCCGTCCAGGGACTCCACGACGGGGGTGGCCCAGGGGGACCCGGTGGTCCAGCCCTGCGCCACGGCGAGGTCGCGGACGGCGACGACGCCGAGGGCGACGAGCGCGATGGCGACGAGCGCAGCGAAGAGGCTGGCGATCGGGGCCCGCGTCGGCGCGGTGGCGGGGGAGCGGTTGCTCACAGGACCCTCCTGGACTCGGTGGTCTCCTCCACCTCGGAGGCGGAGACGACGTGGACGGTGACGTCGACGCGGCGGACGTCGATGCCGGACAGCGTGCGGGCCCGCTCGAGGACGTGGTCGCGGGTGCGACGGGCGACGTCGGCCACGGGGGCGGGCCACGCGACGGCGACGTCGAGGTCGAGCGAGGCGCGGCCGGCGTCGAGGCTCGCGGAGGCGTGCGGGTAGGCGCGGCCCAGCGAGCGGCGTACGGCGCTGCCGGAGCGGACGGTGCCGGGGACCTCGGAGGCGGCGTGCTCGGCCAGGTGGGCCAGGGCGCGCGTTTTCAGGTCGAGCCTCCCGCGCTCCTCGGGCGGCCGGTCGGCCGCGCCGGAGACGTCGGAGAGGGCGAACCCGTCCTCGCTGCCGGTCGAGCCGTCGGCCGCCGGTGCGGCGTGACGGGGGGCCAGGTCGGACTCAGCCACGGCGACCACGGACCATCGCGGTCACGTCCAGCTCACCGTCGAGCTGTCCCCCGATCACGTAGCCGGCCGCGCCGAGCACGAGCGCCAGCAGGAAGCCGGAGAAGCCGCCGACGGCGATGGCGATGGCGAGGAGGAGGCCGGCGAGCAGGCCGATGGTCGAGGTGGTCATGGTGTCTCCTGGGAGTAGGTCGTGGATTCCGGGTGATGTGTCCGGTGGGTGTGTGGGGGAGGAGGGGTGGGGACGTCGCCCCGGGCCGACGCGTCCGCCGCTCAGGCGGAGGTCGGAGGGGCGACGTCCTCGACGTAGACGTCGACGCGGCCGCCGACGCGGCGCGCGGTCGCGCTGCGGACGGCCTCGACGACGTCGTGGACGGCGGCGCCGTACTCGATGCTCACGTGCACGTCGGTGCGCTCGGGGTCCAGGCGGATCCCGGTCACGCGACGGCCGGGCAGGTAGGTCGCGACCTCGCCGAACAGGCCGCCGTGGAGGGCGGCGACGCCCGGCAGCGACAGCAGCTCGCCGGCCAGCTCCTCGGCCGGGTCGAGCGGCTCTGCCGGGGCCCCGCCACCGGCGGCGTCAGCGACGCCGCCGGCAGCAGGCTGGCCCTGGGGGGCCGAGGGGGTGTCACTCGACACGGGAGACCGAGCCCTCGTTGGTGTCCTCGTCGTCGGAGCCGTCGTCGAGGTGGACGTCGTTGACGGTGATGTTGACCTCGACCACGTCGAGACCGGTCATGCGCTCGACGGCGCTGATGACGTTGCGGCGCACGCCGGCCGACAGGTCCGCGATGGACACGCCGTACTCGGCGACGAGCTGCACGTCGACGGCGGCCTGGCGCTCGCCGACCTCGACGGAGATGCCCTGCGAGTGGTTGGTGCTGGAGCCGGGGATGCGGTCGCGGATGGCGCCCACGGCGCGCGCGGTCCCGCCGCCGAGGTTGTACACGCCCGCGACCTCGCGGGTGGCGATGCCGGCGATCTTCGAGACCACGGTGTCCGCGATGGTGGTGCGGCCGTGCTCGGTGACGAGCGGGCCCTCCTTGGCGGTGGTGGCCGGGGTCTTCTCGGTGCTGGACTGGGTCATGGGTGGTGCTCCCTTCGTCTCGCTGTGAGGACCGTCGTTCGGTCGCTACGTGTGTTGGTCGCACGGGGCCGCCCGGATGTCACAGGAAATTCGACGTGAGCGCCACCACACCTCCACACGGCGTGGAGGCTTCTGCCACTCTCGTGACATGGACCACGAGCCCGCGGGCGCCGACTGGCTGGTGGACGCCAGCGACGAGGCGCTCGTCCGGCAGGCCCGGCTGGGCGAGGAGGCGGCGTTCCGCGTCATCGTGGACCGTCACGGCCCGGGGATGTACCGCTACGCGATCCGGCTGATGCACGGCAGCAACCACGACGCCGCCGAGGTGACCCAGGAGGCGCTGATCTCGGCGTGGAAGAGCCTGGCGTCGTTCGAGGGGCGCTCGAGCCTGCGGACCTGGCTGTTCCGGATGGTGCACCGCCGCGCGGCCGACCTGCAGCGTCACCGCCGGCCCACGCCGATCGACGACGAGCTGCTGTCGCGGGTGGTGCGCCCCGCGACGGACAACCCGCTGCAGGACGTCCTGGACTCCGAGCTCCTCGGCGCCTTGCAGCAGGCGCTGGACGAACTACCGTGGCACCAGCGGGCGACGTGGTTGCTCCGTGAGGTGGAAGGGCTGTCGTACGCCGAGATCGGCGAGGCGCTGGCGATGCCGGTGGGCAGCGTCCGAGGTCATCTGCACCGAGGACGACGTGTGCTGGCGGAGAGGATGGCGCGATGGCGGTGAACGAGGGGCCGGGCCGTGAGCCTGTGGAGCCCGAGGACCTCGACGAGGTGGACCCGCTCGACGACGAGCTGGTCGCCGCCGGCGTCGGACCCCTGCAGCGGGCCACCCGGGCCGCTCGGGCCGAGGAGCCCAGCGGCTGGTCGGTGCTCGCCGACGACGTGAAGCGGCGGGCGCGGACCATCACGCGCCCGGACCACCCGGTGCTCGTGCGCCTCGACGCGGACGGCTCCCGCACGGTGGTCTCGAGCAGGGTGCTCCTCGCCGCGGTGAGGCGGCTGCTCGGCTCGGCGCCGACGCACGCTCCCGACGACGTCGTCTTCCGGGTCGACGACGAGCGGCTGCTGGCCGTCGAGGTCTCGCTGGTCGCCGCGTTCGGCGTCGACCTGGTCACGCTGGCCGAGGACGTGCGCGCGCAGGTGCTCGAGGAGATCGGCTCGATCGTCACCGGCGAGGGGACCGACGCGCCGCCGCTGACCGTGGACGTCGCGGTCGTCGACGTCGTCGACGGCGACCCGCGGGTCCTCTAGGGCCGCTCGCGGCGCTCGCCGACGTCGATCAGCCGTCGGTGCCCCGGCCAGCCCGCGGGGATCCGCTCGCGCAGCACGCGGACGCGCTCGGCGACCGGCCCCGTCACGTAGGGGGAGACCACCGCACGGACCCGGGTCGCGAGACGCCGGCCGACGACGACCTCGGGGCGGCCGGGCCCGGCCGCACCGGTGGTGCCGGTGGGCCCGGTCGACCGCGCTGCCGACCGGGCGTACCGCTCGTCGATCTCGTGCAGCGCGGCCTGCAGCGCGTCGGGGTCGCCCCCGGCGTCCGGGTGGTGCGCCCGCACGGCGGCGCGTCGCTCGCGCCGGCGAGCGGCCTCGGCCCCGGGATCGGTCCCGGGGTCGGCGTCGGGCTGCGGCGGGGTCACCGGGAGGCGGCGGACACGAGCAGGGGCACGCGCGGGGTGCCCACCGCGGCCAGGGCGCGGGCGACCTCGCCGAGGGCGTCGGTGCACAGGCGGTAGTGGACCCAGGTGCCGCGGCGCTCCGAGACGAGGACCCCGGCCTCGCGCAGCACCTTGAGGTGGTGGGAGATCGTCGGCGCGGACAGGTCGAAGGCGCAGGTCAGGTCGCACACGCAGGCCTCGGCGTCCTCGTGCGCGGCGATGAGGGCGACGAGCTGGAGCCGCACCGGGTCGGCCACGGCCTTGAGCAGCCGCGACAGCTCGCGGGCCTCCTCGTCCGGCAGGGGGGAGGCGTCGAGGTCCGCCGTCCGGCAGGTGTCGGGGGCGGTCGCGGGCGTGTCCACGTCCCTAAGTTGACACGTGTCGAAGCAGGGGACAACACTCGGCGTGCTTCGACAGTCGTCTAACCAGGAGGACCCCCGGATGACATCCCCCGCCGACGTCGCCCGATCCGGTGGTCCCGGCGATCCCGCCGGCTCCGCCGTCGCCGCCCGGCTCTCGGTCCTCGACCGCTTCCTGCCGGTGTGGATCGTGCTCGCCATGGCCCTCGGGCTCGCGCTCGGTCGCTTCGTGCCCGGCCTCGACGAGGTGCTCGAGGCCGTCGAGATCGGCTCGGTCTCGCTGCCGATCGCCCTGGGCCTGCTGCTGATGATGTACCCGGTGCTCGCGAAGGTCCGCTACTCCGAGACCTCGCGGGTGACCTCCGACCGGCGCCTCCTGGTGGCGTCCCTGGTGCTCAACTGGGTGCTCGGCCCGGCGCTGATGTTCGCCCTGGCCTGGCTGCTGCTGCCGGACCTCCCGGAGTACCGCACCGGGCTGATCATCGTGGGCCTCGCGCGGTGCATCGCGATGGTGCTGATCTGGAACGACCTCGCCTGCGGGGACCGCGAGGCCGCCGCGGTGCTGGTCGCGATCAACTCGGTCTTCCAGATCGTCGCCTTCGCCGCGCTCGGCTGGTTCTACCTGCAGGTGCTGCCCGGCTGGCTGGGCCTGCCCACGACCTCCGCGGAGTTCTCGGTCGGGGCGATCGCGCTGAGCGTGCTGGTGTTCCTCGGGATTCCGCTCGTCGCGGGCTACCTGACGAGGACGATCGGCGAGCGGGCGCGGGGCCGCGAGTGGTACGAGGAGCGGTTCCTGCCGCGCATCGGCCCCCTGGCCCTGTACGGGCTGCTGTTCACCATCGTGATGCTGTTCGCGCTCCAGGGCGACGCGATCACCTCGAACCCGCTCGACGTCGCCCGCATCGCCCTGCCGCTGCTGGCCTACTTCCTCGGGATGTTCGCGATCTCCTGGGTCGCGGGCGCCCGGCTCGGGCTGGGCTACGCCAAGACCGCGACCCTCGCCTTCACCGCGGCGGGCAACAACTTCGAGCTCGCCATCGCCGTCGCGATCGCGACCTTCGGCGTCACCTCGGGCCAGGCCCTCGCCGGGGTCGTCGGGCCCCTGATCGAGGTGCCGGTGCTGGTCGCCCTGGTCTACGTCGCGCTCCGCCTGCGCCCGGCCGAGGAGGCTGCGCGATGACCGGCGCGCCGATGCCCGGGGTTCAGGACCCGCGCCACCTGCTCGGCGACGCGAGCGGGCGCCTCGCGGACCGCTTCGCGGGCCACTTCGCGGCCGAGACGATCGAGCGCTACCTCTTCGAGTCCTACACCGCGCTGCGGCGTACGTCGCGCATCGGGACCTACCTCCCCGTCCTGGCCGAGCGGTTCGCCATGGAGCGGCTCACGGCGCTGGCGCAGGACCAGGGCACCATCGCGCGCGAGGTCCCGGAGGTGCTGCTCGTCTGCGTGCAGAACGCCGGGCGCTCGCAGATGGCGGCCGCCCTCATCGACCGCCACGGCGCGGGCCGCGTCCACGTGCGATCCGCCGGGTCCCAGCCCGCCGCGGAGATCGGCGCCGAGGTGACCGCGGTGATGGCGGAGATCGGCGTCGACCTCGGCGAGGAGTTCCCCAAGCCGCTCACCGACGACGTCGTGCGCGCCGCCGACGTGGTCGTGACGATGGGCTGCGGCGACGCCTGCCCGATCTACCCGGGCCGGACCTACCTCGACTGGGACCTGCCCGACCCGGCCGGGCGGTCGCTCGAGGAGGTCCGCGCCATCCGCGACGACATCGACGCCCGGTCGAGGGCGCTCGTCGCCGAGATCCTCGCCCACCACGCCTCCGGAGGAGCCCGATGACCGAGACCGACCGCACCTCCCGGCACGTCCCCCAGGTCGTCTTCGCCTGCCGCGCCAACGGCGGTCGGTCGGTGGCCTCGCGCCTGCTCACCGAGCACTACGCGCAGGGACGGGTGGTCGCGATCTCGGCCGGCACCGAGCCCGGCGACCACGTCCACCCGGAGGTGGCGGCGGTGCTGACCGACCTCGGCCTGGACACGTCGCGGGAGTCACCGAAGCTGCTGACCACCGAGATGATCGCCACCAGCGACCTCGCGATCACCCAGGGCTGCGGCGAGAACTGCCCCTACGTCCCCGGGGCGCGCTACCGCGACTGGCCGCTGGACGACCCGAAGGGCCGCGGCCGCGACGAGGTGCGGCGCATCGTCGCCGACATCGACGGCCGGGTCCGCGAGCTGCTCGTCGAGCTCGTGCCGGACCTCGAGCTGCCGCCCTCGGTCGTCACCGGGCGCTGAGGCGGCACCCGGTCGCGGGCGCGGGTCCGCTCACGGTGCCACGTCCGGGAGCGTCCGGGCCACGCCCTCGGCGACCGCGCGGGCCGCCATGCCGACGCCGATGAGCGTGGCCGACGCCGGGCCGCACCAGTCGCCGTAGCCGACGAACCACACGCGGGGGTCCGCGGCCGAGCGGACGGCGTGGTCGCCGCGCTCCCAGCCGTCGGGCACGACCGTGTCGCCCTCGCCGGCGGGCCGCGCGCCCACGTGGCCGAGCGCGGGTCGGAAGCCGGTGCACCACACGACGGTGTCGAAGGCCGCCTCGTGGCCGTCGGCCCAGCGGGCGCCGGCGGCGGTCAGCCGCTCGGGCATGGCGACGGCGCGCAGGCCGCGCTCGTCCCGGGCCCGGCGGACGTCGGGGACGGCGACGACGTCGCCCAGCGAGCCGACGCCGGCGTGGGCGCCCGGGTCCCGCACCCGCTGGGTGGCGAGCTCGAAGAGCCGCCGGCCGTCGACGTCGTCGGGCAGCAGCCGGGGCTCGCGGGCGCAGGCCCAGGTGACGTCGACGTCGGCGAGGGCGAGGTCGGCGGCGACCTGGGCGCCGGAGTTGCCGCCGCCGACCACCAGCACGCGCTCGCCGGCGTGGTCGGCGGGTCGGCGGTAGTCGCGGGTGTGGAGCTGGCGCCCGGCGAAGTCGCGCATGCCGGGCACGGCGGGCCAGAAGGGTGCGGACCACGTGCCGGTGGCGTTGACGACGGCGCGGGCCCGCCACCCGCGCCCGCCCGCGTCGACGAGGAGGCGCCGTTCGCCGCACTCCGCGAGCCCCCGCACGTGGACGGGCCGCACGACGGGCAGCGCGTAGCGCCCCTCGTAGGCCCGGAGGTAGTCGACGACGTGGGAGGCGGGCGGGTTGCCCTCGCCGGTCCAGGGCGGCATCGGCCAGCCGGGCAGCGAGCTGTAGCCGGCGGGGGAGAAGAGCCGCAGCGAGTCCCAGCCGTCGCGCCAGGCCGCCCCGGGCCCGTCGCGGTCGTCGAGGACGACGTACGACAGCGGCGTCGCGCGGCGGCGGTTCGCCCGCAGCAGGTGGTACGCCGTGGCCAGACCCGACTGCCCGCCGCCGACGACGCAGACGTCGACGTCGACCGGCGGCGGGGCGGCGACGTCACCGGGGGCGGGCACGCACCGAGCCTAGGAGCGGTCCGGTCCCGGCGGTCGCCAGGACGACGCGCGCGTCAGGGGACGCCGCCCCTCACCAGGACGACTTCGTGATCCCCGGCAGCTCCCCGCGGTGCGCCATGCGCCGGAAGGTGATGCGTGACAGCCCCGCCTTGCGCAGGTAGCCGCGCGGCCGCCCGTCGGACTGGTCGCGGTTGCGCAGCCGAACCGGGGAGGCGTCGCGGGGCAGCCGGCCCAGCGCCGCGACGGCCTCGGCGAGCTCGTCGCTGCCGGGCTCGGCCCGTCGTACGGCCTCCTTGAGGGCGGCGCGGCGCTCGGCGTACCGGGCCACGGTGCGCTCACGCTGCCTCTGCTTGGCGATCGCGGAGGTCTTGGCCATCTCAGCGCTCCTCGCGGAAGTCGACGTGGCGGCGGACGACGGGGTCGAACTTGCGCAGCACGAGCCGGTCGGGGTCGTGGCGCCGGTTCTTGCGGGTCACGTAGGTGAACCCGGTGCCCGCGGTCGAGCGCAGCCTGACGATCGGACGGACGTCGCTGCCCCTGCCCGCCATCAGACCCGCTCCCCGCGGGCACGGATCTCGGCGACGACGGCCTCGATGCCGCGCCGGTCGACGACGCGCATCCCCTTCGTGCTGACCCGCAGGCGGACGGTGCGCCCGAGGGACGGCACCCAGTAGCGGCGCTGCTGGACGTTGGGGTCGAAGCGCCGGCTGGTCCGGCGCTGCGAGTGCGAGACCTGGTGGCCGAACGTCGGCACCCGCCCCGTGACCTGGCAGTGGCGTGACACGGTGACTCCTGTCTATGCTGATAACGATTCTCAGTCCCACTGTAGGAGATGATCGTGAAGAAGGACATCCACCCCGCCTACGGGCCGGTGGTCTTCCGTGACCGCTCGGCCGACCTGCTGCTGCTGACGCGCTCGACGCTGGTGGCGCGCGCGGACCAGCCGACCGTCGAGCTCGACGGGGCGACGTACCCCGTCGTCGACGTCGACGTGTCGGCCGCCAGCCACCCGTTCTGGACCGGACGCGGGCGGGTGGTCGACACCGAGGGGCGGGTGCAGGCCTTCGAGCGCCGCTACGGCCGGGGCGCCGGGGGTGGCGCCCGATGAGGACCCCCGTCGTGCTGCTCGCCGGCGTCGCGCCCGAACCCCTGACCGCCACGACGCTGGCGCTGCAGCTGGACCTGCCCGACGCGGTCGTCGTGCGTCACCACATCGACCCCGAGGCGGGCACGCTCGAGCGGGTGGTCAGCGACGCGACCGGCCTCGTCGAGCGGCACCTGGTCGAGCTCGCGCACGCCTGCGTGTCGTGCGCGCTGCGCGAGGACGTGCTGCCGACCCTCCACCGTCTCGCGGGGGAGGGACGCTGGAGCGCGATCGTGGCGCACCTGCCGGTCTCGGCGGAGCCGGGGCAGATCTGTGAGGTGCTGCTGCGCGACCCGCGGCTCGCGCGCCGGCTGCGGGTCGCGTCCGTCGTCACCGCGCTGACCGGGCCGAGGGTGGTGCCCGACCTGCTCGGCGACGACGTGCTGGCCGAGCGCGGGCTGCACACCGCCCACGACGACGAGCGCGGGGTCGCCGAGGTCGCCTGCTCGATGGTCGAGTACGCCGACGCCGTCGTGCTGTGCGACGGGGAGGGCCCCGAGCAGGCCGCTGGGCTGGTCCGGGCGCTGGCCCGCCCCGAGGTCCCCGTCGTGACCGACCCGACCCTGCTCGACGCCGGCCTGCTGGTCGGTCACCTGCACGACCACGAGGCCACCGGCTGCTGGACCAGGACGCTGACGACCGTCCCGCACGACGACCCGGTGGCGACCGGCCTCTGGCGGCTCGACCTCCGCTCGGAGCGGCCCTTCCACCCCGGTCGCCTGCTCGACGACCTCGAGGTCCTCGGCGGCGGCCCCCACCGCTCCCGCGGCACCTTCCACCTCCCGGCGCGCACCGGGCAGCTGCTGGAGTGGGACGGCGCCGGCGGCCAGCTCAGCATCGGCCGCGAGGGCCCCTACCTGCGACGCACGCTGCGGACCCGGCTCGTCATGACGGGCCTCGGCGAGGCGCCCGGCCACCTCGTCGACGCCTTCGAGCGGCTGCTGCTCCAGCCCGGCGAGGAGAGCGGCTTCCGCGGCGTCGCCGAGGACGGGTTCGAGCCGTGGCTCGGGCCGACGCGGGCGGTGGCGTGATGGCCGTCCCCAAGCGTCGTACGTCGCGCGCCAACACCCGGCACCGCCGGGCGCAGTGGAAGGCCCCGAGGCCCGAGCTCGTGCCCGTCCGCGTCGACGGCGAGGTCCACCAGGTCCCCCGTCGCCTGCTCCGCGCCGTCCAGCGCGGGCTGGTCGACCCCACCACCGGAAGGAGGCTCTAGATGAAGGTTCGCAACTCGCTCAGGTCGCTCAAGGACCAGCCCGGCTCGCAGGTCGTGCGGCGTCGTGGGCGCACCTACGTGATCAACAAGAAGAACCCCCGCCTCAAGGCCCGGCAGGGCTGAGGCGGGGGCGACCCGGTCCGGCGCGCGCCGGGGCGGGTCAGGCCTTCGGCGCGAAGACCTCGAGCGCGATGTTGTCGGGGTCGCGGAACTCCAGGATCCAGCCGGCGCCGATGTCCTTGACGCCCTCGTGGGCGACGCCGAGCTCGTCGAGGGTCGCGGCGGCGGCCTCGATGGCCGCCTGGTCGGCGACGGCGAACGCGACGTGGTCGAGGCCCGTCTTGTCCTCGTCGAAGTGGTCGTCGGCGACCGGGCGCAGGCCCAGGAGGGAGTCGCCCAGCTGGTAGATGACGCCGCCGAAGAGGAACGACAGCTGCTCGCGGGTCTCCTCGTCGGCGTCGGCGGGCATCTCGAAGGCGACGGGCAGCCCGAAGACGTCGTCGTAGAACTTCCGCGACCGCTCGATGTCGGTGACGGTCAGGCGGACGTGCGCGTAGGCGCTGGTCTGGATCGGCATGTCCTCAGCCTGCCCGACGGGTGTTCGCCGAGCGCCGGTCAGCGGACCGCGAGGTCCTTCGCGTCGGGGTCCCAGACGACCTCCGAGGCGTCCTCGCGGAGCCCCTGCAGCAGCGCCTCGACGACGCGGGCGTGGTCCATGCCGTCGGGGAGCCGCGGCGGCTCGCCCACCAGGGCCCGCTCGGCGAGGCCGGTGTCGAGGTGGGGCGGGCGGAGGTCGAGGACGCCGAAGCGCCGACGGTTCTCGCGGCGCAGCACCTGCAGCCAGGACGCGAGCGCGGCCTTGGTCGCGCCGTAGTCGGCCATGCCGTTGGTCGGCAGGTCGGCCAGGATCGCGGACAGCACGGCGACGTAGCCGCCCTTCTCGGGCAGGTGCCGCGTCGCCGCGCGCACCAGGGCCATCGGGCCGAGGGTGTTGACCGCGAACAGCTCCTCGACGACCGCGGCGTCGGCGTCGACGGCGGGCCCGAAGCCGGCCACGCCGGTGGCCACCACCAGCGCGTCGAGCCCGCCGAGGGCCTCGGCGGCGGCGTCGACGACGGCCGTGCAGGCGTCGACGTCGACGACGTCGAGCGTGAGGGGCTCGGTGCCGAGGTCACGCGCCACGGCCGAGGTGCGGTCCTCGGACCGGCCGGCGGCGACGACGCTCGCGCCGGCCTCCTTCAGCGCGCGGGCGGTGGCGGCCCCGAGCACGCCACTGGCTCCGCAGACGAGTACCCGGGCACCTGAGATCTCCATGGCGCCCGGGTACCCAGCCCGGCTCAGTCGTGAGCGCCCTCGACGACACGGTCGTGGCGCAGCGAGGTGTTGCGGGTCTCCTTGACGGCGAGCACCGCGATGATCGTGAGCACGGAGGTGACGCACACGTAGACCCCGACGGCGAACGTGTTCGGGTCCGCGGTGTCGTCGCCCAGCAGGCGCAGCGCGATGATCGGGGCGATCGCGCCGGCGGCGATCGACGCGAGCTGGTAGCCGACCGAGGCGCCGGTGTAGCGGACCGAGGTGCCGAAGAGCTCGGAGAAGAACGCCGCCTGCGGGGC
Source organism: Nocardioides lentus (assembly GCF_039529515.1). NCBI lineage: Bacteria > Bacillati > Actinomycetota > Actinomycetes > Propionibacteriales > Nocardioidaceae > Nocardioides > Nocardioides lentus. Next base: position 455,307 of record NZ_BAAAMY010000001.1, read on the forward strand.
GTACATCAGGGCGTGGAGCATCAGCCCGCCGACGACCGCGACGGTGAGGCCGGTCGCGGTGCCGCTCTGCACGAGCGGGAAGAACGCGAAGGTCCACACGCCCACGCCGACCGCCCCGGCGAGGTACAGCGGCTTGCGGCCGATCCTGTCCGAGAGCAGGGCCACGGCCGGGATCCACACGAAGTGGACCGCCGAGCCGATCAGCAGGGCCTGCAGGATCGGGCCGCGCTCCTGCCCGTCGTACGTCGTGACGAAGGTGATGACGATGATGGTGAAGATGTAGTACGAGGTGTTCTCCGCGAGGCGCATGCCCATGGCGCAGAAGACCTCCTTGGGGTAGCGCCGGAAGACCTCGAGGATCGGGATGTGGGACTTCTCGTCCTTCTTCTGCTCGATCTCGGCCTGCGCCTCCTTGAAGACCGGGGAGTCCTCGATGGACAGCCGGATCCACAGCCCGATGAACACCAGCACGGCGGACAGCAGGAACGGGATCCGCCAGCCCCAGGCCTGGAAGGTCTCCTCGGACTGCACGAGCGCGAGCACGAACAGCACGAGGGTCGCGAGCAGGTTGCCCAGCGCGACGCCGGCCTGCGGCCAGGAGGTCCAGAAGCCGCGCTTCGCGTCGTCGCCGTGCTCGGCGACCATCAGCACCGCGCCGCCCCACTCGCCGCCCACGGCGAAGCCCTGGATCAGCCGGCACAGCAGCAGGAGCAGGGGTGCGGCGATGCCGATCGTGGCGTACGTCGGGAGCAGGCCGATCGCGATCGTCGCGCCGCCCATGAGCATCAGCGACAGCACCAGCATCTGCTTGCGCCCGACGCGGTCGCCGAAGTGGCCGAACACGACGCCGCCGAGCGGGCGGGCCACGAACCCGAGCGCGTAGGTGCCGAACGCCAGCAGCGTGCCGGTGACGGGGTCGGACTCGGGGAAGAACAGGGTCGCGAAGACCAGGGCGGCGGCGGAGCCGTAGAGGAAGAAGTCGTACCACTCCACGGCGGTGCCGACGAGGCTCGCGAAGACGACCCGCACGATGCCGGGGCCCTCGGCCTCGGTCGTGGGGGCGCTCCGCTGGTTGGCGGTGCTGGACACGGTGGTGCTCCTTCGGGTGGTGGCGGTCGTCGTGCGTGCGGGTGGTGCGGGTCGTGCGGGTGTCAGGTGGCGGTCCAGCCGCCGTCGAGGTGGTGGCTGGCGCCCGTGATCGAGTCGGTGTGGGGCCCGCAGAGGTAGGCCACGAGCTCGGCGACCTCGGCGGGCTCGACCAGGCGCTTCACCGGGGTCCGGGCGAGCATCACGCGCTCGAGGACCTCGTCCTCGCCGATCCCGTGGCGGCGGGCCTGGTCGGCGACCTGGCCCTCGACGAGCGGGGTCCGCACGTAGCCCGGCGCGACGGTGTTGGAGGTGACGCCGCGGCCCGCGGCCTCGACCGCGATGACCTTGGAGAGCCCCTCGAGGCCGTGCTTGGCCGAGACGTAGGCCGCCTTGTACGCCGAGGCGCGGTGCCCGTGCGCGGAGGTGAGGTGGACCAGCCGGCCCCAGCCGCGCTCGTACATGCCGGGCAGCACGTCGCGGGCCAGCAGGAACGGCGCGTGCAGCATCACGCGGTGGATCAGCGCGAACCGCTCGGGGTCGAAGTCCTCGACCGGGGCGACGTGCTGGAGGCCGGCGTTGTTGACGAGGACGTCGACGCGGCGCCGGCGCAGACCGAGGGCCGCGACGGCGTCCGCGTCGCCGAGGTCGCAGGCGAGCGCCTCGGCGCCGAGCGCCTCGGCGACGCCCGCCAGCCGGTCCGCGTCGAGGTCGACCAGCAGCAGCTCGGCGCCGGCTGCGGCCAGGCGCTGGGCCACCGCGCGGCCGATGCCGCTGGCGGCGCCCGTGACGAGGGCGGTGCGGCCGGCGAGCGGGCGTCGGGGGTCGGGCTCGGCGTCGGGCGGGGTCGCGGGCGTGGTGTCGGTCACGTCGCACGACGCTAGGGCGGCGCCGGTGCGGCGCACCATGTGTGGACACCACATGAAGTAGTACCGCCGGTGTGTCTGCACGCCACCCTCTCGCCTGGTGGTCGCCGCGGGAGTCGACCGAGGTCCGGGTGCGGATCGGGCGTTGCGGGTGTCGGCGACCGCGCCTATGATCGAACACGTGTTCGAGTTGTTGCCGGTGTCGAGGAGCCCACCGTGGACTCCCTCATCGCCGTGCTCGCCATCGCCGGCGCCACCGAGACCGATGCCGGCGCGATCGACCGGATCCGCGACCTCGAACGACTTAAGGCCGCCGCCGCAGCCGCCCAGGCCCGCCTCAGCGCCGAGCTCCACGAGCGCGCCGAGGAGGCCCACGCCGCACGCCGCGCCGCCGGAGTCGAGGACCACTCGCGCGACCCCCACGACCCCCACGGGTCCCGGGCTGCGACCCGGTCGGTCGCCGCGCAGATCGCCCTCGCCCGCCGCGAGTCACCCCACCGCGGCCGCGAGCTCCTCACCCTCGCCCGGCTCCTGGCCACCGACCTGCCCCACCTGCGGCGCCTGGTCGAGGACGGTCAGCTCTCCGAGCACCGCGCCCACGTCATCGCCACCCAGCTGCGCGACCTGCCACCCGCCCGGCGCCGCGAGGCCGACACCCGCCTCGCCGGCCCCGACGCCGACCTCCCACCCACCCACACCGGCACTCCGGGGTTGACCGGGATGGGCACCGCGGAGTGCCGCGACGCCGCCCGTCGCCTCGCGCTGCGCCTGGACCCCGACGGGTGCGCGGCCCGCCGCGCCCGCGCCCGCACCCGGCGCCGCATCACCACCCGCGTCGCCCCCGACGACATGACCACCCTCTCCGCGTTCCTCGGCGACCTCGAGGCCCACACCGTCATGACCTCGCTGCGCGCCGGCGCCGACGCCGAGATCGCCGCCCGCACCGCCCGCACCGCCCGCAGCAGGAACAACCCGGGTCACGTGAATGGTCACGGGACGGTGGAGCGGGACACCCGGACCCGGGAGCAGGTCATCGCCGACCTCTTCGTGGCCCGCCTCACCGGGCAGGTCGCCGCGGACGCGACCCCGGTCGCGGTCCAGCTCGTCGTGCCCGCCGAGGTCCTCCTCGGCGACGACGACTCCCCGGCCCACGTCCCCGGCCTGGGCCCCCTGCCCGCCGCGGTGGCCCGCCGGATGGTCCACGCCTCACCCGAGGTCCGCAGCACCATCCGCCGCCTCTACAGCCACGCCGGGGCCTTGGTCGCCATGGACTCGACCGCCCGCACCGTCACCGGCGCCCTGCGCACCTACATCGCCCTGCGCGACGCAGGCCGCTGCCGCACCCCCTACTTCGACGCCCCCGTCCGCCACATCGACCACATCACCCCCGCCGCCGCCGGCGGATCCACCACCGCGTCGAACACCCAAGGTCTCTGCGCCGCCTGCAACCACACCAAGGAGGCCTGGGGCTGGCGCCACCACGCCCGGCAGGACTCGCCGCTGGAGCCCCACACCGTCCAGACCACCACCCCCACCGGACACACCCACACCAGCCGCGCCCCCGACCTCCCCACCCCCCTCAACCCCATGCCACCCCCAGATCCCGTCACGCCCACGACGCCCACGACCGGCCACCGCGTCGACTACTGCTGGGACACCCCCATCCACCTCGAGGCCGCCTGAGTAGCGGGGTTCCTTGACGGTCGGGTGCGTCCGGGGCGACCCTCCCTGCGTGTCCCGGATGGTCGACCTCGATCCCGACGGCCAGCCCGTCGGCCGGTGCGTGATCCTGCCCGGTCGGGAGTACTCGACCGACGGTCCGCTGCTGTTCTTCGCAGCTCAGGTCGCGTTGGCGCGCGGCTGGCAGGTGCGCCAGGTCTGGTGGTCGGCGCCCGCTCGGGACGCAGAGGTCGATGAGCAGGCCTGGGTGGGGGACCAGCTCGACGCGGCTCTCGTGGGCCATGCGGGTCCCGCGCTCGTGGTGGGCAAGTCCCTCGGCAGGTGGGGCACCTCCCGAGCCGCGGCGCTCGGGCTCGACGCCGCGTGGCTCACGCCGTTGCTCACGGACGCCGCGGCCACGGCGCCCTTGAGGAGCTATCCGGCCCGCCAGCTGGTCGTGATCGGGGAGCAGGACCCCTTCCTGGACCCCGAGGTCCTCGCGACGCTGCCGGGGTCCTGTCTGGTCGTGCCCGGTGACCACGTGCTGCGGGTCGTCGGCGATCCGGTGGCCTCGGTGCTCCACCACGGGGAGGTTGCGCGGGCGTTCGACACCTGGCTCGCGGAGGGCGCTCCCCCTGACGGCACCCGGCAGGGGTCGAGCCGTCAGCCCCGCAGCCGGTGCATGCGCAGGGCGAGCTGGAGGTCGAGGGCGCGGGCGGGGTGGCGCCAGCCGTCGCCGAGCACCGCGGTGAGGCGGTCGAGGCGCTGGGCCACCGTGTTGGGGTGCAGGTGCAGCGCCTCGGCGGTGCGGCGCAGGGCCGAGCCCGCGGCGTACCAGGCCTCCAGGGTGGCCAGCAGCGACGTGCGGTGCTCGGCGTCGTAGGCGAGGACGGGCCCCAGCGTGGACTCGACGAAGTCGGCGACCTCCGCGGGTCCGCCGCCCCCGAGGACGAGGCGCACGAGGCCGAGCGAGGCCGGGTCCGCGACCTCGCCGACGCGACCGAGCGCGACGAGCGCGTCGTGGCAGCGCCGCGCCTCGACGTACGACGGGCGCACGGCGCCGGCCGCGGCGCCGACCGTCGTCGCCGGGCCGAGGGCGTCGGCCAGGGTCCGGCCGAGGTCGAGGGCCCCCGCGGCGCCCGGCTCGCCCGGCACGGCGAGGACCACGGCGCCGTCGTGGACCGCCGACAGGCCTCCGCGCGCGGAGGCGAGGCGCGCGGCCCGTCTCCCGTCGCGGCGCAGGTCGTCGGTGAGGGCCACGGCGACGACCCAGTCGTCGTCGGGGGCGAGGCCCTGCCGGCGCGCGCGCTCGCGCAGGCGCGCCTCGTCCCCGGTCTCGTCACCCGGCCCGGCGAGCAGGTCGACCAGCAGGTCGCCGCGGACGCGCTCCTCGGCCTCCGCCTCCGTGCGGGCGAAGAGCAGCACGAGGGCGACCGCGACGGCGCCGCGCTCGAGCGTCCGTCGCTCGGCGGGCTCGAGGTCGCCGCCGGCGACGACGAGCGTCCCGAGGTGCTCCTCGCCCGCCGCGGCGACGGCGACGTGGCCGCCGGCCACCGCGACGCTCCGGCCGGTGCGGCGGG
>NZ_BAAAMY010000001.1:460531-508573 GCF_039529515.1 Nocardioides lentus
CGCGGCCGCCGCCGTCAGCTCGGGGCCGGCGGTGAGCGGCGCCCCCTCGCCGTCGAGCACGCCCACGTCCGTGCCGAGCGCGTCCCGCAGCACGGCCGCGACCTCCGCGACCCCCGCGCCGGCCACGAGCGCCGCGGTCAGCCGGTCGTGGGCGCGGGCGGCGCGCTCCACCGACTCCGTGCGGCGGCGCAGCTCGGCGTTGGCCGCGGCCGCGTCCTCGAAGAGCCGGGCGTTCTCCAGCGCGACCGAGGCGTGCGCGGCGAACGACGTCAGCAGCGCCACCTCGCCGGGTGGGAACGGCCGCACGACCCGGTGCACCGCCAGCAGCGCCCCGATCACCTCGCCCTCCACCTCGAGCGGCACCCCGAGGATCGCGCGGATCTGCTCGCCCGCGACGGCGCTGTCGATGAAGTCGCGGTGCACGAAGCGCTCGTCGGCCTGGTAGTCCTCGGTGAAGTACGGCGCCCCCGCCTGCGCGACCAGCCCGAGCAGGCCGGTGCCGAGCGGGAGCCGCAACCGGCCGAACTCGGGGGTCAGCGCGCCGTCCGTCACCCGCATGTACGACGCCCCCTCCCGCTCGTCGTTCAGCGACAGGTAGGTCATGTCCGCGCGCAGGAGCTGGCGGGCGCGGCGCACGATCGCCCCGAGCACCGCGTCGAGGTCACGGATCGCGGTGAGGTCGGCCGCGGTCTGGTTCAGCGCCGCGAGCTCCGCCTCGCGGCCCCGGTGCGCGGCCATCCGCTCGCGCAGCGCGAGCGCCCGGGCGTGCTCGACGCCGAGCGCGGCCGCGTCGGCCCCGGGCTCGGCGAGGAGGACGGCGAGCACGGCGTCGTACTCCGCGCGCGGCGCGTCGGACCACAGCAGGTCGGTGAAGGTGCGCGCCACGGGGCCGATCATGACGCAGTCCACCCGCTGTTCACCGTGCTCACAGCGTCACCACAGCGACGGCGGGTAACTCCATGACGTCGACACCGACGTCGGCACACCATCTCTCGGGAGGACCACGGATGCCGCACGCAGGCCGCCAGCACCAGCACCAGGTCGGACGCCGGGGGGTGTTGCTGGGGGCGGCCGGTGCGGGCGCGGGCCTGGCGACCTGCTCCCTGCTCGGACCGGTGGCGTGGGCCGACCCCGACGGCTCGGGGCGCCAGTCGCCCATCGACATCCGCACCGACCGGGCCGTCCGCTCGCCCGCCGCGCCGCCGCTCGTCGTCGACTACCCGCGCTCGGTGGCCCTGGACCTCGCCTACGTCAACAAGGACGGCGAGGACGGCTGCGGCGAGCGCACCGAGGACGAGACCGTCCAGGCCGGCGGCTTCAGCGAGCGGGCTGTGGTCCGCCGCGGGGGCGAGACCTGGCGGCTGGTGCAGACCCACTTCCACATCTCCTCCGAGCACCGCGTCGACGGGCGCGCGTTCCCGATGGAGCAGCACTTCGTGCACGAGCGCACGACCGACGGCGCGCTGCTGGTCATCGGGGTGTTCCTCCTCCCCGGCGGCCACGGCCCCCAGGACCGGCTCCTGCGGCGCCTGCCCGAGGAGTGCGACGAGCCGCTGCGGCTGCGCGGCTTCGACCTGTCGCGGATGCTGCCCGGCTCGTTGGCGAGCTGGACCTACCGCGGATCGCTCACCACCCCGCCCCACACCCAGGGCGTGACGTGGCACGTGATGCGCGAGCCGCGCCGCGTCGAGCAGGCCACGATCGACCGGTTCCGGCGACTGTTCGTCGAGGGCGACTCGCGTGCGCCGCAGCCCCGCAACGGTCGCTCGATCCGGCTCGTCCGTGGACGACGGGCCGCCCGCGACGACGGCTGACCGGTCCGAGGGCCTCAGCCGTCGAGGCGCGCCAGGAAGGCGAGCACGCGCTCGGTGAACAGTGCCGCCGCGGCCTCGTCGTGGTCGTCGAGGCTCGCGTCGGGGAAGAGGTGGCCGTCGCAGTCGTAGAGGAAGAGCTCGGCGTCGGCGGCCGCGGCGACCAGCTCGCGGGCGGCGTCGAGGTCGCCCTCCTCGACGAAGATCTCGTCGCGCTCGCCGCCGTGCACCTGGACGGGCACGCCCGCGGGCCAGCCGGGGGCGAACTCCGTCGGGCCCACGCACGAGCCGACGAGCACGGCGCCTCGGGCGCCGGCCCGCGTCTGGGCGAGCTGCTGGGCGGGCATCACCCCGAGGGAGAACCCGACGTACACGAGGTCCTCGCCGAGGGCCTCGGCGGCGTCGACGCCGCGCTTCGCCAGCGCACCGAACCCCACCTTCTCGGCGTGGCCCAGGCCGTCGACGAGGTCGGCGAAGACCTTCCCGTCGTACAGGTCGGGCGCGGTGACGGTGTGACCCGCACCGCGCAGGGTGTCGGCGAACGCGGTGAGGCCCTCGGTGAGGCCCTGGGCGTGGTGCAGGAGGAGGACGTCGGCCATGCCCCCACCCTGGCACTAGCCTCCGACACCGTGGGGACAGCAGGAGCGGCCCGGTGACGACCGACGGCGGGTGGGCGGTCGCGTGGCTGCTCGCGACGGGGCTGCACGCCGGCTTCCAGCTGACGGTGACGCTGGTGGTCTACCCGGCCTTCAGGCGCGTGCCGGCCGCGGCGTGGTCGGGCTTCCACGACGGGCACAGCCGCGGCATCGCGCCCCTCGTCGGCGTCCTGTACGCCGGGCTGCTGGCCGCCGCGGCGGGCGTCCTGGTGGTCGGCCCGCGGGGCCCCGGCCTGTGGCTGGGGCTGGCGGGGGTCGGCCTGGCGCTCGCGACGACCGCGCTGGTGGCCGCCCCCACCCACGGCCGGTTGGGCGACGGGCCCGAGCCGGGGCTGCTGCGCCGGCTGCGGTGCGCCGACCTGGTGCGCACCGTCGGTGCGCTCCTCGGCGTCGCCGGCGCGCTGCTGCACCTGCTCGGGCCCGCCTGGGCCTGACCTGCTCGGGAGAGGTCCCTCAGTCGACCTTCATCTCGCCGAGCTCGTCCCAGTGCTCGCCCTCGATCAGCATGTTGCGCACCCGCGGGGTCGCCTGCAGGTACTGGGGCAGGTCCGCCTGGGCCTGCCTGAAGTGGTCCGAGCCGACGTGCGCCTCGGCGGCGTCGTCCTTGAAGCCCTCGACCAGCACGTACTCGTTCGGGTCCTCGAGGCTGCGCGACCAGTCGAAGAACAGGTTGCCGGGCTCGGCGCGGGTGGCCTCGGTGAACGCGCGGCTGAGCTCGGGCCACTCCTCGGCGTGCTCGGGCTTCACGGCGAACCGGACGCAGATGAAGATCATGGGTGCTGAACCTCCTGGTGGTGGGTGACGGTCACCATCATGCAGGCGTCAATCACCTCCCGGGCACGGTGACGTCGACCCAGACCAGGCGGTGGTCGGAGGTCGGGAACGGGAAGGTGCCGGTCAGGCGCGAGAGCGGGTCGGCCGCGACCGGCCAGAAGACCCCGGCGTCGCGCACGCGCAGCGGGCGCGACGGCAGCACGTAGTCGACCCGCAGGTTGCCGGGCACGGGGTCGGCGAAGTCCGCGGTGTCGAGGCGGGCCGGGCCCTCCTGGTCGGCGTTGCCGGACTGGGTGCGCGACGCCTCCACCGCGCCGCGGCTGGCCGGCCGGGGGTCGATCACGCGGGGCGCCGTGAGCAGCTGCCGCGCCGCGCCGGGCACGGAGTCGCCGTCGTACGGGTCGGCGTTCTGGTCGCCCGCGATCACGTACGCCGCACCCCGGGGCAGCCCGCCGCGCCGGCCGCGGTCGTCGTAGACGTAGCGCGCGCGCTTCCCGGAGGCCACGTAGTCGGCCCAGAAGCGGATCTCGTCGTGGTTGCGGCGCCCGTTGCGGTCCTCGGCGCCGTCGAAGGTGGGAGGCGTCGGGTGCGAGACCAGGAAGTGGACCGTGCGACGCCCGACACGGATCGGCACGTCCCAGTGGGACTTGCTCGACAGCCGCACGTCCGCGAGCTCGGCGTCGGTGAACCACGGCTCGCCGGTCGCCGGGTCCTCCGGCAGCAGGGCGCCGGGCATGTCGGCCCAGAGGAACTCCCGGAAGGTCCGCACCCGCGACCGGTCGACGGGGTGTCGGGAGAGCACGAGCATCCCGTACTGGCCGGGGAAGGTGCCGAAGCCGAACGCGTCGTCGGGGCCGCCGACGGTCCCGTCGTTGTTCAGGTCGTGACCGCTGGGGACGCCGGTGTTGACCGGCGCGACGTAGGCGTAGGGGTAGCGGATCGGCCGCGCCCCGCGCTGCGGGACCTCGAGGTAGTTCTCGCGGAAGTCGTCCGCGGCGCCGCCGCCGGCCACGAAGTCGAACTCGTTGACCAGGAGCACGTCGGGCCGCGTGCGCTGCACGGTCTCGGCGGCGTTGCGGATCTGCTCGTCGTCGCCGGAGGCGAGGTCCGCGGACAGCCCACCCTCGGCGGCGCGGTTGAGCGAGGCGTTGAAGGTGGCGAAGCGGACCGCCTCCCGGGCCCCGTGGCCGTGACCCGGGCCGTGACCGTGACCGTGACCCGGGCCCCGCGGCCCGGCTGTCGCCGACGTGGCGCCGGCGGAGGTGAGGCCGGCGAGGGCGAGGGAGCCGGCGAGGGCGCCGGCGGCGAGCAGGGCCGCGGTGCGGCGGTTCCGAGAGGTCATGGCCCGGGAACCTACGCACCCGAGGTGACACCCGGGTGACGGGCGGGGGACCGATGAGTTCCGACGTCGGCCCGGGTCTGAGTCCGCATGAGCATCCGGATGAACCCCTACCTGAGCTTCGCCGGCACCGCCGCCGAGGCCCTGACCTTCTACCACTCGGTCCTGGGCGGCACCCTCGACCTGACCCGCTTCGCCGAGTTCATGCCCGACGCCGGCGACGACGCCGACAAGGTGATGCACGGCCAGCTGACCGCCTCGAGCGGCCACGTCCTGATGGGCGCCGACGTGCCCGCGAGCATGGGGGCCCCGCCGCCCAACGGCACGGTCTGCCTGTCGGGCGACGACGTCGTCCTGCGCGAGTGGTTCTCCGCCCTCGCCGAGGGCGGCGAGATCACCGTCGCGCTCGAGAAGCAGATGTGGGGCGACGAGTTCGGCGAGCTCACCGACGCCTACGGCGTCCGGTGGATGGTCGACCTCACCCCGCCCGCCGCCTGACGTTCACGCCACGGTCACCGGAGGGGGGTTCGCTCGCTGGTCGTGACCCACCAGCCCCCTCACGACACCGGCCACTCCCACGACGCCGGCCACACCCACGCCCACGACGGCCACACCCACGCGCACGCCGAGCCCGACGACGCGACGCTGGCCGCCCTCGACCCCTCCGCCGCCGACCGCGACCTGTCGCCGGGCGAGCTGAGCCGCCGCAACCTGCTCCGCGCCGCCGGGATCGCCGGTGGCCCGGCCGCGGCGGCCGGCGCGGCCGGGATGGTCGGGGTCACCCCGGCCATGGCCGAGCCCGGGGGCGGGCGCCCCGAGGGCGCCCCGCCGCAGCGCCCGGGCGCCGCCGGCTGGCTCGCGGGCGACCACCACATCCACACGCAGTACAGCTCGGACGCGCAGTACACGGTCCTCGACCAGACCCAGCACGGCGCGGCGTACGGCCTCGACTGGATGGTGATCACCGACCACGGCGGCGCCACCCACGCCCGCATCGGCGTCGAGCTCGTCAACCCCGACATCCGCGCCGCCCGCACCCGGCTGCCCGGCACCCTGATCTTCCAGGGCCTGGAGTGGAACATCCCCGCGGCCGAGCACGGCACGGTGTTCGTCACCCCGGGCCGCAACGAGGTCGCGGTGCTCAAGCAGTTCGAGACCGACTACGACGGCAGCGTCAACAACGCCTCGTCCTCCACCGTCGCCAACGAGCGGCTCGCCGTCGCCGGCGTCCAGTGGCTCGGCCAGCAGATGGACCGCAAGCGGGTGGCCGAGGCGCTGTTCCTGGCCAACCACCCCGCCCGCAACGGCATCGACTCGCCCCACGAGATCCGCGCCTGGCGCGACGCCGACCCGCGCGTCGCCGTCGGCTTCGAGGGGGCGCCCGGCCACCAGGCCGCGAGCCTGCCGGCCGGCTACGGGCCCGGCTCCAACCGCGGCTACTACGGCAACAGCCCGGGGGCGAACTCGTTCCCCGGCTACCCCCCCGAGTCCTACCGCACCTGGGGCGGCTTCGACTGGATGACCGCCACCGTCGGCGGGCTGTGGGACAGCCTCCTCGCGGAGGGCAGGCCGTGGACGATCAGCGCCAACTCCGACTCCCACGTGAACTGGTCCGACACCTCCCGGCGGCCCGACGGCTCGAGCAGCGAGCAGTTCGCCCGCGACGGCCGCTACGGCGACCCGGTCTACGCCGGGCAGGTCAACCTCGCCGCGGGCGACTTCTGGCCCGGGTTCTACTCCCGCACCCACGTCGGCGCCGCACGTCGGGGGTACGCCGCGGTGATGCAGGGCATCCGCGCCGGCCAGGTGTGGGTCGACCACGGCCAGCTCGTCGAGCAGGTCGAGGTGCTCGTGCGGCCCAAGCGCGGGCGCGGCCAGGGCGTGACCCTCGGCGGCACCCTCCAGGTGAAGCGGGGCACGCCCGTCGAGATGGTCGTCCGCATCACCCCGGCGCGGCGGCCCAACTGGGCGCAGTTCACCCCGTCGCTCAACCGGGTCGACCTGGTCCGCGGCGCCGTGGACCCGCGCCCGGCCCGCAGCGACCGCGACACGTTCACGGCTCCCGACACGAGGGTCGTCGGCCGGTGGGACACCTCCGGCCGCACCCAGCGCTTCGAGCTGACCCGCGACCTCGGCCGGGTCGAGGACCCGTTCTACGTGCGCCTGCGCGGCACCGACGGCAACGTCTCCCAGCCGGGCTACCTCGGCGCCGACGTCGACGCCGAGGGCCCGCGCCTCGATCCCGCGGGCGACTCCGACCCCTGGCTCGACCTGTGGTTCTACACGAACCCGGTGTGGGTCGTGCCGACCCGGTGAGCAGCCCCCTCGGTCCCGTGACCGTGCTCGACGGCGGCTGGTCGGGCGCCGCGGCGGCCGACCATGCCGCGCACGTCCTCGCCGCGGCCTGCGGCGAGGGCGTGCGCGTCGCGAGCCACGTGCTGGCCGACGACACCGGCCGGCGCGTGGGTCTCGCCGTCGACGGGGTCGCCCCCGACGTGGTCGCGCGCCACCTGGACCTCCTCGACGGGGTCCGGGTGGCCGCGGCCCCCGACGTCGTCCGCGCCCACGTCTCCCGCACCTCCGGCCGGCTCGTCGTCTTCCGCGGCGTCGCGGCGCTCGTGGGCCGTCGGACGGCCGCCGGGATCGTCGCCGACAGCGAGGTCGACGCGGTGGTCGGCCTCGCCGGCTGCGTGGTGGGAGACGACGACGAGGTCGACACCGACGACTTCGTCCGGCCCACCTGGCGGGCCGGTCGGTGCGAGCTGCTGGTCCAGCCCGGCACCCACGGCCTGCGCCCGTTCGAGGTGCGGCACCAGGTGCTCTGCTGCGCGGACCACTGAGAGTTCGGCCCCGGTGCTTGTGGAGCGTGCCGATCGGGCACAGACTTGGCGGAGAGGTGATCCACGTGACTCGTGAGTTCTCGCTAGACCTGGTCCCGGTCCTGTCGCGCGGCCGGCACCGGTCGCCGCGCAAGGGTGCCTGCTTCATGGAGATGGCGTCGTACCTGGCGGGGGAGCGGTGGAGCGACCACCCCTCCTGCACGCACCCGCTGCTCGCGCAGCTGGCGCGGATGGTCAACGACCACACCTCCGACGACGAGCGGACGGCCCTGGCCCCGCTGATCCCGAACGTCGTGGGCATCCGCGGCCACGGGGTCGGCTGGACGCTGGGGCTCACCGTCGGGGTCGCGGTGCACGCCGTCCGGGAGGTCCCCGAGCCCGCGCAGCGGGCCCTGGCCGCGGGCCTCGTGCGCTGCGAGCAGGTCGCGGCGACCCTCGAGGCCCCCGTCCCCGGCGCGGACCGCGTGCGGCCCGCCCTCGACGGCGTTCCCGGCGCCGAGCAGTGGGCGCGGAGCTTCGGCGGCGAGCGGCGCATCAGCCACAAGGCGTTCGTCACCCACTCGGCGCCCTCCGTGGTGTCGTGCGCCGTCGACGGGATCGTGGCGGCCGCCGGCAACGACGTCGACCACCGGCTGCGGGCCCTGCTCGAGGTCGGCATCGCGACCGCCGAGCGGCTCGAGCGGCACTACGCCCCGGCCGCCGCGCCGGCACCGGCCGCGACCGTCGAGGAGCCGCGGCCGCGCCGTCGGCGCTTCGTCGGGGCCTGAGCCCGCCACCGACCGGCCCGTGCCGGCTCAGGGGACGGTCAGGGTCGCTGCCTAGGATCGCCCCATGGCGAAGGGCAAGCCCGGTCGCGGCAAGCAGCGGTCCAGGGAGCAGCAGGTGGCGCGCCGCGAGGCGCGACAGGCCGAGCGCAAGCGCGAGCAGGAGGCCAAGGTCGAGCGCGAGCGCGCCCGGCGACGCCGCCGCACGCTGGTGCAGATCGGCACGGGCGCCGGGATGCTCGTGCTGGTCGGCGCCCTCGTCGCCTGGCTCGTCCTCCGCGAGAGCGCGTCGGACATCACCGCCGACGGTCCCCCCGGCACCGACGACGACGGCGCGGTCGTCCTGGGCGAGGAGTCGGCCCCGGTGACGGTGGAGATCATCAGCGACTTCGGCTGCCCCGCGTGCGCCCAGTTCGACGCCCAGGCCGGGCCCGCGCTCGACCAGTACGTCGAGGAGGGCCAGGTCCGCCTCGAGTACCGCGTCGTCACCGCCCTCGACCGCGCCTCGCCCAACGAGTTCTCCTCCCGCGCCGCGGCCGCCGCCGGCTGCGTGCTCGACCAGGGCGACCTCGGCGTCTGGCGCGACTTCACCACGGCCGTGTACGCCTCCCAGCCCGCCGAGCAGACCGACGGCCCCTCCGACACCGAGCTGATCGGCCTGGCGACGACCGCCGGCGCCGACGAGGCCGAGGTCACCGAGTGCATCGACTCCGGCGCCCGCGCCGAGTGGGCCGACGCGGTCGACTCCGAGGCCGCCGGCGACTACACCGCCACCCCCGACGTCGTCGTCGACGGCGAGCGGCTCACCGAGCCCACCCCGCTCGTCCTGCAGAACGCGATCACCGGCGCCCTGGCGGAGGGCTGAGGAGGCGGAACCCATGGCGACCACCAGCCCCGATCACCTCGATGAGGACCGGCTCGACGACGACCTCGACGGCGGGGAGCTCGACGACCCGTCGTACGCGGGGGGCTGGACGCGCGGGCTGTCGGTCGCGCTGGTCGTGCTCGGTGCCGTCGGCCTCGCGGCGGCGTTCGCGCTCGCCGTCGACAAGTACCGGATCCTGGCCGACCCCCAGGTCAGCCTGTCCTGCGACCTGAACCCGGTCCTGTCGTGCGGGTCGGTGATGACCACCGAGCAGGCCGAGCTGTTCGGCTTCCCGAACCCGCTGCTCGGCGTGATCGGCTTCTCCGTGGTCGTCACGGTCGGCCTGCTCAGCCTCTCGGCGCGGCTGCCGCGGTGGGTCCACGGCGGCCTCGCGCTCGGCTCGCTGGCCGGGCTCACCTTCGTGCACTGGCTCGCCTACCAGTCGGCCTTCGTGATCGGCGCGCTGTGCCCGTGGTGCATGGTCGTGTGGTCGGTGACGATCCCGATCGCGGTGTGGACGACCAGCTCGTTCCTCGCCGGCTCCCGCGGGATCCTCGGCCGTGTCGGGCGCGGCGTCTGGTTCTGGCGCTACCTCGTCGTGCTGCTCTGGTACGCCGCCTTCGTCACCGTCGCGCTCGTGCAGTTCTGGTACTTCTGGCGCACGCTGCTCTGAGGTCGGCGACACTCGGGGGGTGCGTCTGCGCCCCCTCCTCGCCGCCCTGGCCCTGACCGTCCCCCTCCTGCTGCCCGCGTCCCCCGTGACGGCGTCCGCGACGGCACCCGCCACGGCGTCGGTCGCGGCGTCGGTCGCGGCGGCGGACGACACCGCGGCCCGCTACGCCGCCCCGGTCGTCGGCGCCCACCGCGACAACCCGACGAACCCGCTGGCGGGTCGTCGGTGGGGCGTCTACCGCGGACCGATCGAGCAGGCCTGGGAGCCCTACGTGCAGGCGCGCGGCGCGCAGAAGGAGCTGCTCGCCGAGATCGCGCTGCGCCCGAAGGCGAAGTGGTTCGTGCGCAACCTCGGCCCCCGCCAGCTGCGGGAGAAGGTCCGCGAGTACGTGCGGGTCTCGCAGGCGGGCGACCCGGGCACCCTCGTCCAGCTGGCGCTGTTCGGCATGCAGCCCTGGGGCGCGGAGATGTGTCGCCGTGTGCCGACGAGCGGCGAGCGAAACGCCTACAAGGCCTGGGTGCGGGCCGCGGTCAACGGCATCGGCGACGCCCACACGGCCGTCGTCCTCCAGCCCGACCTGCTGATCGCCCGCTGCAGCCCCGACGGCGGTCGCGCGATCCGCAGCCTCGTCGCCTGGGCCTCGCGGGCGCTGTCCGCCGCCCCCCACACCTCGGTCTACCTCGACTCCGGGGCCTGGGACTGGCCGAACGCCAGCCAGGGCGGCGCCGCTGCGGCCGCCGACCTGCTGCTGGAGTCCGGCATCCGCAGCGCCCGGGGCTTCGCCCTCAACGCCACCCACTACTCGCCGGTCGGGCGCGAGATCCGTCGCGCCCGCGACCTGTCCCGCGAGCTGGCGGCGCGCGGGGTGCCCGGCAAGCGGGGCGTCATCAGCACCACCTCCAACGGGCGCGGCTTCACCTTCGGCGACTACGAGCCGAAGGCCAGCCAGGACAACGCCCGCACCTGCACGTCGGTGGACGACACCGCGATGTGCGTGATGCTCGGCATCCCGCCCGGCGCCCGCGTCGACGCGCCCGGGCTGGGCCTCGACGCCACCGCCCGCGCCGCCGCCGGAGAGTACGTCGACGGCTGGATGTGGTTCGGACGGCCCTGGCTGCACGACCAGGCCAGCCCCTTCGTCCACCAGCGGGCCTACGACCTGGCCCGCAGCTGGCGGCTCAAGCCGCGCTGACGCGCCCGTCGTACGATGCCGCGGTGACGCGGCCACCCGGGGACCGGCGGGCGCCCGGGGCGCCCTACCGGCTCCCGCGCGCCCTGAGCGCCGGAGCCCTCTGCGGGCCCGGCGGCGCGGCCGCCCACGTGCTCGCCGGCGGAGCCGCGCCCAGCGCGCTCGCGCTGGCCCTCGTCACCGCCGCCGCCCTCGCCGGAGCCGCCCTCGCGGGCCGCCGGCGGCTCGGGCCCGTCGCGCTGCTCCTCCTCGCCGGCGGCGCCCAGCTCGTCTTCCACCAGGCGTTCGGGGCCGCAGCCGACCCGACGACCCACGGCGCGACCCACGGCATGACCCACACGGCCGGCGCCGAGACCACCATGCTGCTCGCCCACGCCGGGACCGCGCTGCTCGTCGCCGCCGTCGCCGGCGGCGCCGAGGCCTCCTGGTGGGCGCTGGCCCGCGCCGCTCTGCTGCGCCTGCTCCCCGCGCCGCCCGCGACCCCGGTCGCGGTCCCGGCGACCGCCCCCCGCCCCCGGGTCACGCCCCGGCGCGGCGCGGCACCGGTGTCCGCGGAGTCGCCCGAGGTGGTCGGGCCGCGGGGCCCGCCGGTGCGGACGGTCCGCCCCGCCCGCACCCTCGTCCCCGCCTGAGCGCCCGCGCCGCCGTCCCCGCGCCGCGACGGGCCGCTCGGCCCTCGCCGCCGCGCGCCCGCGCGGCCGGAAGGACCCCGCATGACCCTGTCCACCCCCCAGGCCGGCCCCGAGTCCCGGCCGACCACGGCGCCCCCGCCCGGGCGGCGCACCCTGCGGCCGCTCGTCGTCCGCCTGCACTTCTACGCCGCGATCCTCGTGGCGCCGTTCATCGTCGTCGCCGCCATCACCGGCGGGCTGTACGCCGTGGCGACCCCGCTCGAGCGCCTCGTCCACGCCGACGAGCTCACCGCGGGCTCGTCGGGCCCGGCGCTGCGGGTCGAGCAGCAGGTCGAGGCCGCCCGCGCGGCCGTCGGCGACGAGCTGCCCCTGGTCGCGGTCCGGCCCGCCGCCCCCGACGACGGCGGGGTCGGCGAGACGACCCGCGTCATGTTCGACGACGGGCGCACCGACGCCTCCCGCACCCTCGCCGTCTTCGTCGACCCCGCCTCGGGCGAGGTCCGCGGCGAGCTCACCTCGTACGGCGGGTCCGGGTCGCTGCCGGTCCGCACCTGGATCTCCGAGCTCCACCGCAACCTGCACCTCGGCGAGCCGGGGCGCCTCTACAGCGAGCTCGCCGCCTCGTGGCTGGGCGTCGTGGCGCTCGCCGGTCTCGTGCTGTGGTGGACCGGTCCGCGCCGCGACGGCACGAGCCGGTGGCGTCCGCTGCGTCGGCGTGAGTCCCGCTCCGCGCGCCGCCGTACCCAGTCGTGGCACGGGTCGCTCGGCACCTGGGCGCTGCTCGGCATGCTCGTGCTCTCGGCCACCGGCCTGACGTGGTCGACGTACGCCGGCACCCACGTGACCGACCTGCGGCTGGCGCTGGGCTGGGGCACCCCGGCCGTGACCAGCGACCTGGCCGCCGACGGCGGCACCGGCGGCGGCGACCACGCCGACCACGGCGGGCACGGCGACACCGCCGAGCCGGAGGTCGTCGCGGACGGCCCGGGCGTCGGCTTCGACGGTGCCCTCGCGGCCGCCGCCGACGCCGGGCTCTCGGGGCCGCTGCAGGTCGACCAGCCCGTCGGGGCGACCGGCACCTACGTGGTGTCCGAGACCGACAGCACCTGGCCCACCCGCGCCGACGTGGTCTCGGTCGACCCGGCCGACGGCCAGGTCGTCGACGAGGTCCGCTTCGCCGACTGGCCGCTCATGGCCAGGCTCGCGAGCTGGGGCATCGACCTGCACATGGGGGTGCTGTTCGGGCTCGTCAACCAGGTCGTCTTCCTGCTCCTCGCCGTCGCGATCGTCGTCATGGCCCTCACGGGCTACCGGATGTGGTGGCAGCGCCGCCCGACCCGTGCGGGCGCGGACGGCCGCACCGCCCGGGTCGGCCGGGCCCCACGCCGGGGCGCCTGGCGCGCCGCCTCGCCCGCGGCCCTCGCCGGCGTGGCGGTGGTCGCGCTCGCCGTCGGCTGGTTCGTGCCCCTGCTCGGGGTGAGCCTGCTGGCGTTCCTGGTGCTCGACGTGGTGCTGGGACGCGTGGCCCGCTCGCGCTCCCGCCGCCCGGCTACCGTGGCGGAGGAGACCGACGCCGTCCTCGAGGAGACCCGATGAACCGCAGGGCCGCGGTCACGCTGACCGGCCTGCTGACCACCACCCTGCTGCTCGCCGGCTGCGGCGGCGACGACGCCGACACCGCGGACGGGGGCGCCGAGGCGGGCGCGGCCGACCACTCGTCGATGGACGTCATGGCGATGAACGACCCGGACGCCACCCCGGCGTACGACGTCGACGGGGCCGCCGAGGGTGCCTTCACCGTGCTCGACTCCGCGCCGCCGGGCTCGGAGGACGTCGCGGGCGAGGCCTGGCTGGCGCAGGACGGCGGCACCACGGTGTCCGTCGAGCTCAGCGGCCTCGAGCCGGGCGCGACGTACATGGCCCACCTGCACGCGGAGCCCTGCGGGACCGACGACGGCGGGCCGCACTTCCAGTTCGAGGTCGGCGGCGAGGAGGTGCCCCCCAACGAGGTGCACCTCGGGCTCGAGGCCGACGACGAGGGCAACGCGACGGCGACGACGACCAACGACCGCGAGGTCGGCGACGGCGCGCCGTCGATCGTGGTGCACCCGACCGACCTCCCGGACAACCGGCTCGTATGCGCCGACTTCTGAGCGGGCTGGCCGTGGCGGTGGTGGCGGTGATCGCCACCGCCGCCCCGGCCGCCGCCCACTCCGACCTCGAAGAGGCCTCGCCGGGCCCCGGTGACGACGTCGCCGCGGGCGCGGCGAGCGTGCACCTGGTCTTCGGGGAGGGGGTCGCCGACGACGACGTCAACCGGGTCACCCTGGCCACCGCGGGCGGCGACGCCGTCGCGGTCGGGCAGCCGAGCGTGGTCGACGACGGGTTCGGCGTCTGTGCGGCGACCGACGCCCTCGCGCCCGGCGAGTACGTCCTCGACTGGCGCGTCATGTCGGAGGACGGCCACCCGGCGCAGAGCCGCTACTCCTTCGAGGTCACCGACGCCGGCTCGCCCGTCGACGCCGCGGCCTGCGAGGGCGTCGACCTCGCGGCGCCGGAGGCCGCCGACGACGGCTTCTCCGTCGGCACCGCCACCATCGTCGGCGTCGGCGCCCTCGCGCTGCTCGTCGTCGTGGGCCTCTTCGTCGTCCGCGTCCGCCGGGACCGCCGCGCCGCCTGAGCCGGACCCTCCCGGTCGGGCCCGGAGCCGCTCAGTGCGGGGCGAGGGCCGACAGCAGCTGCAGGCGCTCGTGGCTGACGCTGCCGGGGACGGCGGTGTAGACGAGCAGGCGGTGGGACTGGTCGGGGTCCAGCAGCGTCTGGCAGTGCAGCTCCAGGGACCCGACGTCCGGGTGCACGAAGCGCTTCGTGGCGTGGGGTCGCACCCCCACCTCGTGGCGGTCCCACAGGGCCGCGAACTCCGCCGAGGCCGCCCGCAGGTCGGCGGCCAGCGCGGCGGCCTCCGAGTCGGGTCCGCGGAGGGTCGCGATCTCCCGCAGCCCCGAGGCGAAGAGCCGCGACAGGAACGCGTGCTCCGCCTCGTCGTACGACGCCCGCGCCCCGGGGTCGGTGAACCAGCGGTACCCGAGGCTCCGCGCCGGCCCCCGCCGCCGGCTCGCGTCGCCGAGCAGCGCCGCGCACAGCGGCGTCTGGCGCAGGGTCTCGCCGAGCTCGGTGGTGATCTCGGCGGCCGTGTCGCCGAGGCGGTCGAAGATCCGCTGCAGGCCGGGCCCGACGTGGCGGCTCTCGGTGCCCCGCGGCGGCGGCGCGTGGCCGGCCAGCCGGTAGAGGTGGTCGCGCTCGTCGAGGCCGAGGTGGAGTCCCTGCGCGATGGCGGCGACCATCGCCGTCGACGGGTGCGGGCCGCGCTCCTGCTCCAGGCGCGTGTAGTAGTCGGTCGACATGTGGCACAGCACCGCCACCTCCTCGCGCCGCAGACCCCTCGCGCGCCGACGCTCCCCGCGGGGCATCCCGACGTCCTCGGGCTGCAGCGCGGCGCGCCGGTGGCGCAGGAAGTCCGCCAGACCCGGCCGGTCCAGCCGGCTCACGGCTCCACCCACGAGGGCTCCTCTCCGTCGGTCCGCGCGCGGCGGTCCCCGGGTGTCCCCCCGGCTCGTCGTCCAGCGTGCCCCGCGCGGGTCCAGCCTGCCCGGTGAGCGCCCGCGGGGGCAGGGACCGACGCTCCCCCCTTCCGCCACCCTCGGGCGGACCTGGCGCGGGGCCGGGCGTAGCGTCGCCGGACGTGCACCTGCGCGGACTCCTGGCCGACACCCGGCCGCTCGCCGTCCCGGCGTTCCGGCGGCTGTGGACCGCCAACATCGTCACCGTCGTCGGCGCCCAGCTGACGGTCGTCGCGGTGCCCGCGCAGATCTACGCCCTCACCGGCTCCTCGGCGTACGTCGGGCTGACCGGGGTGTTCGGCCTGGTCCCGCTGGTCGTGTTCGGGCTGTGGGGCGGGGCGCTCGCGGACTGGATGGACCGCCGCACGCTGCTGGTGGTCACGACCGTCGGGCTGGTCGTCACGTCCGGGCTGTTCTGGGCGCAGGCGGCGACCGGTCTCGGCAACGTCTGGGCGCTGCTGGCGCTGTTCTCGGTGCAGCAGGCGTTCTTCGCCGTCAACCAGCCGACCCGGTCCGCGATCATCCCCAAGCTGATCCCCGCGGAGCTGATCCCGGCGGCGAGCTCGCTCAACACCACGGTCATGCAGGGCGGGGCGATCGCCGGTCCGCTGGTCGGCGGCGCGCTGATCCCGCTGGTGGGCTTCTCGTGGCTCTACCTCGTCGACACCCTCACGCTCCTGGCGACGCTCGCCGCGGTCCTGTCCCTGCCACCGCTGCCGGCGTCGGGCGCGGCGTCGGCGCCGGGGATCCGCTCGGTGCTGGAGGGCTTCGCCTACCTGCGCCGCCAGCCGGTGCTGCTGATGTCCTTCGTCGTCGACCTCGTCGCCATGGTCTTCGGGATGCCCCGCGCGCTGTTCCCCGAGATCGCCGACGTGTCGTTCGGCGGGCCCGGGGAGGGCGGCGTGGCCTTCGCGCTGCTCTTCGCGGCCATCCCGGCGGGCGCGGTGCTGGGCGGCGTGTTCTCCGGCTGGGTCTCCCGCGTCGCGCGGCAGGGGCTCGCGGTGGTCGTGGCGATCTGCGTGTGGGGCGCGGCGATGGCCGCCTTCGGCCTCGCGGTGGGGCTCGCGGGCGGCAGCGCGCTGCCGATGCTGCCGTTCGCGGTCGCGGCGCTCGTGGTCGGCGGCGCCGCCGACATGGTCTCCTCGGTCTTCCGCAACGCGATGCTCCTGACCGCCGCGGACGACGCGGTCCGGGGCCGGCTGCAGGGCGTGTTCATCGTGGTCGTCGCCGGCGGTCCGCGCCTGGCCGACGTCGCCCACGGCGCCTCCGCGGCCGCGGTGGGCACGGCGGTGGCCGCCGGGGGCGGCGGCGTGCTGGTCGTCGTCGGCACCGTCGCGGCGGCCCTGCTGGTGCCGGCGTTCGTCCGCCACCGGGTCCCCCTGGCGCCTCCCCGGGGACGGGTCTAGGTTCGAGAGCCTTCTCGGCCACGGTGGCCGGGGGAGGGAGGCACCACCATGCTGCGCAGCATCCTCAACCAGGTCCGCGGGGCGGGCCGGCGTCGCCCGGCCGCGGGCGGCACCACGACCCCCGGCGCGCGCCGGCCCACCGGCGGCGGCAGCGCCAACGCGGAGATCGCCCAGGGCGCGAAGAGCCTGTTCCGCGGGCTGTCCCGCAAGCGCCGCCGCTGAGCGGTGACGGGGAGCCGGCGTCAGTGGATCCCGCGGATCGCCTGCTCCTCGTCGACGCGGCGCTTGACCCGCTTCATCCCGGGCAGGCGCGCGAGCATCTCGTTGAGCTCCTTGGACACCCCGAGCAGGTCGTGCAGGTCGGGCGCGACCGTCCCGAGGCTCTCCAGCATCGGGATGACCTGCTTCTCCAGCTCGTCGACGATCGTCGGCAGCTGGTCGACCAGCTTGATCATCGCGTCGACCTCGTGGGGGTCGGTGGTCTCCGCGAGCCGCTCCAGCGTCGGCTGCAGCTTCTCCAGCGACGGCGTGAACGACTCCAGCAGCGGGCGCAGCGCGTCGAGCATCGGGGTCGCCGACCCGAGCAGCAGGTCGGCGTTGCGCCGGGTCTCGTCGACGCGCGCGACCACGCCGTCCGCGGCGATGCGGGTCGCCTCGATCCGGTCGAGCAGGCCCGCGACGTCGACCAGGATGGTCTCGACGGCGTCGAGGAGGCCGGTCAGGCGCGGCACCGCGTCGAGCACCTCGACCACCGCCGCCCGCACCCGGCCCGCGAAGGTGACGACGGCCTGGGGAGCGGGGATGACCAGCGACATCGCCCCACCGTAGTGCCGTGCGCCACAGGCCGGGGCACCCTCGTCGGGTTACCGGCGGGTACGAGCCGACCGCCCGCCCGACGGGCTCAGGCCACCAGCACCGGCGACGGGGCCCGGCCGGCGGTGTCGGGCGAGGCGAGGGTCTCCGCCCAGGCGGCCGCGAGCCGCTCCACGGCGTCGACCATGACCGCGGGCGGCTGGGTGAACGGCAGCCGCACGTAGCGGTCCAGCCCGCCCTCCGGCGCGAACGCCGGGCCCGGCGCGAGCAGCACGCCGTGGTCGCGGGCGCGCACGGTCAGCGCCGTGGACAGCGGCCCCGGCAGGCGGCACCACAGGCACAGGCCCCCCGGCGGCGGCACGACGGACCAGTCCGGCAGCCGCGCGGCCAGCGCCGTGAGGGCCGCGTCGCGGGAGGCCCGCAGCTGCGCGCGGCGGGCGTCGAGCACCTCGGGGCCGGCGGCGAGGAGGTCGGCGGCGACCAGCTGCTCGAGCACGGGCGTGCCGAGGTCGAGGGCCAGTCGCTCGGCGAGCACGCCGTCGAGACGCTGCTCGGGCACCCGCAGCCAGCCGACCCGCAGCCCGCCCCAGTAGGGCTTCGAGACGCTGCCGACGCTGATCGCGTCGCGGGCGTGCGCGGCGAACGGCGCCGGCATCGCCTGGTCCTCCAGCGGCAGCGCCACCATCGACTCGTCGACGATCGCGGTGGTCCCGGTGCGCCGCAGCGTCGCGGCGACGCGGGCGCGGGCCTCGTCGTCGCGCAGCACGCCGGTCGGGTTGTGGAAGTCGGGGATCAGGTAGGCGACGCGGGGCAGCACCTGGCGCAGGGTCGTCGACAGGCCCTGGGTGTCGCGGCCGTCGTCGAGCACGTCGCTGCCGAGCACGCGGCCGCCCGCGCGCACCAGGGTCGCGATCGCGTTGGGGTAGGTGGGGCTCTCCGTCACGACGCGGTCGCCGGTGCCGAGCAGCGAGCGCGCGGCGATCGCCACCCCCGCGAGCGCGCCCGGCACGACGACCACCTGCCCGGGGTCGGTCGGCAGGCCGCGCCGCGCGTAGGACTCGGCGACCGCCTCGCGCAGCTCGGCCGTCCCCGACGGGTAGTAGCCGCTGCCGCCGAGGTGCGCGGGCAGCGCCTCGACGCCGCGCCGGAACGCCTCCAGCACCTCCGGCACCGGCGCCGGGGCCGCGCAGGTGAGGTCGACGACGTCGCCGTCCTCCCACCCGGTGCCCGGCTCGACCCCCGGGGCGAGCAGGTGGTCGCCGCGGTGACCGCGCCCGGGCGGCAGCCGGGCGACGCTGCCCGAGCCCTGGCGCGAGACGAGGTAGCCGGCGTCGCGCAGCGCGCCGTACGCCCGCGCGACGGTGGTCCGGCTGACCCCGCACGCCGCCACCAGGTCGCGCTCGCTCGGCAGCCGCGTGCCGACGGGGACCCGGCCGTCGGTGATGAGGGCCCGCACGCCGTCCGCCAGGCCGAGGTACGCCGGGTCGCGGGCGAAGTCGCCGAGCAGGGAGGCGAGGCGGGGAGCGGCGACGGCGCGGGTCATGCAGGCCAGTCGATCACGATTGGCCCTTCCCGCCAACCCTCGAGCAGTCCAGAGTCGACCACGTGACCCTCCGACCCGTGGCCCGCGAGCTCGCCGTCCTGGGCCCGCTCGCCCAGCTCCGCGCCGGCCGCCTGCCACGGCGGCTGCTCCAGCTCGTCGTCGGCCTCGCCCTGTACGGCGCCAGCCTGGCGATGCTGATCCGCGCCACGCTCGGCAACGCCCCCTGGGACGTGCTGCACCAGGGCATGGCGGTCCACCTGCCGATGAGCATCGGCACCGCCGTGGTCGTCGCGTCGGTGCTCGTGCTGCTCGCCTGGATCCCCCTGCGCCAGCCCCCCGGGCTGGGGACCATCGCCAACGCGCTGATGGTCGGCCCCGTGGCCGACCTCGGGCTGCGGCTCCTCGCGGCCCCCGACCACCCGGGGGCGCGCGCCGGTCTGCTCGTCGGCGGCGTGCTGCTGAACGCGCTCGCGACCGCCCTCTACATCGGGGCCCAGCCCGGCCCCGGGCCCCGCGACGGGCTGATGACCGGCCTGCACCGCCGCACCGGCGTCGGCCTCGGCCGCGTCCGCACCGGCATCGAGGCGGGCGTGGTCGCGCTGGGGTGGCTGCTCGGCGGGGTCGTCGGCGTCGGCACCGTGGTCTACGCGCTGATGATCGGACCGCTCGCGCAGCGGATGATCCCGCTCGCCGTGGTGCAGCTGCCGGAACGCCCGCGGGTGCCGCAGCGCCCGTAGTAGCGTCCGCGGCATGTCTGCCGAGCGCCCCCCGACCCGCACGTCCGGCCCCGCGGCGGCCGTCGGCGTGGAGGAGCTGGCCCGCAAGCTGGACTCCCGCGACGTCGTCGGCGTCAGCATCGGCTGGGTCGACAACAACGGGATCGTCCGCAGCCGCACGGTGCCGGTCGCCGAGCTGCCCGCCGCCTCGCGGCGCGGGGTCGGCAACACCGCCGCCTTCGCGGTCTTCGACTCCCACGACGGCATCACCTTCGCCCACGAGGGCCTCTCGACGCCGTCCGGCGACGTGCGGCTGACCCCGGTCCTCGACGGCCCGCTGGGCGTGACGGCGCAGTCCGGGCTCCCCGGCTTCGCGTGGGTCCCCGGGCGCCAGCTCACCGGTGACGGCGAGCCGTGGGCCTACGACCAGCGCGCCGTGCTGGAGCGCCAGCTCGACCGCGCCGCCGACGCCGGCTACACCTTCGTCGCGGGGTTCGAGATGGAGATGGTCGTCTCGCACGAGGACGACCCGCACGAGCCCACCGGCGACGTCGTCCCCGCGCACCGCGGCCCGGCGTACTCCGCCAACGCGATGCGCGACGTCTCCGGCTTCTGCCGCGCGCTGCTGGCCGACCTGGCCGCCGACGGGATCCGGATCGGCCAGCTGCACGCCGAGTACGGCGGGTCGCAGGTCGAGATGTCGCTCAGCCCGCTGCCCGGGGTCGGCGCCGCCGACGCCCAGGTGCTGGCCCGCCAGACCGCGCACGCCGCCGCCCAGCGCCACGGCCTGCGGCTGTCCTTCGCGCCGGTGACCACGCTGGCCGGCGCCGGCAACGGCTGGCACCTGCACAGCTCGCTGTCCGGCCCGGACGGCACCAACGCCCTCGCCGGCGACGGGCCGCACGGCCTGTCCCCGGCCGGGCTGGGTTACGTCGCCGGGCTGCTGCGGGAGCTGCCGGGCGTCACCGCGGTCACCGCTCCCAGCTCCGGGTCGCTGCTGCGCCGTCGCCCGGGCTTCTGGGCCAGCGCCTACGGCTTCTGGGGCGTCGAGAACCGTGAGGCGGCCGTCCGGCTGGTGCCCCCGAGCGCCCTGCTCGGCGCCGAGGTCACCAACGTGGAGCTCAAGGCCTCCGACGCCTCGGCCAACCCCTACCTGTCCCTGGCCGTCGTCCTCGCCGCCGGTCTGGCCGGCGTCGCGGACGGCGCCGTCCCGCCGGACCCGATCGGCGAGGACGTCGGCACGTGGTCCGAGGAGCGGCGCGAGGCCGCGGGCATCACCGCCCTCGCCACGACCCCCGAGCGGGCCCGCGCGGACCTGCTGGGCAGCGCGCTGGTGCGCGACGTGCTGGGCGAGGACCTGCTCGGCGCGTTCGTCGCCTGCCGCGACGCCGACGCCGCCTGGGCCGCCCCGCGCACGGCCGACGAGGTCGTCGCGTCGCTGAGGTGGCAGTACTGAGCGCCGCGACCCCCGCGGGGGAGACCCCGGGCCTGGTGCGCTTCACCGGCGCGGAGCAGGTGCTCGCCGCCCAGCGCGCCTCCCTGCCGCAGCCGGACCAGATGTGCGGGCCGTTCGCGGCGCACGTCGCGCTGCACGCGCTGGCCCGCGGACCGCAGGCGATCCCGGGCCTGCTGGAGCTCGCGCGGTGTGCCGGCACCCGGGTGTACCCGGAGGACCTGCCGGAGGCCCGGCCCCCGGGCGTCGAGTCCGTGCCCCTCGGCTGGGACGAGCTGCCCCACGCGCCCTCGCCGTACGACGGCGGCACCGAGGCCGCCGGCCTCGCCGCCGGCCTGATCTCCTGCACCGGCGGGATGGTCGGCGTGGTGCCCGTGCGCCAGGCGGCGCCCGGCCCGTGGCCGGCCTACGAGCTGACGACGCTGCTCGGCGACGTCGCGGCGGCGCCCTACCCGGTCGGGGTGGTCGCCAACGTGGCGACCGGCCCGCTCGGCGGCATCGACGGCGACACGACCTGGGACGTCGGCCACTTCGTCGTGATCTGGGGCCTCGACGCGGACGCCGGGCTGGTGGCTCTCGCGGACAACTACGTGCAGCTCACCGGTGAGGGCATGCCGCCGGGCTGCCGGCTGGTCACCGTCGAGGCTCTCGGCGAGGCGCTCGGCCAGGAGCCCGGTCGGGGCCTGCTGCTCCTCGCGCCACCCGAGCGGGCCGCCCTGCTGGCCGAGCGCAGCGTCGAGCTCGGCATGGTGCTGGAGGCCTGGCGCGCCTGAGGGTGACGGCCGGGCCCGGCTGGGTTATGGTCCCGCGGACGACAATCGTTCTCAGCCCGAACCGGAGGTGCCCGGTGACCACGACGAGCGCGGCCCCGCCCGGGTCGCGGACCCCGCGCCGGCGCCGGGTCGGCCAGACCGAGGCCGTGCTGGTCGTCGTCCTGGGCGCCCTCGCCGCGCAGTCCTGGCTGGTGCCGCGCCTGACCGACGAGGCCCTGCGCACGTGGAGCACGGTCTTCGTCGCGATCGTCGTGCAGGCGGTGCCGTTCCTCGTGCTCGGGGTCCTGCTGGCCGCCGTCATCGCCCACCTCGTCTCCGACCGGGTGCTGGCTCGCGTCGTGCCGTCGCGGCCGGTGCTCGGGGTGCCCGCCGCCGGCCTGGCCGGCGTCGCGCTGCCCGGTTGCGAGTGCGCGTCCGTGCCGGTCTCGGCCAGCCTGGTCCGCCGCGGGGTGGCGCCCGCGGTCGCGCTGACCTTCATGCTCGCCGCGCCGGCGGTCAACCCGGTCGTCCTCGTCGCCACCGCGGTGGCCTTCCCGGACCAGCCGCTGGTGGTCGTCGCCCGGTTCCTCGCCTCCCTGCTGACCGCCGTGGTCGTCGGATGGCTGTGGGTGTGGCGGGGCGGCGCGGTGCCGATGCGCCTGCCCCGGGGCGGAGGGGCCCACGGCCACGGCGGCTCGTTCCTCGGCTCGGTGCAGCACGACTTCCTCCACGCCGCCGGCTTCCTCGTGCTGGGCGCGGGCGTCGCGGCCGCGGTCGGGACCTTCGTGCCCCGCGCCGTGCTGGACTCGGTCGCCGGGCACGTGCTGCTCGCGGTGGTCAGCATGGCGGCCTTCGCCTTCGTCGTCGCGATGTGCTCGGAGGCCGACGCCTTCGTCGCGGCGAGCCTCTCCGCCTTCTCCGACACCGCCAAGCTCGTCTTCATGGTCGTGGGACCCGCGATGGACATCAAGCTCGCCTCCCTCCAGGTCGGCACCTTCGGGCGCTCGTTCGCGCTCGTGTTCGTGCCGCTCGTGCTGGTCGTCGCCACCGGCAGCGCCGTGCTGGTCGGCGGGTGGCTGCTGTGAGCCGCGGGCCGTCGCGGGGGCGCATGCTGCCCACCACCCAGGCGCTGGTGCTGACCCTCGTCGGCGCGACGCTGGTGCGGCTGACGCTGACCGAGGCCCACCTGCGCTACGTCAACGACTGGATGCGCTGGCCCCTGCTCGCCAGCGGCGTGCTGCTCGTCGTGGTCGCGCTGCTGCAGGTGCTGCGCCCGGGCGCGGTGCGCACGGGCCGGGGGGAGCCCGACGAGCAGGACGACCACGGCGTCTCGCGGGCCGCCTGGCTGCTGCTCGCGCCCGTCCTGGTCGTGTTCACGATCAGCCCGCCGGCGCTCGGGGCGTGGTCCGCCGAGCGGTCGTCCAACGAGGTCCCGGCCCGCGAGGCCGAGGGCGCGGAGCTTCCGCTGCCGCCGTCCGAGGGGCCGCTCGAGATCGAGGTCGTCGACTTCGTCGTCCGCGTCCAGTACGACGACGCCCGGTCGCTGGAGGGACGCGACGTGTCGGTCGTGGGCTTCGTCAGCGGCGACGACGAGGGCAACTGGTACGTCACCCGGATGTCGATGGCCTGCTGCGCCGCCGACGCCTCGGCCAGCCGGATCATGGTCACCGGCGCCGACGCGCCGCCCCGCGACTCGTGGGTGCGGGTGACCGGTCGGTGGGACCCGCTCGACGGCGGCCGGCCGCGGTCGGCGATGGCCGCGAGCGCCGTCGAGCCCGTGGCGGCCCCCCTCGACCCGTACGGATGACGCCCGCGTCCTCGCTCGACCGGATACCTTCCCTGTCATGGGGCCGCCCGCACGAGGGGGCCCACCGCAGGAAGCAGGTCGATGAGCGACCACCCGGGCGCGAGCCCCCAGACCGCCCCGGACCCCGAGCCGTCGGACCCCGTGCCGTCGGACCCCGTGCCGTCGGACCCCGAGCCGACGGACCCCGAGGCACGGCTGCGGCTGCCGGTCGTGCTGACCGGCCGGTCCCGGCGCCACCGGGTGATCAGGGCCGTGGCCGTGACCGCGCTGGTCGTGGTGCTGGTCGTCGTCGCGGGCGGGTTCCTGCTCCTGCAGCGCCTGGACTCCAACATCACCGCCGACCCGATCACCGACCAGCTCACCGACCGGCCCGAGCGCACCTACACCGGACCGGACGGCCCGCTCAACATCCTGGTCCTGGGCTCGGACTCCCGTGACGGTGAGGGCAACGACATCGACGGCCTGCAGGGCCTCGGCGCCCGGGCGGACACCACGATCCTCCTGCACGTCTCCGCCGACCGGGAGACCGTCTACGGCGTGAGCCTGCCGCGCGACGCCGTCGTCGACCGGCCCGACTGCCTCGACGACGCCGGGGAGACGCTGCCGGGGGAGTCGCAGGTCCTGTTCAACACGGCGTACGCGGTCGGCGGCGCGGCGTGCGCCGTGGCGACGGTGGAGCGTCTCACCGACGTGTTCGTCGACCACTACGTCGTCGTGGACTTCCAGGGCTTCGGTGACATGGTCGAGGCCGTCGACGGCGTCGAGGTCTGCATCCCCGAGCCCGTGGAGGACCCCGAGCGCGACATCTTCCTCGAGGCGGGCACCCAGACGCTGGACCGCGACGCGGCCCTCGACTACGTGCGCGAGCGCTACCAGCTCTCGGCCAACTCCGACATCGGGCGCATGAAGCGCCAGCAGTCGTTCCTGGCCTCGCTCGTCAACAAGGTGGCCTCCCGGGGCGTGCTGGCGCGCCCCGACCGGCTCTATCGGTTCCTCGACGCCGCGACCAGCTCGCTGACCACGGACCCGGGGTTCGCCAACACCCGCCGGCTGGTCGGGCTCGGCCTGCAGCTGGAGGGCACCGGCCTGGAGAACATCGAGTTCACCACGGTCCCCCTCGAGGCCTACCCGGCCGACCCCAACCGGCTGCAGTGGACCGGCGAGGCCGAGGGGCTGTGGCAGCTGATCCGCGACGACGAGCCGTTGAGCCCGGAGTACTCCGCCGACGCCATCGCCGCCGACCAGCCCGTGCCCGGCGAGACCGGCGGTTCCGGCTCGGGCGGCTCGGGCGGCTCGGGCGGCTCGGGCGGCTCGGGCGGCTCGGGGTCGGGTGGTGGTGACGCCGGCCCGTCGCCGTCCGAGTTCGGCCTCTGCGGCTGACGCGGACCGCGCCGGTCGGCGTCAGGCGCCGAGCATCCCCCGCAGGTACGCCGCCTGGCCGAGGTGCTGGGTGTCGTCGCCCAGCACGCTCACCAGGCGCACGCCGACCGTGACCGGCGGGTCCCACCCGGCGTCGACGACCCGGTCGAGCTCCTCGGGGGTCACGGCGTCGGCGAGCCACGCGGTCGTCGACGCGGTCACGGCGGCCAGGTAGTCGGCGAGCAGGTCGCCGGGCGCGCGGACGGCCGAGACCTGCTCCGAGGAGTGGCCGTAGCCGATGTCGTCGTCGGCCAGCGGCAGCCCGAACCGCGACGACCAGCCGTCGGCGGTCCACAGCTGCTCGGCGCCGCGCAGGTCGGCGACGTGGTCGTCCTGCACCCGGGCGGCGTGCCAGACGAGCCAGGCGATCGGGTTCACCGGGTCACCGCCCAGCTCGGGCCGACGGGTCAGGGTCGCGTCGTCCAGGTCGGCCACGGCGGCGCGGCCCAGGTCCGGGAGGCGGTCGAAGGCGTCGACGAGCAGCTCGGCGGGGGTCATGCCCCCGACGCTACGCCGGGCCGGGGACGCTCAGCGCACGCCGGCGGCGTCGAGCAGCGAGCCGACCTGGGCGTCGAAGGCGCGGTCGAGGTCGCCGAACAGGGCCGAGAGCTGGCCGCAGGTCTCCAGCACGAGGTGGCCCTGCAGACCGGTGAGCATCGCGAGGCAGCCGCTGACCACGCGCGCGTCCAGCCCGCCGACCAGGTCGAGGAACACCGGGTGCACCAGGCGCGCGGAGCGGTCGGTGCAGCGGGCCGCGTCGACGTCGATCTCGCCGGCCGCGAGCGCCGCGGTGAACAGCTCCAGCACCGGGCCGTAGAACCACCGCATGGCGCGGACGGACGCGGCCCGGTCCTGCGTCGTACGACGGCGTGGCGACAGCAGCGTCCACAGCTCGGCGGGGTGCGCCAGCGCCCAGCCGCGGTAGGCCCGGGCGACGGCGACCAGCCGGTCGCGGCTGGCGGCGCCGGCGGTCGCCTCCAGCGCGGGCCGGACGGCGTCGTGGGCCTCCGAGACGAGCTCGAACATCACGTTGGCGACGAGCTGCTCGCGTGACTCCACCAGCCGGGACACCTCGCGCGGGTCGAGGCCGGCGCGGCGGGCCACCGCGCGCAGCGACAGCTCGTCGGGGCGCTGGCACAGCTCGGCGCGGGCGGCGGCCGTCACGCGGGCCGCGGCCTCGAGGCGGGCCGGGCTGGGACGGTCGGCGAGAGGCAGGTCGCGACCGGACGGTGTGGTGACCACGGAGATCGTCATCTCGCCTCCCGGCGACGGTGGGTGTGCCGGGGACGCTAGACCGGCCCGGCACCCACCGCAGGCGAACGCCCAGATCGCCGTCATGATGGAGGGGTGGTCGTCCAGCTCCAGCTCACGGTCGTCGCGCTCTCCCTCCTGGTCGGCGTGGTCGCCGCGGCGTACCTCGTGCCGGACCGGCGTCCCGACCGGCTCCTGCTCGGGCTGACCGCCCTGCTCGAGCTCGCGCTCGTCGTCCAGCTGGTGGTCGGGATCGTGCTGCTCGTCTCGGAGTCGCCCGACATCTCCGGCGCCACCTTCGTCAGCTACCTGGTCGGCATGCTGCTCCTCCCGCCGGTCGCGGCCTGGTGGGCGCTGGGGGAGCCGAGCCGCTCGGGCACGGTCGTGCTGGTCGTGCTGGGCGTGACCGTCCCGTTCCTGGTGCTCCGGCTGCAGCAGATCTGGGACCCGACGTGGATCGTGTGAGCCCGTCCGGGGCGTCCCCGCCGCCCTCGCGGTCCGCCTCGCCCACGGCCACCGGGCCCGGACGGGTGCTGGTCGCCGTCTACGGGCTGTTCGCGATCGCGGCCACGGGTCGCTCGGTGCTCCAGCTGACGACGCAGGCCTCCGAGGCGCCGCTTCCCTACGCGCTGTCCGCGCTCGCGGCGCTGGTCTACGTCGGCGCCACCGTCGGGCTCGCGGTCGACCGGCCCTGGGCACGCTCCGTCGCGTGGGTCGCGGTCGGCGTCGAGGCGGTGGGCGTGCTGGTCGTGGGGACGCTCAGCCTCGCCGACCCCGTCCTGTTCCCCGACGACACGGTGTGGTCCGGCTACGGGCGGGGCTACGGGTTCCTGCCCCTCCTGCTCCCCGCGGTGGGACTGTGGTGGCTCGCGCGGACCCGACCCTCGTCCGGCACCCCCACCCGGCGCTGAGCCGGAAGCATCCGCCCACCCCCACCGTTACGAACCACGGACGACCACCACCCCCCAGACGCTCGAAGGAGCCCTGCCGTGACCGCTCTGACCGACTTCACCGCGACCACGATCACCGGCGGCGAGCAGCCGCTGTCGGCGTACGAGGGCAAGGTCGTGCTCGTGGTCAACACCGCGTCGCAGTGCGGTTTCACGCCCCAGTTCGAGGGGCTCGAGAAGCTCCACCAGGACTACGGCGACCGCGGCCTCGTGGTGCTGGGGTTCCCCAGCGACCAGTTCAACCAGGAGCTCGGCACGGCCGACGAGATCGGCGAGTTCTGCCAGAAGAACTACGGCGTGAGCTTCCCGATGTTCGACAAGGTCGCGGTCAACGGCGACGAGGCCCACCCGCTGTTCCGGTGGCTGACCTCGGAGAAGGGCGGCCTGCTCGGCAGCCGCATCAAGTGGAACTTCACCAAGTTCCTCGTCGGTCGCGACGGCCAGGTCGTCAAGCGCTACGGCTCGACCACCAAGCCGGAGAAGATCGCCGCCGACATCGAGAAGCAGCTCGGCCGCTGAGCGCCGCCACGAGGGGTACCGGACCACCCATGCGCGTCCTGGTCACCGGTGCCACCGGCTACGTCGGCTCCACGCTCGTCCCCGAGCTCGTCGCCGCCGGCCACGAGGTGACCGCGGCGACCCGCTCCGCGTTGGACCCCGACGCCTGGCCCGACGGGGTCACCCCGCGCCACTTCGACGTCGGTGAGCCCGACAGCGTCCGTGCGGCGCTGGAGGGCCAGGACGCGGCGTACTACATGGTCCACTCGATGGAGCACGTCGACTTCGCGCAGCTCGACCGGGAGGCCGCGCTGCTGTTCGCGCAGTCGTGCGAGGCCGCCGGGGTGAAGCGGATCGTCTACCTCTCCGGGCTGATCCCCGACGACGTCCTCTCCGAGCACCTGCGCAGCCGGCTGGAGGTCGAGCAGATCCTGCTGCAGTCGTCGGTGCCTGCCGTGGTGCTGCGCGCCGCGATGGTCGTCGGCGCCGGCTCCACGTCGTACGAGCTGCTGAGCCGGATCAGCCGGCGCCTGCCGCTGACGCCGCTGCCCGCCTGGATGCACACGCGGATGCAGCCGGTCGCGATCGCCGACGTGCTGCACCTGCTGGTGCGCTCGCTGACCACCGACGCCGTCGACCGTGCCTACGACGTGGGCGGCGACGAGGTCGTCACCTACCCCGAGCTGCTCGACCTCTTCGCCTCCCTCGACGGGCGTCGTCGCCGGCAGCTCTCCGTGCCGCTCGCCCCGAAGTTCCTCGTCGGCCCGGTCGTCGCCGCCGTCGCCGGCATGGACTCCGACGAGGTCACCGCCCTCATCGACAGCCTCAGCCACGACATGGTCTGCGCCGACGACGACGTCCGCCACGCCGTCGCCGCCCCCGACCACGCCTTCACCGGCCTCCGCGACTCCCTGCTCGCCGCCATCGCCGGCCACTGACGCCGGCGGCGTCGGCCGCGGCCGGCGGGCACCGCCCCGCCGGCTGGTCCCTGACGTTCCGACGCCCGGACGGGCGCGATCGTTGTCTGGACGTCAGGGACCACCGCGTCGCGCGGTCGCGCGCACCCCTTGCGGACGTCGTCTCGTCGGCGTACGGTCACGATATATCGGTGAGTGTCGGCGACAGGTGTCGACGTGAGGGAGGCGACGAGCATGCGCGGGATGCACGGGATGTCGGGGATGCCCGGCGGCGGCTGGGGTGGGGCCTGGGGTGGTCACGGCGGGTCCGGGGGCCATCGGGGACGGCCGGGACCGCCGCCGTGGCTGGGGGAGATGCTGGGGTTCACGCGGCCGGAGCCGCCGCGGCCGCCGCGGGCCCGCAAGGGCGACGTGCGGGCGGCGATCCTCGACGTCCTCGCCGCCGAGCCGATGAACGGCTACCAGCTCATCCAGCAGATCGCCGAGCGCAGCGGCGGGGCCTGGCGCCCCAGCCCCGGCTCGGTCTACCCGACGGTCCAGCAGCTCGAGGACGAGGGCCTGGTCGAGGGCGACCAGGCGGCCGGACGGCGCACCCTGCGGCTCACCGCGGAGGGCGAGTCCTACGTCGCCGACCACCCCGAGGAGCTCGCCGCGGTCTGGGAGCCGTTCCTCGACACCCCGGCGTCCGGCCGTGGCGGTGGTGGCGACTTCGCCTCCTTCATGCCCGAGGTGGGCCAGACGTTGAGCGCGGTATGGCAGATCGTGTCCTCGGGCACCGAGGAGCAGCGCCGCCAGGCGGTCGCGATCATGACCGACGCCCGTCGCCGGCTCTACCAGGTGCTGGCCGACGGCGACCCGGCCGAAGCGCCCGACGGTGCGACGGACGGGACCGGTGACGAGGGACCACGAGGGGAGCTGCGATGAGCGGGTACGACGGCTCCTCCCTGCGCATCGGCGACGCCGAGCGCGACACCGCCGCCGCCGCCCTGGGCGAGCACTTCGCCTCCGGTCGCCTCGACTCCGACGAGTACGACGAGCGCGTGGCGGCGGTGTGGACGGCCAAGGTCCGTGGCGACCTGCCGGTGCTCTTCGCCGACCTGCCCGGCGGTCCGCCGGAGTCGCTGCGACTCGGCCCCGCGCCGTCCGCCCCCCGCGCCCGGTCCGGCGCGGCCGGGCCGGCGTCGGGCGTCGCGCAGGGTCGTGCGCGGGCGGTGGCCCGGCGGGCCGGCGAGCTGCCGACCTGGGTGCTCGTGGTCGCCGGGATCGTGCTGGTGCCCACGGCGTTCGTCGTGGTCTCCTCCGCGCTGCCGCTGATCGTCGCGGCCCTCGCCGTGTGGTTCTTCCTCAAGGGGCCGGGCCGCTGCGACGCGCAGGGCCACCACCCCTGGAACCGGGCCGTGCGCCGGTGACCGACCCCCGGGGCCGCCCGTGACGGACCGACAGCGCTTCGCCGGCGCCATCGCCGGCGTCGGCAGCACGAGCGGCACCCGGGTCGTCGTCGGCCGCTGGGACGACGGGCCCTGGGGCCGGTTCGCCGACGTGATGGTCGAGACCGCCGAGGGCGAGCGGGTGCTGCTCGCCCCTACCGCGCGGGTGCGCGACTTCGTGACCGCGACGTACACCTTCGACGCGGTGCGCCTCGAGCCCGTCTCGGTGACGGGCGGCCCGCGGGCCTGGCAGGTCCGCACCCCCTCGCTCACGCTCGACCTCCTGGTCGGTGGCCGGACCGCCCTCGGGGTGCTGCTGCGCGGCGTACCGACGCGGCTCGCCGCCGCCCCGGCCTGGTGCACCCTCACCGACCCCGTCGCCCGCGTGGTGATGCGCGGGGTCCGCACCCGCGGCACCGCCCGCCACGGTCGGCGCGAGTACTACGGCGCCACCGACGTGCACGCGATCACCGGGCTGGAGGGCGAGCTCGACGGCGTCGACCTCGGGGCGCTCGCACCCGTCGACCCGCCGTGCCGCTTCGGCTTCTCCTCGACGCCGCGCCGTCCGTCCGTCACCTCCGTGGTCACGACGGTCGAGACGCCCTAGTCTCACCCGGGGCCGGCGCGTGACCGGCGTCACCTCCGGAGGTCCTCGTGCGTCGTCGTCACCGCTCCACTCTCCTGGCCGCGCTGCTCGCGCTCGCCGTCCCCGCCGCTGCGCTGAGCGCGGTCGCGGCGCCCGCCGCGGCCGACCCGGCCGGCGCCCGCGCCGAGGCGCCGCTGCGCTACGTCGCGCTGGGCGACTCCTTCAGCGCGGCCTCCGGCGTGCTGCCCCCCGACCTCACCGCCCCGGCGCTGTGCCAGCGCTCGACGCGCAACTACCCCCACGTCATCGCCCGCCGCACCGGGGCGCGGCTGACGGACGTCACCTGCGGCGGCGCGGAGACCGGCGACTACTTCGCCGCGCAGTACCCCGACGCCCCCCGCCAGCTCGACGCCCTCGACGAGCGCACCCAGCTGGTGACGATGACCATCGGCGGCAACGACGGGGGCGTCTTCGTGGGCGCCATCGCCCGCTGCGGCGCGCTCGGCGCCGCGTCGCTCGGGCAGGGCAGCCCGTGCCGGGACACCTTCGGCTCCGAGCTCGTCGACCAGGTCCGCTCCGAGACCTATCCGGCGCTCGTGCGCACGCTGCGCGCCACGCACCGTGCGGCCCCCCGTGCGCGCGTCGCCATCCTCGGCTACCCGCAGCTGCTCCCGCGGCGCGTCGGCTGCTACCCCCAGATGCCGATCGCCCGCGGCGACGTGCCCTACCTGCGCAACCTCCAGGCCGTGCTCAACGCCGGCGTGCGGCGCGCGGCCCGCCTCACGGGATCGACGTACGTCGCGATCCCCGCGGCGTCCGAGGGCCACGACGCCTGCCA
The DNA here is from genome assembly GCF_039529515.1 of Nocardioides lentus. Lineage (NCBI taxonomy): Bacteria > Bacillati > Actinomycetota > Actinomycetes > Propionibacteriales > Nocardioidaceae > Nocardioides > Nocardioides lentus. Next base: position 492,071 of record NZ_BAAAMY010000001.1, read on the forward strand.
GGCGCCGGGCGTGCGGTGGATCGAGCCCGTCGTCGGTGGCACCAACCCCGTCGTGGTGCACCCGAACGCCTTCGGCGAGGCGCGGATGGCGACGCTGACCATGCAGCGCCTGGGCCTGCGGCGGGGCTGAGCCCCGGCGCGGCAGGGGCCCGACGGGCCCGGACGTACGACGAGGCCCGGGGCGGGAGCCCCGGGCCTCGTGCGTAGGAGTGGGTCAGGCAGCCTGCGCGGTCAGGGCGACCTGCGACGTGACGTCGGCAGGAGTGCTCCACCGGGCCTCGAGACGGGTACCGCCCCGCGTGTCAGGCACCTCGACCCAGTGCATGACCGGACGGTCGTCGACCGTGATGTCCATGGCGTCCACCTTTCGTTCACCTTCTGTTCACCAACCATAGCCGACGTGTTCACGGAACACGAGTCGCTCGTGTGGCGGACGTGGGGCCCGGTGACGCAGGTGGAACGTTAGCGCCGGGTGGGGCGGAGGTCGGCGACCCCCAGCGACGTGGCCTCGCGGGCCCGGTCGCACAGCGCGGCGGAGCCGGCCAGCACGCTGTAGGCGAGCCGCGGGTCGGACCACACGCACCACGCGTGGTCGTCGGGCCACAGCGCCGAGACCGGCTGCGACTGCCGCAGGCGCGGCTCCCAGGTGCTCCACACCAGCGAGCCCAGGCGCCCGCCGACCAGCACGAAGTCGAGCTCGGAGCGCACGAGCAGCCCGAGGTCGAGCGGCGGCTGCGGCCACACGTCGGGCGCCGGCTCCCAGGACGCGGAGGTCGCCGGGCTGCGGGTGCCGCTGACGGCGATCAGCAGGTGGGTGAGCAACCGCTTCTGCTCGGCGCCGAGCTCGCCGCGCCGCGGGCCCCGGTACGGCGGGAACCGCTCGTCGCGCGCCGCCCGGGTCCCGGGGTGCAGGAGCGCGACGGCGGCCTCGTGACCGGGCGGCACCCGGTCGAGAGTGCCGTGGGGGCCGAGCCAGTCGTCGAACCACGCCGCCTGCGCGCGGGACGGGGGACGTGGCACGCGCGCACTTTACTTGCGTCCGCGCGGTCGGCGTCCCCGGATCCCGACCGCGGGCGCGGCGAGCCCACACGATCGGGCACGCTCGGGAATCGGCTCCCGCGCCGTCGGCCCACTACCCTTGACCGGTGAACGACGCAACACCCGAGACCACGACCACCTTCGACGACCTCGCGCTGGCAGAGCCCGTGCGCAAGGCGCTCAAGGACGTGGGCTACGAGACCCCCAGCCCCATCCAGGCGGCGACCATCCCGCCGATGCTCGCCGGACGTGACGTCGTCGGGCTCGCCCAGACCGGCACGGGCAAGACCGCGGCGTTCGCGCTGCCGGTGCTGTCCAACCTCGACGTCGCCGACAAGCGCGCGCCCCAGGTGCTCGTCCTCGCCCCGACCCGCGAGCTCGCGCTCCAGGTCTCCGAGGCGTTCGGCCGCTACGCCGCCCGGATGAAGGGCGTCCAGATCCTGCCCGTCTACGGCGGTCAGGCGTACGGCGTGCAGCTGTCCGCGCTGCGCCGCGGCGTCCACGTCGTCGTGGGCACGCCCGGCCGGATCATGGACCACCTGGAGAAGGGCACCCTCGATCTGTCGGCGCTCCGGTTCCTCGTGCTCGACGAGGCCGACGAGATGCTCAAGATGGGCTTCGCCGAGGACGTCGACACGATCCTCGCCTCCACGCCGCCGACCAAGCAGGTCGCGCTGTTCTCCGCCACGATGCCGGCCGCGATCCGCCGGATCGCCGAGAAGCACCTCGACGACCCGGTCGAGATCCGCGTCGAGAACCAGTCGCGCACCGCGGACAACATCACCCAGCGCTGGCTGACGGTGTCCTACCCCCGCAAGGTCGACGCCCTCACGCGCATCCTCGAGGTCGAGAACTTCGAGGGGATGATCGTCTTCGTCCGCACCAAGAACGAGACCGAGACGCTCGCCGAGAAGCTCCGTGTGCGCGGCTTCTCCGCGATGGCCATCAACGGCGACGTCGCCCAGGTGCAGCGCGAGCGCACCGTCAACCAGCTGCGCAACGGCAAGCTCGACATCCTCGTCGCCACCGACGTCGCGGCCCGCGGCCTCGACGTCGAGCGGATCAGCCACGTCGTCAACTACGACATCCCCACCGACCCGGAGGCCTACGTCCACCGGATCGGGCGCACCGGCCGCGCCGGGCGCTCCGGCGACGCCATCTCCTTCGTGACCCCGCGGGAGAAGGGCCTGCTGCGGCACATCGAGAAGTCGACCCGGCAGAAGATCACCCCGATGGAGCTGCCGAGCGTCGAGGACGTCAACACCACCCGGCTCGCGCGCTTCGACGACGCGATCACCGAGGCGCTGTCGTCCGACCGGCTCGAGTTCTTCCGCGAGACCGTCGCGCACTACGTCACCAACCACGACGTCCCCGAGATGGACGTCGCCGCCGCCCTGGCCGTGGTCATGCAGGGCGACGAGCCGCTGCTGCTCTCGCCCGAGGCCGACCGGCCCGAGCGACCGGCCCGCGACCGCGACGACCGTCCGTCCCGCTCGGGCGACGGTCCGGGCTCCGGCCCGGGTCGCGGCCGCCCCGGGTCCGACCGGCCCCGCCGCGGTGGCGGGGGCCCGATGTCGGCGTACCGGATCTCGGTGGGCAAGCGCCACAAGGTGCAGCCCCGCCAGATCGTCGGCGCCATCGCCAACGAGGGCGGCCTGGCCCGCGGCGACTTCGGCCACATCGACATCCGCGCCGACCACTCCATCGTGGAGCTGCCGGCCGAGCTGCCCCCGGGCGCGTGGGACAAGCTCCGCGGCACGCGCATCTCGGGCAAGCTCATCGAGCTCAAGCCCGACTCCGGCCCGGCCAAGCCCCACCGCAAGGGCTGAGCCCCCGCGCGTCAGCGCAGGCGGCCCACCCAGCCGGCGGCGGCGCTGCCGCGGGTGCGCAGCCACTCCCAGCGGGCGCCGACGGCGAGCAGCAGCGCGCCCGTGCCGGCCAGCACCAGCCACTGGGGCACGACCTGGGCCGCACCCGACAGGTGCGCGAGCACGCACACCGCGACCACGACCTCGCCGGCGACGAGCAGGGCCGCGACCCGGAGGCGGGCGCCGAGGACGGCGACCGCGCCGCCGACGGCGGTGTAGGCCAGGGACCGGGGCAGGGCGTCGGCCCAGCCGGCGTCCCAGGTCGTGGTCAGCGCGGCCACGGCACCGGGCACCAGGGCCACCAGCAGGCCGGGCAGGAGCGTCGCGGCGGTCGGGAGCCAGCCGGAGCCGGTACGGCGGACGGCCGCCGCCCAGCCGACGCCCGCCGCGACGAGCAGCAGGCCGGCGGGCACCGTGAACCGCTCGACCGGGGTCTCGAGCGCGCTGTCGCCGAGGGCGACGCCCCAGGCCAGGGCGGCGGCCGCACCGGCGGTCCACCACAGCGCGCCCCGGGGGGCGGCGTCAGGCCCGAGCCGGGGGGCGAGTCCGGCCGCCGCGGTCGCGGCGGTCACGACGAGCAGGGCGGCGAGCGTGAGGGCCTGCGAGCCCCCCTCGCCCACCAGCGCCGGCACGGCCAGCGAGCCGAGGGCCAGGACGCCCACCGCGGCGGCGAGCGGCACCACGGGCAGCGCCCGCAGGTGGGCGACGGCGACGAGGAGCAGGCCCGCGACGACGAGCAGGGGGAGGCTGGGCAGCCCCCAGGCCTGCGTGCCGACGACGAGCGAGACGGCGCCCGCGCCGAACCCGGCCGCCGCCGTGCGGGCGGCCACCGCGGGCACCGCCGACGGCGCCAGCCGGCGACCCAGCAGGACGACGCCGGCCCAGCCGAGGAGCGCCGCCGCGTAGGGCACGGCCCGCTCGACCTCGACGACCCAGGCGAGCAGCGACAGCACCGAGGCGCCGCCGGCGACGGTGAGCACCAGGGTCCACGACCAGCGCGGCCAGGGGGTCGCGCTCGCCGCGGCGACGGCCAGCGCCAGCACGGCGGTGGTCGCGGTGTGGGCGAGGACGTCGTCGGCCAGCCCGGCGGCGGTCAGGCCCGCGGTGAGCACGCCCACCGCCGCGGCCAGGGTCGCCGAGACCGACCAGCTGCGGATCCCGGTCACGGCGACCGCCGCGACCCAGAGGGCCGCGAGCACCCCGGACACCGCCGTCGCCCACCCGGCGTACGCCGTGGGGGAGAGGTCGACGCCGACGATCGCGGGCCCGGCGTACCCCGCGGTGGCGACCAGCGACGCGGACACCGAGGCGAGGGCGCCGGCCGCGCCGGAGAGCCGCCCGCGCAGCGCGACCGCGCCGCCGCCCAGGGCGAGGCCCAGGAGGACGAGGATGCCGATCCGGCCGCCGGGGCCCACGAGCGCCCACGCCACAGCGGCGAAGAACAGCCCCGCCAGCCCGAGCAGCACCGCACCGGTGCCGAGCAGCAGGCCCTGCACGCCGCTCGGCCCGGACGCCGGGGCGGCCATCGGGGCGCCGGACGGCCCCGGGGCCCCGGGCCCTCCCGCCCGGGCGTCGAGCGGACGGCCCGCGTGGAGCGCCTGCAGCCGCCCGACGACCCCCGCGCGTCGGGCGAACAGGGCGTCCAGCTGGCCGTCGATCCAGCGCAGCTCGGTCAGGAGCTCCTCGGGGGAGCCGTGCCGGGGGCGCTCGTCGGTCTCGGTCATGGGTCCAGCGTGCGCCCGGGGAGGCCCCCGGCGCATGGGTCCGCGTACTCAACCCGCCCGGGTCCGTCCGAGCCCGAGGCGGGCCGAGGGGTCCGCGGGCCTCAGCCGACGGCGCGCTGGGCGCGCTGCGCCGCGAGCCGGACGGCGGCGTTGGGCGCGCCGTAGCCGTCGTAGGCGCCGCGGCGCTCGACCAGCTCGAGGAACACGCCCCCGATGGTCGGGGTGTAGAAGTGGACGAACTCGCCGTCGGCGTCGCGGTCGTAGAGCAGGTCGAGCTCGCGGAGCTCGGCGAGCACCGCGGCGGGCAGGCCGAAGCGGGCGTCGAGGTCGTCGTAGTAGTTGGCGGGCACGGGCAGGAACCGCAGCCCGCGCTCGCGGGCCCGGCGGGCCACGCCGACGACGTCGCCGCAGCGCACCGCGACGTGCTGGGCGGGCAGCGGCGAGGTGGGCGGGGCCATGTTGAGCGGGATCCGCACGGTCCCGTCGTCGGTCCGCATCACCTGGCTGCGCACCAGGCCCGCGGGGCCCGGCACCTCGGTCGAGGCGCCCGACGACAGACCCAGCACGCTCGTCCAGAACAGGACGGCCTCGTCGAAGTCCTGCCACGGCTGCGCGAGGTTGACGTGGTCCACGACCGCACCGGCCCCGAGCGCGCCGGGCCGGTCCGCGCCCCCGGTGAACTCGTCGCGCCACGAGGAGCCCGCGCCGCCGAAGGAGATCTCGGTGCCGTCCGGGGCGGCGACGACCCGGAGCACCTGCTCGCCCGCGAACGTGCGGCGGAACACCGGGGGGGCGCCCAGCGCCGCGGCCCGGGCCGCCGCCTCCCCGGCGTCGTCGACCACGACCCCGAGGCCCGCGAGGTGGGGCGCCTCGGCGCGGAACTGCTCGTTGAGCACGACGTGGGCGTCGCCGGCCGACCACAGCCGCACGGGCTTGCTGCGGTGGCGACCCCGGAAGGTGAAGCCGAGCAGGTCCAGGGTCTCGTCGAGCTCGGCGAGGTCGGCGCCCGCGAGCTCGACGAAGTCGACCGCCTCGGGCGCCCCGGGGTGCGCCAGGACCTCGGAGCCGGCCCGGTCCGACAGCCACGCCAGCGACCGTCGGGCGTGGGCGGCGGTGCGGACGACGTCGGTCTGGCGGAAGGTGTCGTTGAAGACCTCCAGCGACAGCGGCCCGACGTACCCGGCGGCGAGCACGTGGCCCAGGAAGCCGACCAGGTCGAAGTCGCCCTCCCCGGGGAACAGCCGGTGGTGGCGGCTCCACGAGAGCAGGTCCATGTCGAGGGCGGGGGCGTCGGCGAGCTGCAGGAAGTAGATCTTCCGGCCGTCGATCTCGCGGATCGCCGACGGGTCGTCGCCACGCGACAGGATGTGGAAGCTGTCCAGGCAGGTGCCGAGGTTGGGCCGATCCGCGGCCTGCACGAGCCGCCACGCGTGGCGGTAGTCCGCGACGTACCGGCCCCAGGCGAGCGCCTCGTAGGCGATCCGGACCCCGTACGGCGCGGCCAGGTCGGCGAGACGGCCGAGCTGGTCGGCGGCGACCGCGTCGTCGTCGACGGTGGCCGTGCCGGCGTTGCTGCAGACCAGGACCGTGTCCGCGCCGAGGCGCTGCATCAGGGCGAGCTTGGCCTCCGCGCGCCGCAGGGTGTCGGCGAACGTCGCCTCGTCGACCCCCTCGACGTCGCGGAACGGCTGGAACAGGTCGATGCCCAGCCCGAGCCGGTCGCAGAGCGCCCGGACCTCCTCCGGCGACTCGTACGCCGCGACGAGGTCGGCGTCCATGATCTCGACCCCGTCGAACCCGGCCGCGGCGCAGGCGTGGAGCTTCTCGACGAGGCCACCGGACAAGCACACGGTGGCGATGGAGGTCCGCACGCCGGGCAATGTACCAACCAGTACATTGCCTGCGGAAGAGCTCGGCCGGCCGGCCCCTAGGGTGGGGGCGTGGTCGAGCCGGAGCGTCAGCGCGACGCCGTACGCACCCGCGCGGAGCTGCTCGCCGTCGCCACCGAGGTCTTCTCCGAGTCCGGCTACTCCGGGGCCCGCGTCGACGAGATCGCGGAGCGCACCCGCACCACGAAGCGGATGATCTACTACTACTTCGGCGGCAAGGAGGGCCTCTACCTCGCCGTGCTCGAGGAGGCCTACCGCGGGATCCGCGAGGCCGAGCGGGGCCTCGACGTCGGGGAGCTCGGCCCCCTCGAGGCCATGCGCCGGCTGGCCGAGACCACGTACGACCACCACGTGGCCCACCAGGACTTCATCCGCCTCGTCGCGATCGAGAACATCCACCGCGGCGAGCACATGCGCCGCATCGAGTCGCTGCGCGACCTCGGGCAGCCCGCGATGTCGCTCGTCGACGAGGTCCTCGCCCGCGGCCGTGACGAGGGCGTCTTCCGCGCCGACGTCGAGGCCTTCGACGTGCACCTCGTGATCAGCGCGTACTGCGTCTTCCAGGTCGCCAACCAGTACACCTTCGGCCACCTCTTCGGCCGCGACCTCGCCGCGCCCGAGAACGCCGCCCACCTGCGCGGGCTCATCGGCGACGTCGTCGTCTCCTGGCTGACCCGCCGCTGACCCGCCGTCGACCCGCCGCTGACCCGCCGTCGACCCGCCGCTGACCCGCCGTTGACGCGCCGCGCCTGAGCCCGCGAGGAGGCGACGCGCGTCGGGGCCCCGCGGCCCGACGGGACCGAATCCCCACGTGACCGTTGACACACGGTCGCGCCTCGTGTGACCCTCATCGCAGCGTACGTACCAGTTAGTACATAAGCGGGAGACCCCATGGACACGCACCCCTACCTCGTCGGGCTCGTCGGCACCGGCGTCCGGCCGTCACTGACGCCGGCGCTCCACATGGCCGAGGCCGCGGCGCAGGGACTGTCCTACGTCTACCGCCCGATCGACCTCCTCGAGCACGACCTGGCCCCCGCCTCGATCGGCGACCTGCTGGACCAGGCGCGGGTCTTCGGCTTCGACGCCCTCAACGTCACCCACCCCTGCAAGCAGCTCGTCCTCGCCCACCTCGACGAGGTCGACCCGGTCGCCGCCGGCCTCGGCGCGGTCAACACGGTGCTGCTGCGCGCCGACGGCACCACCGTCGGCCACAACACCGACACCACCGGCTTCGAGACCGCCGTGCGCACCCACCTGCCCGACGCCGACCTCACGGAGGTCGTCATGCTCGGCGCCGGGGGAGCGGGCGCCGCCGTCGCCGCCGGCCTGGCCCGCCTCGGGGTCGAGCACCTCGTCGTCGTCGACGTCGACGAGGACCGCGCCACCCGCCTCGCGCACGACCTCGCCCTGCGCCACCCCGCCGTCCGCGCCGACGGCGCGAGCCCCGACAAGCTGCCCGTCCTGATGGACGCCGCCACCGGCCTGGTCCACTGCACCCCCACCGGGATGGCCGAGCACCCGGGCCTGCCCCTCGACGCGACGCTGCTGCACGGCGACGCCTTCGTCGCCGACATCGTCTACCGGCCGCTGCGCACCGCGCTGCTCGACGCCGCCGAGGCCGCGGGCTGCCGCACCCTCGACGGCGGCCACATGGCCGTCGGCCAGGCCGTCGACGCCTTCCGCCTGATCACCTCGCTCGAGCCCGACGTCGAGCGCATGTCCCGCCACCTGCGCGACCTCGTCGCGCGGGCCGGGTCCTGACCTCCGCCGTTCCTCCCCGGCCCACCCGGCCCCCCCAACCAGCCCGACCAGCCCGCCCAGCCCGACCAGCCCGACCCAGTCCGACGCAGAGCAGGAGCACGTCATGACCACAGCGACCCCCACGGTGCCGTCCGGAGCGCCCGACGACCCGGCGACCGCCGTCAAGACCCCCAAGAAGGCCGCCGCGGCGAGCTTCATGGGCAGCGCGGTGGAGTACTACGACTTCTTCATCTTCGGCTCCGCCGCCGCGCTGATCTTCCCGACGGTGTTCTTCCCGTCCGACAACGACGCGGCCCTGGTCATGAGCTTCGCGACCTTCGGGTTCGCCTACGTCGCCCGCCCGTTCGGTGCCGTGATCCTGGGCCACTTCGGCGACAAGGTCGGGCGCCAGAAGGTCCTGATGTTCACGCTCGTCCTGATGGGCCTCTCGACCTTCATCATCGGCTGCCTGCCCGGCTACGGGACGATCGGCTGGGCCGCGCCCGCGCTGCTCGTGCTGTGCCGGCTGATGCAGGGCCTCTCGGCCGCCGGCGAGCAGGCCGGCGCCAGCTCGCTCACGCTCGAGCACGCGCCCGACGACCGCCGCTCCTTCTTCACCTCCTGGACCCTGACCGGCACCCAGGGGGGCCAGATCCTCGCCGCCCTCGTGTTCATCCCCGTGCTCGCGCTGCCCGACGACATCAAGTTCACGTGGGGCTGGCGCATCCCGTTCTGGCTCTCGGCCCTGGTCGTCGTGGTCGCCTACTTCATCCGCCGTACCCTCACCGAGCCGCCGGAGTTCGCCGAGGCCAAGGCCACCGGCCAGGTCGCCAAGCTTCCCTTCGTCGAGCTGATGCGCCACCACGGCTGGGACGTCGCCCGCGTCGTCTGCTGCGCCTTCATCGCCGCCGTCTCCACCGTGTTCGGCAACCTCGCCCTCGCCTACGGCGCCGAGGTCGGCCTCGCGGACTCCGTCACCCTGTGGCTCGTCGTGGTCGCCAACGTGGTCGCGCTCTTCACCCAGCCCCTCTTCGGGATGCTCGCGGACCGCGTCGGCCGCAAGCCGGTCTTCGTCTACGGCGCGGTCTCCAGCGCGGTCCTGATGCCCTTCTACATGCGCTCGATGTCCGGTGACTCCGAGCTGCTCGTCTTCGCCCTCGGCATCGCGACCTTCTCGCTCGGCTACGCGTCCGCCAACGCGGTGTGGCCCTCGTTCTACGGCGAGATGTTCTCGCAGAAGGTCCGATTCTCCGGCATGGCCATCGGCACGCAGCTCGGCTTCCTGATGGCCGGCTTCGCGCCGACGATCGTCACCGCCCTCGGCGGCGTGCAGGAGGGTGGCTGGGTCGTCATCGCCGGCTTCACCGCCGTCATCTGCGCCGTCGCGACCGTCGCGGCCCTCACCGCCCGCGAGACCCGCGCCGTCCCCACCGCCCGGCTCGGTCGGCGCGAGCCCGACCGGGAGCCCGTCGCGGCCTGAGGCCGGGTCAGGGGCGGGTGAACGAGCGGCCGATGCCGCGGGCGGCGACCTGGAGGCCGGACAGCAGGCGGGTGCGGTCGCGGCGCAGGTCGGCGACGACCACCCCCAGGGCCGCGACGACCGTCTCGCCCCGGCGCACGGGGACGGCGAGCGAGCAGGCGCCCAGGCTCATCTCCTCGCGGGTCGTCGCCAGGTCCTCGCGGCGGACCGCCTCGAGCTGGCGCGAGAGCAGGCCCGGCTGCGTGACCGTGTACGGCGTGACGCCGCGCAGGTCGGCGAGCACCGCGCGCTGCACCTCGCGCGGGGCGTGGGCGAGCAGGACCTTGCCGACGCCGGTGGCGTGCAGCGGCAGCCGGGAGCCGACCGTCGAGACCACCGGCACCGAGGAGTGGCCGCGCAGACGGTCGAGGTAGAGCGCCTCCGTGCCCTCGCGCACGGCCAGGTGCACGGTCGCGCGGGTCGCGCCGAAGAGGTCGTGCAGGAACGGCGAGGCCACCTCGACCAGCCCGGCCCGGACGGGGGCCAGCAGGCCCACGTCCCAGAGTCGACGTCCCACCACGTAGGCCCCGTCGCCGGAGCGGGCGAGCGCCCCCCACGCGACCAGCTCCGCGACCAGCCGGTGGGCCGTCGAGAGCGGGATGTCGGCGCGCTCGGCGAGCTCGGTGAGCGTCAGGCGGCGGTGGTCCTCGTCGAAGGCCGCCACCAGCGCGAGCGCGCGCTGCGTGACGGACGCGCCCGACGCCGACCCCCCGGCCACCCGGTCCCCGCCCCGTGTCGCGCGCTCAGGCCACCGGGGCCGTCGCCCGGGCGCGCGGCCCGTGCGCGGGCACCACCGCGAGCGCCACGACGGCGAGCAGTGCGGCGAGCGCGAAGATGTAGAACCCCCACGGGTAGGCCAGGCCGGCGGCGACCAGCGCCCCGCCCAGGGACGGCCCGACGATCGCCCCCACGCGGCCGACGCCGGCGGCGAGGCCGAGCGCGGTGCCGCGGATCTCCGGCGGGTAGAGGTGGCCGACGAACGCGTAGACGAGCACCTGCGCGCTGAACACGAACACTCCGGCCAGGGTCACCGCGGCGTAGACCAGCACGGTCGATTCGATGCGGATCGACAGCAGCGCGAGGAACACCGCGGCGATCCCGAACCAGGCCAGCACGACCGGCTTCGTGCCGCGCGCGTCGGCGACGCCGCCCGCGACGACGAGACCCAGGACGGCACCCACGTTGAGCGCGAGCAGCAGGCCGATGCCGGCGCTGATGGAGTACTCCGCGGCCTCCATGATCGTGGGCAGCCAGGTGTTGAGGCCGTAGACCAGCAGCAGGCCCATGAACGACGCGACCCACAGGCCGAGCGAGATCCGCAGGTATCCCCCGCGCAGCACCGCGGAGGTGCGCACCGGGGCGGGCCCGGCCGCGGCGGACCCGCCGTCGGCGGCGGCCGCCTCCGCCCGGGCGCGGGCCGCGAGGTAGGCCTCCGACTCCGGCAGCCTGAGCACCATCAAAGGCAGCACGAGCAGGCCCGCCACCCCGCCGACGACGAACATCGACTCCCACCCGAGGGAGTCCACGAGGAGCAGCGCGAGCAGCGCGGTGAGCACGGCGCCGACGTGGTAGCCGGTCATCATCCGCGTCACCGCCGACCCGCGGCGGCCCTCCGCGGCGTGCTCGGACATGTAGGCCAGCGCGGTCGGCAGGCACGCCCCCAGGCCGAGCCCGGCGAGGAACCGCAGCACGATGAAGGCGGTGGTGCTCGGGGCCACGGCGATCAGCAGCGTGGTCACCGAGAACCAGGCGATGCAGCCGATCAGCGCCCGCCGGCGCCCGAAGCGGTCCGTCAGCGGCCCGATGGTCACCGCGCCGATGCCGACGCCGACCAGCCCGAGCGTCGCGGCCAGCGTCACCGAGGACTCCGTGAAGCCGAGGGCGCCGGTGCCCAGCAGCGTCGGGATCACCGCGCCCAGCACCACGAGGTCGAAGCCGTCGAGGGCCACCGCCACCCAGCACAGGACGACGGGCCAGGTGCTGCCCACGCGGGCGGGGGCGGGACCGGTCGCGGGCGTGGTCGTCATGGGCGGAGCGTACGCCGCATCTTCCGCCCAGCGGAAGACGATCGGCGTCCCGACTCCGGGCCCGCCGCTACGGTCGGCGCGTGACGAGCACCACTCCCGCCCCGCCCCCGCCGGCCGCCCCCGGCCCGCCGGCGCACAGCCAGGCCGACGTCAGCGCCGAGATCGCGGAGATCGCCGCGACCCGCACCGGCCCCGAGACCGGACCGCGGCTCGACTACCCGCCGTACCGCTCGTCGCTGCTGCGCCACCCGACCAAGGCGCCCTTCCAGGTCGACCCCGAGGGCGTCGAGCTGTGGGCGCCCTGCTTCGGCGAGCGCGACGTGCACCCGCTGGAGTCCGACCTGACGATCCAGCACGGCGGCGAGCCGATCGGGGAGCGCACGGTCGTCGTCGGTCGCGTGCTCGACGGCGAGGGCCGGCCCGTGCGGCGCCAGCTCGTCGAGCTGTGGCAGGCCAACGCCGGCGGTCGCTACGTGCACCAGCGCGACCAGCACCCCGCCGCGCTCGACCCGAACTTCACCGGCATGGGGCGCTGCCTCACCGACGCCGACGGCTGGTACCGCTTCACCACCATCAAGCCCGGCCCCTACCCGTGGCGGAACCACCGCAACGCGTGGCGCCCGGCGCACCTGCACTTCTCGCTGTTCGGCACCGAGTTCACGCAGCGCACCATCACCCAGATGTACTTCCCCGACGACCAGCTCGTCGGCCTCGACCCGATCTACCAGTCGATCCTCGACCCGGCCGCGCGCGAGCGGCTGGTCGCGGCGTACGACCACGACGTGACCACCCACGAGTGGGCCACCGGCTACCGGTGGGACATCGTGCTCACCGGGTCCCACCGCACCCCGACCGAGGAGGAGGGCGCATGAGGGACGTCGCCACCGACCTGGCCCCCACGCCCGGGCAGACCGTCGGCCCGTTCTACGGCTACGCGCTGCCCTACCCCGGCGACGCCGAGCTCGTCGCGCCCGGCCGCGCCGACGCCGTGCGGCTCCACGGTGTGGTCACCGACGGCGAGGGCGCGCCGGTGCCCGACGCGCTGCTGGAGATCTGGCAGGCCGACCCGGCCGGCGCCGTCGTCGCCCGGCCCGGGTCGCTGCGCCGCGACGGCTGGACCTTCACCGGCTGGGGCCGCTGCGCGACCCTCGACGACGGCTCCTACTCCTTCACCACCCTGCGGCCCGGACGCACCTCGGACCGCCAGGCGCCGTACGTCGCGCTGACGGTCTTCGCCCGCGGCCTCCTCGACCGGCTGCAGACGCGGATCTACCTGCCCGAGGAGCGACCCGGTGAGCTGGCCGCCGACCCGCTGCTCGCGGCGCTGCCCCCCGAGCGCCGCGACACCCTCGTCGCGACGGCCGACGACGACGGGTTCCGCTTCGACCTGCGCCTGCAGGGCGAGGACGAGACGGTGTTCCTGACGCACGGCCCCGCCCGGCACGACCGGTGAGCGGGCTCCTGTGGCCCGGTGACGAGCGCGCCGCCGGCGTCCTGGACGACGCCGCGGTGCTCGCCGCGATGGTCGCCGTCGAGGCGGCCTGGCTCGCCGGGCTCGTCGAGGCGGGCGTCGCGCCGGCCGGCGCGACGGCCCACCCGGCGGACCTGTCCGGCCTCGTCGGCCCCGACGACCTCGCGGACCTGGCCGCCGCGGCCGAGTCCGGGGGCACGCCGGTGCTGCCGCTGGTGGCCCTGCTGCGCGACCGGCTCCGCGACCGCGGCGCCCACGAGGCCGCCCGCTGGCTGCACCGCGGCCTCACCAGCCAGGACGTCGTCGACACCGCCCTCGTGCTCGGCGCCCGCGACGCGCTGGACGCGGTCACCGCCCACCAGCGACGCCAGCTGACGCTGCTGGCGGAGCTCGCCGAGGCCCACACGGCGACCCCGGCGGTCGCCCGGACCCTGACGCAGCACGCCGTGCCGACGACCTTCGGGGTCCGTGTCGCCGGCTGGCTGACCGGGGTGCTCGACGCGACCCGCCGGGTCCGCGACGCCCGCGCCGGGCTGCGCGTGCAGCTCGGTGGCGCCGCGGGCACCCTGGCCGCCGCCGTCGAGCTCGCGGGCGACGCGGACGTCGTCCGCGCCCTGGCCGACGCCACCGCCGCCCGGCTCGGCCTCGCCCCGGCGCCGCCGTGGCACACCGTCCGCGGTCCGGTCGCCGTCGTCGGCGACGCGCTCGTCGCGGCCACCGACGCCTGGGGACACCTCGCCGCCGACGTGCTCTCGCTGACCCGCTCCGAGGTCGGCGAGGTGGCGGAGGGTGCCGGCGGCGGGTCCTCGACCATGCCCCACAAGGCCAACCCCGTCCTGTCCGTCCTCCTGCGCCGCGCCGCCCTCGCCGCCCCCGGGCTGGGCGCCACGCTCCACCTGGCCGCGGCGACCGCGGTCGACGAGCGCTCCGACGGCGCGTGGCACGTGGAGTGGGAGACCCTCGCGCTGCTGGCCCGTCGTACGGTCGTGGCGGCGGGGCAGGCCACCGACCTGCTCGGCGGCCTGCGCGTCGACGTCGACCGGATGGCCGCGAACCTCGCCGCCGCCGACGGCGTGGACGCCGAGCAGCGCGCGATGGCCGACCTCGCCGGCCGCCCGCCCGCCGCGTCGTACGACGGGCTCGCGTCGTGGATCGTGTCCTCCGCCGTCACCGACGCCCGGCACCACCTGACCGAGGAGTCCGCATGAGCGTCCCCACCCTCACCGCCACCGAGCTGGGTCCCGCCGACGCCGGCCCGCTGCTGCTGCTCGGCCCCTCCCTCGGCACAGGGGCCAGCCTGCTGTGGCGCGACGTCGTCCCGGCGCTGGCGCGCCACTTCCACGTGGTCGCCTGGGACCTGCCGGGCCACGGCGGCAACCGGGTGCCGGCCGAGGCCTTCTCCGTCGCCGACCTCGCCGCCGGCGTCGTGGCGGTGGCGGACCGGTTCACCGACGGACCCTTCGCCCACGCCGGGGTGTCGGTCGGCGGGGCGACCGGGCTGCACCTCGCGCTCGACCACGCCGAGCGGCTGACCTCGCTCGCCGTCCTGGCCTCCGCGGCCGTGCTCGGCACCCCCGAGGCCTGGCACGAGCGCGCCGCCCTGGTGCGCGCCGAGGGCACGGGGGCGGTCCGTGACGGGTCGCGGCAGCGGTGGTTCGCCGAGGGCTTCGCCGACGCCCGCCCGGAGGTCGCCGCCCCCCTGCTCGACGCGCTGCTCGGCGTGGACCCCGAGGGCTACGCCCAGGTCTGCGAGGCGCTCGCCGGCCACGACGTCCGGGACCGGCTCGGCGAGGTCGCCGTGCCGCTGCTCGAGCTGCTCGGCGCCGAGGACCCCGTCGCCCCGCCGAGCGGCGACCCGCTGCCCGGCACCCGGGTCGTCCTCGACGGCGTGTCCCACCTCCCGCCCGCCGAGGCCCCGGCCGCCGTCGCCGCGGCCCTGCTCGCCCACCTGGGCGCCGGCGGGGTCACCGCGCTGACCCCGGGGGTCACGACCGACGACGTCCACGCCGCGGGCATGGCCGTGCGCCGCGAGGTGCTCGGCGCCGCCCACGTCGACCGCGCGACCGCGGCCGCACGGGGACTGCCGGAGGGCGAGTTCCAGCGGTTCATCACGCAGTACGCCTGGGGCGGCATCTGGACCCGGCCCGGCCTCGACCGCCGGTCGCGGTCGATGGTCGTGCTCACCGCCCTGATGGCGCGCGGGCACGACGCGGAGTTCGCCATGCACGTGCGCGCCGCGATCACCAACGGCCTGACCGAGGCCGAGATCGTCGAGGTCGTCCTCCAGAACGCGATCTACCTCGGCGTCCCCGACGCGAACCACGCCCTGCGGCTGGTGCGCCAGGCCCTGGAGGACAGCGACGGCGCGTGACGCACGTCTCGGCGAGGCGCACCGTCCCCGGCACTCGTTGAATGCGGAATCGGTGGGGCCTGCGCGGCGCCGCTATTCTGGGCGGCAGGCCCGGGAGCGGAGCGCGCAGCGGTGGACCACCGCGCGCGCCCGTGGCGGGTGGACCTGACACCGAACGATCGGACACCCGCACATGGACGTCTCACCTCTGGTCTGGGGCGCGACGGTCGCCGCGATCCTCGCCCTGCTCGCCTTCGACTTCTTCTTCCACGTCCGCAAGGCCCACGAGCCGACGCTCAAGGAGGCCGCGGTCTGGTCGGCGTTCTACGTCGGCCTCGCCATCGTCTTCGGCTTCGGCGTGCTGGTCTTCTCCGGCGGCACCTACGGCGGTGAGTACTTCGCCGGCTACATCACCGAGAAGGCGCTGAGCGTCGACAACCTCTTCGTCTTCCTGGTCATCATGGCGAGCTTCAAGGTGCCCCGCGCCGACCAGCAGAAGGTGCTGCTCTTCGGCATCGTCTTCGCGCTGATCGCGCGGACCGGCTTCATCTTCATCGGCGCCGCGCTGATCAACAACTTCAGCTTCATGTTCTACATCTTCGGCGCGATCCTGCTGTACACGGCGTACACGCTGATCGGCAACGACCACGAGGACGACTCGGCCGACAACTTCATCATCCGGTTCGCGCAGAAGCGGCTCAACACCACCGACTACTACGACGGTGACAAGCTGTTCACGTACGAGAACGGCAAGCGGATGATGACGCCGATGCTGCTGGTGATGATCGCCATCGGCGGCACGGACATCCTGTTCGCGCTCGACTCGATCCCCGCGATCTTCGGTCTCACCCAGGAGACCTACATCGTCTTCACG
>NZ_BAAAMY010000001.1:508597-577053 GCF_039529515.1 Nocardioides lentus
CGGCCTCGCCGTCATCCTGGCCTTCATCGGCGTCAAGCTGGTCCTGCACGCCCTGCACGAGAACGAGCTGCCGTTCATCAACGGCGGCGAGATGGTCCCGGTCTACGAGATCCCGACCTTCCTGTCGCTCGGCGTGATCATGGGCGTCCTGGTCGTCACGGTCATCGCCTCCCTCATGAGCCCGAAGGGCCGCGAGATGGCGAAGGCCGGCAAGGAGGAGCGCGAGGAGATCAAGCACGAGGACGACACGCCCTCGACGCCCTCCTCGGACGCCGACCGCGACACCGCCCGCACCTCGGAGAGCGGCTCGACCACGGACGGCCGCTGAGCCAGCCGTGGCACCGGCGCTGGTCGGTCGCGCGGAGCCGCTGACGCGGCTCCGCGCGCTGCTCGACGCCGGGACCCCCGTCGCCCTCACCGGGCGGCGGGGCGTCGGTCGCAGCGCGGTCCTGGAGGTCCTCGCCGCCGAGGCCTCCGCCGCCGGCGCCACCGTGCTGCGCGCCGGAGGCGTCCTCGCCGAGCGGGACCTGTCGTACGCCGCGGTGCACGACCTGCTCGACCAGCTGCCGGGCGACGTCAGCACCACCTCCAGCACCACCTCGAGCACCGGCGACCCCGACCCGGCCCGGCGGACCCGCGAGCGGCTGTCGGCCCTCGCCGAGCGGGGACCGGTGCTGCTGCTCGTGGACGACGCGCACCTGCTGGACCCCGCGTCGCGCGGGGTCCTCGGCTTCGCGTGCCGCCGTCTCGTCGGGCGGGTCTCGCTGGTGGTGTCGGCCGACGCCGCGCGGCCGCTGCCCGACGCGCTCGCCCTGCCCGGGCTGCAGGTCGTCGAGCTGGGCCCCCTCGACAGCGCCGCGACGATCGAGCTGCTCTCGGCCCACGGCATCGGTCCCCGCACGGCCCAGCGGCTGCACGTCCAGTCCGGCGGTGTGCCCGCCCTCGCGCTGGCGCTGGGCGGTGCCGTGCGCGACCGCCCGACCGTGCTCGGCCGCCCCGTGGGGCTGCCCGCGGAGCTCGCGCGGGTCCTGGAGAGCCGTCTCGACGCCCTGCCCGCGGACACCCGCGCGAGCCTGCTGCGGGTCGCGCTGATGACGCGGCCCAGCGTGCGGCACCTGGAGCGGGCGGGCGTCGCCGACGCGGAGGACCACGTCCGGCTCGCCGTCCGCGAGGGCCTGCTCGAGCGCGACGGCGGGACCCTGCGGCTCGCCCCGCCGCTGCTGGCCGGGCTGCTCCGCGACCGCGCGGGGGCTCAGGAGCGCGCCCGCGCCCACACCGAGCTCGCCCGGGTCGCCACCACGCCGGCCGAGCGCGCCCGCCACCAGGCGCTCGCCGACCCCCGCCCCGACGCCGCGCTGGCGGCGTCGCTGGCCGACCTCGGCGCCGGGGCCGCCGCCGGGAGCGACCGCGGCGGCGCCGCGACGCTCTGGCTGCTCGCCGCCCAGCGCGCCACCGCGGACCAGTCGCAGGACCGGACCGAGTGGCTGGCCCGTGCGGTCGAGGCCGGCGCCCGCGGCGACGCGGTCGACGCCGTGTTCGCGGCCCTCGAGGACTTCTGGGACGCGGCCCCCAGCCCGGCCCAGCGGGTGCGGGTGCGGCTCGCGCTGCTCGAGGTGGCCGGCACCGGCGTGATGGCGATGGAGGAGGTCCTCGTCGCGGCGCTCGCCGACGCCGGGGACGACGCCCGCCTGCTCGGCGAGGTGCTGATGCAGCGGGCGCGCCTGCTGATGGTCGACTCCCGGCCCGTGGAGGCCGGCGCGGCCGCGGAGGAGGGCGTCCGGCTGCTCCGCGAGGCGCGCGGCTCCGGCCCGGCCGCAGGGGTGGCGGAGGCCACCACCGCCCTCGCGACGGCGATCCCGGTCCTGGCGGTGACGCGCCGCTGGACCGGCCGCGGCGACCACGACGCGGTCCTGGCGGAGGCCCTGTCGCTGCCGGTGGACGCCGAGCCCCTGGTCCACCTCACGCCGGCCTACATGGCCGCCCGCTTCGCGCTCTACGACGACCGTCTCGACGAGGCGCTCGGCGCCTTCCGCGGCCTGCTGGTCCGCGCCGAGCGGGGTCCCGCCTCCGACCGCGTCCACCTGCTCCGCAGCCTCGTGGAGGTCGCCGTGCGACGGGGGGACTGCGAGACCGCGCTGCACCACGCCGGCCGGGCGGCGGCGCTCGCGGAGGAGCACGACCTCGCGGCGTACTCGGTCTGGTTCGTCTCGGCGCTCGCGGAGCTCGCGGGAGGCCGCCTGGACCGCGGGCTGGCCCTGGCCACCCGGGGAGCGGAGGTCGCGGAGGCCGAGCGCGACAACCGCTACCTCCAGCGTCACCTGATCCTGATGGGCCAGGCGCGGCTGCGCCGCGGCGAGTCCGCGGCGGCGGCGGAGGCGCTGCGCCGGGTCGAGGCCGTCGAGGAGGGCCACGGCATCAGCGACCCGACGGTCAACCGGTGGCAGCCCGACCTGGTCTCGGCGCTCCTCGCGCTCGGCGAGGTCGACGAGGCCGCGGAGGTGCTGGCGCGGGCCCGCCAGGCGCTCGACGGTCGCACGGGCACCGACGGGGTGGCGGCCCAGCTCGACCGCGTGGAGTCCGAGCTGCTCACCGCGCGCGGCGCGACCTACGACGCGGTCGAGCTGCTCGACCGCTCGGAGAAGGTCTGCCGGGACCTGCGGATGGGCATCGACGTCGGGCGCGCCCTGCTCACCCGCTCCCACCTGGAGCGCCGCCGCCGCCGCGCCGCCGCGGCGCGGGACGCGCTCGCCGACGCCCACGCCCACTTCGCCGGCCTGCGTGCGCGGCCGTGGGTGGCGCAGATCGAGGCCGAGCAGCAGGGCACGGCCGGCGCCGGCCCCGCCCCCGGCGACGGGGAGGGACTGCTGGGGGCGCTCACCGACGCCGAGCGGGGCGTCGCCCTGGCGGTCGCCGACGGCGCGACCAACCGGGAGACGGCCGAGCGGCTGTGGTTGAGCGTGAAGACCGTCGAGGCGGCACTGACCCGCATCTACCGCAAGCTGGGGGTGCGCTCGCGCACCGAGCTGACCGCGCTCGTCCGGGCTCGCGGCGACGACGCGTCCTGAGCGGGTGGGGGACCGCCCCGTCGGCGGGATCCCGGACGATCCCGGACAGACCGAACCCCTCGCCGCATGGGGTCGGCAAGGGGTTCGGTACCCACTACTTTAGCGGGGGTGGGGTTGCGCGTCACCGGGGTCCGGCACTTTTGCCACAACTCGTCGATCACGACCGTTCCCGGACGGTGCGCCGACGCGGTCCGGACGGGTCCGGGAGCCGTCACCGCGGTCGTGCCACGCTGTGTCGCATGCTCGACGACGCGCTGCTGAGGACCGACCACCGCCGCCTGCTGATCGCCGGGGAGTGGCGGGACGCCACGGGCGGCTCCACCTTCGAGGTGGTCGACCCCGCCGACGAGTCGGTGCTGACCGGCGTCTCCGACGCCTCCGTCGAGGACGCCGTCGCGGCCCTCGACGCCGCGGTCGCCGCGCAGCACGACTGGCAGCGCACGCCCCCGCGCGAGCGCGGCGAGATCCTCCGCGCGGCGTACGAGCGGATCCGGGAGGACACCGACCGGTTCGCGCAGCTGATGAGCCTCGAGATGGGCAAGCCGCTCGCCGAGGCCGCCGGCGAGGTCGCCTACGGCATCGAGTTCCTGCGGTGGTTCTCCGAGGAGGCCGTGCGGATCTCCGGGCGCTGGACGACGGCCCCCGCCGGCGGCACCCGGCTGCTGACGGTGCCGAAGCCGGTGGGGCCCTGCCTGCTGATCACGCCGTGGAACTTCCCGCTCGCGATGGGCACCCGCAAGATCGGGCCCGCGATCGCGGCCGGCTGCACGATGGTGGTCAAGCCCGCCCCCGCGACCCCGCTGACGATGCTGGCGCTGGCCGAGGTGCTCACCGACTGCGGGCTGCCGCCCGGCGTGCTCAACGTCGTGCCCACCACCTCCGACGCCGCGCTCAGCGAGCGCCTCCAGGACGACGCCCGGCTCCGCAAGGTCAGCTTCACCGGCTCGACCCCGGTGGGCCGCACGCTCGTCGCGCAGTCGGCCACCCACCTGCAGCGGATGAGCCTCGAGCTCGGCGGCAACGCGCCGTTCCTGGTCTTCGCCGACGCCGACCTCGACGCCGCCGTCGAGGGCTGCATGCTCGCCAAGATGCGCAACATGGGCGAGGCCTGCACGGCGGCCAACCGGATCATGGTCCACGTCGACGTCGCCGAGGAGTTCACCTCGCGGCTCGCCGAGCGGATGGGCGCCCTGAGGGTCGGGCGCGGCCAGGACGACGGCGTGGACGTCGGGCCGCTGGTCAACGCCGCCGCCGTCGACAAGGTCACCGACCTCGTCGGCGACGCCGTGTCGGCCGGCGCGCGGGTGCTGGTCGGCGGCGAGCGTCCCGACGGTCCGGGCTACTTCTACCCGCCCACCGTGCTGCGCGACGTCCCCGTCGAGGCCCGCATCACCCGCGAGGAGGTGTTCGGGCCGGTCGCCGCGGTGACCACCTTCACCACGGAGGCCGAGGCCGTCGCGCGCGCCAACGACACCGAGTACGGGCTCTCGTCCTACGTCTTCACCCGCGACGTCGAGCGGGTGATCCGCCTGGCGGAGTCGCTGGACTACGGCATGGTCGGCGCCAACTCCGGCCTGGTCTCCAACCCGGCCGCCCCCTTCGGCGGCCTGAAGGAGAGCGGCTACGGCCGTGAGGGCGGCCCCGAGGGCATCGAGGAGTACCTCGAGACGACGTACGTGGTCATCCCCGTCACCGGGGCGTGAGGCGCCCCCGGCCCCGAGCGTCGGTCAGGGGGTCGTGGACGTCGGCTCCACCGTCTCGCCGTCGGCGAGCCGCGCGGCGGCGCCGCGGACCGAGCGGCCGATCAGCTCCTCGAGGTCGAGCCCGGTCGAGGTGCGCAGCATCTCGAGGGTCTGCACGACGTTCTGGTTGACCTGCTTGGGCAGGGCGCCGGCGCCGTCGGTGGACACCACCGTCAGCTTGTCGATGGCCGCGATCGGGGCCGCGACCTCCTTGGCGATCTGCGGCAGCACCTCGATCAGCATCTGGAGCACGGCGGCGTCGTTGTACTGCGCGAACGCCTCGGCCCGCTTGTCCATCGCCTCCGCCTCCGCCGAGCCGACCGCCAGGGTCGCGGCGGCCTGCGCCTCGCCCTCGGCGCGGGTCGCGTCCGCCTCCGCCGTACGACGGGCCTTCTCGGCCTGGCCGCGGCGCTCGCCCTCGATGGCCTCGGCCTCGGCGAGCGCGGAGCGGCGGGCCTTCTCGGCCTCACCGGTCAGGCGGGCCTCCTCGGCCTTGGCCTGGGCCGCCGCGATCGACGACGCCTTGCGGGCGTCGGCGGCGGCGATCTCGGCGGTGCGCTTCGCCTCGGCCTCCTGCTCGACCCGGTAGCGCTGGGCGTCGGCGGGCTTGCGGATCTCGGTCTCGAGGTTGCGCTCGGTCAGGGACGCCTGGCGCACGGCGACCTTCTCCTGCTCGGTGAGGATCGCCTGGTCCCGGTCGGCCTGGGCCAGCGGGCCGGAGGCCGCGGCCCTGGCGGACGCGGCGTCGGTCTCGGCCTTGATCTCGGCCTGCTTCAGCGCCAGCTGACGCTGGGAGACCGCGATCTCCTCCTCCGCGGCGATCCGGGCCTGCTCCGCGGCCTGCCGGGCGTTGGCCTCGGCGATGGAGGCGGCCTGCCCGATCCGCGCGGCCTCGGGGCGACCGAGGTCGGCGAGGTAGTTGCCGTCGTCGGTGACGTCCTGGATCTGGAAGGTGTCGAGGATCAGGCCCTGGCCGGTCAGCGAGTTCTCGGACTCGTCGGCCACCCGCTGCGCGAAGGCCGCGCGGTCGCGGATGATCTGCTCGACGGTCAGGCCGCCGACGATCGAGCGCAGCGCACCGGCCAGGACCTCCTGGGTGAACGGCTCGACGTCCTGCTGCTGGGAGAGGAACCGCTGGGCGGCGAGGCGGATCTGGTCGGCGTTGCCGCCCACCTTGACGATGGCGACGCCCTCGACGTTCAGCTTGATGCCCTGGCCGGAGACCGCCCCGCGGATCTGCACTGAGATCCGGCGGCTGGAGAGGTCCATCGTGGCGAGCTTCTGCACGAACGGGATGACGAAGACCCCGCCGCCGAGCACGACCTTCTGCCCCGACAGGTCCGTCGACAGCTCGCCGGTCTCGGGGTTGAGCACGGCCTTGCCCTTGCGGCCGGTCACGATGAACGCCTGGTTGGGACCGGCCACCTTGTAGCGGCTGGTCACCACCAGCACGACGAGGACGACCAGGGCGACGAAGCCCAGGATCGCGATCAGGGTGGGTGACATCGGTTCCTCTTCCTCAGGGGTCCTCGGGCCCGGCGGCCTCGAGCGGGTCGGGCCAGAGCGGGGCGACGCTCACGGCGGTGGGGGACAGGACGGCGGTGACGTGCACCTCGGTCCCGGCCTCGAGGGCCCGCTCGGCGCGGGCGTTGAAGCGCAGCAGGTGGCCGCCGCGCCGCACGGTGACGGTCCCGAGGCCGTCCGCGGGGATGGCGGAGACGACGGTGGCGTCCCAGCCGACGACGTCGTCGGCGGCGGGCGCGCCGGCGGTGCCGCCGGAGCGCACCAGGCGGGTCAGCCACGCGGCGAAGGCACCGAAGACCGCGCCGGCCCCGATCCCGGCCGCGACCGACACCGGCCCCGGGGCGCCGAGGCCGTCGGCCAGTGCGCCGCCGAAGCCGAGGGCGGCGACGAACGCGCCGACGACCTCGGTCGAGAACCAGTCGCCCCCGAGCCCGTCGAGGAGACCCTCGAGCAGCTCGCCGACGAGCAGCGACACGAGCAGCACCGCGAGACCGCACACGCCGATCACCACGTACGCCGTCATCGAGCCCCCGCTCCTCGCCTGTGCCCAGCCTGTCAGAACCGGGCCCCCGGGGTGGACTCCTACCCCGGCGTGAGCCTGTCCACACCACCTCGCGCCCGGTGGGGACGACGGCGCCCGCGTGGGAGGCTGGGCGCATGGTCAACGCCACCGAACGCGAGCGTGGTCGTCCCGCGCCGCCGACCACCGTCGTGCTCTTCGGCGCCACCGGCGACCTCTCGCGCCGCAAGCTGCTGCCGGGCCTGCTGCACCTGATCAGCTCGGGCCTGATGCCCCACGTGCAGATCGTCGGGACGTCGCTGGACGACTTCACCCGCGACTCGTTCGTGCAGTTCGCCCGCGAGGCGATCGACGAGTTCGAGCCGGGCTGCAGCGAGGACCGGTGGGCCGACTTCGCGAAGCGGCTCTACTGGGCGCCCGGCGCGACCACCGAGGCGCTGCGCGACGCGGTCGCGGAGGCCGAGGCCGACTGCTCCGAGCCGCAGGAGCGGCTGCACTACCTCTCGGTGCCGCCCAACGCGGCCCTCGCCGTGCTGCACCGCCTGCGTGACGCCGGGCTGGTCGAGCGCGGGCGCGTCGTCATGGAGAAGCCGTTCGGCGTCGACCTGGAGTCGGCGAAGATGCTGAACGCCGCGGTCCACGAGGTCTTCGAGGAGGACCGGGTCTTCCGGATCGACCACTTCCTGGGCAAGGAGGCGGCGCTCAACATCCTGGCGTTCCGGTTCGCGAACGGTCTGTTCGAGCCGATCTGGAACCGCACGATGATCGACCACATCCAGATCGATGTCCCCGAGACCCTCGGGCTCGAGCAGCGCGCGTCGTTCTACGAGGCCACCGGCGCCTACCGCGACATGGTCGTCACCCACCTGTTCCAGGTGCTGGCGTTCACCGCGATGGAGGCGCCGACGGCGCTGGACCCGGAGTCGATCACCGAGGAGAAGTACAAGGTCTTCCGGTCGATGCTGCCGATCAACACCGACGACGTGGTCCGCGGCCAGTACCTCGGCTACCGCGAGGAGAAGGGCGTCGACCCCGAGTCGGAGACCGAGACCTTCATCGCGCTGAAGTGCTACATCGACAACTGGCGCTGGGCCGGCGTCCCGTTCTACCTGCGCACCGGCAAGAAGCTCGCCGAGGGCCAGCGGATCATCTCGGTGGCCTTCAAGGAGCCCCCGCAGTCGATGTTCCCCGACGGCTCCGGCGTCGGTCAGCACGGTCCGGACCACCTCACGTTCGACCTGTCGGACCAGCCGAAGATGAGCCTGTCGTTCTACGGCAAGCGCCCCGGACCCGGCTTCCGGCTCGACAAGGTGTCCATGCAGTTCGCGATGGACGAGACCTCCTGGCAGGGCTCCGTCCTGGAGGCCTACGAGCGGTTGATCCTCGACGCCTCGAAGGGCAACCGCACGCTGTTCAACTCCGCGCAGGGCGTCGAGCGGCTGTGGGAGGTCTCCCAGCACCTGCTCGAGGACCCGCCGCCGGTGCGGCCCTACCAGCCGGGCTCGTGGGGTCCCAACCAGATCCACCAGCTCGTCGCCCCCCACGCGTGGCGCCTGCCGTTCGAGCGCAAGTGGCGCACGATGAAGGAGAACGACGACTGAGGCTCACAGCCAGGTCATCGACGCGCCGTGGCCGTGGGTCCAGGCCAGGGCCCGCCCGTCGAGGCCGAGCACGAAGGTCGCCGTCCCCTCGGGCACGTCGGGCCCGGTGGCGGTGACGCCCGGCAGGACCCCGGCGCCCTCGTTGCTGATCCAGCGGCAGGCGCCGTCGGCGACCATCCCGGACAGCGTGGTGACGAGCCGTTCCCGCTCCGCGGGGTCCAGGTACGCCGCGGCCGCGCTGTGGAGCACGACCACCGTGCCGTGCCGTGCGGCGAGGTCGACGGCCGCGGGCAGCTCCTCGAGCAGGTCGCCGGCGACCAGCACGGGCGGGTCGGCGCGGGCGACGCCGATCGCGGCGACGAGCCGGGCGCGGCGGTGCTCCTGCTCGGGCCACACCAGGGTCGTGAGCCACGCCGTCTGCTCGTCGTCGGCGACGTCGAGGGGGTGCAGGTCGATGCCGCCGCGCCACGCGACGACCGGGAGCCGCCGCGGCAGGTCGGGACGACCGCCGGGGCCCTCGAGCACCCGGCAGACGAGCTCCGGGGCGTCGGGGTCCTCGCGCAGCACCACGTCCTCGCCGTCGCCGCCGGGCGGCTGCCAGCGGTAGGCGTAGCGGTCGGGGTACAGGCAGAGCCCCGCGCTGGCCCCGAGCTCGAGCAGCGCCAGCGGCTCGGGGCTCTGCTCGGCGACCCGGGCGAGGGCCGGCAGCAGGGTGGCGAGCCGGCCGGCCTCGTTGGTCTGGGTCGAGCGCTCCCGCACGGTCCGGGCGATCGACCCGTCGTCGTCGAGGAGCGCCGCGCGCAGCACGTCGTACGGCGCGGGGGCGGGGACGCCGTGCCACCGGGCGGCCGCGAACACGAGGTTGGGCTGCCGCTTCGGCACCGGCAGCGTGTCGAGCCACGCCAGCACGTCGTCGTCGGCGGCCGCCCGGCGCGCCCAGTCGGCGAAGCAGGGCGAGTCGCCCTCGGCGTAGGCGGCGAAGTCGGCGTACTGCTCGGCGATCCCGGCGAAGACCTTCACGGGCCGAGTCTGCGGGCAGTCCCCCACGGAACGGTCGCGCCGCGAGCCGTCCGGCGCCGGTCCCGTGGGGGATCACCCCGCCCGGGCGGGCAGCGGGGGTCGGCCGAGGAAGGCCAGGAGCCGGACGTCGGCCGGCGCGAACGGCGCGACCGGCAGGGAGGAGCCGAAGCGGCGACCCCGGTCGCGGGCCCCGATCGTGACGGCGGCGACCGGGAGGAGCTGCGCGGCGAGGTCCGCGGGCACCGGCCGGTCCTCGCCGGTGGCCTGCGCGACGTCCCAGCCGTGCACGCCGATCTCGAGCGCCGCCGTGGCCACCAGCAGCGACGCCGGCAGCGACGTCCCGGCGCGGTCGACCGCCCCGACATCGACCGCCCCGACATCGACCGCCCCGACATCGACCGCCCCGACATCGATCGCCCCGACATCGACCACGGAGCGCGGCGGCTCGGCCCACAGCCCGAGCAGGTGGCAGGCCTTGGTCTGCAGGCGCCCCAGCCGGGCCCCGACCCCCGTCGCCCGTGGACCGGCGGCGCCCGGGGTCCGCGCGGTGCCCGACCTCCCCGGCGACCCCCGCCCGGTGCCCCGCCCGGTGACCCGCCCGGCCGCGGCCTCGGTGAACGCGTCGAGCGCGTCGTCCATGTGCCACAGCAGGTCGTCGAGGTCCCAGCGCGCGCACGGCGTGGGCCGCGCCAGGTGGACCGGGCGGACGCCGGCGAGGGCGAGGCGGGTGTGGCCGAGGGCGCGCTCGAGGAGCTCGACGGCGGCGTCGAGGTCCGGCAGGTCGGGGGGTCGGGGCGTCGTCGGGGGAGGCCCGGTCACCGGCCGTGGGCGGCGGCGATCTCCGCCGCGCCCCGTCCGGGCCGGGAGACCGGGCCGTCGCCGACGTCGGTGCGCACGTCGGCGGGCAGTCGTGCGGGCAGGCCGAACGTGGGGAAGAGGTCGGTGTCGAAGAAGGCGCCCACGTGGCGCACACGCTCGCCGTCCAGGTCGAGCACCTGGAGGTGGAAGGGCGCGAAGTCGCCCTCCGGGCCGCGCATGTAGAGCCCGAACGCGGGCTGGCCGTTGGCGCGCGTCGGCAGCATCACCATGTCGTGGGCCCCGCCCGGGCAGGCGGTGCCGATCAGCTCGCCGATGTGGTCGGCGCCGCGGTACCAGCCGGTGAACGGCGGCATCTCCCAGACCGCGTCGTGGGTGAGGAGCCCCACGATGGCGTCGACGTCCTTCTTCCAGAACGCCTCGACGTAGGCCTCGAGCAGGCGCTGCTGGGCGGTGGTGAGCTCCTCGACGACGGTGTCCTCGGTGAGGGCCCGCTCCTTCATCTGGGCGTGGGCGCGCTGGAGGGCGGAGTTGACGGCCGCCACGGTGGTCTCGAGGGCGGTCGCGACCTCGGCGGCGCTCCACCGCAGCACGTCGCGGAGGATCAGCACGGCGCGCTGGCGGGCCGGGAGGTGCTGCAGCGCGGCGACGAACGCGAGGCGGATCGAGTCCCGCTCGCCGACCACGACGGCCGCGTCCGGCACGGGCTGGAGCCAGGGGACCTCCTCGTCCGAGACGAGCTCGTCGCTGGCCAGCGAGTCGGCGGTGCCCAGACCGGTCGGCAGCGGTCGGCGCGGGCGGCCCTCGAGGTTGGTCAGGCACACGTTGGTCGCGATCCGGTACAGCCAGGTGCGCACCGACGAGCGGCCGCCGAACGTGCCCTGCGAGCGCCAGGCGCGCAGCAGCGTCTCCTGGACCAGGTCCTCGGCCTCGTGGATCGAGCCGCTCATGCGGTAGCAGTGGGCGAGCAGCTCCCGGCTGTAGCGCCCGGTGAGGGCGTCGAAGTCGGCCAGCTCGTCGGTCGCGCTGCGGGCGGTGTCGACGTCAGGGGTCATCGTGCTCACCGTTTCGCCTCCGGGTGCGGGTCGTGGGTCAGTCTGTCGGGAGTGACGACCGACGTCGACACCCGAACTCATCGCTCCCCGGCTCGGGCCCCCGCGAAGGACCACACCAGCGCGGTCGAGCCGGTCGCGAGCGTCAGCCGTCGGCCGCCGGAGGCCTCCAGTCGGACGGCGTCGCCCGCCCCCAGGTCGCCGGCGTCCTCGAGGTGGCCCGTGCCGTCGGGGAGGTAGAGGTGGGTGCGCGCGGCCTCGGGCAGGGCGAGGTCCCCGCCGCCGGTCGCGAGCCACAGCACCGCACCGGCCACGCCCAGGGGCAGCTCGGCGTCGCCGCCGGCCACCGGGACCAGGCCGGCGCCGGCGGCCGGCGCCACGACCGGCCCCGCTCCCGCGGCGTACGACGGGGCGGCGTCGGGGTCGTCGGCGCGCAGCCACGTCTGCACGAACCGGGTCGTGCCGGCGCCGGGCTCGCCGGTCTCGGCGTGCACGACGCCGGACCCGGCCGACAGGACCTGCGCCCCGCCGGCGCCCACGGTGCCGCTCGCGGTGCCGGGGGAGGAGTGCGCCAGCGCCCCGTCGAGCACCCACGTGACGATCTCCACGCCGGAGTGGGGGTGGTCGTCGTACCCGGCGCCGGGCGCGAGCCGGTGGTCGTCGTGGCACACGATCGGCCCGAAACCGAGGTTGGTCGGGTCGTAGTGGGCGCCGAAGGAGAACGAGTGGGTCGCCGTGACGCCGGGGCCGTGCTCGGAGACTCCACGCGTCCCGGCGCGGCGCAGGTCGAGCCAGGGTGTGTCCGTCACCGGACCATCGTCGCGTCTAGGCTGTCGCCCATGTCCAGCCCCGACGTCGCGCCCGAGCCCGAGACCGGCCCCGAGGGCGTCAGCCTGCAGGCCCCGGAGCCGACCGGCCCCAGCGCGCGCCGGGTGCTGTTCGTCGTGGGCTCCGGGCGCAGCGGCACCAGCACCATGTCGGGCACCCTGCAGACCCTCGGCATGCACGTGCCGCAGCCCGAGGTCGCGGCCGACGACACCAACCCCAAGGGCTTCGGCGAGCCGCAGTGGGTCGTGGACTTCCACGACGAGCTGCTGCGCCGGGTCAACGTGCAGGTCTCCGACGCCCGCCCGTCGGCGTGGTTCGAGACCGGCAAGCTCAGCACCGCCGAGCAGCTGCGCACGCGCCTGCACACCTGGCTCGAGGAGCAGTTCGAGGCCGGCGGCGACGAGCTCGTGATCAAGGACCCGCGCCTGGCGTGGTTCCTGGGCCTGTGGCGCTCGGCGGCCCTGCGCGCCGGGGCGTCCTGCTCCCACGTCACGATGCTGCGCCCCGTGACCGAGGTCGTGGGCAGCAAGCAGAAGTACTACGCCAAGCGCTTCGGCGAGGTGAACCGCGTCGCCGCCTGGGTCAACATGATGCTCCACACCGAGCGCTCGACCCGCGGCAACCAGCGTGCCTTCGTCCGCTACGACGACATGCTCACCGACTGGACCGTGCCGGTCCACGACATGGGCGAGCGCTTCGACCTGCATGCCGTGCGCTCCGCGACCGCGCGCGACATCCGCAAGGTCCACCAGTTCATCGACCCCTCGCTGCGGCGGGTGCGCCTGACCTGGGACGACGTGCCCGTGCCGGCCCACCTGCGCACGATCGCGGACGACGCCTGGCAGGCGCTGGACGCGCTCGCGGACCCGGGCGGGGACACCCCCGAGCGCCACGTCGAGCTGGACCAGATCCGCCAGGCCTACACCGAGGCCTACGAGGAGGCGGAGGCGATGTCGCAGTCGACCGCCATCGCCGCCCAGCGCGCCGGCGCGGCCGCCGAGCGGAGCCGCCTCGAGGGTGGCGGCGACCGCGGCGGGCCGGCCCCGGCCCCCGAGGGCGTGCGGCTCTCGGACCGCGTGCCCCACAACGTGCGGGCCCTGGTGCCGCCGAGCGCCCGGCGCAGGCTGCGCCAGGCCCTCGGCCGCCCCCGGTGACCGCGGTCCTCGGTGCGGTCGGCGACTCGGCCGCCAACCGCGAGGGCGAGACCGACTACGACATCGTCTGGCCCTGGTCGCGCCCGCAGGTGCCCGGCACGGGCATCGTCCTGCGGGTCAAGGACGAGGCCCGGTCGATGCCGTGGGTGCTCCCGCCGCTGCTGCGGGCGGGCCAGCAGGTCGTGCTCGTCGACAACGGCTCCACCGACGGGACCGCGCAGGTCGCGCGCGACGTCGCGGAGCGCAGCGGCCACGCCGACCGGCTGACGATCACCGAGTACCCGTTCCGGGTCAGCCGGTGCGGCCCGGAGCACCTCGGCACGCCGGCGGACTCGGTGCACTCGCTGGTCTGGTTCTACTCGTGGTCCTTCGCCCACGTCTCGACCACCTACTCGGTGAAGTGGGACGGCGACATGGTCCTCACCCAGGAGGGCGAGGAGCTGCTGCGCGAGCTGGCCTGGCGGCTCCCGGGGCGCGAGGCCGTGCTCTACGTGCCGCGCCACAGCCTGTACGTCGAGTCCGACCGCGTCGCCTACCTCGACCTCGGCCTGTTCAACGCCGAGCCCTTCGGCTACCCCATGAGCCCGTCGTACCCGCACGTGAAGGCGTTCGAGTGGGAGCTGCGGATCCACCCCGAGGGCGTCGACCACGTCAAGCTCCCCGAGGGCACCTGCCTGGAGCTGAAGTACCTCGACTCCGACGAGTTCGCGCACTGGACCGACGCCGACGCGTTCGCGACCAGCGCCCGCACGCAGCGCAAGCGCCGCGAGTACCAGCTCTTCACCGACCTCGCCGAGGGTCGGTGGGAGGCGCACGGCGTCGCGGCGGGCGGCGGCATCCACCGCATCGAGGTGCCGACCGGCTCGGACGCCCACGTCGTCGACCACGTCACCGAGGTGTGGCTGCCGCGGGCCGAGCGTCCGCTCGTCGACCCCGCGCTGCGCCGCCTGACCGCCCAGGACCGCGCCAAGCAGCGACGCGGGGCCACGGCGTCGGCGGCGTCCGTGTCGTCCCCGGGGGCCGGGGCCTGATGCGCGCGCCGGACATCGTCAACCGCGAGGGCCACGAGGGGTACGACGTCCGCTGGGCCTTCTCCGAGGGCCCGCTGCCGACCGGCCTGACCTGCGTCTTCCGGGTCCGCAACGAGGCCCGCAACCTGCCGTGGGTGCTGCCGGGCATCCTCGCCGCGACCCAGGCCGTCGTGCTCGTCGACAACGGCTCCGACGACGGCACCGCCGAGGTCGCCGCCCGCGTGGCCGCCGAGTGCGGGGCGGCCGACCGCCTGACGGTCCTGGACTACCCCTTCACGGTCGCCCGGGCCGGCGCGGAGAACCTGGCGACCCCGGCCGACTCGGTCCACAGCCTCACGCACTTCTACAACTGGTCCTTCGGCCACGTGCGCACGTCGTACTCGATGAAGTGGGACGGCGACATGGTGCTGACGGAGGAGGGCGTCGGCACGCTCGCCGACCTCGCCTGGCAGCTCGAGGGCTCCGGGTCCGTCGTGCTCGTGCCGCGCCACTCCCTGACGGTGGTGTCCGACTCCGAGGCCTGGATCGACCTCGGTGTCGACTTCCGCGAGCCGTGGATCTACCCGATGGGCCCGGAGTACGTGCACAAGAAGGCCTTCGAGTGGGAGCTGCGGGTCTTCCCCGAGGAGACCCAGCGCATCCACCTGCCGCCGGGCATGTGCGTCGAGCTGAAGTGGCTCGACGCCGACGAGTTCGCCCACTGGTCCTCCACCGCGTTCTCGAACGTCCGGATCCCGCGCAAGCGCCGCGAGTGGGAGGTCGACCGCGCCATCCGCGAGGGCCGGCCCGGCGACGTCGAGGGCCTCACCCACGTGGTCGCGCCGCCCGGCGTCCACGTCGTCGACCACGTCGTGCGCGACTGGCTGCCCCGCGCCCCGCGCCCGCTGATCCGCAAGAAGCCCCCGCCCCAGCCGCCGGGCTGAGCGGGGCGCACGGGGTCTCGCGGCGGGTGCGAGGCGCGGGTCACATCGCCCGGTGGGCCTACGATCCTGCGCATGCAGACGACCCGCACCACCGCCCTCCTGGGCACCCTCGTCGGCGCCGTCGGGCTGACCGCGCTCTCCGCGTGCGCCCCCGTCGACGAGACCTCCGAGTCCGGCTCCGACGGCTCGTCGGACGCCCAGGCCACCTGCGAGCCGGGCGCGCTGCCCACGCTCACCGACGGCACCCTGACGATCGCGACCGACACCCCGGCGTACCCGCCGTACTTCGAGGACGACGACCCGACCAACGGGCGCGGCTTCGAGTCCGCCGTCGCGTACGCCGTGGCCGAGCAGCTCGGCTACGGCGAGGAGGACGTCACCTGGGTCGAGGTGCCCTTCGACAACTCCTACGCGCCCGGTCCGAAGCGCTTCGACTTCGACATCAACCAGATCTCGATCACTCCCGAGCGCGAGCGGGCCGTCGACTTCTCCGAGGGCTACTACACCGCCACCCAGGCGGTCGTCGTGCTCGAGGACGGGGCCCCCGAGATCGGCTCGCTGGAGGACCTGACGGACCTCGAGCTCGGTGCGCAGTCGGGGACGACGAGCCTCACCGCGGTGCGCGAGGAGATCCAGCCCGACACCGACCCGCTCGTCTTCCGCAACACCAACGCCGCCACGCAGGCGCTGCAGAACGGCCAGGTCGAGGCGATCGTGGCCGACCTCCCCACGGCGCTGTTCATCACCGCCGCGCAGCTCGACGGCGGCACGGTCGCCGGTCAGTTCGCCTACTCCGGCGAGGACACCGAGGAGTTCGGCCTGCTGCTGGAGAAGGACAGCCCGCTCACCGGCTGCGTCGACGAGGCCGTGAGCACGCTGCGCGAGGACGGCACGCTGGAGGACCTCGAGCAGGAGTGGCTCTCGGAGTCGGTCGACGTGCCCGTCCTGCAGTGAGCACCCCCACCACGAGCGGCGCCGCCGGCGGCACCGCGGAGGCGTCCCGGGCCGCCTGGACGCCGTCGGAGCACGAGGTCGAGCGTCGCGCCGTGCGCCGACGGCTGCGGCGCCGCGGCACGCTGGTCGCCGGGGTGGCCACGGTCGTCGGCCTCGGCCTCCTGGTGGCGCTCGTCGTGCTCTCGCCGGGCTGGCAGCGGGTGCAGGAGACCTTCCTGTCGCCGTACCACGCCCGCGAGGCGCTGCCCTCGATCGCGCAGGGCTTCCTGCTCAACGTGGGCATGTTCCTCGTCGCCGAGCCGCTGATCCTGCTGCTCGGCACCCTGGTCGCCGTGGCGCGGGGCACCACGTCGCCCTGGCTGACCCCGGTGCGGCTCCTCGCGGTCGCCTACGTCGACCTGTTCCGCGGGCTGCCCACGCTGCTGGTCGTCTTCCTGTTCGCGTTCGGGATCCCCGCCCTGCAGCTGCAGGGGGTGACCACGAGCCTGTTCTGGCTGGCCACCGCCGCGCTGGTGCTCTGCTACGGCGCCTACGTCGCCGAGGTGATCCGCGCCGGCATCGACTCCGTGCACCCCTCCCAGGTCGCGAGCGCCCGGTCGCTGGCGCTGAGCCAGTCCCAGGTGATGCGGCACGTCGTCCTGCCGCAGGCGGGCCGGCGCGTCGTGCCGCCGCTGATGAACGACTTCGTCTCCCTGCAGAAGGACACCGCCCTGGTCGCCTCGGTGGGGGTCTTCGAGGCGCTCTTCGCCGCCCAGGACTACGGCAACTACAACTTCAACTACACACCGCTGCTCGTCGCCGGCCTCTTCTTCGTGGCCCTGACGATCCCGCTGGCCCGGCTGACCGACTGGCTCGGTCGGCGGGTGGCCGAGCGCGAGCGGGGTGGCCGGTGAGCACCCCGCTGCTGGAGGTCCGCGACCTCCGCAAGACCTACGGCGAGCGTGTCGTCCTCGACGGCCTCGACCTCTCCGTCGGCGCCCACGAGGTGGTCTGCCTGATCGGGGCCTCGGGCTCCGGCAAGTCCACCCTGCTGCGCTGCGTCAACCTGCTGGAGTCCGTCGACGACGGGCAGGTGCTGCTCGACGGCGCCGAGATCACCGACCCCCGCGCCGACCCCCGCGACGTGCGGCGCGAGATCGGGGTCGTCTTCCAGGCCTACAACCTGTTCCCCCACCTCACCGCGCTCGACAACTGCACGCTCGCCCCGGTGCGCGTGCACGGCGTCCCGCGGGCGGAGGCGGTGGAGCGGGCCCGCGGGCTGCTCGACCGGTTCGGGCTGTCGGCCCAGGCCGACGTGCACCCCGACCGGCTCTCGGGCGGCCAGCAGCAGCGGGTCGCGCTGGTCCGGGCGCTGTGCACCCAGCCGCGCCTGCTCCTGCTCGACGAGATCACGGCGGCGCTCGACCCCGAGCTGGTCGGCGACGTGCTCGACCTGGTGCGCGCCGAGGCCGAGGCGGGCATGACGATGCTGATCGCGACCCACGAGATGGCCTTCGCCCGCGAGGTGGCCACCCGGGTCGCCTACCTCCACCGGGGCCGGGTGCTGGAGCAGGGCCCGCCGGCGCAGGTGCTCTCGGACCCCCGCGAGGAGGCGACACGTCGCTTCCTGCGTCGCGTCCTGCCCGAGCGGCCGCCGAGCGCACCGGAGTGAGGCGCTAGCGTCACACCCGTGAGCCGTCCCTACCGCTCGCCCGTCCGCGAGCAGCGTGCTGCGGAGACGCGTGAGCTCGTCGTCGAGACGGCGGCCCGCTGCTTCGAGGAGCTGGGCTGGTCGGGCACGACCATCGCCGCCGTGGCGCGGCGCGCCGGGGTGTCGGCGAAGACGGTGCACGGCGTCGGCACCAAGGCCTTCCTGCTGGTCGAGGCGTTCCGCACCCGCTACGTCGGACGCGGTGGCTGGACCTCGATCCAGGAGGACGCCGAGGCCCAGGCGATCTACGCACTGACCGACCCCGTCGAGGCCGTGGCGGCCGTGACCGAGTGGATCGGGCGGGCCCACCGCAGCTCCGCGCGGCTGTGGTTCGTGCTGCGCACCACGGCCCTCGTCGACCCGCTGGTGAAGGTCGAGTACGACGACCTGGTGCGCTACAAGCGGGACTCCTACGGGATCACCGCCCGCTGGCTGATCAGCACCGGCGTGGTGCCGCGCGACGCCGTGCCCGAGGAGCTGACGGACCGCTTCACCGCGCTCGTCAACCTGACGATGTCGGCCGAGACCTACGTCCAGCTCGTCGTCGACTACGGCTTCACCCACGAGGAGTACCTCGCCTGGACGCGGGCCGCGATCCCGGCGATCCGCACCTGCTGAGCGGCGCGGGGGGGTGCGCCGGTCCTGGGACGCGCGTGCACCGGGTCCGCGGATTGGTTACGGTGGTTGCGCAGTCAATGACTGTGCGTCACCAGGCCGGGGGAGCGGAGCGTCGGCGGGCGGGTGGGGGATCCGCCGCCGCTCCGTCCCCGGCTGGCAGGATCCGGCCATGGGCGAGTCACCGCTGGGCGCGAGGTCGGGGCCGCTGCGCGGCGTGAAGGTCGTCGAGATCGCCGGGATCGGACCGGGCCCGCACGCGTGCACGATCCTGGCCGACCTCGGCGCGGACGTGGTCCGTCTCGAGCGCCCCGGCGGCGGTGCGGTCGGCGGCGGGGCGACGGACCTGCTCACCCGGGGCCGACCCAGCGTCGCGCTCGACCTCAAGCACCCCGAGGCCGCCGGGCTCGTGCTCGACCTCGTCGCGTCGGCCGACGTGCTCGTCGAGGGCATGCGGCCCGGCACCACCGAGCGCCTCGGGATCGGCCCCGAGCAGTGCTGGGAGCGCAACCCGGCGCTGGTCTACGGCCGGATGACGGGCTGGGGCCAGGACGGTCCGCTGGCCTCGACCGCCGGGCACGACATGAACTACGTCGCCCTCACCGGCGCGCTCCACGGCCTCGGCCAGGACCCCGGGCGCCCGCACTTCCCGATGAACCTGCTCGGCGACTTCGGGGGCGGGTCGACGTACCTGGTCATCGGGGTGCTCGCAGCGCTGCTGGAGGCGCGGACCTCGGGGCGCGGGCAGGTCGTCGACGCGGCGATCACCGACGGCACCGCCCACCTCAACGCGATGACGATGGGCTTCCTCGCCGGCGGTGGGCACGTCGAGCGCCGGGCGTCGAACTTCCTCGACGGGGGCCAGCCGTACTACGACCTGTACGCCACCGCGGACGGCCGCCACATGAGCGTCGGCCCCCTGGAGCCGCAGTTCTACGCGCTGTTCACCGAGCTGCTCGGCATCGCCGGGGACGCGCCGGACCGCTTCGACCCGGCCCGCGCGGACGAGCTGCGCACACTGGTCGCGGCGCGCTTCGCGGAGCGGACGATGGCCGAGTGGACCGCGGTGTTCGAGGGCACCGACGCCTGCGTCGCGCCGGTGCTGACGATGCGGGAGGCGGCCGCGCACCCCCACAACGTCGCCCGCGGCACCCTCGTCGAGCACGAGGGCCTCCTGCAGCCGGGGCCCGCTCCCCGCTTCTCCGCCACGCCCGGCGCGCTGACCACCGGGCCGACCACCCCGGGCTCCGACACCCGGGCGGCGCTGACCGCGTGGGGCGTGACGGACGTCGAGGGCCTGCTCGAGCGGGGGGTCGTCGCCCAGGCGTGAGCCGACGTACGTCGCGGTGAGCGGCGCCGTTCAGGCCCACGTCACCCGCGCCCGGTGGGCTGGGGGTCGTGCTGACACGACGCGGTGTCCTGGGCAGGACCCTCGGACTGGCGGGGATCACCGCGGCGGGCGCCGCCACGGCGGCGGGCGCGGGGGCCGCCGTCCTCGGGACGGCCCGCTCGGCCGGCGCCCGGGGCGAGCCGCTCGTCGGCCCGGTCGCCGACGACGCGCTGCACGTGATGACCTACAACCTCCGCGCGCCGCAGCCGGGGACCGCCCCGGGCGAGGCCGACCACTGGCCGGACCGCGCCCCCCTCGCCGGGCGCCTGCTCGCCGCCGAGCACCCGCACCTCGTGGGTCTGCAGGAGGTCTGCGAGCCACACCTCGACGTCGTCGCCGACGCGCTGCCCGGCCACCGGCTGCTGGGCCTCGACTTCGGCCCCGACACCCTGGCCGGACGCCCCGTCCTCGCCTACGACACCGACCGGTTCGACCTGCTCGACGTCGAGCAGCACGCGCTCTCCGAGACCCCCGAGGAGCCGACGACCCACGGCTGGGGGGCCATGTTCCCCCGCAGTGTGCTGCTCGCGCGGCTGGCGGACCGCACGACCGGCCGCGAGCTGCTCGCCGTCGACACCCACTTCGACCACCGCTCGGAGTTCGCGCGGGTGCAGTCCGCGACCATGATCCGCGACGGGCTCGCCAAGGTCGACGTGCCGGTCGTGCTGCTGGGCGACCTCAACGTGCCGGTCGACGCCAGCCTGCCGGCGGCCGTCCTCGCCGGGGCCGGCCTGCGCGACGCCTGGGTCGCGGCGGCCCGGCGCCGCACGCCGGAGTGGGGGACCTTCCCGAGCTACGGCGAGCCGGAGGAGGGTGGGCGCCGCATCGACGGCGTCCTCGTCCCGGCGCGCGTCGCCGTGCTGGCCGCGGCCGTCAACGCGACGTCGTACGACGGGGCCTGGCCGAGCGACCACCTGCCGGTCCAGGCCGTGCTGCGGCTGGCCTGAGCCGTCGACGGCGGGTCGCGTCGAGGTCGGCGTCCGTTCAACCGGGTGTCACCGCGGCGGGATCGGCTGGGCGCATGCTGACACGACGGACGACTCTCGGGGCCCTGCTGTCGAGCGGGGCCGCCGTCGCGGGCGCGACCGCGGCGGGGACCAGCAGCGCGACCGCGGCGCCGGGCCGCCGTCCGGGCCGCGGTCCGGGGCGGCAGGGCAGGCCGCTGGTCGGCCCCGCCCGCGGCGCGGACATCCACGTGATGACCTTCAACATCCGCTTCGACCGCGGGACCGCCACCTCGCCCGGCCAGGCCGACCACTGGGGGGACCGCGCTCCGCTGGTCACCCGGCTGCTCGCGACCGAGCGCCCGACGCTGCTGGGGATCCAGGAGGCCACCTACGGCCAGCTCGACGAGGTGGAGCGCGGGGTGGGTCGCACCCACCGCATGCTGGGCTTCGGCCGCGAGGGCGGCAGCGGCGGCGAGTACTCCGCGATCCTCTACGACGCCGAGCGCTTCACCGCGCTGGAGTGGGACCAGTACTGGCTCTCCGACACCCCGGACGTGATCGGCTCCGCGACGTGGGGCAACACCGTCACGAGGATCGTCACCTGGGCGCGGCTCGCCGACCGCCGCACCGGGCACGAGCTGGTGCACCTCAACACGCACCTCGACCACCAGTCCGAGAACGCACGCGTCCGCTCCGCCGAGGTGCTGCGTGCCCAGGTGGCCGGGCTGGACGTCCCGGCCGTCGTGACGGGCGACTTCAACGCGCCCGCCGGGTCCTCCGCGCCGTACGACGTGCTGACCGGCAACGGCACCACCGCCGACACCTGGACCACCGCCCGCCGCCGCCTCACCCCCGCCTGGGGGACGTTCCCGAACTACGCGCCGGCCGTGGAGGGCGAGCGGCGCATCGACTGGGTGCTGGCCACCGACGGCGTGCGGGTCGAGCGCGCGGCGATCAACACCACGACGTACGACACCCGGGTCGGCGAGGACCGCTGGCCCAGCGACCACACGCCGGTGCAGGCCGTGGTCCGGCTGGTCTGAGGCCCGGCAGGTCCGAGGGTCGGTGCGGCCGGGGGCCGGCCCCTCAGCCCCGGGGGGACAGCGCTCGCACGGCACGGGCGGCGACGCCGTCGGCGTAGGCGTGGGTGAGGGGCCCGGAGCCCTGCTGCCAGCGGTGGAAGACCGGGGCCACCACGAGCTCGGTCGCGGCCAGGTCGTCGACGTCGGCGGCGACCTGGCCGGCGGCGCGGGCCGCGGCGAAGCGGACCTCGAAGGCCGCCAGCTGCGGGGCGAAGATCGACGCCAGCACCCGGCCGCGCAGGTCGGCGTCGAGCAGGGTCTCGACGGTGAGCGCCCGGAGCAGCGCGTCCCAGGCGGGGTCGGCGAGCTCGTCGACCACGCCGCGCAGCACGACCGCGAGGTCGGCGACGAGGTCGCCGGTGTCGGGCAGTCCGTAGGCCAGGTCGCGCTCGTTGGCCTCAGCGAGGGCCTCGACCAGGATCGCGCCCCGCGACGGCCACCAGCGGTAGATCGTGGCCTTGCTGACCCCTGCCCGGTCCGCGATGGCCCCGACCGTCACCCGCGCCCAGGGCACCTCCGCGGCGAGAGCGAGCGCGGCCTCCAGCGTCGCCGCGCGCGAGCGGCCCGAGCGGGGTCGCCCCGGACCGTGGGCGGCGGGCTGGCTGGTCGGCACCGCGTCAGGCTATCCTCATAAAACGAAACGACTCGTTTCGTATGTGGTCGCCCGCACCCACGGAGGTCCTCGCATGGCCCACCTCGCCATGGTCAGCATCCCGGCGCCCGGACACGTGAACCCGAGCCTCGAGGTGATCCGTCGGCTGGTCGCGCGGGGCCACCGGGTCACCTACGTCAACGACCCCGCGTTCCGCGACGTCGTCGAGAGCACCGGGGCCCGGCTCGCGCCGTACCGCTCGGTGCTGCCGCGCGCCAACCACGCCGGCGCCGACGGTGTGCCGGGGGACTCCTACGACGGCGACGCCGTCGACCACCTCGCGGCCTTCCAGGACGAGTACGAGGCGATGCTCCCCGCCGCCCGCGCGGCCCTGGAGCCGGACCGGCCCGACCTCGTGCTCTACGACATCGCCGGGGTGCCCGGACGGATCCTGGCCGACTCCTGGGGCGTCCCCGCGCTGCAGCTCTCCCCGACGTACGTCGCGTGGGAGGGCTACGACGAGGACCTGGGCGCCTTCTGGGACGGCGTCCGCGCCGACCCCCGCGGCGCGGCGTACCTCGCCCGCCAGCAGGCGATGCTCGCCGCGCACGGCATCACCACCGACGCGCTGACCTACCTCGGGCGCCCGCCGCGCTGCGTCGTGCTCGTGCCCGAGGCGATGCAGCCCCATGCCGACCGGGTGGACCGCGCCGTCCA
Source organism: Nocardioides lentus (assembly GCF_039529515.1). Lineage (NCBI taxonomy): Bacteria > Bacillati > Actinomycetota > Actinomycetes > Propionibacteriales > Nocardioidaceae > Nocardioides > Nocardioides lentus. The sequence continues at coordinate 531,861 of NZ_BAAAMY010000001.1, forward strand.
CACCTTCGTCGGCCCTGCGCTGCGGCGGCCGGACCCGGGGGCGTGGAGCCCGCCGGAGGGCCGCCGGGTCCTGCTGGTCTCGCTCGGGACGGCGTTCACCGCGCATCCGGACTTCTACCGCCGCTGCCTCGAGGCGTACGGCGGGCGCCCCGGTTGGCACCTCGTGCTCCAGGTCGGTCGTCACGTCGACCCGGCGGAGGTCACCGGGGGACGGCCGGTGCCCGACGGCGTGGAGATCGCCGCCTGGGTGCCGCAGCTGGAGGTCCTCGAGCACGCCTCCGCGTTCGTCACCCACGCCGGGATGGGCGGGTCGGTCGAGGGCCTCGCGACGGGCACGCCGATGATCGCGGTGCCGCAGGACGTCGACCAGTTCGACAACGCCGACGCCCTCGTGGCCGCCGGCGTCGCCGTGCGCCTCGACGCGGCCACCGCCTCGGTGGGCGAGCTGCGCGACGCGCTCGAGCAGGTCACCGCCGACCCCGTCGTGGCGCGCAGCCGGGAGGTCGCGACCGGGCTCGCCCGCGCCGGCGGGGCGGACGCCGCGGTCGCGGTGGTCGAGTCGATGCTCAGCCCGGGGCCCACGTCCCCAGCCGCCCCGCGATCCTGACGAGCGCCGCCAGGTCGTCGTCGTCGAGCCGGTCGACGACGACCTCGCGCACGGCGCGGGCGTGGACGGGCGCCGCGGCCCGCACCACCGCCAGGCCCGCGTCGGTGAGGGTGGCCAGCGTGGCGCGGCCGTCGTCGGGGTCGGCCCTCCGGGTCAGCCAGCCGCGGTCCTCGAAGCGCTTCGCGGCGTTGGACAGCCGTGACGGCGCGCCGCCGGAGAGGTAGGCGAGCTCGCCCATGCGCAGCGTCAGCCCCGGCGCCTCGGAGATCCCGCTGAGCACGAGGTACTCGAACAGCGACAGCCCGCTCGCCCGCTGGGCCGCCTCGACGCGGGTCGGCACGAGCATCACCAGGGAGCCGAGGGCCGACCAGCCGTCCTTCTGCGGCTCGCTCAGCCAGGGATCGTCGGTCATGGGACGCACATTACTTCACGGATGAAGGAATCCGGGGTACAGTTCATTTCATGAGTGAAGTGACTACGTTCGACGTCCCCGGTCTCCCCGAGACCGGGCTCTACCACCAGGTGTCGGTCGCGACCGGCTCGCGGCTCGTCTCCCTCGCCGGGCAGGTCGCCCAGGAGGCCGACGGCACCCCCGTCGGCCCCGGCGACCTCGCCGCGCAGGTCGAGCAGTGCTACGCCAACGTCGCCACGGCCCTGGCCGGCGCCGGCGGCACGATCGACGACGTCGTCGACCTCACGGCGTACGTCGTGGACTGGTCGGCCGACAAGGTGCCGGCACTGGTCGAGGGCATGACCCGCGGCGCGGCACGGGTCGGCACGACGCACACGCCGCCGGCCACCCTGATCGGCGTGGCGAGCCTGTTCGGCCCCGACCAGCTGGTGGAGCTCAAGGTCACCGCCGTGCTCGCCTGAGCGCGCGGGCCCGGGGCGTGCGATTCACGGCTGCGCGCGCCGGGCCCGTAGGCTGGGGTCACGGCCCGCTCCCGGGCTCCGGACACCACGAGGCACCTTGCCGGTCCGTCGAGCCCTGGTCCCCGACGCGGGCACCCACCCCCGACGGAAGCGATTTCCCGTGTCTGACTTCACCCTGCTCGGCGTGCCCGAGTCCCTCTCCGCCGTGCTCGCCGAGCGCGGCATCACCAGCCCCACCCCGATCCAGGCGGCGACGCTGCCGGACTCGCTGGCCGGGCGCGACGTGCTCGGCCGCGGCCGGACCGGCTCGGGCAAGACCTACGCCTTCCTGCTGCCGCTCGTCGCGCGCCTGGTCGCCGACGGTCGCCGCACCCGCCCCGGGCGTCCGCGTGCGCTCGTCCTCGCCCCGACGCGCGAGCTCGTCGGCCAGATCCAGGAGGCGCTGACGCCCCTGGCGGCCACCGCCGGCCTCACCACGCAGACCGTCTTCGGCGGCGTCGGCCAGGGCCCCCAGGTCACCGGCCTGCGCCAGGGCGCCGACATCGTCCTCGCCTGCCCCGGGCGGCTCGAGGACCTCATGAAGCAGGGCCACGTCTCGCTCGGCGACGTCGCGATCACCGTGCTCGACGAGGCCGACCACATGGCCGACCTCGGCTTCCTGCCCGGTGTGCGCCGCATCCTCACCGCCACGGCGAAGGACGGCCAGCGGCTGCTCTTCTCCGCCACGCTGGACAACGCCATCGACGTGCTCGTGCAGAAGTTCCTGCGCAAGCCCGTCACCCACGAGGCCGACTCGGTGCAGGCGCCGGTCAGCGCGATGAGCCACCACGTGCTCCACCTGTCGAACCGCGACCAGCGTGTCGACGTGCTCGCCGACCTCACCTCGGCACCCGGCCGCACGGTCGTCTTCACCCGCACCAAGCACGGCGCCAAGGGCCTGGCCAAGCAGCTCAACAAGCGCGGCGTGCCCGCGGTCGAGCTGCACGGCAACCTGTCCCAGGGCGCCCGCACCCGCAACCTCGACGCCTTCCACTCCGGCAAGGCCGAGACGCTGGTCGCGACCGACATCGCCGCCCGTGGCATCCACGTCGACGACGTCGCCCTGGTGATCCACGCCGACCCGCCGGTCGAGCACAAGGCCTACCTCCACCGCTCCGGTCGCACGGCGCGCGCCGGCGCCGCCGGCACCGTCGTGACGCTGATGCTCGACGAGCAGGTCCGCGACGTGCGCGCCCTGACCCGTGCGGCCGGCATCAAGCCGACCACCACCAAGATCTCCGGCACCGCCGACCCGGTGCTCGCCCAGCTCGCCCCCGGCGAGCGGACCGTCGTGCTCGGCGGCGTCGTGCTCGACCGTCCCGCCCAGCCGCCGGCCCGCAGCGGCGGCGGTGCGGGAGGCGGGCGCAACCGGCGTCGCGGCTCGGGCTCCGGGGGCTCGGGCGGCTCGGGCTCGGGCTCGGGTGGCGGCGGTCGTCGCGGCGGCTCCGGCCAGGGCGGCTCGTCCTCGGGCGGGCAGAAGCCGGCCGGGCAGGGCGGGCGCTCCCGCTCCGGCGGTGGCCGCGGTCGCTCCGGCGCGTCCACCGGCTCCGGCTCCGGCAGCCACAGCCCCGCGTCGTTCAGCTCCGGCCGCCGCTGAGCCGCCGCCGCTGAGCCCCCGTCGGCTCCTGCCGCCGGCCGCAGCGCCCCAACGGCCGCGCGGAGCGGCGTACGACGGGCCTCAGCGGGGCCCGGGCCGGACCAGGCCGTGGTCGAACGCGCAGACGACGGCGGCCGCGCGGTCACGCAGGCCGAGCTTGGCGAAGACGTGGCCGACGTGGGTCTTGACGGTCCCCTCGCCGAGCACGAGCCGGGCGGCGATCTCGGTGTTGGACAGCCCGGCGCCGACCAGCGCCAGCACCTCGCGCTCCCGGCCCGTCAGCACCTCCAGACGCGCGGCGGGCAGGGTCGCGGCGCCGTCGCGGTAGGTCGCGAGGACCCGTCCGGTCACCGCGGGATCGAGCCAGTGCTCGCCCGCGGCGACCGCGTGGACCGCCCGCTGGAGGTCCTCGGCCGGCACGCCCTTGAGCAGGAACCCGGCCGCGCCCGCCCGCAGCGCGCCGGCCAGCACCTCGTCGTCCTCGAACGTCGTCAGGACCAGCACGGGCACCCGCGAGCCCGAGGCCGCGAGCGCGGCGGTGGCGGCCACGCCGTCGACCTCGGGCATGCGCACGTCCATCACGACCACGTCCGGGGCCAGTGCCCCGACGGCCGTCACGACGTCCGCGCCCGAGCCGAGCTCGCCGACGATCTCGAAGCCGAGCCGCGGCCGCAGGATCCCCCGCAGCCCCGTCCGCACCAGCTCCTGGTCGTCGACCAGCAGCACCCGCGTCACGGCGGTCATGGTCCCACCCGGGGCCGCGACCCGGCCGGCTGCCGGGGCCAGGTGGCCTCGACGCGCCAGCCGGGTCCTCCCGGCCCGGCCGAGAGCCGGCCGCCGAGCGCCTCGGCGCGCTCGCGCATGCTGGCGAGGCCGGTTCCGGCGCCGACGTCACGCCCCGGTGCCGCCGAGTCCACCCGGAGCCGGACGCACCCACCCTCGTCGCCGCCGTCCCCGCCGATCTCGAGCTCGACGGTGGTGGGGGCGGTCGGGGCGTGACGGGCGACGTTGGTGAGCGACTCCTGCACGATCCGGTACGCCGCGAGGCCGGCGACACCGGGCAGGGAGCCGAGGTCGCCGGTGGTCCTCAGCGTGACCCCGACGCCGCTCCGGGCGACCGCGTCGACCAGCGCGGGCAGGTCCGCGGCCCCTGGCAGCGGCGTCCCGGGCGGGGACCCGTCGCGCAGCACCCCGACCGCGGCGCGGACCTCCTCCAGGCTGCGGCGCGAGAGCCGCTCGGCCTCGGCCAGGGCGGCGGCGGCGACCTCGGGCTCGTCCTCCACGGCGAGGCGCGCGGCGGTGATGTGCAGGAGCGAGACCGTCAGCGCGTGGCCCGTCACGTCGTGCATCTCGCGGGCGATGCGGGCGCGCTCCTCGGACGCCGCCCGGGCCGCGAGACCCGCCTGCGCCGCCTCGAGCTCGGCGACGAGGCGGCGCTGCCGGTCGATCGACCAGCAGGCGAAGACCGTCAGGGCCAGCCCACCGACCCAGGCCGCCCAGCCGGGCTCCGGGACCGCCGCCGCGTTGCCGGCGAAGACCGCCAGCCACGCGACCGCCAGCGCGAGCCCGTGGCGGAGCCCCGCCCCGAACGACGCGACCACCACCAGCACGCAGCTCGCCAGCCAGCCGACGGTGCCGGAACCGCCCGAGCACAGCAGGGCGACGGCGGCGCTGACGACGACCACGCCGACCAGGAGCGTCCGGGCCCCCGCGTGGCGCAGGGCCGCGGTGAGGCCGAGGGCGACCACGGTCGCGGCGACCACGACGGCCGGGGGCCGGCCGCTGGAGGCCGCCCCGACGAGGACCAGTGCCGCGAGGACCACGGTGACCGCCCACCACTCGCCCCGGCTCAGCGCGGAGGCGGGGGCGGCACCCGGGCCGGTGCCCGGGCCGACGCCGGGGGCGAGACTCACAGCGCCGTGCGGCGGGCCGAGAGGGCGAGCGCGACCACGGCCGCGCCGCACACGACGAGCAGCTCGGTCGTGCCGTCGCCGAGGCCCAGCCAGGGCTGGCGCACCGACTCGGTGACCAGACCCAGCGGCGTCCACTCCGCGACGGCGGCGAGCGTGTCGCTCATGACGGCCGTCGGCGGGCCGCCCCCGCCGAGCAGGAACGACGGGACGAAGAGCATCAGCCCCACGGCCTGCGCCGCGCGGGCCGAGGGCAGCACGGAGCCGAGCAGCGTGCCGAGCGCCAGGAACAGCACGGCACCGGCCACCACCCCGGCCACCGCGCGGGGGACGTCCTCGACCGCGGGCACGCCGTACACGGGCCAGGCGACGAGCAGCAGCGCGACGACGCCGAGGGCGACGGTCACGAGGCCGACCAGCATCTGCGCCGACGCGAACGACCAGCGCGGGAACCCGGCCGCGGCGAAGCGGCGGAGCACGCCGCGCTCCCGGTAGGAGGCGATGTGCACCGGGACCATCACGAGGCCGGTGGAGGCGAGGACGGTGGCGATGTAGGAGGCGACGTACCAGTGGCTCGGGTTGACCGGGAACACCGCGTCGGGCTCGGTGCCGAACGAGCCGCCGATGATCAGCATCGAGACCACCGGGAAGACGAACACGAACGTCAGGGTCAGCGGGTCGCGCAGCAGCAGCCGCAGCTCGGTGACCAGCAGGCGCTGGGAGGCCGGCGCGACCCGTCGGGTGCGGCCGGCGGTGCGGCTTGCGGTGGGGGAGGGCGTGCCGGTGGTCACGAGGTGGCTCCGATCAGGGAGGAGGTGGCCGGGTCGCCCACAGCGCTCGTGGCGCCCGCGGGGCCCGGGTCGTGCTCGGGGGCGTCGAGGAGGGTGAGGAGGGCGGACTCGAGGTCCGGGACGTCGACGCGCAGGTCGGCGGGCACGGCGTCGGGGCCGCGGGCGACGAGCCAGGCGCCGACGTGGGCGATGCTGCGCCGGTCACCCTCGACGGTGACGAGGTCGCCCTGCGCGGTGGCGGTCCGCACGCCGGGCAGCGCGCGGACCGCGGCGAGGGCGTCGGCGGCGCCGGGCAGCGTGAACGCCGTGGTCGCGCGGGCGGCGTGGCGGGCGACGAGCTCGGCGGGGCTGCCGGCGTCGAGGACCCGCCCGGAGCGCATGGCGACGACGTGGTCGCACAGCGCCTCGGCCTCCGCGAGCTCGTGGGTGACGAGCAGGACCGTGGTGCCCTCGTCGCGCAGCTGGGCGACCGCCGACCACACCTCGCGGCGGGCGGCCGGGTCGAGGCCCTGGGTGAGCTCGTCGAGGATCACCAGCCGCGGGCGGTTGAGCAGCGCGAGCACCAGGAACAGGCGCTGCTGCTCGCCGCCGCTGAGGCCCGCGAACGGCGAGCGCCGCCGCTCGGCGAGCCCGAACTGCGCGAGCAGGTCGTCCCCGCGTCGGGCCGAGCCCGTCGCGGGGTCGCGGGAGCCGGCCTCGGCGAACAGGGCGACGGCCTCGCGGACGCGGAGCCGGTCGGGCAGGGCGGAGGACTGCAGCTGGCTGCCGACCAGGCGCCGCAGTCGGGCGGCGTCGCGCCGAGGGTCGAGGCCCAGCACCCGCATCTCCCCGGCGTCGGGACGTCGCAGCCCCTGGAGGCACTCGACGGTCGTGGTCTTGCCGGCCCCGTTGGCGCCGATCAGGCCGACGACCTGCCCGGCGGGGACGTCGAGGTCCAGGCCGTCGACGACCGCGCGGCCGCCGTACGACTTGCGCAGGCCCCGCACGGTGACGGCGAGGTCGGTGGTGGAGGTCATGGGGACGACTCTGCTCCTGCCACCCCCACCGGCGCATCGGCCCACAGGCAGAACCCGACCTCCCCCCGCAGGCAGAGCCGAGTCGTCGCGAGCTCCCGCCGTCTGCCCGCCGAGTCGGCGCGAGCTCCCGCCGTCTGCCCGCCGAGTCGGCACGAGCTCCCGCCGTCCGCCCGCCGAGTCGTCGCGAGCTCCCGCCGTCTGCCCGCCGAGTCGGCGCTAGCTCCCGCCGGACGATGATTCCGGGTCGGACCGCCGGTCGACCCGAGCACACCCGCCCGGACGCCTCCGGGCCCACGACAGGAGAAGCCCGTGCGATCCCTCATCGAGTCCACGTTCGTCACCCTCGACGGAGTCGTCTCCGACCCCCACGTCTGGGGCTCGCCCTACTGGGACGACGAGCACGCGGCGTACGGCGCCCGGCTGGACGACCGCGCCGACGCCCTCCTGCTCGGACGCGAGACCTTCGAGGGCTTCGCCGAGGTGTGGCCGTCGATGGCTGGCGACCCGGGCGCCGACGCGATGAACGCCCGCCCCAAGCACGTCGCCTCCCGCACCGGCGGCGACTTCTCCGGGTGGAACGGGGCGTGGCTGGGCGAGGACACCGCCGCGGGCGTCCGCGCCCTGAAGGCGGCCGAGGGCGGGGACCTGCTGAAGTTCGGCACCGGCGAGCTGGACGCCACGCTGATCGGCGAGGGCCTGCTCGACGAGCTGCACCTGTGGCTGTTCCCCTGCGTCGCGGGCGCCGGCGACCGACTGCTCGACGGTGTGCTGCCCGGCACGGACGGCGCCACCCACCTCACCGTGAGCGACCGCGTCCCGTTCGCGTCCGGGATCACCGTGCTGGTGCTGACCCCCCGGGCCTGAGCGGCGTCCGGGTCGCGTCACCCCGGAGGGCTCACCACTCGCCGTCGTGGTCGACGATCGGTCGCAGCTCGACCGTGCCGTGGAGCGGCACCGACGCGGCCACGGTGCGCGCAGCCGCCTCGTCGGGGACCTCGACGACGTAGTAGCCGGTGAGGACCGAGGGGCCGGAGGCCGCCACCTCGGGTCCGTCCCCGGTCGCCAGGTCGGGCCGCACGAAGCGGTCCGACGGCGGGGGCTCGAGGTCGCCGCCGTCGACGTACGAGCCCGCGGCCTCGAGCTGGGCCTGGAAGTCGGCCCACGCCCGGTGGTCGGCCTCGGTCCCGAAGCCCTCGGGGTGCCGAGAGCCCTCGGGGAGGGCGTCGGTCCAGAAGAGCAGGAGGTACTTCATCGCCCCACGGTGCCATGCGCCGAGCGATGAGGACAGGGTCGGCCGGGCGGGAGCTCGCGCCGACTCGGCGGGGGTGGGGCGGGAGCTCGCGCCGACTCGGCGGGGGTGGGGCGGGAGCTCGCGCCGGGTCGGCGGGGGTGGGGCGGGAGCTCGCGCCGGGTCGGCGGGGGTGGGGCGGGAGCTGGTGACGACTCGGCGTCAGTGGTCGCGCAGGGCCGCGACGAGGTCGTCCTTGTTCATGGTGGATCGGCCGTCGATGTCGAGCTCGGCGGCCCGCTCGCGCAGCTCGTCCACCGTCCACTCCTCGTACGACGGGTGGGCGCCGCCGCGCTTCGACGGATCGGGCCCGTCCCCGGCGTCGGAGCGGGCCTTGGCGTTGGAGATGCGCGCGGACTTCTCCGGGCTGTTGCCCTGCTCGCGCAGCTCCTCGTAGAGGTCCGGGTCCTTCAGCGACGGGTCGTCCTCGTGCTTCTTGTCGGCCATGGAGGGGGAGTACCCACCGGCCCGGCGGGCGATGTTCTCGCGCCGGGTGGAGTCCATGCCCTCCTCGTAGGCGCGCACGAGTCCGGCCACCGACAGCGGCTTGAGCCGCTCCACGACCTGCTGCAGCAGCGCGGGCGGCGTGCCGGCGTCGCGGTAGGCCGGCCAGACCTGACGACGGAACACGTCGTACAGCTCGTCGGCGATGGCCCGCCCGTGGGCGGCGTAGACCCCGGCGACGGCGTGGGCGGCCTCGGGCGGGAAGCCGAGGTCGATGAGGTCGAGGCCCACGGGCAGCTGGGAGACGCCGACCCGGTGCCGTCCGTCGGGGGTCGGGGTCACGATCCCCAGGCCGGCCAGGGTGGCGAGGTCGTCCTCGCCGAGCTCGCGGCCGGCGCGCGCGGTGAGCTCGTCGGTGGACAGCAGCGTCAGGTCGGCCGAGGTCCAGGGCGCGAGCATCGCCCGCTGCAGCGCGAGCTCGTCGGGGGTGGCGTCGTCGGGCACGCCCGCGAGGTAGCGCTCGATCGCGGCCAGGGTGAAGCCGTGCTCCTGCAGCTCCGCGACCAGCCCGAGCCGGGCGACGTGCTCGGCGGAGTAGTAGCCCGACCGGCCCCGGCGGATCGGCGGGGGCACCAGCCCCCGGGTCGTGTAGAACCGGATCGTCCGCACGCTCATCCCCACGCGCGCGGTCAGCTCGGCCAGGGTCAGCAGCGGCGCCGCGTCGCCGGGCGGGCCCGCGGTGCCGGGGTCGTACGACGTGCTCACGGCCGTATCGTGACAGCACCGGTGTCAGCGTCGCCCGGTGCCGGGTCGCACCGCGAGGCGGGAGTGGCCCGCATCACCTTCCGATCGTGACACCATCGGTGTCATGATCGCTGCATGACGAGCACCACAGGCAGCGCCGGGGGAGCCCCCGAGGCGTACGTGTACGACCACCTCCGCACCCCGCGCGGCAAGGGCAAGGCCGCGGGAGCGCTGCACGAGGTCAAGCCGATCGACCTGGTCGTCGGCCTGCTCGACGAGACCCGGAAGCGCAACCCCGGCCTCGACCCCGCCCTCGTCGACGACGTCGTCCTCGGCGTGGTGACCCCGGTCGGCGACCAGGGCGCCGACATCGCCAAGACCGCGGCGCTCGCCGCGGGCTACCCCGACACCGTCGCCGGCGTGCAGCTCAACCGCTTCTGCGCCTCCGGCCTCGAGGCCGTCAACCAGGCCGCCCAGCGGGTGCGCTCCGGCTTCGAGGACCTGATCCTCGCCGGCGGCGTCGAGTCGATGAGCCGCGTGCCGATGGCCTCCGACGGCGGGGCGTGGGCGATGGACCCCGCGACCGCCCTCACCACCGGCTTCGTGCCGCAGGGCATCGGCGCCGACCTGATCGCCACCCTCGGCGGCTGGAGCCGCCACGACGTCGACACCTACGCCGCGGAGTCCCACGCCCGGGCCGCGAAGGCGTGGGCGGACGGCCGCTTCTCGGGCTCCGTCGTGCCGGTGACCGACCGCAACGGCCTCACCGTGCTCGACCACGACGAGCTCGTCCGCCCCGACACCAGCCCCGACTCCCTGGCCGGGCTGAAGCCGAGCTTCGCCACGGTCGGCGCCGAGGCCGGCTTCGACGACGTGGCGCTCGAGAAGTACCACTGGGTCGAGCGGATCGACCACGTCCACCACGCCGGCAACTCCTCGGGCATCGTCGACGGCGCGGCCCTGGTGCTGATGGGCTCCGAGCGCGCCGGCGAGCTGGCCGGGCTCACCCCGCGGGCCCGCGTGCTCGCGACCGCCGTGTCCGGCGCCGACCCGACGATCATGCTCACCGGCCCCGCCCCGGCGGCCCGCAAGGCGCTGGCCAAGGCCGGTCTCGAGACCTCCGACATCGACCTGTGGGAGATCAACGAGGCCTTCGCGGCGGTCGCGATGCGCTTCATGTCCGACATGGGCATCAGCCACGAGATCACCAACGTCAACGGCGGCGCCATCGCCATGGGCCACCCGCTGGGCGCGACCGGCGCGATGATCCTCGGCATCCTCGTCGACGAGCTGGAGCGCCGCGACCTGCGCCGCGGCCTCGCCACGCTCTGCGTCGGCGGCGGGATGGGGATCGCCACGGTGGTGGAGCGCGTCTGACCGACCAAGGAGGTCCGACGCCCCGCCACCACCGAGGCGATCCACGGTGGTCGAGCAGCGAGCGCGACCGAGGAACGAGGTCGCGACCGAGCGTGTCGGGACCCGGTGAGACGACAGGCAGCCCCGCGCCACCGCGACCATGGTCTCGCGGCCCGGCGCCAACCGAGGAGAACCCATGAGCACCATCGCCCAGGACGACACCGACCAGACCGCGGTGCGCTACGACCGCGACTCCGAGGGGATCGTCACGCTGACGCTGGACGACCCCGGCGCGAGCGCCAACACGATGAACGACCTGTACCGCCGGTCGATGACCGCGGTCGTCGAGCGGCTGCACGCCGAGGTCGAGCAGGTCGTCGGCGTGATCATCACGAGCGCCAAGAAGACCTTCTTCGCCGGCGGCAACCTCGGCCTCATGCAGCAGGCCCGCCCCGAGGACGCGGCCGAGCTGTTCGCGACCGTCGAGGAGGTCAAGGCCGCCCTGCGCCGCCTCGAGACCTTCCCGCGGCCCGTGGTCGCCGCGATCGGCGGCGCCGCGCTCGGCGGCGGCCTGGAGATCGCCCTCGCCGCCAACCACCGCATCGCCCTGGACGACCGCAAGGTCCAGCTCGGGCTCCCCGAGGCGACCCTCGGCCTGCTGCCCGGCGGCGGTGGCGTCACCCGCGTCACCCGGATGCTCGGGCTGCAGTCCGCGCTGATGGAGGTGCTGCTGCCCGGCACCCGCTTCTCGCCCTCCCAGGCCCGCGACAAGGGCCTCGTCGACGAGCTGGTCGCCTCCGCGGACGACCTCGTCCCCGCGGCGAAGGCGTGGGTCCTGGACCACCGCGACGACGCCGACGCGGCCGCCAACCCCTGGGACCGCGCCGGCTACCGGATGCCCGGCGGCACGCCCTCGACCCCCAAGCTCGCGCAGTTCCTCCCGGCGTTCCCGGCCCTGCTGCGCCAGCAGACCAAGGGCGCGGTCTACCGCGCGCAGCGCGCGATCCTCTCGGCCGCGGTGGAGGGCGCCCAGGTCGACCTCGACACCGCCTCGCGGATCGAGTCGCGCTACCTGACCTCCCTCATCACCGGCCAGCAGTCGAAGAACATGATCCAGGCGTTCTTCTTCGACCTGCAGGCCATCAACGCCGGCTCGCTGCGCCCCGACGGCTTCCCGCCGTTCCGGCCCACGAAGGTCGGCGTGCTCGGCGCCGGGATGATGGGCGCGGGCATCGCCCACGTCTGCGCGAAGGCCGGCATGACGGTGGTGCTCAAGGACGTCGAGCAGGCCGCCGCCGACCGCGGCAAGGCCTACTCCGAGACCCTCCTCGACAAGGCGATCGCGAAGGGTCGCTCGACGCCGGAGAAGAAGGCGGCGCTGCTCGACCTGATCACCCCGACCGCCGACCCCTCGGACCTCGCCGGCTGCGACCTCGTCATCGAGGCCGTCTTCGAGGACCCGTCCCTGAAGGCGAAGGTCTTCGCCGAGGTCGAGCCGCACCTCGCCGAGGGTGCGCTGCTGTGCTCCAACACCTCGACGCTGCCGATCACCGAGCTCGCCGACGGCGTGGCCCGCCCGGCCGACTTCATCGGGCTGCACTTCTTCAGCCCCGTCGACAAGATGCCCCTGGTCGAGATCATCCGGGGCCGCGAGACATCCGACGCGGCCCTCGCCGCGGCGTACGACGTGGTGCAGGCGATCCGCAAGACCCCGATCGTCGTCCACGACTCGCGCGGCTTCTACACCAGCCGCGTCATCGGCACGATGGTCAACGAGGGCCTCGCGATGCTCGCCGAGGGCGTGATGCCGATGTCGCTGGAGCGCGCCGCGACGCAGGCCGGCTACCCCGTGGGCCCCCTCCAGCTCTCCGACGAGCTCAACATGGACCTGATGAAGAAGATCCGCGCCGCCACCGCGGCGGCCGCGGAGCGCGACGGCACGCCGTACGCCGCCCACGCCGGCGACGCCGTCGTCGACCGCATGCTCGAGCTCGAGCGGCCCTCGCGACTCAAGGGCGCCGGCTTCTACGACTACGCCGACGGCCGCCGGGCGGGCCTGTGGCCGGGCCTGGCCGACGAGTTCGGCTCGCGCCTCGACGCCGTGCCGTTCGAGGACGTCAAGGAGCGGATGCTGTTCGCCGAGGCGATCGAGACCGCGAAGTGCTTCGAGGAGGGCGTCATCACCTCGGCCGCCGCCGCCAACATCGGCTCCATCATGGGCATCGGCTTCCCCGCCCACACGGGCGGCGCGGCCCAGTTCATGACCGGCTACGAGCGGCCCACCGCCGACGGCTCCGGCGAGCGCGGGCTCGCCGCGTTCGTGGCCCGGGCCGACGAGCTCGCCGACGCCTACGGCGACCGCTTCCGCCCCACCGCGCGCCTGCGCGAGATGGCGGCCGCGGGGGAGGACTTCCCCCGCTGAGCGCGCCGACGCCGGCGCCGACGCCGGCGCCGGCGTTCGGCGTACGGCGGGGCCCCGGCGCGGGCAGACTGCTCGGGTGCACGACGAGCAGCCGCCCGCGGCGGTCGAGGTCCGCGGCCTCCACGTCCGGTTCGGCCCCGTGGTCGCGGTCGACGGCGTCGACCTCGTCGCGCGGGCGGGCGCCGCGACGGCCCTGCTGGGGCGCAACGGCGCCGGCAAGTCCACGACCATGCGGGTCCTGGCGGGCGTGGTGCCGCCGACCGCGGGCGAGGTGCGGGTGGCCGGGCGCGACGCGGTCCGCGACCCGCTCGGGGTCAAGCGGGCGGTCGGCTACTGCCCCGACGTGGGCGGGCTGGTCCCGCGCGCCACGCCGTGGGAGCACCTCCAGCTCGCGGCCCGGCTGCGGCGGCTGCGGGACTGGGAGCCCGGCGCCCGCGACCTGCTGGAGCGCTTCGAGCTCGGCGACGTCGCCCACCGGGTGACCTCCGGCTTCTCCCACGGCATGAGCCGCCGGCTCTCGGTGCTGCTCGCGGCGTTCCACGCCCCCGACGTGCTCCTGCTCGACGAGCCGTTCGACGGCGTCGACCCGGTCGGCGTCGAGGCGACCATGGACGTCGTCGCCGACGCCCGCTCGCGCGGGGCCACGGTGCTGCTGTCGACCCACCTGCGCGAGCTGGCGGTGCAGGCCTGCGGCGAGGCCGTGGTGCTGCGCGGCGGCTCCCGGGTCGCGGTGCTCGACGCGGCCGCCATGACCGGCGAGGAGGGCGCCCGTGCCTACCGCAGCCTCCTCGACTGAGCCGCGGCCCGGCCCGCGCCCGGCCCGGCCGCGGCACGGGCCCGGCCGGGGACGGCGGCTGGGTGACCGGCTGGGTGACCGGCTGGGTGACCGGCTGGGTGACCGGCTCGACCGGCTCCCCGGGGGTCGCCATGTCGTGGACCTCGGCCACCTGCTGCGGCTGCGCGGCGGCGCGACCTCGGGGCGGGGTCGCCGCCTGCTCCCGGTGCTGCTGCTCGGCACGCTCGCCGTCGCCGTGGCCCCGGCCCTCGCGGGGCAGCTCGGCGGCCGCGACGACCAGCGCGCCCTCGAGGTGCTCGTGGTGCTGCCGACCGCGCACGCCGCGTTCCTGGCCCTCGCGCTGGTCTCCGCGGTGGCCTCGGGCGGCGGCCGCGAGCTGCTCCCGCGCGAGGCGGCCACGCCGTACCCCGTGAGCACCACCACCGACCACCTCGGCGCCCTCGTGATGGCGCCGCTCAACATCGCCTGGATCCTGCAGGCCTGGCTGCTGCTCGGCGCGACGGCCTACGCCGTGGGGCCGGAGTACCTGGTCGCCGCGCAGGCCGTCGTGGTGGCGTGGCTGCTGAGCGCGACCGCGCTCGCCCAGGTCGCCGCGTGGCTGCTGGAGGCGCTGCGCCGACGTCGGCACGGGGTGTGGGCGGTGCGCGGGCTGCTCGGCGCGGCGTGCGCGGTGCTGGGCGGCCTGCACCTCGCCGGACGCCTGACCGACGTCCTGGACCGGCTGCCGACCGACCAGCTCGTGCTCGCCGGGGTCGGTGGCGAGGCGGGCTTCTCGTGGCGCTGGGCGGCGACGCTCGCGGTGCTCGTGGCGCTCGGCGTCGGCTCCGTGGTCGCCGGCGCCGGCGCCGCGGCCCTCGCCGCCCGTCGCGCGCCGCGGGAGGAGGCCGAGGCCGAGACCGGTCGCCGCGCCGTACGACGGGACCCGCGCACCGACCTCGGGGCGCTGCTGCGCGTCGACCGGGCGTCGGTCTGGCGGGCGGTCCCGATGCGGAGGGGACTGGCGGTCCTCGCCGTCGTGCCCGGGCTGGTGGCCGTGCTCGGGGCGATGCCGTGGAGCAGCGCCGTGATCCTGCCCGGTCTCGTGGCGTCGGGCGGGGCGCTGCTGTTCGGGGTCAACGCCTGGTGCCTCGACGGCCGCGGCGCCCTGTGGCGCGAGTCGCTGCCGGTCGCGCCCGGGTGGGTCTTCGGCGCCCGCGCGACGGTGCTGGCCGAGGCGCTGCTCGCGGCGTCGGGCGTGACCCTGCTGCTCGCCACGCTCCGCGCCGGCGTCCCGACCGCCGCCGAGGCGGCGGCCGTGGGGAGCGCCTGGGTGGTCGTGGTCGCCCAGGCGGTGACCGCGTCGATGACGTGGTCGGCCCGCGCGCCGTACGCGGTGGACCTGCGCAGCGCCCGCGCCACCCCGGCGCCGCCACCGGTGATGGTCGTCTACTCGGCCAAGCTCGCGCTGACCACGACGCTGACGGGGGTGCTGTTCGCGGCGCTGACCCAGGTGCCGGACTGGCGGCTGCCGCTGCTGCTCGCGGCGCCGTTCGTGCTGTGGTCGGCCGTGCGGCTGGGACGGGCGCGCGACGCGTGGTGCGACCCGCACCGGCGCGCCCGCGTGGTCACGACCGTCGCCGCCTGAGGACCCGCCCTCGCCGGTGCGCGGACCCGCCCGGGCCGCTGGGGGAGGGGTCCGGGTCGGGGTCGGTGCCGTGACCTCAGCGCAGGGTCTCGCGGCAGCGCTGGACCTGGCGCTCGAGACGCCCGACCGCCGGCGCGTCGGCGTTGCCGAGGGTGCGCTGGGTGAGCGCGTCCTCCATGAGGTCGGTGTCGATCTCCTTGAGGCAGTCGGCGTAGTCGTCGCGCTGCCGGGCGGTGGCCCCGGGGAACTCGTCGCGGGTGGCCAGCGCCTGCGCGTCGAGGTCGAGGCACGACACCCGGGCCAGGGCGTAGTCGCGGGCGGTCTCCTGCGAGACCGGGCGTCGCCCCTCGGAGGTGGCGCGCACGTTGTCGGCGACCACGTCCTGCTCGCCCGTCACCAGCCCGTCCTCGCGCAGCCGGTCGACGCCGGTCTCGCCCACCCACCGCTCCGCGGTGCACTGCGCGAGGTCGCGGGCGGCCTCGTCGTCGTCGCCCTGCGACAGGGCCGTGGTCATGCCGTCCGCCACCTGCTGGGCCTGCTCGTCGAGCCCGCACGCCCCCAGCCAGAGCACCGGTACGACGGCCAGCGCAACGGCGGCACGGGTCCTGCGACGGGTGGTGCCCACGGGGTGTCCTCCTGGGGGTGCGGCGGCCCGGCTGCGCCCGACGAGGACGCGTGTGCACCGTAGTGCAAAAAGCCCGTTCGACCCCCGGGAGTCCCGCGACGGCGGGAGGATACGGCCATGGGCGTCCTCTACTTCGTGAAGCACGCCCAGGCTTCCCTCGACGCTCCGTCGGGGGACCTCTCGCCGCTGGGGTGGCAGCAGGGTCGACGCCTGGGCGCGTCGATGTCGGCGAGCCGCGTCGACCCCGCCATCGTCGCCACCGGCACCCTCGACCGGCACCGCCAGACGGTCGCCGCGATGACGGACGACCAGCCGGTCGACGTCCTCGAGGACGAGGGCTGGAACGACCTCGACCACGCCTCCGTCCTCGCCCGCCACGAGCCGGTCTTCGGCGACGCCGAGCCGACCCGGGCGGAGTTCCAGGAGTGGACCGAGCAGGCGTGGCTGCGCTGGGCCTCCGGGGCCCACGACCACGAGTACGCCGAGACCTTCGGCGACTTCGCCCGGCGGGTGGCTCGCGCCAAGCTGGGCCTGGTCTCCCGTCTCGCGCCCGACGCCACCGCCGTCGTCGTCACCTGCGGGGGGCCGATCGCCTGGGTCAGCGCCGCGCTGTGGGCCGGGTGGGGGCCCGAGCAGGACGCGCGGCCGTGGGCGTCGGCCTGGAGCCGGATGAACTCCGTCGTGGTCAACACCTCGGTGACCAAGGTGGCCCTCGCGCCGCGCGGCCTGTCGCTGGTCTCGTTCAACGACCACTCCCACCTCGAGCGGGTCGAGCGCACCTTCCGCTGAGCACGGGACCCGTCGGGTCACACGGGGGTCACGCCGGGCGCGAGCTGCTAGCCAGACCTGTGCGTCGGATGAGAGCCTCCGATGACGGGGACGGTGGTGCATGGGGGACCACCGTCCCGGCCCGGGCGGGCACTCAGACCAGGCGGCGCAGCAGCCGCAGCGGCGCGTGCCGCAGGACGACCGCCAGCGGCGCCCACGGCAGCCCGGGGACGTACGCCGACGCCTTCCGGGCCTCGATCGCCCGGACCATCGAGGCGACCCCGCGGGCGGTCGACGCCATCATCGGTCCGGCCCCCCGGCCGTCGGCGCGGTCGTTCATCTCCGAGGCGATGTAACCGGGGAAGAGCACGGTCACGTCGATCCGGTCCCGGGTGTCGAGCAGCTCGAGCCGCAGCCCCTCGGCCAGGTGCGCGATCCCGGCCTTGGACGCGGCGTACGCCGTGGTCGACCCGGGCAGGCCCCGCAGCGCCGCGATCGAGGACACCACGACCAGGTGGCCCGAGGCCTGGGCGCGGAAGCCCGTCATCGCCGCCTCGACCTGGGCGAGCCCGGCGACGAAGTTGGTCACCGCGGTCTCGCGGTTGGCGTCGGCCCGGCCGGTGCCGAGCGGGGCGCCCTTGCCGAGACCGGCGTTGACGACGACGCGGTCGAGACCGCCGAGCTCGGTGCGCAGCTCGTCGAAGACCCGCGGCACGGCGTCGGCGTCGGTGACGTCGAGCGCCCGGAGGGCGACGCGGCGGCCCGGGTGACGGGCGGTGATCTCGTCGCGCAGGGCCTCGAGCCGGTCGAGCCGGCGGGCGCACAGCGCGAGGTCCTCGCCGCGGGCGGCGAGCTGGCGGGCCATCTCGGCGCCGAGTCCGGAGCTGGCGCCGGTGATCAGGGTGGTCGTCACCGGCCCAGGATGTCAGCGCGACGTCCCGGGCCGGTGACGCGTCCGGTCAGGACTGCTTGGGCTGCTCCACGACGATCGTCGACAGGATCTTGTCGGCGAAGGTCTGGCGCTTCGCGTCCCACAGCGGCCAGAGGTAGCCGACGTAGCAGGGCAGGCCGTCGAGGATGTGGGCCAGGTAGCGGACGAAGGCCATGCCGCCGCCGATCGGCTGACCGGTCTGCTCGCTGAGGAGGCGGATGCCCATGACGCCCTTGCCGATCGACCAGCCGGTGCCACCGCCCTTGAGGCAGGTGTTCCAGATGAAGACGCCGAGGCCGGCGAGCGCGCCGAGCAGCACGACGATGCTCCCGAGCGCCGCCGCGCCCCCGGTCCCGTCGGAGCCCCCGATGATCAGGCCGCCGACGAGGTAGAAGGGGATGTAGGCGCCGAGGACGCAGAGGCCGTCGATCAGGAAGGCGCCGACGCGCTTGCCCCAGTGGGCGTACGCGGCGGGCGCGCCGTAGCCGTAGCCGGGCTGGCCGTAGCCCTGCTGCTGGCCGTAGCCGCCCTGCTGCCCGTACCCGTAGCCCTGCTGCTGGCCGTAGCCCTGCTGGCCGTAGCCCTGCTGGTCGCCGTAGCCCTGCTGGCCGTAGCCCTGCTGGTCGCCGTAGCCCTGCTGGCCGTAGCCCTGCTGGTCGCCGTAGCCACCGGGCTGCTGCTGGCCGTAGCCCTGCTGGCCGTAGCCGCCGGGCTGCTGGCCGCCCTGGCCGCCGTAGGGGTCGGGGTCCTCGGGGGTGTTGCCGTACTGGGACATGCGTGGGGTCCTCTCGGGAGGGGAGCGGTGTGCGGGTGCTCGGGGTGGTCAGGACGGGTCGGGGAGCCGACGGTGGACGTCCTCGCTCATGCGGGTGATGGCGAGGTACAGCTCGAGGGTGAGTCGGATGAAGCACAGGTAGATCAGGACCAGCACCGGGCCGAGGACCAGCGTCGCCAGGATCAGCAGCACCGAGCCCGAGACGACGGCCACGACGAGGGAGAACAGGAAGCCGAGACCGAGGGCCACCACGGCGAGCAGGTAGACGAACCGCACGATCATCGGCGTCACGAACGTCGAGAACGAGAAGTCCAGGAGTGCGCCGACGAAGCCCTTTGCCTCGCCCGCACCCGGGAGCGAGGCCGCCGGCCCCGACGACGACCAGCCCGTCTGGGGGCCCGCCGGCTGCCCGTGCTGCTCGTCCCAGCCCGCCTGCGGCCCCGGCTGCTGCTGGTCCCAGCCGCCCTGCGGGGAGGGCTGGCCGTACGGGCCGGGCTGCGGGCCGTACGACGCGGCCGGGGCGGCGGCCGGGGGAGCCTGCTGCGCGCGGGGCTCGGCGGCCTCGGTGGCGCGGGTGCGGCTCTCGTCGCCGTACGGCGAGGGCTGCGACCACGAGGGACGCTCCGCCGGCTGCTGCCAGGAGCCCGGGGCCTCGTCCCAGCCGCCCGGGGCCGGGGTGGCGCCCGGGCGGTCCGGGGTGCCCGCGGCGTCCGCGGACGGCTCCCGGGGCTCCCGGGGACGAGGGGGCATCTCCCACTGCTGCGTGGGCGACGGGTCGGGCGTGCGCTCGCCGGGGATCCGGGTGCGGCCGTCGTCGGCCGCCCGGTCGGCCGCCGGGTCGCCCCCGGAGGGGTCGGAGGGGTCGGAGGGCGGCGGGGAGCCGTACTGGGACATGGGCACCTCGCGTGGTCGGGTGTCGTGGGCGGGTCCGTGCGGCCCGAGTGTGCCGCATGCGCGGGGCTCCTCCCCGGTGGTCCGGACCGGCAAACGTGAACGACCCGACCGGTAAAAGTCAGTCTTGACTGTTTGTGTCGTCACGGGCGAGGGTGGCGGGCGTGACGACGACGCGGGTCCCGCAGAGCGAGCGCACCCGCGTGATGCGCCTGCGGCTGCTCGAGGCCGCGGTCGAGTGCCTGCTCGAGCGCGGCTGGGCGGGCACCTCGACGACCCTCGTGTCGCAGCGGGCGGGGGTGAGCCGGGGCGCCCAGCTGCACCACTTCCCCTCCAAGGAGGCGCTGGTGCTGGCCGCGGTGGAGCACGTGGCCGAGCGCCGCACGGCGGAGCTGGCCGTCGCGGCCGCCGACCTGCCCGCGGGCGAGGGCCGCACCCGCGCGGTGCTGGCGATGCTGGCCGACCACGTGACCGGCCCGGCGTTCACCGCGGCGCTGGAGCTGTGGGTCGCCGCCCGCACCGACCGCACCCTGATGGCCGCCGTCGCTCCCCTGGAGCAGTGGCTGGGCCGCCAGACCCACCGCACGACCGTCGAGCTGCTCGGCGCCGACGACACCGACGAGGCCCAGCGCGAGCTGGTGCAGGCCACCCTCGACCTCGTGCGCGGGCTCGGCCTGGCCGCCACCCTCAGCGACGACCGCCGACGCCGTGACCGGGTGCTGGACCGGTGGGCCCGCGTCCTCGACGACCAGCTGCCGGGGAGCCCGCGATGACGGAGCCGACCACGACCGGGCCCGGCGCGGCGTCCGTGCTGGAGCAGGTGCTGGGCGACCTGGAGGCGGAGTCCGCGGCGCTGGCGGCCCGGCTGGTGCCCCTGGCCGACGACGCCGGCGGCTGGCGACGACCGACGCCGGCGCCGGGCTGGGACGTCGCGACCCAGGTGGGCCACCTGACCTGGACCGACGACGTCGCCGCCCTGGCGGCCCGCGCGGCCGCCGGCGACGCCGCGGCGTGGGACGCCGTCGTGACGGACGCGCTCGGCGACCCGGACGGCTTCGTCGACGCCGCCGCGCTCGCCGCCGGCGACCGGCCCGCCACCGAGGTGCTCGCCCGCTGGGAGACGGCGCGTGCCGACCTCGCCGCGGCGCTGCGCGCGCTGCCGGGCGGCACGCGGATGCCCTGGTTCGGACCGCCCATGTCGGCCACCTCCATGGCGACCGCGCGCTTCATGGAGACCTGGACCCACGCCCACGACGTGCGCGAGGCCCTCGGCGCGGCGCCCGAGCCGACCGACCGGATCCGGCACGTGGCCCACCTCGGCGTCCGGACCCGCGGCTTCGCCTTCGCCGCGCACGGCCGCCCGGTGCCCGAGGCGGAGGTCCGCGTCGAGCTCGTCGCCCCGTCGGGCGCGCGCTGGACCTGGGGACCGGAGGACGCGGAGCAGCGCGTGACCGGCCCGGCCTACGACTTCTGCCTGCGGGTCACCCAGCGGCGCCCGCGCTCCGCCCTCGCGCTGGTCGCGACCGGGGACGTCGCCGAGGCCTGGCTCGACGTCGCCCAGTGCTTCGCGGGCCCGCCCGGCGCCGGCAGCGGGGCGCGGGCGTGAGCGCGCCGCTGCTCGTCGGCAACTGCTCCGGCTTCTACGGCGACCGCCTGGGCGCGATGCGCGAGCTGCTGACCGGGGACCCGGTGCCGGCGGTCGTGACCGGGGACTACCTCGCCGAGCTGACCATGCTGATCCTCGGTCGCGACCAGCTGCGCGACCCCGCGCTGGGCTATGCCCGCACGTTCGTGCGCCAGGCCGAGGACTGCCTCGGCCTGCTGCTCGAGCGCGGCGCCCGGCTCGTCGCCAACGCGGGCGGGCTGCACCCGGCCGGCCTCGCCGTGCGCCTGCGCGAGGTGGCCGCCGGTCTCGGCCTCGACGTCGACGTCGCGCACGTCGAGGGTGACGACGTGCGGGACCTCGTGCGGACCCGGGACGTGGACGCGCACCCCGACCTGCTCACCGCCAACGCCTACCTCGGCGCCGCCGGCATCACCGCGGCGCTCGTGGCGGGCGCCGACGTCGTGGTCACCGGTCGCTGCACCGACGCCTCGCTCGTGGTCGGGCCCGCGGCCTGGCACCACGGCTGGTCCTACGACGACCCGGCCCACCTCGACGCCCTGGCCGGCGCGACCGTCGCCGGCCACGTCCTGGAGTGCGGGACCCACGCCACCGGCGGCAACTTCTCGGGCTTCCTCGACCTGCCCCGCGACGCGACGCCGCTGGGCTTCCCGCTGGCCGAGGTCGCCGCCGACGGCTCCGCCGTGGTTACGACGCAGGCCGGCGCCGGTGGGCTCGTCACCCGGGACACCGTCACCGCGCAGCTGCTCTACGAGGTGCAGTCGGCCCGCTACGTCACCCCGGACGTCGTCGTCCGCCTCGACACGGTGCGGCTGGACGACGACGGGCCGGGCCGGGTGCGCGTCTCCGAGGTCGTCGGCGAGGCCCCGCCCGCGCGGCTCAAGGTGTCCGTCAACGCGCTGGGCGGCATGCGCAACCACGTGGACCTCGTGCTCACCGGACTCGACCTCGCCGAGAAGGAGGCGTGGGTCCGCACGCAGCTCGAGCCCCGCCTGCGGGCCGCCTCGGTCACCTGGTCGCGCTCCGCGCTGCCCGACCCCGACGCCGACACCGAGCAGGGGGCGTCGCTGCTGCTGCGCTGCACCGTCCGCGACCCCGAGAAGGCGCCCGTCGACCGGGAGTTCACCGCGGCCGTGGTCGAGCTCGCCCTCGGCTCCTACCCCGGGTTCGCGCCCCTCGCCCCGCCCGCCCCCGCCACGCCCTACGGCGTCCACCGCGCGGCCTGGGTCGACCGCGACGAGGTCGAGGTCGTCGTGGTCCACGCCGACGGGCGCCGCGAGGTCGTCCCCGACGCCGGTGGTCGGCTCGCGGGGTCTCGTGGCTCGGGCCCGGGGGGCCCTCGCGCCTCGACCTCCGGGGGTGGGCCACGAGACCCGGTGACGGGACCGACCGCGCAGGTGCCGCTCGGGACGTTCGTGCACGCACGGTCCGGCGACAAGGGGGGCGACGCCAACCTCGGGCTGTGGGTGCGCCGCGGCGGCCCGTCGTACGACGCGCGCGTGGGGTGGCTGCTCGCGACCGTGACGCCGGAGTGGGTCGCGGCCCTGCTCCCCGAGGCGCGGGGGCTGCCGGTCGAGGTCCACCCGCTGCCGCGCCTCGGCGGCGTCAACGTGCTCCTGCCCGGCCTGCTCGGGGAGGGCGTCGCGGCGTCGTCGCGCTTCGACCCCCAGGCCAAGGGCCTGGGGGAGTGGGCCCGCGGGCGCCGCGTGGCCGTCCCCGTCGACCTGCTGGAGGAGACCCCGTGACGAGCCTGCTGGACCCGAGCCCGCTGGACGCTGACCTGAGGGCCACCGCGGCCGAGTTCACCCGCCGCGAGGTCGTCCCGCACCTCGACGACTGGGAGGCCGCCGGCCTGGTGCCGCGCGGGCTCCACGTCGCGGCGGCGCGGCAGGGGCTGCTCGGCATCTCCTTCCCGGAGGCGGTCGGCGGCCAGGGCGGCGACCTCGCCGACGTGGTCGCCGTGACCGAGGGCATGCTCGCCGAGGGTGCCTCCAGCGGGCTGCTGGCGGCGCTGTTCACCGGGGGCATCGCGCTGCCGCACCTCGCGGCGCACGGCTCGGCCGACCTCGTGGACCGCTTCGTGCGGCCCACGCTCGCCGGGGAGGCGATCGGCTCGCTGGCGATCACCGAGCCCGACGGCGGCTCCGACGTGGCCCACCTGCGCACGCGCGCGCGGCGCGTCCCGGGCCCGGGGGGCGACGAGTACGTCGTGGACGGCGCCAAGACCTACATCACCAGCGCGGTGCGGGCGGACTTCCTGACCGTGGCCGTCCGCACCGGCGGCCCCGGCGCCGGCGGGGTGTCGCTGCTCGTGGTCGAGACCGACCGCCCCGGCGTCACCGTCACCGGGCCGCTGCCCAAGATGGGCTGGCACTGCTCCGACACGGGCGAGGTCGCCCTCGACGGCGTCCGCGTGCCCGTCGGGCACCTGATCGGCGAGGAGGGCGGCGGGTTCGCCCAGATCGGCGAGCAGTTCGTGACCGAGCGGATCGTCCTCGCCGTGCACGGCTACGGCATCGCGGCCCGCGCGCTCGCCCTGGCCGCGGCCTGGTGCCGCGACCGGGAGACCTTCGGCCGGCCCCTGACCGGCCGCCAGGTCGTGCGCCACCGGCTCGTCGAGATGCACCGGCGGGTCGAGGTCGCCCGCACCTACGTCCACCACGTCGTCGCCGAGCACCGCGCCGCCGGGCCCGCGGACCAGCCGCGGGTCGTCGCCGACGCCTGCCTGGCCAAGCAGACGGCCGTCGAGTGCGCGGCGTACGTGACGGACGCGGCGGTGCAGCTCCACGGCGGTGCCGGCTACGTGCGCGGCGAGGTCGAGCGCCACTACCGCGACGCCCGGCTGCTCGGGATCGGCGGCGGGTCGACCGAGGTCCTGGCCGACCTGGCCGCCGGACTGCTTGGCTACGGAGGAGCGCGATGAGCGAGACCACGATCCACGACCAGCTCGACGCCCTCGCGGCCGAGCACGCGAAGGCGGTCGCCGGCGGCGGGGAGAAGTACGTCGGCCGCCACCGCGCCCGCGGCAGGCTCACCGCCCGTGAGCGCATCGAGCTGCTCGTCGACGAGGGCTCGGCGTTCCTCGAGCTGTCCCCGCTGGCCGGGTGGGGCAGCGACTACACCGTCGGCGCGAGCGTCGTGACCGGCATCGGCGTCGTCGAGGGCACCGAGTGCCTCGTCGTCGCCAACGACCCGACGGTCAAGGGCGGCGCGACCAACCCGTTCACCCTCAAGAAGTTGCTCCGCGCCCACGAGGTCGCCGAGCGCAACGGGCTGCCGACGATCTCCCTGGTCGAGTCCGCCGGCGCCGACCTGCCCACGCAGAAGGAGATCTTCAGCCCCGGCGGGCGGATCTTCCGCGACCTCACCCGCGCCAGCGCCCGGCGCGAGCCGACCCTCGCCGTGGTGTTCGGCAACGCCACCGCCGGTGGCGCCTACGTGCCCGGGATGAGCGACCACACGGTGATGGTCCGCGGCGCCGCGCAGGTCTTCCTCGGCGGGCCGCCGCTGGTGAGGATGGCCACCGGCGAGGAGGCCGAGGAGGAGTCGCTCGGCGGCGCCGAGATGCACGCCCGCGTCTCCGGGCTCGCCGACCACCTCGCCGCGGACGAGCACGACGCGATCCGGATCGCCCGTCGGGTCGTCGCGCGCTGGGAGCGCCACAAGCCGGTCGCGCCGCCGACCTACGACTGGGCGGAGCCCGACGCGGACCCCGAGGAGCTGCTCGAGCTCGCCCCGACCGACCTGACCGAGCCGTTCGACCCGCGTGAGGTGGTGGCGCGGGTCTGCGACGGCGTCAGCGTCGACAACCCGGTCGCCTTCGACGAGTTCAAGCCGCTCTACGGCACCTCGCTCGTGTGCGGCTGGGCCCGGCTGCACGGGCGACCGGTCGGCGTCCTCGCCAACGCCCAGGGCGTGCTGTTCAGCGAGGAGGCGCAGAAGGCGACCCAGTTCGTGCAGCTCGCCAACGCCTCCGGCACCCCGCTGCTGTTCTGGCACCACACGACCGGCTTCATGGTCGGCACCGACTACGAGCAGGGCGGCATCGTCAAGCACGGCGCGATGATGATCAACGCGATCTCGAACTCCACCGTCCCGCACTTCACGGTCCTGATGGGCGCGTCGTACGGCGCGGGCAACTACGCCATGAACGGCCGCGCCTACGACCCCCGCTTCCTCTTCGCGTGGCCCAACGCGAAGTCCGCGGTGATGGGCCCCAAGCAGCTCGCCGGGGTGCTGTCGATCGTGTCGCGGGCCGCCGCGGAGGCCAAGGGGGCCCCGTACGACGAGGAGGGCGACGCCGGCATGCGCGCGATGGTGGAGCAGATGGTCGAGGAGCAGAGCCTGCCGTTCGTCCTGAGTGGGCTGCTGTACGACGACGGGGTGATCGACCCCCGCGACACCCGCACGGTGCTGGGGATCTGCCTGTCGGTGGCCGAGAACACCGCCTGGACCGGCGCGACGGCGTACGGGGTGTTCCGCCCGTGATCACCCGACTGCTGGTCGCCAACCGCGGCGAGATCGCCTCGCGGGTCTTCCGCACCGCCCGCCGCCTCGGCGTGCAGACCGTCGCGGTCTGCTCCGGGGCCGACGCCGACCTGGGCTACGTCGCCGAGGCCGACTTCGTGGTCCGGCTCCCGGGCGCGACGCCCGCCGAGACCTACCTCGACGTCGACGCGCTGCTCACCTGGGGCGAGCACCAGGGCGCCGACGCCGTCCACCCCGGCTACGGGTTCCTCGCCGAGGACGCCGGCTTCGCCCGCGCCGTCGAGGCGGCCGGGCTGACGTGGGTCGGCCCGCCGCCCGCGACGATCGACCTGATGGGCTCGAAGGTCGCCGCCAAGCGGCACGCGACCTCCGTCGGCGTCCCGGTGCTCTCGGTCACCGACCCCACCGAGGCCGACCTGCCGCTGCTGGTCAAGGCCAGCGCGGGCGGCGGCGGTCGCGGGATGCGCGTGGTGCGGGACCTCGCCGACCTGCCCGAGGCGCTGGACGGCGCCGCGGCGGAGGCCGCGGCGGCGTTCGGCTCGGGCGAGGTCTTCGTCGAGCCGTACGTCGAGCGCGGGCGCCACGTCGAGGTCCAGGTCTGGGCCGACGGCCACGGTGCCGTGCAGGTGCTGGGCGACCGGGACTGCTCGGTGCAGCGCCGTCACCAGAAGGTCGTCGAGGAGGCCCCGGCCCCCGACCTGCCCGACGCCGTCCGCGCGGCCATGCACGCGGCGGCGCTCGCGCTGACCGAGCCCCTCGGCTACCGCGGCGTCGGCACCGTCGAGCTGCTGTACGACGCGGACGCCGAGCGGTTCTGGTTCCTCGAGATGAACACCCGCCTGCAGGTCGAGCACCCCGTCACGGAGGCGGTCACCGGTCTCGACCTCGTCGAGCTCCAGCTGGTCGCCGCCGAGGGCGGCACCGGCCCGGTCGAGGTCCCGGCGCCGTCCGGGCACGCGATCGAGGTGCGCCTGTACGCCGAGGAGCCCCACCACGACCACCGGCCGACCACCGGGCGGCTGGTGACGTTCGAGGTGCCGCGCGAGGCCGGCGTACGGGTGGACGCGACGTACGCCGCCGGCGACGACGTCACGCCGTACTACGACGGGATGCTCGCGAAGGTCGTCGCCCACGGCCCGACCCGGACGGCGGCCGCCCGGTCGCTCGCGGGCGTGCTGCGGCGGGCGCGGATCCACGGCGTGGCGACCAACCGCGACCAGCTGGTCGCCGTGCTGACGTCCGAGGCGTTCCTGGCCGGGGCGCCGACGACCGCCTTCCTCGGTGAGCACCCGGAGCTCTCCGGTCCGTCGCGGGCGGACCGGGTCGCGGCCTCGTTCGCGGCCACCCACGCCGTGGTGGCCGAGGCCGTGGAACGGCGGCGCGACCGGCACGGGGTGCAGCACCGGGTGCCGCCGGGGTGGCGCAACGTCCGCGCGGCCCCGCAGGTCACCCGCTGGGAGGTCGTCGGTCAGGAGCACCCCCACGAGGTCGCCTGGGTGCCCGCCCGCGGGGGCGGCATCGAGCACCCGTCGGCGGACCTCACGGTCGCCGGCGTGCGCCGGGCCGACGACGGGTGGCGCGTCGACCTCACCTGGGAGGGGGTCGCGTCGTGGGCGCAGGTCGTCCTCGACCCCGCGGCGCTGCCGGGTCACCGCGACGTCTTCGTGGACGGCCCGCTCGGCTCGGTGCACCTGCGCGAGGTGCCGCGGTTCACCGACCCGGCCGACGCGGTGGCGTCGGGGAGCCTGACGGCGTCGATGCCGGGGACCGTCGTCCGCCTCGACGTGGCGGTCGGGGACACCGTGACGGCGGGCCAGCCGCTGCTCGTGCTCGAGGCGATGAAGATGCAGCACACCGTGAGCGCGCCGGCCGACGGGGTCGTCGCGTCGGTGGCGGTGCAGCAGGGGGTGCAGGTGGCCGCGGGCGAGGTGCTCGTGGTCGTGGAGACCGACGAAGGGCCGGACCGATGACGCAGCTGACCGAGATCGCGCAGACGTACGACGAGACCGAGGAGCGCACCGAGCTGCGACGGCAGGTCGCCAGGCTCGCCGCGTCGTACGGACGCGAGTGGTTCACCGACCGCGCCCGGGCGGGGGAGAAGTCCACCGAGCTGTGGATGGAGATCGCGAAGGCCGGCTACCTCGGCATCAACGTCGAGGAGCAGTACGGCGGGGGCGGCGGCGGGATCGGCGACATCGCCGCGGTCTGCGAGGAGCTCGCCGCGGCCGGCTGCCCGCTGCTGCTGATGGTCGTGTCGCCCGCGATCTGCGGCACCGTGATCGGCCGGTTCGGCACGAGTGCGCAGAAGCAGCGCTGGCTGCCCGGGATCTGCGACGGCACCGGCACGATGGCCTTCGCGATCACCGAGCCCGACGCCGGCACCAACACCCACGCGATCACCACCTCCGCGACCCGCGACGGCGACGACTACGTGCTGAGGGGCCAGAAGATCTGGATCTCCGGCGTCGACGAGGCGACGAACGTGCTCGTCGTCGCCCGGATGAAGGACTCCGCCACGGGACGGCTCAAGCCGGTGCTGTTCGTCGTGCCGACCGACGCGCCGGGCTTCACCGCGCAGCCGATCGGGATGGAGATCGTCAGCCCGGAGAAGCAGTTCCAGGTCTTCCTCGACGACGTCCGCCTCGGCGCCGACGCCGTGGTCGGCTCGGAGGACGGCGGCCTGCTGCAGCTGTTCGCCGGGCTCAACCCCGAGCGGATCATGGCCGCGGCGTTCGCCCTCGGCCTGGCCCGGCACGCGCTGGGCCGCGCCGTGGCGTACGCGAAGGACCGCGCCGTCTTCGGCCAGCCCATCGGCGCCCACCAGGCCATCGCGCACCCGCTCGCGGAGTCGCACATGGAGATCGAGATGGCCCGGCTGATGAACCAGAAGGCGGCGGCGCTCTGCGACGCCGGTCTCGACGAGCGCGCCGGCGAGGCGGCGAACATCGCCAAGTACGCCGCCGCCGAGGCCGCCTGCCACGCCGTCGACCGCGCCGTGCAGACCCACGGCGGCGCCGGCATCTCCTCCGAGCACGGCATCGCAGGGCTGCTCGTGGCGTCCCGGGCCTCCCGGATCGCGCCCGTGAGCCGCGAGATGGTCCTCAACTACGTGGCCATGCACTCCCTGGGCCTGCCCAAGTCGTACTGAGGTCCGCTGCCCGCCCGGCCCCGGCCGGGTGGTCCCCCACGAAACGGCCGCAGGGCCCCGCCGGCGGCATCGTCGTGGGGGACTACCCGGGGTCGGGGGCGGTCGCGGACGGCGGGGGGAGCGGCACCGGGCTCGGCGCCGCGTCCTCGCGGAGGTAGAAGCCGCGGTAGGGACCCGAGCGCACGGCGAGCAGCTCGGTCGCGCCGCGCGGGGGCAGCCGCCGTACGGCGACCTCCGCGACGACCTCGTCCTCGCAGCCCAGCACCTCGGCGCGGTCGGCCCGGCCGACGCCGGCGCCCTGCGGCGGCCGGCCGAGCGGCTCGTACACGTCGCCGTCGAGCCCGAGGCGGGCGGCGCAGTCGTCGGGACGCCGGTCGTCGGTCCCGTCGTCGCCGCCGCCACAGCCCGCGACCAGCCCGGTGAGGACCAGCAGGACGGCGGCCGGCGCGACGCGCACGGCTCAGTCCCGCGGCTCGACGCCGTGCGCCGCGAGCCCGAGGCGGACGCCGACGGCCACCAGGCCGACGAACGTCAGCACGGCGCCCGGGGCGAGGGCCACCAGGGTGAGCACGCCGTAGATCGTCGCGTCGTTCGAGTCCCCGACGGGGCCGGGAGCGTAGAGCCCGCGAAGGATCCAGAGGACGAGCGCGAGCCCCAGGAGCGCGGCGCCCCAGCCGAGGAACGCCCGGGTCCGGTAGTCCGCGGCCTCGCGGGGCGTCATGGTCGCCATGGCGGGAGGCTAGTCGCTCAACCCTTGCGGGGCTTGCCCATCGAGGCGAGGCGGGCGGCGTTGTGGTCGGTGTCGTACATGACGATCTCGCGGTGCGACTCCACGAAGGCGCTGAACGTCGGGAAGCCGATCGCGCGCTCGGAGAAGTCGGGGGCCAGGCGCAGCATCAGGGTCTTGACCATGGACAGCGGCACCCAGTCGTCGGTGCGCTGCTCGTGGCCCAGCTTGAGGGCGCGCAGCAGCAGCTTGCGAGCGGTGCGGGCGGGGTCGTCGGAGCGACGGCCGCGGGCGGAGCCCTGTGCGGGGGAGTCCTCCTCGGCAGGCTCCTCGGCGACCTGACCCGTGGTCTCCCCGGGGGTCCCCTCGGCCGACTTCCGGGCGCCGCGGCGGCGGCGGGTGACCTGCGGCTTCGTGCCCTCGGCGGGGGCGTCGGCGGCGTCGGGCGTCGACCCGTCGGCCGCGGGCTCGGTCCCCGATCCGGCCGTCTCGTCCGTCGCCTCGTCGGCGGTGTCGTCGTCGTCGTCGTCGTCGTCGAGGGTGACCAGCACGTCGTACTGGCGGAACTCGTCGCAGGCCAGCTCCCAGTAGCGCCCGACCGACCCGGCGACGCCCACGCCGATGACGCGGCGGTCGAGGCGGCGGGCCTTCTGGGCGAGCGGGACGTAGTCGGAGTCGCCGGCCGCGACCATCAGGTGGGTCAGGTAGGGGAACCGCTCGAGGTCCTCCAGCGCGTCGACGGCGAGCCGGATGTCGGCGCCGTTCTTGGAGCCCGACATCGGGAACATCTGCACGAGGTCGACCGAGCGGCGCGTCAGCGCCCGGCCGTACGCCGCGAACGCGGGCACGGTCCAGTCGCAGTAGGCCCGGCAGATGGTCACGACGCCCATCGAGGCGGCGTAGTCGATGATCGCGTCGAGGTCGAGGCGCGCCGACTCCAGCTTGTCCACGATCGCGGGCGTGGCGCGCTTGCGGGCGTCGTCGCGGCGCCAGGCGCCCTCGCCGTGCGTCGCGTCGTACAGGCTGATGACGAGGTTCTCGAAGTCGACGTACACCGCGACGCGGCCGGGCAGCTCTTCGATCGCAGTGCTCATTGCGCCCACTCTCCCAGAACCTGCCCCGTCGGCCCCCGTCCCCCGGGGTAGTCCCTGACGTCGTGGCCGTGATCGGGCCTCGTGGGGGGTCAGAACGTCAGGGACTACCCGGCACCGGGGCCCGGGATTCGGCGGGCGGGATGGTCCCTGACGTCGTGGCCGTGATCGGGCCTCGTGGGGGGTCGGAACGTCAGGGACTACCCGGCAGCGGGGTCCGGGAGCTGGGCCCGGGAGCGGGGTCCGGCCGCCCTCAGAACTCCCGCACCCGCGGGAGGGTGTGGTCGGCGCCGGGGCGGACCATGAGGATCTGGTCGACGCCCATGCGGCCGTCGCGGAAGGCCATGCGGCCGCCGACGAGGTAGAGGCGCCAGACGCGGACGACCTCCTCGCCGACGAGCTCGGTGAGGCGGGCGGCGTTCTTCTCGAAGGTCTCGAGCCAGCGGTCGACGGTCCACACGTAGTGCTCGCGCATGCCGTGGACGTCGCGGACCTCCAGGCCCCCGGCCTCGAGCAGCGCGACCGTCTCGCCGACGGGTCGCATGTGCATGTCGGGGGCGATGAAGGACTCGATGAACGGTCCGCCGCCGGGGTGGCCGTTGCGGCCGCCGGAGCGCGACATCTGCTGCACCAGCACACGTCCGCCCGGCTTGACCGCGCGCCGCAGCACCTCGGCGTACGTCGGGTAGTTGCCCTGGCCGACGTGCTCGCCCATCTCGAGGCTCGCGACGGCGTCGAAGTCGGTCTCCGGGACCTCGCGGTAGTCCTGCAGCCGGATCTCGACCCGGTCGGCCAGGCCGCGCTCGGCGATCCGGGCGTCGATGAACTTCTTCTGCTCCGCGGCGATCGTCACGCCGACGACCTGCGCGCCGAAGTGCTCGGCGGCGTACAGCGAGAGCGAGCCCCAGCCGCAGCCGACGTCGAGGAACCGCATGCCGGGCCGGAGCCCGACCTTGCGGCAGACCAGGTCGAGCTTGTCGGCCTGCGCGTCCTCCAGCGAGTACGACGGGTCGTCGCCGGGGCGCGTGAAGTACGCCGACGAGTAAGCCATGTGGGGGTCGAGGATCAGCGAGTAGAACTCGTTCGACAGGTCGTAGTGGTGGCTGATCGCACGGCGGTCGCGACGCTTGGAGTGCAGCCGGCCGGTCAGCTTGGCCTGGGAGGCGGGCGCGGCGGGGGCACGGCCGACGACCCCGAGGGCGCGCGCGGTGCGCAGGGCGTGCAGCAGGGTCGGCGGCGTGGGCCGGATGCCCGACAGCCCGCGCTCGGCGGCCACGGACCACACGTGGGTCAGGGCGTCGTCGAGGTCGTGGTGGACCTCGATCTCGCCGGTGACGTAGGCCTGGGCGGCGCCGAGCTCGCCGGGCGCCCACAGCAGGCGGCGCAGCGCGTCGGGGGTGCGGACCTCGACCAGCGGCGCGCCGACGGGGCCGGCCTCGGAGCCGTCCCAGCCGCGCAGCCGCACGGGCAGCTCGCCGCCGACGAACGGCTCGAGCGCGGAGGCCAGGAGGTCGGCGACCGGGCGGTCGGCCAGCGGGCCGGAGGAGGTGGGGCCGGTGGGTCCGGCGGTGGTGCGCGAGCTCATGGGGTCCCTCTCAGGGGCGGGTGAACAGCAGCTGGTTGACGTCGAGGTAGCCCGAGGCGAACCCGGCGCGGGAGTACTCCAGGTAGAAGTGCCACATCCGCAGGAACGTCTCGTCGAACCCGAGACCGAGGACCTCCTCGGCGGCGGCGTCGGCGCGGCGGTCCCACTGGCGCAGGGTCTCGGCGTAGTGCCGGCCCATCGAGAGCCGACCGGTCAGGCGCAGGTCGGTGTCGGCGCGGGTGACCTCGTCGAGGACCTGCACCGACGGCAGGAAGCCGCCGGGGAAGATGTACTTGTTGATCCACGTGTAGGTGCGACGGGTGGCGAGCATCCGGTCGTGCGGCATCGTGATCGCCTGGATGCCGACCCGACCGCCGGGCGCGAGGACCCGGTCGATGGTGCGGAAGTACGTCGACCAGTACTCGTGGCCCACCGCCTCGATCATCTCGACGGAGAGCACCGCGTCGTAGGTGCCGTCGACCAGGCGGTAGTCGCACAGCTCGACGTCGACCGCGGCGCCGTGGCCGGCGGCCTCGATCCGCTGGCGGGCCAGCGCCTGCTGCTCGGTCGACAGCGTCACCGAGTGCACCGAGGCGCCGCGGGCGGCGGCGCGGATCGCGAGCTCGCCCCAGCCGGTCCCGATCTCCAGCACCCGGGTGCCGGGCCCGACCTCGGTGACGTCGAGCAGCCGCTCGATCTTGGCGGCCTGCGCGGACTCGAGGTCGGCGTCGGGCGTCGGGTCGCCGGCGCGCAGCAGCTCCCCGACGCCGTCGACCGCGCGCTCCTGCGGCGCGTCGAACAGCGCCGAGGAGTAGCTCAGGGTCGGGTCGAGGAACGCGGCGAACAGGTCGTTGGACAGGTCGTAGTGGTGCGCGATGTTGCCGCGGGTCTGGCGCTCGGTGTTCTCGTGCGCCTTCGGCGGCCGGCGTACGACGGCCGCACGGGCCCTCTGCAGCGGCGCGGGCACGAGCGTGGGCATCTCGGCGGCGAGCACGGCGAGGAAGTCGCCGAGCTCGCTGGAGCCCTCGGCGCCGGCGCCCGGGGCACCCTCGCCCCAGGCCCCGGTGAGGTAGGCCTCGCCGAAGCCGATCAGGGCGTCGCGCCCGAAGCGGGCGAAGAACTCCTCGGGCCGGTGCACGGTGATCGCGGGCCCGCCGAGGCCGAGCGGCCGGTCGCCGACGCCGTGCACGGTCACGTGCAGGCGGGACACCGCGGCCGCGAACAGCCGACGGGCGACGAGGGCCGACACCGCGGTGCGCGGCCCGGACGGCGGTCGGTCGAGGCCCGGCCAGGCGGCGGGGTCCGGGACGGACGGGGCGGGACGGGCGCCGGAGGAGGCGTCGGTCGGGGCGTCGGGGCGGTGCTCGAACTGGGTGCTCATGCGACGCCCTCCTGTCGGGGGTGCGGGGGACGGGGACGGACGGGCAGGCGGCGCAGCCACAGCGTGACGCCGTGCAGCCGGATCAGGGCGGCGTGCCGCAGTGTCACGGGTGCGACCCGCCAGGCGGGCACCGGGGTGGCCGTGCCGGTCAGGGTCGCGGAGAAGTCCTCGCCCTCCGGCGAGGTGAGCGAGACCGCGACGTGCAGCTCGGTCTCGGTGGGGGTCGGCACGGCGATCTCGTAGCGGCCGGTCGTGCCGTGGAACGGGGAGACGTAGAGCTCCTTGTCGGTGCTCGCGCGGCCCTGCTCGTCGGGGTGGACGAGGTAGGAGTGGCGCTCGCCGTAGGTGTTGTGGACCTCGACGACCACGCCGACCTGCGCGCCGTCGTCGGCGAAGCACCAGAACACGGAGATCGGGTTGAAGCAGTGGCCCCAGGCGCGCGGGTTGGCCGCCATCAGGACCCGGCCGGTGACCTCGACGCCGCGGGCCGCGCAGAACGCGACGACGTTGTCCTTGATGCTGCGGTGCGGGTGGGCCGGGTCGTGCAGGTGGTCGCGCGCCTCGAAGGTGCCGAGCGCGTGGCCCCGCGCGGTGCCGGGACGGCGGGCGGGGAGGTGGTCGAGGTCGACGACCCAGGTGTGCGAGCGGTGACCGAAGCTGCGCCGCCACGGGGTGCGCCGCGTGTGGCGGATCGTGGTGGCGTAGGTGCGCGGCGACGTGGAGGCGGTGGCGGGCCGGCGGCCGCGCACGCGGGCGGTCCGGTCGACACCGAGGCGGGCGGCGGCCTCGACGCCCGAGCGGGCGCCGTCCTCGTGGAAGCCCCAGCCGTGGTAGGCGCCGGCGAAGGCGAGCCGGTCGGAGTCGCACTCGTCGAGGCGCTGCTGGGCGGCGACGGACTCCGGGGTGTAGAGCGGGTGCTCGTACTCCATCGTGTCGATCACCGTGGCCGGGTCGATGAGGTCGGCACCGCCGAGGGTGACCAGGAAGCGGCGGTCGGTCACGTCGTACGCCTCGTCGAGGCGCATCAGGCGGGTCAGGTCGTAGGTGACGGTGACCTCGTCGGCCGCGCCCGGCGGCCCGTCGGCGCGGCGCAGGTAGTTCCAGGACGCGCGGGCGCGGGGCAGCGTCGGCAGCAGCGAGGTGTCGGTGTGCAGCCGCGCGGTGTTGGGCGAGTAGGTGATCGCGCCCAGCAGCTCGCGCTGCGCCGGGGTGGGGTCGGTGAGCATCGCCAGCGCCTGGTGGGGGTGCGTGGCGACGACGACGGCGTCGAAGGTCTCGGTGGCGCCGTTGCCGTCGGTGAGCTCGACGCCCGCGGGGGTCTCGAGGAGGCCGGTGACCTTGGTGCCGGTGCGGACCTCGTCGAGCCGCTCGGCGACCCGGGCGACGTAGGAGCGGGAGCCGCCCACGACGGTGCGCCACGGCGGGGAGCCGAAGACCTGGAGCATGCCGTGGTGGCGCAGGAAGGCGAACAGGTAGCGGGCCGGGTAGTCGAGGGCGCGGGCGTCGTCGGTCGACCAGACGGCGGCGACGAGGGGCTCCATGAACAGCTCGCGGAAGTCGTCGCCGAAGCCGTGGTCGTCGAGGAACTCCCGCAGCGTCCGCAGGTCGCCCTGCTCGGCGGCGGACGAGCCGTCCGTCGCCGCGAGCAGCGCCCGGGCCGCGCGGTGGAAGCGCGGGATGCCGACGAGCATCCGCCAGAACGACGGGCTGACGGCGTTGCGCCAGGTCGGGAAGACCCCGCCCGCGCCGAGCGCGCCGGCCCACTCGCGGCCGCGACGCTCGTCACGGATCGACATCGACATCTC
The DNA here is from genome assembly GCF_039529515.1 of Nocardioides lentus. Taxonomy (NCBI): domain Bacteria; kingdom Bacillati; phylum Actinomycetota; class Actinomycetes; order Propionibacteriales; family Nocardioidaceae; genus Nocardioides; species Nocardioides lentus. The sequence goes on from NZ_BAAAMY010000001.1 coordinate 567,207, forward strand.
GGACAGCCGCGTGGTGACGCCCAGCTCGGCGAACATGGCCAGCAGGTGCGGATAGGTCCGCTCGTTGTGGACGATGAAGCCGGTGTCCACGGGCACGTCGACCCGGGTGCCGTCGGGTCGGGTGACGCCCACGAGGTGGGTGTCGGCGTGCCCCCCGAGGCGGTCGTCGGCCTCCAGGAGGGTCACGTGGCACTCGCCGGACAGCGCGTACGCCGCGGTGAGGCCGGCGACACCGCTGCCGACCACTGCGACACGTCGGCGGCCGGCGGGAGCCGCCGCGCTCACGCCGCGGGTCCGAAGTCGAACGTCGCGATCGGCTCGGACGTGGGGGTCTCGGAGCCGCCCGAGGGCTCGACGGTGATGCCGACACCGTCGACGTCGCGGGACTCGCCCTGCAGCGCGACGGTCTGGTCGCGCCCGGCGGGCATCAGGCCCGCGGAGACGTAGTCGCCGCCGTCGAGGTACCAGAGCTGGTAGACGGAGCCGTCCGGCGGGGGCGGCATGTCCTCGGTCTCGATGACGCTGCGGCCGACGGCCTCGGAGTGCACGACGGTGGCGCGGGCGCCGTCGCCGAGGTCGAGGGACGCGCTGAGCGCGTCGTCGGCCTGCAGCACCTGGTCGACCGGGGAGTCGGGGTCGCCGGCCCAGGGCTGGGCGACGCCCAGCCCGACGGCGAGGACGACCGCGGCGGCGGCCGAGCCGACCGCGACCAGCAGGCGTCGGCGGCGGCGGGGCGCGAGGGCGACCACGTCGGCGGAGCCGGTGTGGTCGGCGTCGGCGGGGTGAGCGGTGACGGTCTCGGGCGGCAGGGGCCGCACGGTGGCGATCTGGGCGAGCACCCGGTCGCGGAGCTCGGCCGGGGGGGCGACGCTGGTGGCCTCGGTGATCGCGGCGGTGGCCTCCTGGAGGCTCGCGACCTCCTCGCGGCAGTCGGCGCACTCGGCGAGGTGCTGCTCGAACTCGTGGCGCTCGGCGTCGTCGACGGCGTCGGCGGCGTAGGCGCCCACGAGGCGGTGACTCGACTCGTTCACTGGCCGACTCCCATCGCGTCTCGGAGGCGGATCAGGCCGTCCCTGATCCGGGTCTTGGCGGTGCCGACCGGCAGCTGGAGCAGGCCGGCGACCTCGGTGTGGGTGTAACCCCCCAGGTAGGCCAGGGTCACGGCCTCACGCTGCACCGTGGTCAGCGAGGCCAGGGCGGTGCGCACCCGGTGGGCCTCCATCGAGCTGTGCGCCGCCTCGGCGGTGCTGTCGTGCTCCACCGGGCGGTTGCGGTGGTGGTAGGTCTCGTCGCGGCGGCTGGAGGCCTCCGCGGCGCGGACCCGGTCGACGGCCTTGCGGTGCACGATCGTCATGAGCCACGAGATCGCGCTGCCCCGCGCGGGGTCGAAGCGGCTGGCCGTGCGCCAGGTCTCGAGGTACGCCTCCTGGGTGACCTCCTCGGCCTGCGCCGGGTCCCGGACGACGCGCACTGCGAGCCCGTGGACCCGGGCCGACGTCGCGTCGTACAGCTCGGCGAAGGCGCCCTCGTCACCGCGGGAGGAGCGCTGGAGCAGCTCCCCGAGGTGCGCGGTGGCCTCGCCGGACCGACTCGACGGAGACCGCCGGCCGTCCGGCCCGCCCGGGGTGGGCGGGCCGGACGGCGCGCCGAAGATGGACCTCACGGTCTGATCATCCCCGATCACAGCGGCCTCCGTCAGTCGAGTGGTGCGTCAGCGGTGGTCGGACTCAGCGACCGTTGCCGCCGCCGGTCATCTCCGGCATGAGGACCGAGTCGATGACGTAGACGTTGGCGTTGGCGGTCTGCACGTTGCCGCAGACCACGGTGGCCAGCTCGCCGCCGTTGGCGGCGGGGATCTCGAACTCCTCGCCCTCGCCCTCGACGGTCACGACGTCCTCGGCCGCGGTGTCCTGGTCACCGGCCAGGTCCGAGGGGTCGAGACGCTCGGGGACCACGTGGTGCAGCAGCACCTGGGTCAGCGCCTCCTTGTCGGCCAGCAGCGCGTCGAGGTCGGCCTGCGGGATCTTGGCGAAGGCGTCGTCGGTGGGCGCGAAGACCGTGGCGGCCTCGAGGCCGTTCAGGGTCTGGACCAGGCCGGCCTCCTGCACGGCGGCGGTCAGCGTGGTGAGCAGCGGGTTGTTGGAGGCCGCGGTGCCGACCGGGTCGTCGGCCATGCCGTCGACGGAGCCGGGGCCGGAGGTCGGGACGCCCTCGCAGCCGGCGCCGAAGTTCATCGGCTCGGCGTCGGTGGACTCCGACTCGGACTCGGCGGGCTCGGAGGGGGACTCCGAGGGGGTGGTCTCGGCGGACTCGCTCGAGGTGTCGTCGGCGGTCTCCGCGCTGTCGCTGTCGCTGCCGCAGGCCGCGAGGCCGAGGGACATCGTCAGGGCGAGTGCGGCGACGCCGCCGGTCCGCTTGAGGATCGTGCGCTGCATGAGGATGCCTTTCGTCTTGATCGGCGGACCGAGTGGGAGGCCGCCGACCGGCTTGTCTGTCGGGAGTCGTTCGGTGCCGCCCGCGATCCGGATGGGAGGAAGTTCGGAATTTGTCGAGAATCCGTCGTCGGGGCCGTCCGGAGGTCGGGTCCACGACGGACGGCGTGGCCCCCCGGCGCCCAGGGCGCCCGGGAGCCACGCCGTCACCGGGTGGGGTCGCGGGGTCAGTCGACGAAGACCTGGATCTCCTGGATCCCGCTGGCGCCGTTGGGGAAGGGCTCGGCCTGGACGGCGGTCTGCACCTCGCCGTCCTCCCCCACCGCGCGGCAGGCCAGCGAGTGCTGGCCCGGGGTGGCGTCCCAGCGGTAGACCCACTGGCGCCAGTAGTCGACCCCCGCGTCGGGGCCGAGCTCGGCGTCGCGCCACGGACCGCCGTCGACGCGGACCTGCACCTTCCCGATGCCCCGCGTCTGCGCCCACGCGACGCCGGCGACGGCGATCTGGCCGGCGTCGGAGCGCGAGAGCGCCTCGGGGGTGTCGATACGGCTGGAGATCTTGATCGGGCCCTCGATCGCCCAGTCGCGCTCGGTCCAGTACGCCTCCTGCTCGGCGTACGTCGTGAGCGTGAGCCGCTCGACCCACTTGCAGGCGCCGACGTACCCGTAGATGCCGGGGGTCACGAGGCGCGCGGGGAAGCCGCGGTCGCGCGGCAGCGGGTTGCCGTTCATCCCGACCACCAGCATCGTGTCGCGCCCGTCGAGGGCGACCTCGAGCGGCGTGCTCATGGTGAAGCCGTCCACCGAGGTCGACAGGATCTGGTCGGCGCCCGTGCCGTCGATGCCGGCGCGGTCGAGCAGCTGCTTGATCGGGATGCCCTGCCAGCGGGCGGAGCCGACGTAGGGGCCGCCGACGAAGTTCGACACGCAGGTGAGCGTGATGTCGTGCTCGACGGTCTCCATCTCCAGCAGGTCGGCGTAGGAGAAGGTCACCTCGGTGTCGACGTCGCCGTCGATGGTCAGCGTCCAGGAGTCCTGGTCGACGACGGGGACGGCGAGGTTGATGTCGACGCGGTAGAAGTCCGCCTCGGGGGTGCGGAACGGCGAGAGGCCGTCGACCCGGCCCTCGAGGCCCTGCGGGAGCGGGTCGGGGCTGCGCGCCGGGGTCGGCAGCGCGATGTCGCTGAGGCGGGTGCGCACGGTGCCGATCCACTGGCCGGCGCCCGCGGCGGCGACCGAGGCCAGGGCCACCAGGCCGCTGCCCACCAGCAGGCCGCGGCGCGACGCGCCGACCGGCGTACGGCGGGAGGCGGGCTCGCCGGCGTCGAGGACGTCGGGCCCGTCCCCCTCGTCGGCGCGTGAGGGGGTCTGGGCGGCTCCGGCGGTCCCGGCGGTCCCGACGGTCGCGGCCCCGCGGGCGCGCAGGCCGCGGACCAGCCACAGCAGCACGGCGGCGCCGACCGCGGCGGTGACCAGGGCGGGGACGACGGCGAGGACGCCGGCGGCGGGCTGCAGCACGGCGGCCGCACCCGCGGCGGCGACGAGCGCCAGCAGCAGGCCGAGCCCCAGCGCGGTGCGGCGGCGGGCCAGCAGCCCGGCCAGGGCCGCCAGCAGCAGGGTCACGACGACGACGCTGCCGACCAGGATGATCTTGTCGGCACTGCCGAACGTCGCGATGGCCCACTCCTTGACGGGGGTGGGCGTCGCGTCGATGACGGTGGAGCCGACCGCGAGGACGGGCGAGTCGGCGGGGTCGGTGAGGGCGGCGGTGAGGTGGCCGGCCGACATCCCCGCCAGCGTGGCGAGGAGGCCGCTGCCGGCGAAGGCGAACGCGCCGCCGAGCCGGCGCGGACGGGCGCGCCGACGGGGCGTGGTGGTCGCGGGGTCGGAGGAGCTCATGCCCGTGGTTCGTCGCGGGGGTGGTCCGCGGATGGGGTGCCGGGCAGGATGCGGGGCGATGAGCACCACATCCGCCGACGCCCCGACCACCCCCGACGGGCCCCTGGTCCACCTCGAGCACCGCCCGGCCGGTGAGCTGGACGAGCGTCTCGACGTCGACACCCGGCTCGCGGTCGTCACGCTCGACTCGCCGCACAACCGCAACGCGCTCTCGGCGCGGCTGGTGACCGAGCTGCTGGACGCGCTCGCCACCGCGGACGCCGACCCGTCGGTGCGCGCCGTCCTGCTGCGCGCCACCGGGAGGGTCTTCTGCTCGGGTGCGGACCTCTCCGAGGCCGTGGCCGGCGGCATGGAGGAGGGCGCCCGGCGGATGGTCGACATGCAGCGCCAGGTCGTCGCGATGGACACCCCCGTCGTCGTCGCCGTGCAGGGCCCCGTCCGGGCGGGCGGCATCGGGCTCGTCGGCGCGTGCGACGTCGCGATCAGCGCCGTGGAGGCGACGTACGCGCTGACCGAGGTGCGCCTCGGCCTGGCGCCGGCGGTGATCTCGCTGGTGCTGCTGCACCGGATGACCCCGCGGGGGGCCTCGCGGACCTTCCTCGACGGGGAGGTGTTCGACGGCGCGGCCGCCGCGTCGTACGGGCTGGTCAGCGAGGCCGTGCCCGGCGACGACCTGGCCGCGCGGGCCGACGCCGTGTGCGCGTCGCTGCTCGCGGGCTCCGTGCAGGGGCAGGCCGAGACCAAGCGGCTGCTCAACGCGCGGCTGCTGGCCGACCTCGACGCCCGCCGGGACGAGGTCGCGGCGACCTCGGCGCGGCTGTTCGGGTCGGACGCTGCGCGAGAGGCGATGCAGGCGTTCCTGTCGCGCAGGAGATAAGGTTCTCCGTCCGGTTTGCACACGCGCGGGGACCCGGTCCGACGGGCGGCTCGCGCAGTGGGGGTGGAGTGTCCGATCAGGTCGCTGCGCGCGAGGTCGCGCAGGAGCAGCAGTTCGTCGAGCGCGTCTACGCGCGCCTCGAGGAGTCGGCGAGCGCGGCGCGCGAGCTGGCCCGCGAGGGGCACGACCGCGCCCGGCTCGGCCACGAGGGCGGGCTGGTGGAGCGGGACGCGATGGTCCACCATGCGGCCCGCCGCATCGCGGAGCTCGACGCCGCCCACGAGGGCCTCGTCTTCGGGCGCCTCGACCTGCGCCCGTCGGGTGACGACGTCGCCCTCGGCGAGGAGCCGCGGTACGTCGGGCGGATCGGCCTGCGCGACGCCGAGCGGGACTCGCTGCTCGTCGACTGGCGCGCCCCGGCCGCCGCGGTGTTCTACCAGGCCACGGCCGCGGAGCCCGCGGGCGTGGTGCGCCGTCGGGTGCTGCGCAGCGCCGGGCGCCGGGTCGAGGGGGTCGAGGACGAGCTGCTCGACCCGGAGGTCGAGGGCGCCGAGCAGCTGCCGATCCTCGGCGAGGGTGCGCTCATGGCCCAGCTGTCCCGGGCCCGTGACCGGTCCATGCACTCGATCGTGGCCACCATCCAGGCCGAGCAGGACAAGGCGATCCGGGCGCCCGTCAAGGGTGTCGTCGCGATCTCGGGTGGTCCCGGCACCGGCAAGACGGTCGTCGCGCTGCACCGCGCGGCGTACCTGCTCTACTCCGACCGCCGCCGCTACGAGACCGGCGGCGTGCTGGTCGTCGGGCCCAGCGGCGTGTTCATGCGCTACATCGAGCGGGTCCTGCCCTCCCTGGGCGAGACCGCGGTCGCGCTGCGCTCGCTCGGCGAGGTCGTCGACGGCGTCCGCGCCGTGCGTCACGACGAGCCGGCGGTGGCCGACGTCAAGGGCTCCTCGCGGATGGCCGAGGTGCTGCAGCGGCTCGCCCGGGCGGCCGCGCCCGGGGCGCCGGAGGAGTTCGGCATCTTCTGGCGCGACGACCGGCTGCGCCTGGACCGGCGCCAGCTGGGTCGGATCCGGCGCCAGCTGATGAACCAGGGCCGCCGCAACCGCCAGCTGTCCCGCGTCGCCGGGATGCTGCTCGACGCGCTGTGGCGCCAGGTGCGCTCCGAGCGGGGCCGGGAGCGCGGGCGCGAGGCGTTCGACGACGACATGCTCTCCGACGCCCGGTTCGTGGACTTCGCCTCCGCCTGGTGGCCGCCGCTGGCCGCCGAGGAGGTGCTGGCCTGGCTGCGCGACCCCGAGGTGCTCGCGGGTGTCGCCGACGGCGTGCTGGGCGAGGAGGAGCAGCGGCTCCTGCACAAGGCGTGGACCCGCACCGAGGGCTCCACCCGGGTGCCGGTGACCGGCGAGGCCCTCACCGTCGAGGACGTGCCGCTGCTCGACGAGCTGCGCTACGCCCTCGGCGACGTGCCCGCGCCGAAGGACGACGCCGACGACCTGCTGACCGCCGAGCAGGGCGGCATCGACCTGGTCGAGCTGACCACCGCCTCCGACCGCGAGTACGCCCCGTCGGGTCGCCCCTGGCGTCCCGCGACCGGCTCGATCGACGACGACGGCTTCGCCCACGTGCTCGTGGACGAGGCCCAGGACCTCACCCCGATGCAGTGGCGCATGGTCGGCCGCCGCGGCCGCACGGCGACCTGGACCGTCGTCGGCGACCCCGCCCAGTCGTCGTGGCCCGCCCCGGAGGAGGCCGCCGCCGCCCGTGCCGCGGCGCTGGAGAAGAAGCTCGTCCACTCCTTCCACCTGTCGACGAACTACCGCAACTCCTCCGAGATCTACGCCCACGCCGCGGCGTACGCCGGACGGGTGGGGCTCGACGCGGACCTCCCGCGGGCGGTGCGCTCGACCGGGGAGGAGCCGGTCGTCCTGACGGGGGTCGAGGACCTCGCGGCGACCACCCGGTCCGTGGTCGTCGACCTCGCCTCCCGGGTGGCCGGCACCGTCGGGATCGTTGTGCCGGCGGCCCGCCACGTCGACGTCAACGGCTGGCTGGCCTCCTGGCCCGAGCTCGCCGACGACGCCCCCGGCGCCCGCGCGGCCGCCGCCACCGGCCGCTCGTCGGCGGACGACCGCGTCGTCGTGCTCACGGGGCTCGAGACCAAGGGCCTGGAGTTCGACGCCATCGTCGTGGTCGCGCCCGAGGAGATCGAGGCCGAGTCCAGCACCGGTCGCGCCACCCTCTACGTCGTCCTCACCCGCGCCACGCAGCTGCTGACCACCGTCTCCGCGTAGCCGAGTCGGCCCGGCTGCGCACGCTGTGGGCGCCGAGTCGGCCCGGATGCGCACGGCGCCCCCGCCGAGTCGGCGCGAAGTCCCCGGCGCGGGTGGGAAGTGCTGCCGACTCGGCGCGCGGCGGGCGGGAAGTGCTGCCGACTCGGCGCACGGCGGGCGGGAAGTGCTGCCGACTCGGCGTACGGCGGGCGGGGGCGGGGGCGGCCGTGCCCGCAACTAGGCTCGCCGCCATGACTGAGGACCTCGACGCCCGGGCCGCGATCAGCGCGATCCAGGGGCACGAGGCGTGGGCGATCATCCGCCGCTCGACGCGGGCGGGGGAGAAGGCCACGGTCGGGGTGCTCGGCGGCAGCCGCACCGAGGTGGCGAGCATCCTCGACGTGCCGCTCGAGACCGGCGTGCCCACCGAGGCCCACATCGCCGACCGGCTGGTCGCGGTGCCGTTCCGGCAGGTCGCCGAGCGCGGGTTCGAGGCGCACGACGACGGCACGCCGCTCGTGGTCGTCGACGTGGCCACGGAGCTGGAGTTCTCCGTCGAGGAGGTCGTCGCGGCGATCGACGACGTGCCGCTCGAGTTCACCGACCGCGGCGGGTTCGACGTCGACGACACGGCGTACGGCGAGCTCGTGCGGCAGGTCATCGACGGCGAGATCGGGCAGGGCGAGGGGGCCAACCTGGTGCTCGGACGCCACTACCGCGCCCGGGTCGCCGACTGGGACGCCGCCCGCGCGCTCTCGGTCTTCAAGGGCCTGCTCGAGCGCGAGCGCGGCGCCTACTGGACCTTCGTCTTCTTCACCGGCGACCGCTACCTCATCGGCGCCAGCCCCGAGCGCCACGTCTCGGTGCACGGCGGCGACGTGCGGATGAACCCGATCAGCGGCACCTTCCGCCTCCCGACAGGGGCCCCGGGCGCCGCGGACGCCGCGGTCGACGGCCCCGCGCTGAAGCGCCGGCTGCTGGACTTCCTCGCCGACGACAAGGAGATCTTCGAGCTCTTCATGGTCGTCGACGAGGAGCTGAAGATGATGTGCGACGTCTGCGGCGAGGGCGGCCAGGTCCTCGGCCCGTTCCTCAAGCCGATGAGCCGTCTCGTCCACACCGAGTACCTCCTCGCCGGCCGCACCGACCGCGACCCCCGCGAGGTGCTGCGCGACACCATGTACGCCGCGACCGTCACCGGCAGCCCCGTCGAGAACGCCTGCCGCCTGATCAAGGCCCACGAGACCGGCGGGCGCGGCTACTACGGCGCCGCCCTCGCGATCTTCGGCCGCGACGAGGTCGGCGGTCCGGTCCTCGACAGCCCCATCGTGATCCGTACGGCGGACGTCGGGCTCGACGGCACCCTCACGGTCACCGCGGGCGCGACGCTCGTGCGCGACTCCGACCCGGCGTACGAGGTCGCGGAGACCCACGCCAAGGCCGGCGGGATCCTCAGCGCGTTCGGGCTGGTGCCGCCGGCGCCGCCGACGCAGGTCGACGTGGCCGAGCTGGTCGCCGACGAGGACGTGCTGCTCGCCCTGAACGTGCGCAACCGCCGCCTGTCGCGGTTCTGGCTCACCGACCAGGACGGCGGGTCGGGTCGCCCGCCGCTGGCCGGGCGCAGCGCGGTGGTCCTCGACGGCGAGGACGACTTCGTCAAGATGCTGCGCCACGTGCTGGCCGTGCTCGGCATGACCAGCCGGGTGGTGCGCCACGAGGACTACGTCGCGGGCGCGCTCGACGGCGACGACCTCGTCATCATCGGGCCCGGGCCCGGCGACCCCCGCGACGGCGAGGACCCCAAGATCGCCCGCATGCGGGCCGCGGTCGACGAGGTGCTCGCCGCCGGGCGGCCGTTCCTGGCGGTCTGCCTGGGCCACCAGACGCTCTGCCACCGCCTCGGCCTCGACCTCGCCTACAAGGACATCGTCTTCCAGGGCACCCAGTCGCCGGTCGAGGTCGACGGCCGGGTCGAGCGGGTCGGCTTCTACAACACCTTCGTGGCCCGCGTCGGCGACGACCACCCGGCGCCGCCGCCCGGCGTCCGGGTCGAGGCGGAGCCGGACACGGGCGACGTGCACGTCCTGCGGGGGCCGCACTACGCCGGCATCCAGTTCCACGCCGAGTCGATCCTCACCGAGAACGGCTACGAGATCCTGGCCGACCTCGTCGGCGACCTGCTGGCGGACCAGGCCCGCACCGGGGCCCGGTGATCCACAGGAATTCCTGGGCTCCTCCAGGTGCTCTCCTGGGGTCACCGGAGGAGAGTGGAGTCATGACGTCGCTGGAGCGGACGGGGCCCGAGGGGTCGACCACGGTCGACGCCGAGCCCTCACGGCGCGTGCCGCAGTGGCTGCGCCGGGTGCC